>JAJDUU010000037.1 GCA_022826485.1 Chloroflexota bacterium | reverse complement strand
GGGAATCCATTCCGGTTGAGCCTAGACTCGCACCGGAGGCTCGGCGTAGAGCTCGCCCCGTACTCGATACGGGGGTGAGGGCGATCCGGTTCCCTCTCCCCCAGGGAGAGGGTTGGGTGAGGGTCCGGGGCGTGGGATATCACCCCTTTACGCAAAGGTCTCCCTCCGCGGGAATGACGGTATGGAGGGCCGGAGTCACGTGGTAGTACCCAAGGGTCTCGTGCCGGCATGAAGATCACGGGCGTCGAGCGCATTGAGCTTGACGTGGGGTTCACGCCGCGCACGGAACCGCACATGCGGCGCGGCATCTTCGATTTCTCCCTGATCGAGATCTGCCGCGTCACCACCGACAGCGGCATCGTCGGTTGGGGCGAGTCCCGCGCGATGCACAACTGGGACCGCGACATGGACGTCGTGGATGCCGGCGTCTTAGGCCGCAACCCGGCGGAGCTGCTCTGGCGCGACGAGCTTGGCTCCGGCCTGCAGCAGGCCATGTTCGACCTCACCGGCAAGGCGCTCGGAGTGCCCGCGCACCGACTCATCGGCCGGCAGGCGCGCGCCTGGGTGCCGCTGGCGTGGTGGTGCTACGAGATGCCGCCCGAGGATTGGGCCGCCGAGGCCGAGGACGCCATCGCCGCGGGCTACACGGACTTCAAGCTCAAGCCCCGGCCTTGGTTCGACCTGATCGCGCAGATGGAGGCCATCAGCGCCGTCACTCCCGACCACGCCACCTTCGATCTCGACTTCAACGGCTTCCTGCTCGACGCCGGTTTCGCGCAGCAGGTCCTGTCCGAGCTGGAGGCATTCCCCAAGATCCACATGTTCGAGACGCCCATTCCCCAGCGCGACGTCGCCGGCAACGCCACGCTTCGAGCCAAGTCCCGCCGGGCCATTGCGCTGCACTTCGACGAGCCGGACTTTCTCACCGCGATGCGAGAGAACGTCTGCGACGGCTTTGCGGGTCACGGCGAGGGCGCCGCCTCCACGCTGCACTACGCCGCGCTGGCGCACGCGGCCAACTTGCCGTTCTTCGTGCAGTTGGTCGGGACGGGCATCACTACAGCCTTCGCGGCCCACCTGGCCGCCGCGCTGCCCGCCGCCCGCTGGCCCGCCGTGACGGCGTCCAATGTCTATCCCCACGACCTGCTGCGTGAGCCGCTCGACATCCGGCGCGGCTATGTGCGCGTGCCCGAGGCGCCCGGCCTGGGCGTAGAGATCGACGAGCAAGCGCTGGAGACCCTCCGCCGCAACGCCACCGGGCCAAAGCCCCTGCCGCGCGCGATCTTCACCGTTCGCTGGGCCGGCGGACACACCGCCGAATACGTGTCGGTCCGCGCCTACGAACGCGACTTCACCCTCGGCAACCAGTCGCCGTTCGAGCGCGGCGTCACACTCACTACTCGCGAGGACGACGGCAGCGTCGAGTTCGACAACCGCCATCGCGTGGTGGCGTCGGCTGGGATCCCGCCCCGCTCGGATCCGATTCCCTCGTTCTAGATGGGAGCGAGTGAGCACTTGCCCCTGGCTTGATCAGGAAAAAACGGAGACATCCCCGACCTCGCGGCACCCCGACCCGATAGAATCCCGCCAGCTTCTGCGCCCCGACGCGTGGACCCACAACAGATGAGGTTCTCGATGCGCCCCATTCTCGCCGTGCTGCGCCTGGCTACCTGGCCCGTGCGCCGCATTTGGCGCTTGTTCGTGCCTGCGCCCAAGCAGCACACCATGGGGAAGCACTTGCATCGACGTCAAAGCCAACGGACGGGCAACTTTGTAAGCAGGACCCACTCTAAGGGCGGGGCTCGGCGGGTCTTCTGGCCGTAACCGTTCGGACTGGCCCACCGGCTCAACCGAGCTCGTGATGATCGCCTAGAATCAGACAAGGTTTCGAGTCCAAGCATGCAGGCGAACGTCGATTGGAGCCTTTCGTGAGAGTCATCCTCGCGGTGCCCCGCTTTCTCGCTCGACTCGTGACTCGCTTAAGGCGCTGGGTCACACCCACCCCCGAGCAGCGCATGCACTCGGCGCAGCAACGCCGGCAGGCGCGTCAGCAGGCGCACGACGCCATACGGGAGCACTACACGCGCGGTGGCGTAGGACCCGGCAGTCGCTAGCCGCTCACCTCGACCCGGCGGCTCACGGCCGCCTGACCATCACCTAGAATCAAGCTCGCATCCGTACGTGCAGTTGCACGGCGATAGGAGATTTTCATGGGGGCACTACTCGCAATTTGGCGCTTGACCAAGCGACTCGTTTATCGCTCGTGGCTGTGGTTCACGCCTTCCCCAGAGCAGGAAGCTCTCGCGAAGAAAATCCGCAATGACCAGAGTCAAGAGACGCGCGCCTACGTCGATATGGCTGGCCGCTACCGTAATCGCTACTAGCCGCTCAGCTTGACTCGGCGGCTCGCAGGCCGCCGTAACCATCGCCTCGAATCAACGCAGCATCCGTACGTGCAGCTGCACGAGGATGGAGCCTTTTCGTACGGGCGCTACTCGCACTACCGAGCGCCGCGATGCGCCTCGCTTAGCGGTTCTGGCCGTGGATCACGTCTTCGCCGGAGGAAGAGATTCCTTGGCAGCACGTGCGCAGGGACTTGCGCAAACTGCAAAGTCCGGAGACGCACGCCTACCACGCTCTTCCGGGTCGGCGGAACGATCCCGGCCTCCGACGCTGACCGACGACCTTAGCCCGGCAGTTCACCGGAGGGTGTGGCCGAGGCCGGCGAGTTCGGCGGCCCCTACCCAAATGGTCTGCGCTCGTCGCGGTCCAGCGGGAGCGAAATCGGCCTGCCGCCCTCCTCGACCGAAATGTAGGCCGCCTGCATGATCTCCACCGCCCGCAGGCCGTCCTCGCCGGTCAGCACCGGCGGCTCGTCGCGCAGCACCCAGGCGGCGAAGCTGTCCCACTCGGTATCGAACGCCTCCTCGAAGCCATAGCCCTCGAAGAACGTCGTCTGCATCGGGCCGTCGTGCGTGGCGTAGTGCACCGCCACCTGCCGCGGGTCGTAGGCGATGCCGCCGTGCTCGCAGGCGATCTGGTAGCTAAACGACGTGCGGTAGGTGGCCATGGGAAACGCCGTCGTGACCTGGATCGATCCCACCGCCCCGTTGCGGAACCGCAGATTCACGGCAATCGCGTCGTCGTAGTCGGTCACGTCGGGAAACAGCTTGGGACCGGCCATCGCCGACACCGTCTCGACCTCGCCCAGGTAGTGGCGAATGGTGTCCACGTCGTGCGTGCCGGCCCAGTACAGCAACCCGCCGTTGGCCGCCTTCCTGGACCAGAAGCCGTGAATCCGCCGCCCGAAGTAGCCATGCACATTGATGGAAAGCGGCCGGCCGAACTCGCCGGTTTCGAGCAGGCGCTTGATCTCGGCATGCGCGCCGCGGAAGCGCCGCTTGTGGCCGATCATCAGCTTCACGCCGTGCCGGTCGGCCGCCTCGATCATGTCGTGGCACTCGGCCACGGTGATCGCCATGGTCTTTTCGCAAAAGATGTGGCGCCCGGCCGCCGCCGCGTCCACCACGATGTCCCGGTGCGTGTTGTGCGGCGTGGCGACGGCCACCGCGTCGCAGTCGCAGTCGGCCAGCAGGTCGCGGTGATCGCCCCACCAGGGCGTGCCGTATTCCTCGCCGCGCCGCTGAGCGGCGTCCGCATTCACGTCGGCGACGCCAACCAGCTCCAGCTCCGGCCGCCGCGCTACGATCTTTGCCACCTCGCCGCCGAAGTTCCCGGCGCCGATGAGTCCGACCCGCACAACCGATTGCGACATTTGCCCGTTTCCCCGGCTATGCCGCGTCGATGGCCGCCGCCATCCGCTCGAACGATTCGTCGCCGAGCGTGCGGTGGTGGAACCAGTTGGGAGGATTCCCCAGGAGATCGTGCAGTTCGTTGATCCTGGCAAGCACCGTCTTCACCTCGTCCCAGGTGCAGCCGATCTCGGCGGGACGGTAGCGCACGCGGCACAGATCCAGCAGCGCCTTCGTCTCATCGAACCCCCACCCGTAGACGTGCGCGTTGATGAGTGACCCAAGCGACACGGCCTCCGAGTGAATCAGCTCGCGGTCCAGCACCCACTCGAACGCGATGACGAAGGTGTGATCGATGCTGCGCGAGACCTTCATGTCGAACGTGGGCACGTCGTAGCGCTCGCGGTTGATCTCGCTGGCGATGCGGATCGCGTGATCGCTCAACTGGCCGTTTTCGTCGAGGCCCTCGCTGAACTGCCGGCAGCGTTTGTAGATCCAGGCCAGCGTCCCGTCCGCCGCGGCCTGGTCCATCGGCGGGAGGCCCTCGAGTCCCTGCTCCGCCCACCAGCGCCACGACGCCACATGTCCCAGGTTGCAGATGCACTCGCCCATGCCGGCCCGGTTGAGATGCGGCGGCGCCGCCGCGATCACGTCGTAGTCCAGCAGCAGATAGTCGGGCGCAACCGTGTCGTGGAAGAACTCCCAGATGTCCGCACGGCGCACCGCCACCGGCGCCTGGAATATCGCGCCGGTCGAGACGATGGTGGGAATCAGCACTAACGGCTTTTCCAGCTTCCAGGCCACGTACTTCCCCACGTCCAGGGCGTTGCCGCCGCCTATGCCCAGCACCACCTCGGCGTCGGGCAGTCGATCGATCAGCGGCTCGACATAGCCCTCAGCCATGCCCTGCTGGAACTCGAGCTGACGCGGCGGGTGGGGAAAGAACTCCTCCACCACGGCCCATGCGCTCGGCGACGTGATGGCGAGATAGGACGTGTAGGTCGGCCCGTAGGCCGCGAGCAGATCGTGACCGTAGCGGGCGTCCCACTTCCGGCTATCTAGCAACATGCGCGCTTTCTCCACCATCGCAGCCCGCGGTCATCATACGCCCGCAGCGTTAGTCTCCGACCGAATACCTCTCGGCCAACTCCAGCCGGTCGATCAGGTGTCCGATCTCCTCCCGCGTCGCCGCGTCGATCTCCGGTGCCGGATCCCGCACCGTCGCGTGCTTGATCAGCCCGCGCCGCTTGAGAATCTCCTTGCGCACCGCCCACATGAGTCCGGGCCGCGCATCCATGGCCGTCAGCGGCATCAGGTGGTCCCACAGAGCATTCGCTCCCGCTGCGTCGCCATTGTGAAACAGCGCCAGCGTCTCGACGATGACCTCGGGATAGGGGTAGCCCGTCATCATGCCGCCCGATCCCCGCTCCAACTCCTGCACGAACGACGTTCCCGCAGCCGAATACAAGGGGCGCGCGTCGCCGACCAACGACCGCACCGCGCTCAGCCGCTGCGTCACCGGCTGTCCTTCGACCTTGAACGCGGCCACGCCTTCGACTTCACGGGCCAGGCGCGCCAGCAGCCCGGCGCTCATGGCCACCCCGCTGGTGTTCGGCTCGTCCTGCGCGATAATCGGCACGCCCAGCGCCGCCGCGACAGCCGCGTAGTGGCGCACCACCGCGTCGTCCGTGGGCGCGGCGGCGTACGGCGGCAGCACCACCACTCCGGACGCTCCCAGGTCGGCCCAGCGATGGCCCAGCTCGATCACGGCGGCCGTCGCCGGGGCATACGCCGCCACCAGCACCGGCAGCCGCCCGCCAAGCTCGCGCATGACCAGGCCGACGACCTCCTCCTGCTCGGCCCGGCTGAGGAACATCGCTTCGGACGCCACGCCGAGCAGAAACAGCCCGTCGCACCCGCACCGTTCGCGGTGGTCCAGGAGTCGCACCAGGCCGGCGCGGTCGATTGCGCCGTCGGCGTCAAACGGCGTCTGCAGGATCGAGTAGAACCGACCCAGCCGAGCCTCGCTCACCAGTTCGTATACGAGCCGTCGCGCCGGCGCAGGTGGGGCGCCTCCCAGAACACCGTCGGATGATCGGCCAGCGCATCTTCGTTCAGCTTGACGCCCAGCCCCGGCGCCTCGGGCAGCGGAAACGCGTCGCCCTCGATGTCGAATCCCTCCGGAAACAGGTCCGGCGGGCGCGCCCGCGTATTCCAGTTGTATTCGAGCAAAGCGAAGTTCGGGATGGCCGTGCAAAAGTGCACCGCCGCCGCCGTGGAAATCGGTCCCAGCGGGTTGTGCGGCATCACCTCCAGGTAATGCGCCTCCGCCATGCCGGCCACCTTCCGCGCCGCCGTGAAGCCGCCCACGTTGCACACGTCCAGCCGCACGTAGTTGCTCAGCCCGCGCTCGATGAACGGCGCGAAGACGTAGATGCCCGAGAACTCCTCGCCAATGGCGAATGGAATGTCGGTCATGGCACGCAGCGAGGCATACGCGTCGGGGCTCTCGGACCGGATCGGCTCTTCAAGAAACATGAGATTGACGTCGTCGACCAGGCGGCAGAACTCGGCGGCGTCGGCCACGCTGAGCCGGTGGTGGAAGTCGATCCCCATTCGCAGCCGCGGTCCCACGCGAGCACGCACTGCATGAAGCATCTCGGAGCTCGCCACCACTGACTCCCACGGTTCGTAGACGTCCTCGGGCGCGTCGGGATCGACTTCAGTTGGCATCACGGGCGAGAAGCGCACCGTGCACCAGCCCTTCGCCGCCAGATCCGCCGCGCGCTCCGGCATGGTCGCGCCCTCGCCGGCCACGGCGTCTGCAAAGCAAGTGACCTTGTGTCGCGACGCGCCGCCCAGAAGCTGCCAGATCGGCGTGTTCAGGTGCTGCCCCAGGATGTCCCACAGCGCGATGTCGATGGCCGAGGCGGCGGCGGTGATCACCGTGCCGCCTTCGAAATACTGGCTGC
Organism: Chloroflexota bacterium; assembly: GCA_022826485.1. Lineage (GTDB taxonomy): Bacteria > Chloroflexota > UBA11872 > UBA11872 > UBA11872 > JAJECS01. Next base: position 55,139 of record JAJDUU010000037.1, on the reverse strand, counting down.
GGTAGAGCACCTGGTGGATGTCTTCGATCCGCCGCGGGTCCTTGCCGATCAGAAATTCGCGGTAGTGGTCGAACATGCCCCGCACCGCCCGCTCGCGGCCCGCGGTGCCGGCTTCGCCGAGCCCGGAGATGCCGGCGTCGGTCTCGACCTTCACGATGGTTTGCGGCCGCATCCCGACCGTGGGCGCAAAGTGCTTGACGTCGGTGATCCGCATGTCGCCTCCCCCGTGAGGGCTCGGATGCGCTCGCACCCGCGGAACCGGCGGCCTATGATCGCATGCTGCCCCGAGCGTTCGGCGCCCGTGGTCGTTGGGCCGCGAGCGAGCAAAGGCGGACCATCCCGTGGACCTGCTGTTCTGCAACGACTACATGCCGGACCTGTCGGGCGGCATCCAGGCGGCGCTGCCCGATCACCGGGTGCGAACCTGTCCCGAGGCCGAGGTCGCGCAGCACGCTGGCGACGCCGCCGTCCTCCTCCCGGCCCGGGCCATCATCGACGCCACCGTCCTCGATGCGTCGCCGAAGCTGCGCCTGGTGCAGCAGCCTGGAGTCGGGCTCGACGCCATCGACGTAGCGGCGGCGAACGCCCGCGGCGTACGCGTCGCCAACGTGCCCTCGGCGGACGGTGGTCTGGCTCAAGCCGTGGCGGAGATGGCCCTCTTCCTGCTGATCGGCGGCGGTCGCCGCTATCCGCGACTGCTCGAGGGCGTTCGCACGCAAGACTGGAACGTGCCGTTCGGCCATTCGCTGTTCGGCTCCAGGGTCTGCGTCATCGGTCTGGGAGGCATTGGCAGCCAGCTGGTGCGGCTGTTGCAGCCGTTCGGCTGCGAGATCGTTGGCGTACGGCGTACGCCCCGCGAGAGCGACGTGCACGAGCTTGGATTGACGTCGGTGCATCCGCCCGACGAGCTGCATGAGGCCGTGCGCGGCTGTCGCTTCATCGCGCTGGCCACGCCGCTCACGCCCGAGACCGAGGGGCTGATCAACGCCGAGTCCATCGCCGCCATGGACGACGACGCCGTGATCGTGAACGTGGCGCGGGGTCACGTGATCGACCGTGAGGCGCTGATCGACGCGCTGGCGAGCGGCAAGCTGAGCACGGCCGGGATCGACGTCTTCTGGGAGGAACCGGTCGATCCCGCCGATCCGCTCTTTGACTACGAAGTGTTCGTCACGCCACACGCCTCCAACGCCTGCGACGTTTTCGTTCGCGAGACGGCAGCCGGCGTGGCCGAAAACGTGCGGCGGTTGCTTGCGGACGAGCCGCTGCTGTGGGAGGCGAAGGCGTCATGATCGTCGACGTCCACACTCACCTGAGCACCTCGGAGCAGTGGGGCCCGCAGTTCAGCCGGGCCATCGAGCTGACCTATCCGCCGGAGGTGCTGGATATCAACGTCACGCCCGAGCGGCACTGGGAAGCCGAGCAGACCGCCGACCGCGTGATCGTGTTCGGCATCAACTCCATCGCCATGGAAATGTGCACGCCCAACGACCACATCGCGGCTTACGTGCGCCAGCACCCCGAGAAGCTGATCGGTTTTATGTCAATCGATCCGAATCAGCCGGACGCGCTCGACGAGATTGACCGATCCGTGAACGACCTCGGCCTGCGCGGCATCAAGATGAGCCCCGTCTACCAGCACTACCACCCCAACGATCCCAAGGCCGGACGGGTCCATGCCCGAGCCCAGGAGCTCGGCCTGCCGATCCTGACCCACGCCGCCTACCAGGGCATGGCCAACACGCCCATGGAGCTGGCCAGTCCGCTGCTCTATGACCCGGTGGCGCGAGAGTTCCCGGAGCTCCGGATCATCCTGGCGCACATCGGCCTACCCTGGTTCGCCGACGCCATGGTCGTCGCCCGCAAGCACCCCAACGTGTTCACCGACGTGTCGGGACTCGAGAACAAACCGTGGTGGCTCTACCAGGCACTGGCCATGCTCAGCGAGTTCGGCGCCGTGGACAACGTGCTCTTCGGCAGCGACCTGCCCTTCAGCACCGTCGACGGCACGATCAACACCCTGCGAAACATCAACGCCGTCACCGAGGGCACCGGGCTGCCCAAGATTCCATCCGAGGAGATCGAGGGAATCATCCACCGCGACAGCCTGAGCCTGCTGGGCCTGGAGTAGCCCTCAGTCCAGCAGCCGGTCTCCCAGCAGGTCGCGCACGCCGCCGACGAACTGCTTCGACGCCTGCATGAGCATGTCGCCGTCGTAGCCGTAGCTCATGAAGGTCGCGCCTTTGTCGGCCCACTCCAGCGACTCCTCGATCGACCCGATGTGCGGGCCGCCGGCGATGCCGTGGCGCTTGACCGCGTCCAGCATGCGCTCGACGGAATCCCGGATGTCGGGATGGTGGATCTGACCCGGAATGCCGATGGTGGCCGACAGGTCGGTGCGTCCGATCAGGATGGCGTCCAGGCCGGGCGTCGCGGCGATCGCGTCGATGTTCTCGATGCCGAGCCCGCTCTCCACCTTCACGGCGGTCAGGACCTCGCGGTTCTGCCCGGCGGTCAGCTCGCCGCAGTCCGGCTCCGCGAACTCCGTGTGCACGCCTGCCGTCAGCACGCCGCGCTTGCCCTCAGGCGGGTACTTGCTGTAGCGAACTGCCATGGCCGCCTGCTCGGCCGTCTCGACGTGCGGCACAATCACGCCCATCGCGCCGGCGTCCAGCGGGCGGGCGATCAGATGGTCCTCCACGCTCGTGGTACCGGCGATGGGCACCATCCCCGTGAGCTTGGACGCCATGCAGATGGTCGCCAGCTCGGGATAGCCGGTCTGCCCGTGCTCCATGTCGATGTAGTAGAAGTGAAATCCGGCCGAGCCGAATATCTGCGCCACGGGCGGCGACGCAAACGAGATGCTGCACGCCCCCAAGACCACCCGGCCTTCTCGCAGGGCGCGCGTCACGGGGTTGATTTGATGGTTGATCGCGGGACGGACGGCGTAGCTGCTCATGGCGGACCTCGGGGGCGGGCGCTCAAACCGCGCCAATGTATCGCAGCGCCGGCGTCGACCATTGAGTCACTCCGAGTCCGTCATTCCCGCGAAGGCGGGAATCCATCCCCGTAAGTCAACGGACGAATCGAGTGCGCCCATCACCGTTGGTCCACCGTGCGCCGCTTAGATATCAAAGTCGCCCACGAGCAGCGATTTGGCAGAGGCGCCACGCGATACGATCAGGCGCACCGCCCAACTCTCGGAGCCCGCATGAACGAATCGCCGCTCCAGGTCGTCGTCACGTTCGACGCGCACGGCGTGGCCGAGGCGCTGGAGGACGTGCCCGGCGTGCGTCTCGCTGCCGTTGGGGACGCCCACGCCATCGCGCCTCACCTGCCGACGGCCGACGTGCTGCTCGTGGGGGACTTCGACGCGGCCATGCTCGCCCGCGCCGAGCGGCTGCGCTGGGTGCACGCCGCCTCGGGCGGCGTCGAGAAGATGCTGTTTCCCGAGTTTGTCGCCAGCCCCGTTCCCTTTTCCTGCTCCAAGGGCGTGTTCGACACGCCGGGCGCCGAGCACGCCCTGGCCTCGATGCTCGGGTTCGCGCGCAACCTGATCTACGACGTGCAGCATCGCCCCGCCCGCGACTATGTCTACGGCTCGCCGACCGAGCTGCGGGGCAAGACGCTCGGCATCGCCGGGCTCGGCCGCATCGGGCGCGAGTTGGCGCGCCTCGCCCAGGCCTTTGGCATGCGCGTGATCGCGCTGCGCCGCTCGGACGGCGGCGACCATCCGCACGTTGACGAGATGCTGCCTCGGGACGAATTGCCGCGCCTGCTCCGCGAGTCCGACTACGTGGCGGTGGCCGTCCCCAAAACGCCCGAGACCCAGCAGTTCATCGGCGCCCGGGAGCTCGCGCTGATGAAGCCCTCGGCCTACCTGATCGACGTCTCGGGGCGCGACGCCCTCTACGACCTGGACGCGCTGGCCGACGCCCTGCGTGACGGGCGACTTGCGGGCGCCAGCCTGCAGATCGCGCCGCCGCCTGACGACTCGCCCCTGTGGGACATCGACAGCTTCCACCTGTCGTTCCACCGGGCCACGTCGACCGAAGAGGAGCGCCGCTGGCTGGATTTCTTCACCGACAACCTGCGCCGGTTTCAGGCTGGCGAGCCGCTGCTGAGCCTGGTCGACAAGCGCGCGGGGTACTAGCCGCCCAACGTCGGTTGCCATCGCCGGTGATGGCCGACACAATCCGCCAACGTCACCGCAAGGACTCTCCCCATGAGCGACCGACTCCGCCTGGCCATGCTCGGTGCGAAACACGGACACGCGCGCACAAAGACGCGCTGGCTGCGGGACACTCCCGACATCGACCTGGCTGGCATCTACGAGCCCAGCCTTGAGTTCCGCGCCGACCGGGAGACGACCCCCGACTACCAGCACATCACCTGGATCGACGACATCGACGCCGTGCTTAGCGACGCGTCAATCAAAGGCGTCGTCATCGGCGGGGCCGAGGTCGAGAATCCGTCCTACGCCCGCCGGGCGCTCGCCGCGGGCAAGCACGTGCTCATGGAGAAGGCCTGCGGCTGGACCAAGGCCCACGCCGACGAGCTGATCGGGACGGCCCGCGAGAAGGGGCTGCTCTTTCAGGTCGGCTACAACTTCCGTCCGCTGCCGCCGTTTCGACGCGTGATCGACATGGTTCGCGCCGGGGACTTCGGCACCGTGCACCTGGTGCGGGCGCACATGGGCTCGCCGTTCAGCGCCGATGTGCTCCCGCGTCAGCTTGGCGGGCCCTACTTCCGCGGCGGCGCCTTCTATAACCTCGGCTGCCACGCGCTCGACATGGTCATGGCCGTTGCCGGCACCCCCGACGCCGTCCACCCGTTCCAGCGCCAGGTGCGCCCCGAGTCCCAGGCGCAGGACTACTACGACCTGAACATCGTCGTGCTGGAGTATCCCGAGACGCTCGCCTCCATCGAGTTGAGCTTTCTCGAAACCGAGAACCGGCGTCCGCGCAGCTTCGAGGTCTACGGCTCGGAGGCCCAGGCCATCGTGACGCCGTTCATGATCGCCGGCGACCGCGTGCCGTCAGCCGCGATCCACACCGGCGGCCCGGGCGCAGGCGCCGACGGCTGGCACATCTACGGCGCCGACCCCTTCGAGCCGTTTCGCGCCGACATCGACGAGTTCGCGGCGTGCGTGCGTGGCGAGCAGGAGCCGTGGTTCGACTACGCGCACGATCTCGCGGTCCATCACACGCTGATGGACATCTGCGGCGAGAGCGACGTGGAGGAGCTCCACAGCTAGGACGGCCAACGGAAGCCCGTCGGACGTGCACCGACCCGTTCGTGGTGAGCCTGTTGAACCACGCCCTTCGACAAGCTCAGAGCTTGCCCCGTACTTGATACGGGGGCGAACGGATTGGGGCGCCTGCACACCATTTGCCCCAGTGTCAGCTGTTTGCTAGCGCCGTCCTAGATGCCGCGAGTGCGTCCCTCCAGCGAGGCGCGCGCCTCGGGCTGGCCCTCGACCAGGCGCTGGTCGCGCAGCGCGCCGCCGAGCGCCTGCGCGTGGCGGATGGCGACGGCGTCGCCAAGCTCGGAGTCGATCAACTCGGCCAGCAGGCGGTCGGTAAGCTCGCGCCGCACGTCCGCATACGCGGGGTCATCCCACAGGTTGTTGATGTCCTCCGGGTCGTTGACCACGTCGTAGAGCTCGCCGTACGGCTGCCCGCCGTAGTGCAAGAGCTTCCAGCGGTCGGTCACCAGCATCTTGACCCGAATCTCGAACGGCTCATCGTGATTGACCGGCCAGCTGCCGACGCCCGGTCCACGCCGCCCTTGCTTGGAGTCCATCAGTCGCCGGCCGCCGCCGCCCAATACCGTGATGCGCTCCACGATCACCGCGTCGCGGTGGGTGTCGGTCTCACCGCGCAACAGCGGCGCAAACGAGCGGCCTTCCATCCCGAGCAGGGGGTCGGCCCCGGCAAGGTCGAGCACCGTCGGCGTGATGTCCAGGTGCGTCGTCACGCTGTCGTACTTTCTGCCCGCTTCCACCGTCGGCGGATGCCGCCAGAGCATGGGGACCCGGTTGACAGCCTCGTACGACATCATCGGCTTGGCCGCCACGCCGTGGTCCGCCAGGCCCTCGCCGTGGTCTGAGGTGAAGACGACGTGTGTCGAGTCGCGCAGGCCCAGCCGGTCGAGCTCGTCGAGCACGCGGGCCATCTCGTCGTCAATGAACGTCGTCAGCCCGTAGTAGTGCGCCACGATCTCGCCGAAGTGGTCCCCCGACCAGCCGTCGTGGGTGTTGTAGCCGCCGTAGGGCAGGCCGTCGCGCGCCCACTGGTAGGCCGGGGGCTTGCGGCTCACGTCCTCCTCGGGAAACGGCCCGGGCATGGCCGCCGGGTCGTACATGTCGCAGTACGGCCGCGGCGGGGCGAACGGCTGGTGCGGGTCGGCAAATGACATCCAGAGGAAGAACGGCTCATCGGCGTCTCGCCGGCGCAGCCATTCGATGGTGCGATCGGCCGTCCAGTGGGTGTAGTGCCATTCGGCCGGGATCGAGTTCTTCCAGCTCGCGAAGGCGCCGCTGGGCTCCTCCAGCGCCTGATCCTGCCGCCAGAGCCGCAGGCCCTCGGGATGATTCCGCTCCAGCCACACCCGCCAGTGGCCGGCGGGGTAGGCATGGCCGGTGTGGATCTCGGCGTAGTCGAAGCCGAAGTACGGCCCATACCACAGCCCGTCCTCGTCGCTGACCGGCGCGCCCGGCGGCGGGTCGTCCGGCAGCACGTCCTCGAGATCGGCGGTCTTGAAGTGTGCCTTGCCAATCAGCGCCGTGGTGTAACCCGCCGCCCGCAGCGAATCGCCCAGCACCGGAATCGACTCGCTCATGTTCACCGCGTGGTCGAAGACCTGGTGTCCGCGCTGGCTGCGACCCGTGATCATGCTGGCGCGGGCCGGCATGCAGATGGCATTCGTCGGATATGCCCGGTCGAACCGCAGCCCGTCGCGCGCCAGCGAGTCCATGGCCGGCGTGCGGATGTGCGGGTTGTTGTGGCCCATGGCGTCCCAGCGCTGCTGGTCCGTGGTGATGAAGAGGAAGTTCGGTCGCTGTTGGTGGGCCATTGCTGCTCCTGCTACTCCGCGGCGCGGAGTTGGAATGTGTGCGCGCCGGCACCTACCGCCGCGATGCTGACCGTGTCCGCCGCAACGTCGACGCCCGCCGGCGGCGCGTCAAGCGGCGAGGCACGTCCGTCGATCATCAGCTCGGACTGTCCCGCATCCGTTCGCGGCAGCACCACCTCCGCCGCGACGCCCTCCGGAATCGTCACCTGAAGCGCGAAGGCCCCGCCACTCTGCTGCCAGGCGACCTCGATATCACCCTGCGGCGCGGGATGGACGCCGCGCGCCCATTCCAGTTCGCCGGGCCGTGGACGAATCTCGCAGGTCCAGAACCCGGGACCGGTCGGCATGACACCCAGCACCCGCGCCAAGAGCACGGTGCCGGTGAGCACCCCGCCGCTGTGCACCAGGCTGCGGACGCCGGCTGGGCGCACGCGCTGCTCGGTGGCCCAGGTGGCCATCTGCTCGTCGCGCACGATGCCGTTGCCCGCCGTGAAGTTGTCCCAGCCCTCCCAGATCGTGGGCTGGTCGGACGCGCCCATCATGTAGGCGTAGCGCTCACTCAAACGCTCGGTCCCGCCGGGTCGCGGCCCGGCGAGCATCAGCGCGTCGGCGACGTAGCCGTAAAACAGCGGGGAGGTGGGCACCATGTCGTCCGGCGGGTTCCCCAGGTGGTCGGCGATACGCGCCGTCTGCTCCGGCGTCGCCACGTCGTACATGATCGCCAGCGAGTTCCCCAACTCGCTCACCACCGGAGATTGCGCGCCGTCGCGCACCGCGTCGACGAACAGCCCGCGAGCCTCGTTCCAGAAGCTCTCGCGCACCGTCGGGCGCACCTGGCGCGCAATGTCGCGCCAGCGCTCCGCGTCATCGTCCCGCCCAACCGCGTCCGCCAGCGCCGCCGCGTCCTCCAGGCTCGCCACGTAGAGGCAGTTGGTGATGATGCTCGCCCCGCGAAAGTCGTTGGGCGTCCAATCGATGTGATAGAGCGGGTGCACCCAGGTCAGCAGCCCCGTCGTCCGGTCGCGGTGCGGAACGAACCAATCGAGCTGCTTGCGCACGCTGGGATACAGCTCGTCCAGCACCCAGCGACGCCCGCCGTAGAGGTAGATTTCGCGAATGCGCGTGCTCCATTGCAGCATGAAGTGCTGGTTCACGTGCGTCGGCCAGAAGCTGGGCGGGAAGGCCATCATCAGGTTCCCGTCGCCGCGATCGCTCAACGTGAACAGGCGGAAGTAGCGGTCCACCACCGGCAGGTCGCCCCAGGCGACGTGGGTGAAGCGTCCCCCGTGGCTGCCGTCGCCGGCGCTCCAGGGCACGCGCTCGCGGTAGGAGTCGCACACCAGCGTGTCCTCGATGTGCGATTCCATGGTGTCGACGCATGCCGTCCAGACTTTGGTCAGCACTTCGTCGGAGCACTCGAATCGTCCGCGGACGTCGGCCGGATAGCGATACTCGTTCAGGCCGATCGAGCGCAGCCGCACCGGCGTGAGTCGGCTGCGAACGGTGACGTGGAGATAGCGGAACTGGCGGTATTCGCCGACCTGCCACGTCTGTCGTCCCTCGCGCGTGATGACGCGGTCGCCATAGCGCAGCGCGGCCGGAATGCGCCCGCCCAGCAACTGCTGGCCGTAAGTCACATCCAATATGGCCCCCGCCGGGGCATCGAACTCCAGCCTCGGATAGCCGAAGAGCTGCCGCCCGAAATCCACCACCACGTACGGCGCGCGAATCCCCTGCCCAGGCGCAAAGACGCTCTGCAAACAGGCCACCGACGCATCCGGCGCCAGCACTGCCGACACCTCGCCCGCCGTCGCATTCTCGAGCGGCAGATGCGGCTCGCTGTACAGCAGCTCGGGAATGTCAATCTGGCCCAGCCGCCCAAGGTCGATGGTCTCGCCCACGTCGACGACCTCGCGCGGATAGACCATGCGCTCTTCCATCTGAGGAATCTCGCGCTTCTCGAAGACGAACCACTCCACGTCGTTTCCGGTGATCTCGACCGCGCGCGCCCAATCACCATCGTCGAAGTCCAGCTCGATCCAATCGGCGGGATCGGCTCCGGCGTCGTAGACCTCGATGAAGCCCACGAGGCTGTTGATGAGCTCGACATCAGTCCGCCAGCCCTGCGCGGGTCGCAGGACCCAGTCCGAATCGGTGCCGATGGTTTGCGCCGAGCCGTCGTCCAGGGTGAGATCGAGTTGCGCCCAGAGTCCCGCCCGCTCACCGACCGAGTAGGACGAACCGCTGCTGCTGCCCCAGCCCGTGCCGCGGCTGCCTTCGATCCCGTAGTGGTAGGCCTGTACGGCGATGACGTTGCGTCCCGACGTCAGGTGGGCCGCCACGTCGTGGGTGTCATAGCTCTTGCGCCGAGGATCGCTGCGCGCCGGTCCGCGGCCCAGGTAGCGTCCGTTGACCCAGAGCACGTAGCGGTCGGCCGCCGAAATGTGCAACTCCGCCTGCGCAGCGTCGCCTTGCAGGTCGAAGGTACGCCGGGCCATGAGATAGCAGTTGCGCGGCTTGGGATCGCCGTCGGTCCAGATCCAACGGGCCGGCCAGTGCGATACCGCCGTCAATTCGGGCGGGGCGATCGAATACATGGCTCACTCCCAGCAACGCCCAATGGCGGCATGGTAGCGCCAGCGGCTTGCAGGCAACTGCGGCAAGCCAAGCGTCGGCGGCCGAAGGACCGTCGGCTTCTCGGCAACCCTACTCGGGCGTCACCTCGACCGACAGTCGCCGCACGTCGGTTCCGGCAAGCTCGGGACCGGACGCGCGTCCGTACAGCGTGAGATAGCAAAGGCCGAAGGGTTCGCCCTGGATCGGCAACCGACGCTGCGAGCCGTTGACGTTCACCAGCGCTTCGCCGCGGCTGACGTCCCAGGCCACGGTCACGGGCGTCCAGAGGCCGGCCGACAGCTCCGCGATGCCCAGGGACGCATCCACGGCGCCGTCCGTCCGGCGATCGTTGGGACGCCAGAACGCCTCGTCCAGCACGAGGTCGACACCGATGGCGTCCGCCGCGCGTCGGATCTCGAACCGCAGCTCGCCCTTCGGGCCGAAGGGGAAATTCCGCTCGGCCGCCGTGGGCCGGTCGTCCACGCGCTGCAAGCGCAGCATCGCCTCACCGTCTTCGTGTTCGACGCTCACGCCGCCACAGCCGTTGGTGGACCAGCCGCGCAGCCCATGGGTGAAGTCGTCCGCATCGGTTGTTTCCGTCAGCACATCGGGGTCGAAGACCACGTAGTCAGTCTCAACTCTTCGCCAGCCGGCAATCACGTGCGCGAACTGGACCAGGACGCGACCGTCCGACAACGGATTGATGATCGGGTAGCTCACCTGGTCGTCCACGTTGTCGTGGTCGATCTGTCGTGCAAACTCGCGGTAGCCCTGCCACGTGGCCCCGTCGTCATTCGAGAGCGCGGCGTTCATGACGTGCCGCGATGCGTGCACCTGGCGCGTCTCGCCGCCAAAGGGCGGCCCCTGGGTGTTGTTCCAGATCAGCATCAAGCGTCCGTCGGCCAGGCGCGCGGCCGAGCAGGGCGAGTTCGGCGCCCGGAAGCGCGTCGGTTGCGGCGGTGTCCAGGTTCGCCCGTCGCTGGAGAACGATTCGTACAGACGCCGGAATTGGGTGCGAATGACCATCCAAACCCGGCCGTCGCCAAGCTCCGCGGCCGTGGGCTCAACCGCCCCCGAGTGACTATGGCGCCCGCCCGAGGGCACCGGCAGCTCCGTCGAATCGGCGTGCCAGGTCCGCCCGCCGTCATCCGAATAGCACGACTTGGCCACATTCTTGCCCGCCTCGCGGTCGAAGTCGTAGAAGTGCAGCGGCAGCAGCAGCCGCCCGCTGGATAGCTGCGTGAATCCCAGCAGCGCCCCGGTGTACTCACGCCCGTAGTCGACGCGGTGCGGCGGCTCCCACGTGGCGCCGCCGTCGCGGGAGGCGACGTGATAGACGTCGCAGCGCAGCTCGTCGCGACCCGGCCGCTCGATGTCCTTGGGCCACTTCAGGAACCGCATGCCGATTCCGTGCAGGTCGCCATTCCGATCGACGAGGGCTCGACCAAGCGTCCAGAGCCCCGCGCTGCCGGGCATGGTGTGCACCACCTCCGGCTCGGACCAGACGATGGGTATGCCGCGACCGCATCGCATCACCAGGCGCTCCGGCGTCCACGGATCGTCGAAAGCCGCGCCCCCCAGCGTCTCTTGGAAGGGCGGCTTGCCCTCGGCCGTCAGCGTGAAGAACTGCCCGTCGGGGAGCTCGACGATCTGCCCGAGCCTGGTGCCGGCGCGGTAGCGGGGGGTGGCGAGCATCGGGTCTTCCTTGCCTGCGAGGATCGGGGCGCAAGCTTAACAGCGTGCCGGCGATGCCTTGGGCTACGCTGCGGCATCCCCCGCCGGGAGAGCCGCGCATGGCCAAGCCGCACCGAGTGACGCCCGACGAGATCAAGACACACCTCGAAGGCCCGGTGATGTCCATTCCCACCAGCTTTCTGGCGGATGGCGCGATCGACTACGACGGCGTCGCCAACATCATCGAGACCGGCATCGCGGGCGGCACCCAGGTCGCGCTGCTCACGATCGGCGACAGCCAGTTCGCCTACATGCGCGAGCAGGAAGTGGCGGACATCACGCGCTTTGTCGTCGAGCGCACGGCCGGACGCGCGATGGTCGTGGCCGCGACCGGCCTATGGGCCACGACGCAGTCAGTTGAATTTGCGCACTACGCGCGGGACGTCGGCGCCGACGTGGTCATGGCGGCGCCGTCCGGTCAGCTGGGCGATCCCGTCGGCATGGCGGCCCACTACAAGCTCGTGGCGGCGGTCATGCCCGTGATGGTCGTCGGGTTTCCCCCGCACGAAATGCTGCACCGGCTGGTGGACGAGCCGAATATCTGCTGCATGAAGGAAGACGGCACGGACGCCTACGCCGTGCAGACGATCGAAGAGTTCGACCGCCACTGGAAGTTCATGAGCGGCGGCAAGCTCGGACGCCACATGCTGCAATGGACCTATGGCTGCCGCAGCTTCATGGACTGGTCCACCAGCTTCGCACCCCACGTCGGCCGACGGTTCTGGGAATCGCTCCAATCGGGCGACATACCCGACGCGGCGCAAGTGGTTCGGGACATCGAGACGCCGCTATTCGACTTGTCGGGTCACCCCAAGATCATTCGCCAGGGCGGATCATTCCCCGGCGGGTGGCAATCGCTCTGGCGCGCGTGTCTCGAGCTGAACGGGATCGCGTCGCGGCACCTGCGACTGCCGCACACGTCGGCGGATGAGTCCGATCTCGAGCGAGTCAAGCCGGAGCTCGAGCGCCTCGGGCTGTTGGGCTCCGCCTCCGGCTGAGCGCCATCGCCGCCCGACGGAAGGGCGCCGCGGAAACCAGGCGGCACTAAGGCTGGAAGGGCGTCAGTCGCACACGCAGGTTGACCTCGGTCTGAAAGACTTCAGATTCGGACGATCGACCGGCTAGACGTTGGGGCTACTCGCCGGACTGGCTGCGTCCGCGCACGTCGAAGGCGTCGCGCAGGCCGTCACCCATGAAGTTGATCGAAAGGACCGCGAGGCTGATCGCGGCGCCCGGCGCAATCCACAGCCAGGGGAAGCCGGCCAGGAAGGCGATGCCGCGCGCGCTGTTGATCATGGACCCCCAACTCGCGGCGGGCTCCGTGACGCCGAATCCAAGGAAGCTCAGCCCGGCCTCGGCCAGAATCGCACCGGCCACGCCCAGGGTGATCGCCACCGTCACGGGACCGACGATGTTTGGCAGGATGTGCCGCATGATGATGTAGCGCTGACTGGCGCCCAGCGCGCTCGACGCCATCACGTATTCCAGTTCGCGCATCACCAAGATGTTGCCGCGGAAGAGCCGCGCCAGGCCCGGCCAGCCAAAGATCCCAATGATTACCATGATGTTGAAAATATTCGGGCCTGTAATACCCGCAAGAATGATGATGAGAATAAACGTCGGAAAGGTCATCACGAAGTCCGTAAAGCGCATCAGCGCATCGTCGACGTAGCCGCCGGCGAGTCCCGCGATGGAGCCGATGATGAATCCGATCACGACGTAGATGGAGACCGCGACGATCCCCACCGACAGCGATACGCGCGCACCCTGCAGAATGCGGGCGAACACGTCACGGCCGACCTGATCGGTCCCCATCCAATTGACGGTGTCCGGGGGCCGGTTGACTTTGAACAGGTGCGGCTTCTCGGGATCAAACGGCGACACGATTGCCTGGGTGGCGGCCAGCAGCGCCATTATGATGAGACAGATAAATCCCGCGAGAGCCAGCTTGTGGGCGAGAAATCGTCGAAACGCCCGGCGAAACGGCGAGAGCTCCGGCGGAAGCTCGATAATCTCTTCCGCGGCCAGATCGGCAGCCGACTGGGACATGCCCCCACCGGTCTGAGAGGCGGATGCGCCCTCGGCTCGGCTCTCGGTGCTCATGCTCTCCCTCGGCGTTGCCTCATGAGTGGCGCACCCGTGGATCGACCCAGGCGTACGCAATATCGGTCAATAGGTTGGCGGCCAGCGTGATGACCGACGAGATGATCAGCACGCCCATGATAACCGGGTAGTCGCGCTGCAGCAGAGCGGTGTAGCCCAGCAAACCGACGCCCGGCCAGCGGAAAATCGTTTCAACGATGAGCGCCCCGCCGAACAGCACCGGCAGCCGCAGACCGATGAGCGTGACGATGGGGATGAGCGCGTTGCGGAACACGTGCTTCCAGAGAATGAGCCGCTCGCTCAGGCCTTTGGCCCGGGCCGTGGTGACGAAGTCGGCGGAAATGGTGTCGAGCACCGACGCGCGCGCATAGCGCATCAGGCCGGCGATGTCGTTCATGGCCAGCGCGAACACCGGCAGCACCGCGTGATGCAGCAGATCCCAGTTGATGCCGGTCTCACCACCGGGCGTCCACATGCCAAACGTCGGAAACCACCCCAGGGTCACCGCAAAGATGAACATTCCCATCAGGGCGAAGAAGAACTCAGGCACCGACAGCATGAAGAAGGCGCTGATCGTGAGCGTGTAGTCCAAGCGCGAGTACTGGTAGAGCGCGGAAATCACGCCAAACAGCAGACCAAGGGCCAAGCCCACCGCCACCGTCGCCGTCATCAAGCTGATCGTTGGAGGCAGCCGGTCGAGAATCAGCTCAAGCACCGGAACGTTGTGCGTCTGGATGGAGTACCCCAGGTTCCCGGTGATGGCTTCTTTCAGCCAGAGGAAGTACTGAACCGGCACCGGCTTGTCGAGCCCGTACTCCTTGAGGAGCTCCTCGATGTCGTGGGGCCCCATGTAGAGCATCTCTTCGGGGTCGATCAACGCCTGGATCGGGTCGCCCGGCGCGAGCTGGAAGACGATGAACGACGTCAGCGACAGCAAGAACAGCAGCGGAATCGAGATGAGAATGCGGCGGACGATGTATTGGGTCATGTCATCCCTTCACGCCGAAACGTGGTGTCTGAGTCGCGCGTCCGCTCTGCGCAAGATTCCCGGGTACAGGCATGCTACTCAATTGGCGCGCCGCCCGGCAACACGGCCGGCCGACGCCGGCGCCACCACGATCCGATTACCCCGGTGCCACGCGCCGCACTCGTGACACTCGCGCGCCGCGTGCGGGCGTGGTGTACTCAGGCCACCACGGTTTTGCGGCCCGGCGGGCCTCAAGGGAGCTCAGGCCCATGTTGACCACGGCCACGTACGCGCGCGACGGACGACGCGCCACCATTTCGGTCGAGCGCATCGATACGTTCCTCGAATACACCGACACCATCGTGAACTTTCCGGGCATCGTGGTGCTCGACGGGGATCGGCTGGTGCTGAGCGCCAACCACGCCCGTCACGGGGAACCCGACGGCGAACCGCTGCGCACCTTCCTTTCCGAAGACGGCGGCGCCACCTGGACGCCGCTCGGGCTCGACAGCCCGTTCCTGGACGCCCACCCGCAAACGGGCGAGAACTTTCTCACCTTCGCCGGCGGCAACCGCGGCTACATGCAAGACGGCACCATCACCCACATCGACGTCCACCAGGCCGATCTCGAGCATCGCCAATGGAACCGGCGCGAGGGTCCGATGCACGCCATCATGCAAACGCCGGATCACACGCTGCGCTGGCGGCGCTGGAGCAACACCGGCGAATCGCTGGAAAACCGCCTCATCACCCTTCAGAACACGCCCTGGGAGACGGGGTCCTATGAGAACTACGCCAGGATCCTCGAGCTCGGCGACGGCGAGTTGCTGACGGCCGTGGGCGTGCTGGCCGGCGCCCCGCCGCGCCTGCCGGGCGTGGACCGCCGCGGCCGTGCGCACTACAACATGCGGTTCTCGGTGGGCATCATCCGCTCGCACGACAACGGCCAGACCTGGGAGGTCACCGCGGCCTTCCATCCCTGGGAGCACGAGCAGGTCTACGGACCGCACGACCGAGCCGTCGACGAAGGGTTCGACGAGGCCGACCTGGAGATCGCGGCCAACGGCGACCTGGTGCTGATCATGCGCAGCGGTTCCTACTCGCCGATTTTCCAGACGCGCTCCACGGACGGCGGCGAAACGTGGACCGAGCCGGAGAGCATGGGCTGGCCCGCCGTGAAACCGCGGCTCCACCTCCTGCCGAACGGAGTCCTGGCGGCAGTCTCAGGGCGCGGCGGCTATGGGCATCCGCAGGTCACGCACGTGATCCTGAGCCTCGACGGAACCGGCAACCACTGGGAGACGCCGTTCCCGTTTCACACCGGCCCCGGCTGCTCCTACACCACGACCTTCGTCCAGGACGGTCAGTTGCACGTCGTCTTCTCGCACTCGGACTTCACCCGCGAGATGGGTACGAACCAGCTGCCCTCGCAGCGCATCCGGCGCGCGGTGATCAACGTGGAGGTGGAGGATGCCTGAAATGGGCCGCACGGCGGCAACGTATCGGATCGAGGCTCCCACGCGGCACGCCGCGTGGACCACCGAGCACCGATGATCGAGAGCGCCACCTACACCGACGGCTCGCGCTCGGTGCGCATCGGCGTCGACCGCATCGACACCTGGCTGGAAGACCGCGAGTCAATTATCAACTTCCCCGGCGTCGTCGAGCTGGACGGCGACCGCCTCTTCATGACGATCCACCACGGCCGCCACGGCGGCGAGGAGCCCACCTGGGCCTTCCTGTCCAATGACGCCGGGACTAGCTGGCGGCGCCTACCCAACGACTTTCCGTTGCTCTCGCGCGATGCGCGCACCGGTCTCATCAACGAGACCCATGACTCAGGAGTGACCGGACACCTGCGCGACGGCTCCTTCGTGCGCATCAATCACAGCACCGAGCACGCCCTTTCGGTGGGTTACGACCGCGCGCACGGGCCCTATCACGACCAGTTCCAGGAGGAAGACCCCACATTCCGCTTCCATCGCTGGACGGCCGACGCCACGCCGATCGAGAGCTTCCCGTTCAAGGTGCGCGGCATGCCGTGGAGTCGCGCCTCCTACCAGTGCTATTCGCGCCTGCTCGAACTCGACGACGGCGACTTCCTCACGGCGCTGGAGTGGGTGAGGATCGTTCCCGAAGACGAGTGGCAGACCCTGCCCAACGGCCGCGTGCGCAAAACGATCACCAGCGTCTTCATCGTGCGGTCCGGCGACCGCGGCAAGAGCTGGGACTTCGTCCACGCCTTCGACGCCTACGCGCTCAAGCCCGTGTACGGCCCCGCCGACCGGCCCTTGGAC
The DNA here is from genome assembly GCA_022826485.1 of Chloroflexota bacterium. Classification (GTDB taxonomy): domain Bacteria; phylum Chloroflexota; class UBA11872; order UBA11872; family UBA11872; genus JAJECS01. The sequence goes on along the minus strand of JAJDUU010000037.1, from coordinate 38,345 downwards.
GAAGGCTTCAACGAGGCCGATCTCGTCAGGCTCGCCAACGACGACATCCTGTGCATGTTCCGCACCGGGTCCTACTCGCCGATGCACATGTCGCGCTCCGAGGATGGCGGACGCACCTGGTCGACCCCGGTCAACGTCGGCTGGCAGGGCGTCAAGCCGCGCCTCGAGCTGCTGCCCAACGGCGTGCTGGCCTGCGCCGCGGGGCGCGGGGCCTATGGCCATCCCCAGGTCACGCACGTGACCCTGAGCCTGGATGGCACCGGCCGCCACTGGGAGCCGCCGTTCGCCTTCCACACCGGACCCGGCTGCTCCTACACCTCGACCATGCAGCGGGACGACCGGCTGCACGTGGTCTACTCGCACTCGGACTTCACCCGCGACATGGGCACCAACCAGTTACCGTCCCAGACCATTCGCCGGGCAGTCCTGGATGTCACCGTTCTCGATGGTTGATCGGCCGCACCGCGAGATGACGCCGGCAAGCCGCCGCGCAGGAGGTTAGTTCCGATGCTCGAGTCCGCCACCTACAGCGACGGCGAGCGCACCGCAACTCTCAGCGTCGAGCGCATCGACACCTGGCAGGAAGACACCGAAGTCATCCTCAACTTTCCCAGCGTCATCGAGCTCGCCGACGACTGTCTCATCATGCGCTTCAGCCGCTCGCAGCACGCCATCGCCGACGTGGAGCCCAAACGCGACGCCTTCTCGACCGACGACGGTGAGACCTGGGGCGACCCGCCGCCCGGCATGGACTTCGGCGGCGGCAGCCTGGGATATCTCCGCGACGGCACGATCATGCGGCTGGAGCACAACACGGTCGAGGCCAACCGGCGCACGTGGGACAAGTACGTAGGTCCGTTCCACCTGGTGATGCAGGAGAACGACCCGACCTTTCACCTGGGCACCTGGCGCTCGAACGGCGACCCCATCGACAGGCACGAGTTCAAGATCTCCGGGCTGCCCTGGGAGACCGCCTCCTACCAGACCTACGCCAAGATCCTGGACCTCGACGACGGCAGCCTGCTCGCCGCCATGGAGGCCCAGGTCGGACCGCCGCGGAAGACCGACGACGTCCGAGACGACGGTCGACACCGCTGGGCCATCACCATGACGACCTTCATCGTCCGGTCGCGCGACCGCGGCCGGACGTGGGACTTCGTCACCGCGTTCAGACCCGAAGAGTTGAATCTGGTCTACGGCGTGGGCGACCAGGCCGTGGACGAGGGGCTCACCGAGGCCGACCTGGTGGTCGCCGCCAACGGCGACATTCTCTGCGTCAACCGCACCGGCTCGTACTCCCCCATGTGGCAAACGCGCTCGACAGACGGCGGCCACACCTGGGGAACGCCCGCGCCGGTCGGCTGGCAGGGCGTCAAGCCGCGGCTCAACCTCTTGCCCAACGGCGTGCTCACCTGCGCCGCCGGCCGCGGCGGCTACGGCCACCCACAGGTCACCCACGTGATGATCAGCCTCGACGGCACCGGCAACCACTGGGAAGCGCCCTTCTGCTTCCACACCGGACCAGGCTGCTCCTACACGTCCACGATGGTCCGGGACGGGCAGCTGCACGTCGTCTTCTCCCACTCCGACTTCACGCGGCCCTTCGGCACGCACAACCTCCCGTCGCAGCGCATCCGACGGGCCGTGATCGACGTGCGCCTGCACGAAAGCTAAGCAGCGTCTCGAAGGGCGGTTTGCCGGGCGCAAACAGCGCCCCCGCCTGTCATTCCGAGCGCAGCGAGGAATCGAGAGCCCCAATCTCGATCGCAGGAAATGAACCGTCCGCGGCTCGGTTCCAGATGTCGGCGCAGAATCGAAGAGACACGTTTCGAGGTTCGACACGCGCCCGCCCCCGGGGCTAGCATTTCGACGCCCAATAACCGGAGTCGCACTCATGCTGCGTCAAGCGGTATACGAACGGAACGGCCGCACGGCGTCGATCAGCGTCGAGCGCATCGATACCTGGTTCGAGACCACCGACTCGGTCATCAACTTCCCGGGCCTGGTGGAGCTCGAGGGCGACCACATGTTCTTGAGCTATCACCACGGGCGTCACGGCGGCCACGAGCCGCTGGAGCTCGCCGTCTCGGACGACGCCGGCGCCTCCTGGCGCGAGGCGCCGGACGATCACCCCATGGTCTACGTCCACCCGGACACGGGCCGCAAGGGCATCGAGTTCGCCTCGGGCATTCTGGGATACCCGCGCGACGACAGCATCGTGCACATCGACCACGACACCGTGGAGATGGCGGAGCGCTGGAAGGACCGCACCTCGGGCTCCTATCACGATGTGGGGCAAGTCGACAGCCCCACGTTCCTCTGGCGGCGCTGGTCCAAAGCCGGCGAGCCGCTGGAGAAGCACACCTTCAAGGTGCGCGATCTGCCGTTCGAGCGCGCCTCGTACCAGTCCTATAGCTCGCTCATCGAGCTGGACAACGGCGACTACCTGACGGCCCTGGAGTGGGTGGACGTCCTTCCCCGAAGCGAGTGGATCACCGATTCCAAGGGCCGCGTCCGCAATACACGCGTCGGCGTCTTCATCGTGCGTTCGAGCGACCAGGGATACACCTGGGACTTCGTCCACAAGTTCGACGCCGGCGAGGTCGCCCCGGTCTACGGCCATGCCGACCGTCCGGTCGAGGAGGGGTTCGACGAGGCCGATCTGGTGGTCACGGCCAACGGCGACATCCTCTGCGTGATGCGGACCGGCAGCTACTCCCCGATGTTCCAGTCGCGCTCCACCGACGGCGGCCGCACCTGGTCCACGCCCACCAACACCGGCTGGCAGGCGGTCAAGCCCCGGCTCACGCTGCTGCCCAACGGCATTCTCGCCTGCGCTTCCGGCCGCGGCGCTTACGGACACCCGCAGGTCACGCACGTGATGCTGAGCCTGGACGGCAACGGCGAGCACTGGGAGACGCCCTTCGCCTTCCACACGCGCGGCGGCTGCTCCTACACCTCGAAGATGTACCGGGACGACCGGCTGCACGTCATCTACTCCGACTCGGATTTCACCCGCGAGCTGGGAACCATCGGCCTGCCGTCGCAGCGAATCTGTCGCGCCGTAATCGACGTGCAGAGCCTCGCGACCTAGTCCGCCGCTGAATCCCCGAAGGGTGCGGTAGCCATGCGCCTGGGCCTGCTGGTCCGCCTGTTCACGGTGTCGCATGGCCGCATCGACGTGGAACCGAACGACGCCGCGTCCAAGCCGCGCTGGGAGCGATCCACCGTCACCCGCTCGGAGTTCGAGGCGTCACTCGATCTGGCGGCCGAGATCGGGGCCGAGGTGGTCGAGATCACCCAGGCCGGTCAGTTGGCGGCGGCGGAGCTCTTGGTGGCAAACGCGCAACTGCGGCGCGAATTCAGCGCCATGATCGCCGACCGTGGACTATCGATCGCGGCGCTCAACGCCGCCGGCATGCCGCTGCACCCACGGACCGGCGGGCGCGCCCGGCGACTCATCCGGCGCACCATTGAGCTTGCCAGTCTGCTGGACGTCCGCACGGTCATCAGCATGTCCGGCGCCGGCGGCGACGGCCTCGCGGCCAGCACCGTCAACTGGGTGAGCTTTCCCTGGCCCGAGGAGTCGGTGGCGCTGCGCGAGCGCCATTGGCAAGCGGCCGGGGGCCTCTGGCGCGACCTGGCGGGCTACGCGATCAGCCGCGGAATCGAGCGCGTGGCGCTGGAGCTGCACCCCATGCACCTGGTCTACAACGTGCCGACGTTCCAACGGCTGCGCGACGCGGTGGGACCCGTCATCTCCGCCAACGTCGACCCCAGCCACCTCTTCTGGCAGCGCATGGATCCCGCCGCGGTGGTGCGCGCCCTGGGCGACTCGGTGGCGCACGTGCACGTCAAGGACACCCAGCTCATTGCCGACGAGCTCGCCACGGCGGGCGTGCTGGACGGGCGGCGATTCGGCGCCGACGCCCCGCGCGCCTGGGTGCACCGAACCGTTGGCCGCGGCCACGGCGACGACACGTGGACGGCGTTCTTCGAGGCGCTACGGGACGTGGGCTACGCCGGCGCGCTGAGCCTCGAGAATGAGGATCCGTATCAGGACCATGCCGAGGGCGTGCGGGACGCCGCTGCGTACGTGCGACCGATCCTGGCGGGTGTCGAATGATCCTCCAGGAGCCGGACACGCCACCCCCGGCTTCTCTCGACGAAGTCGCCGCCGTTCCGCTGACGCCGCCCTCGCTCGGCAGGCCGATTCCGCAGGACGTACGCATCGGGCTCATCGGCGCCGGTCGCGTCGTGCACAACTCGGTCCTTCCGGCCTATCGCCAGGCCGGGCTGACGCCGGTGGCCGCCGCCGATCCCGACCCCGAGGCGCGCGCGGCCATTCAGCGCCGCTGGGGCGTCGAGCATGTGTTCGCGGACTTCCGGGAGATGCTCGACGCGGTCGACCTCGACGTGGTGGACGTCAACATTCGCTGGGACGTGGGACTCTCGCCGACGCGCGTCGCCGCGGTCGAGGAGGCGGCTCGACGAGGTGTCCATGTGCTCATGGCGAAGCCCTTCGCCGCCACCTACGCCCAGTGCCGCGCCATGGTCGACACGGCCCACGCCGGGGGCATCACGCTCGCCGTCGATCACAACACGCGTTTCGCGCCGGTGCCGCATGGCATTCGGTCGTTGATCCAGGCCGGCGTGACCGGCCCGCTCATCTCGGCCTCGTATCTCTACCACTCGGCCGTGGGACGCCAGCACACCAACGCGTTCGATGCGGCCTACGACAACGTGGTGCACGCCGCCGACACGTTGCTGACGTGGTTCGAGCAGGAACCCGAAGAGGTCTACGCGCACTGGAGCCGCCGCGTCGACGGCGTCGGCTCGGTGTTCAGCGGCACGCTCAGATTCGCCGACGGGGCCAACGCCACGCTCCTCTTCGACTTCGCCACGCGGCACCGTCGCCAGATGGACTTCGTGGCCGTGGGTGAGCGCGCCAGCGTGGACGGCCGGCAGGACGCCGGCGCGCCGCCGCCGGCGACGATGCGGCGTCCAACGCTGCGATACGGACCGCACACCCCGCGCGGCCTCATGGTTGAGCTGCCCCTGCGCCACTCCCTGATGCCGGATTCCTTCCTGGCCTCGCGCGCCGACTTTCTGCAGGCCGTCCACGAGGGCCGCGAGCCGTGGGTAAGCGCCGCGCAGGTGCTGCGCACCATGCGCACGCACATCGCCCTGAGCCGGTCCGCCGCCGAAGGTCGTCCCGTCCGTCCGGCGTCGATCGAGGAGTCGGTCTAGGCGATCCCACGGCAAACTGTGGCATCGTGCCTTGGCGCCGCCTGACCGAGGAGCTACCGGTGTCCAACCTCGACGTGCGCCCGCTATCCGTCCAACCGCTGGAAGCAACGGCGTTCCACCCGTTCGGCGCCGTCATCGCGCCCGAATCCGCCGACTCCCCGAGCTTGAACCGCTCGCCGGGCAATCTCGGATTCCTCTGGGTGCACAAGGAGCTGGAGTTCCCCAAGGCCGCGCACATGTGCAGCCTGCGCTACTACTACCGCGGCAACCGCTGCGAGTTCCTCCAGAAGCACCCGGAAAGCACCGTCACGCTCATCCCCGTCAAGGGCGTGAGCGCCATCGTGGTCGCCCCGGATGATGCAGGCGGAGGCCCGGACGTTGATGCAGCTCAGGCCTTTCTGCTGGAACCAGGACGGGGCGCGGTGCTGCACCGCGGCGTGTGGCTGCGCTACGCCTATCCCCTCACCCAGTTCGCCGACTTCGCCTACGTGACCCAACGCGTCGACCCCGCCACGGCCAACGTCAGCGACGACACGGTGCGGGCGAACCTGGATACCGATTTGGGCCTGGTGTTCGATCTGGTGTTCGACGTGCCGGCGGGCGAGGGCTACGCCCAGACGCCCAGCGGCGCGCTGACCGCCGCCCCCGAGCGCAACCCGCCGCACGCCTAGATAGGCTTACACTCACGCCCCGCGTTAGGGAGGGTGCGCCGAATGCTTCAGATTGGGCTCATCGGCTTGGGCGGCATCGCGGCCAGGCACCTCGAGGGCCTCGCCGCACTCGAAGCCGAAGGCCTTGCCTGCTGCGTCGCCGGCGCCGAGCCGGACGACGAGCGGCGCGAGGAGCGCCGCAAGACCTACGACATTCCCAGGGTCTACGCCAGCCACCGCGACCTGCTGGCGGACCCCGACGTCGAGGCGGTGGGCATTCTCCTGCCGCACCACCTCCATGCCGGCGTAACCGTCGAAGCCTTGGACGCCGGCAAGCACGTGCTGGTCGAGAAGCCCATGGCCGTGACCATGGACGAGTGCGACCGCATGATCGAGGCCGAAGCACGCAGCGGCCGGCTGCTGCAGATCGGCCTCACCGGGCAATACCGACCGGCCCTGCACACCGCAAGGACATTTCTGGACACCAACGCTCTGGGCCCAGTCATCCAAGTGCTGGCCCTCGTGAGCGCCAGGTTTCCGTTCGAGCGCCTCGACCGCTGCTACCTCACCCGCTCCATGGGCGGCGGCATGTGGATGGGCGACGGCGTGCACATGGTCGACTGGGTCACGCACCTCATCGGTCGCAAGGCCGTCTCGGTGAAGGCGGTCCTGGGAACCCACATGCACTACATGCACGGCGACGACACCGCCACCGCCCTCATCCGTTACGCCAACGGTGTCGCCGGAGTCGTGATCCTGGTGGAGCACCAGCGCGGACCCCAGGACACCGCCTCTATCGACGTCCACGGCACGCAGGGCCGCCTGCAGGTGCACTTTGACACCGCCGAGCATCCGGGCGGCATGGTGCGGGTGGGCCAGGACGGCGCCTGGCGGGAGCTGGACATCGCGCCCATCAACGACTTCGCCGAGCAGTACCGGGACTTCGTCACGGCGATCGCGACCGACGACCGCCCGCCGGCCAGCAGCGCCTATGGCCGCCACATCATGGAAATCCTGTTCGCGGCCGAGCGCTCCAGCGCCACCGGCGGCGAGGTGGTGTTGGAGCCGGTGGAGCGGCAGCCTTGGTAACGCATCCATTCAGCCGTCGGTGAGCACCATTCCCAAGCGACGGACGGTGTCTCGCTACCATTGACGCGTGCGGCGCTGCCGCCGGGAGGACTCCGCTGCCCATTCGCCGCTCCGCGGCATTCGTCGCCGCCTACTTGACATTCGCGCTGGCGGTTCTGGGAATTGCCACCCTGGCCGTGGGATTGGTGATCAGCCAGCCGTTCGCGGTCGTGGGCGCCTGCACCATTCAGTCCGAGTTCACCGTGGTTTGGCGTGACGATCCCACCAGCTGCCCCGAGAGCGACCTCGCCGACGCCGACCTTTCCGGTGCGTTCCTGCGCGACTCGAACTTCTCCGGCGCGGACCTGTCCGGCGCCAACCTCAGCGGCGCGGACCTTCGGTTCGCCGACTTCATCGAGGCCACGCTGGACGGCGCCGATCTGTCCGAGGCCAACGTCTATGCGGCCACGTTTCGTGGAGCTCGGCTGATCGCCGCTCGATTCGACGACGCCGACATGACCGGCGCGAACTTGCAAAACGCCGACCTCAGCGATGCCAGCCTGCGCACCGTCAACGCCTCCTGGATCGAACTGGACAACTCCGTCGCAGCCAATATCGACATGCACGGCGCCGAGCTCAGCCGAGCGCGGTTCTACAGCACCCGTCTGCCGGGCGCGGATCTCAGCAATGTCGAACTGACCAACTCGACCATGATTCGCGTCGACATGTCGGGCGGCGCCTTGCGCGACGCGCTGATCATCAACACGGACGTCTACGCGTCCAACTTCTCCCAGGCGCAATTGAGCGGCATGCAGGTGTATGGGTCCGAGTTTCGCCGCACCGACTTCAGCGGCGCCGTGCTCACCGACATCACCGTGTCGGGCACGCTGCTCATGGGGTCCGACTTCTCCGGCTACGAGGAATTCGGAACCAGCGCCGACTTTCGCGGCGCCAACCTTCGCGCTTCGGTCTTCGACGACGGCGACTTCTCGCACGCCATCGTGGCCGATACGCGGACGTTTGCTGTGGGATTCCGTCGATCAAACCTCCAGCACGCCGATTTCAGCGGCGCCGAGCTGATCCGCGCGGCATTTACGAACGCCGATTTGCGCAGCGCGCAGTTCACCGACGCCAATCTCTCGGGATCGAATCTGGACGGCGCGCTGCTGCAAGACGCCGACCTCACCAACGCCAACCTCACTGGCGCCGAGCTGATCGGCGCGGACCTGACCGACGCGGTGCTCGAAGGCACGAACCTCACCGATGCCCTCTTCAGCGAGCGGATGCGGCGGGAGAGAGACGGGGCACCCTAGCGGCCGAGGCCGACGCTATGGCTCGGTTTCGTCGTCCTCTACCGCTCCCCCAGTCAGCAGATAGTGATTGAGCGAAACGCTCGGGTGCACCACGCCGTCGAGCGTGAAACCCTTCTCGTCAAGCATGCGTCGCACGTCCCGGTTGCGTGCGTGGAAGTCGGCCTTGACCTGCGCGGCTTCATCGGGATCATCGGGAACGACGTACATTTCGTTGATCGCCTCGAGTCCTTCCACACGACCGTCGGCGTGGAGGCGCACGTGCCGGTCGTTGGTCATCCGGTGGCTGGCGTAGTAGTCGAGATACTCGGCGCCGGCTTCGGCGCCGAAGGCGAACCAGACGGTCCAGCCGCTCTTGACGATTCGCCCGGCCTGCCGGGACGCGATGGCCTCCGGTGGGAGGCAAATGTCCCAGTGGTCGAATGCGCTATTGAACGCGCTCTCAATTCGGTCCAGGCCCGAGGCTTCGCCCACTAGCCCGGCGCAATGACCGTCATGTCCCAGCCGGCGAGGTCGTGCAGCGGCACCGTCCAATCGCCCAGCGCCGGCTCGCCGGCCGCCACCCACTCGGCAATCTCTTCGCGGTGACCCAATCGCCGCAACGCGTTCCACATCGGCAGCGAGTTGGCGCGCCCGCCGGGACCCGCGCAGTCCCAGAAGAACAGATGTTCGGCTCCGGTGCCGTAGATCAGGTGCGCCTTGCGGCGGAAGTCCTCGGGGCTCATGTGACGCGGCATCACGTTCGGCGCCAGCGTGCAGGCGGTGCCGCGGGTGGCCTCGACGAATGGCGTCAGCTGCTCCGCCGCTGACCAGGTGTCCTCCTCGGTCGGCATCGCCAGCGGCGCGGCGCTGTAGGGAATGAGCGCGTCGATCAGCTCCTCGCGCGCCCAGGTCGCCACGTCGCAGCCAAAGAGCACGTTCTCCGCCATCAGGCCCTGCACGCAGGCCGAGACCTCGATGCGGCGCCGGCCCTGCTCGCGCGCAACGGCGTCCATCTCCTGCCGCACCCGGCGCATGAACCCGGTCAGCACGCCGGCGCGATAGGCCAGCCACTCCGGATCGTCCTCGGGCAGCTCGCGAGGGTCGGCGCCGTGGCTCGCGGCGAATCCCTCGATCAGCGGCTGCTCGTACATCAGATACGGCGGTCGCCGATTGAACAGCAGGCATATGCCGTCGAGGTCGAACTCGGCCATCTCACGCAACGCGGCCAGGCAGTAGTCCTGCACCTCGGGAAAGGCGTAGGACATACGCGGCAGCTCGCGCGCGTCGCGGTCGAGGCAGCGCCATTGGGGGTTGTCCTGGAAATACCCGTCGAGGTATTCCTGGTTCATCGGCGGCGGGTAGGTCCAGGCGGCGAGCCGGTAGGCGGCGTGAAACTCCATCCCCAGCTCGTGGGTGTGGTCGAGCGCCACCTGAAACGGGTCGATGCCCTGCTCGTGGAAGCTGCGCCAGCTTTCGGCCAGGAGGCGGTCTCCCACGCGGGGAAACATCTCGACCCCGTGCGCGGTGGCGGTGCGGCCAATCTTGGTGAAATAGCGCATCAGGTCGCCCGCGCCGGACTCCCAGTACATGCGGCTGAAGTCGGTGTCGCGGTACGGCTCGATCTCGCGCCTGACCTCGTCGGCGGTCGTCATGCGGTAGGTGTAGTGCGGCCCGTGCGCGTCGTTGTGGGCCCAGAGGCGGCGGTCGCGGCCCGACGTGCGCTCACCGACCAGATCATTCACCTCATCGTCGGACAGCGGCACCAGCTTCAGGTAGGCGATGCGCGCCGAGCCCGACTGCACCGACCCCAGCCCGTCGCCCGAATCGATGCGCCGGTGCAGCTGCGAAAACACCACCTCCTGGCCGGTGAGGTCGGCGACCTTCCAGAAAATCTCCTGCAGCTCCTTGCGGCGCAGATGGTGGCCCTCCGTGCTCCAGGTCAGCGTTGAGAATGCGGAATCGCCGCTGAGCTTCACCGGAACCAGCGAAAAGTCGCTCTCGCCTCCCGCTGTCGGGTGGACGCCCACCGAGATCGCGTGCCAGCCCTCGACCCGCAGCGGATAGGTCACGTCCGGCGCCAGCGTCTCCGGTCCGGCGAAGAGCATGGTCCCCGAAACGCCCTCGGCCTCGAACGACAGTGTCTGCCACCGTCCCCGGGTTGCCTCCGGTGACAGCGCCTCGGCCGGCGTGCAGCGGTCGAAATCGGCGACGTAGCGCGGCGCGGCGCGGAATCCACGGTCGGTTATGGCGTCGGACATGGCGCTCACCTCTCTATCCCGAGACTCTTGCTTCAACATCCGTCATTCCCGCGAAGCCTGTCCCCGCGGAGGCGGGGAGCGGGAATCCATGCCCCGTTCATTCTGGGGCCACCCAATGCTCTCCCGGTCGTCGCCGGGAGCCTGCCCGTTTTACGCATAGTCCCTATCCCGGGGTCACGTACGAAAGATCCCATCCGGCCCATTCGCGCAGCGGCATTGACGGACTGGGCAAGTCCGGCTCGCCCGCCGCGATCCACGCCTGGACTTCGTCCACGTGGCCCAGCCGGCGCAAGGCGTTCCAGGCATGCCCGAAATTCGCGCGGCACCCGCCGCCGGCCGAGTCCCAGAAGAACTAATGGTCGATCCCGGCGCTGTAGATGACCGCCGCCTGCCGCCGATAGTCCTCCGGCGACATCACCCGCGGCATCAGGTTGGGCGCCACCACGCACGGCGATCCGGCGACCGTCTGTGACAGAAAGTCGAGTTGCGCGGGATCGGTCCAGACCATGCCGCTGGGCTCGCTGAAGAACGGGCGGAAGTTGGCGCGGGGGCTGTAGGGAATGAGCGTGTCCACTAGGCCCTCACGCACCCAGGTCACCAGATCGATCCCTTGCATCAGGTTCTCCGCCTCGGATGCCTCGGTGATCGCCGAGACCGCGATCCGCCGCCGGCCCTGTGACGCCTCGTCCATGGCCGCGCGCACGTCGCGCATGAACTGCGTCAGCGTGCCTGCGCGATAGGCCAGCCAGTCCGGATCGTCCTCCGGCAGCGTCCGCGGATCGCACCCGAATTCACGGGTGAATCCGTCCACCAACGGCGGCTCGTATTCCACCAGCGGCGGGCGCCGGTTATAGAGCAGGCACACGCCGTCGATGGGGCGCTCGGCCATCTCGCACAGCAACGACGCGACGTATTCGCGCACCTCCGGATAGCTGTACGAGATGCGCGGCGTCCGGTTGCCCGCCCGGTCCTCACCGTGGAACTCCGGATGCCGCGCGAAGTACGTGTCGCCGTGGTTGTGGTGGTCCAGCGGCGGCGGGTATTGAAATGCGGCCACGCGATAGCCGGCGTGAAACTCCATCCCGACCGCGTGCGTCTGCTCCAGCGCCACGTCGAACGGGTCGACGCCCTCCTCGCGAAACACGCGCCAGCTCTCGGCGTGCATGCGATCGCCGCGGCGACCGTAGTCCTCCAGTCCGTCCAGCGTGTGCCGCCGCCCGATTGCGCTGAAGTACGCCAGCTGATCGCCGCCGCCGGCCTCCCAGTACATCCGCGAGAAATCGCTCTCGTGGTATTGCTCGATCTCGCGCCGCACGTCGTCCGCCGACGTGAGCCGGAAGAGGTACTGAGCAAAGTGGGCGTCGTTGTGCGCGAAGAGTCGCCGCGTGTCGCTGCGGGCTTGATCGGCGCGCCAGTCTGAGATTTCCGCATCCGTGAGCGGCACAAGTTTTATGTAAACCACCCGCGCCGCCGCGCAAGCGTACGCCCCGGGCCCGTCACCCTCGCCGATCCGCGCGCTCGCCTGGCCGATATCCAGCTGCTGACCGGTGAGGTCCGCGATCTTCCAGTAACACTCCACCACGTCCACGCCGTGGTCGGGTCGTCGGGCGGGCTCCATGGTGATAAACGAGAAGCTGTCGTCGCCGCTCAGCTTGAGCGGCACCCCCAGCGTCAGCCCCTCGGCGGCCGTGCGGATGGGCACCGTTCCAATTGAGATGGCGTGCAGGCCGCGAGCGTCCAGCGGATAGCGCACCGTCGGCGCCGCCGTCTCCAGGCCCGCGGCCAGCATGGTCCCGCTGAGCGAGTCGGTGCGATAGGACATGGCGCGCCAGTGACGCGGCTGGGGAGTTGAGCGGATCGCGGAAGCCGGCTCGGCGCGGTCCAGATCGGTCAGATACCGCGGCGCACCGCTGAGCCACGCGTCGCCGAAGCGGTCGGTCACGGGAGGGGCCTGCGGCAGAACCGTGAAACGAGCCCGCTCACCGGCGTCGGCGATTCATCGGCGCACCTTGCCCGCTGATCGTTGGTGTACCTTACGCCGCAGCCTGTCAGATCATCAATCGGCCGGCTCGAACTATGCCTCAACGCCAGCCGCCCGTTGAAGTCTTGGCGGATTCAGAGGACGAGCCCGGCGGCTGGCTGCAGCTCGTGCGCGATCCCAAGTGGCGCGGCCTGAGCGTCATCCTCATCGGCACCTTCCTCAGCGTGATCGTGCACAACGTGGCCGCGGTCACGCTGCCCAGCATCGCGGAGGACTTCCAGTCCACGTTGGCCGAGGTGCAGTGGGTCGCCATCGCCGTGTCGCTCACCACCGCCGCCGTGGTCATGCCCGCGGGCTACCTGGCCGACCGCCTGGGCCGCCGCGGATTCTTCATCGGGGGCATGGCGTTATTCGCCGCCGCGTCGGTAATGGCCGGCTGGGCGCCATCGCTCGAATTGCTCATCGCGGCACGGCTGCTGCAGGGCGTCGCGACGGCCATCGTGGGCGCCAACGGCATCGCCATCGCCGTCACCCTTTTCCCCGAGGGCGAGCGTGGCAAGGTGCTCGGACTCTCCTCCGCCACGGTCGGATTCAGCGCCCTGGTGGCGCCTGCCGTAGGCGGCATCGTCGTTGAGGCGGGCGGCTGGCGCTGGGCCTATCACGCCCTGGCATTGCCGGCGATCGTCGGCGCGGTCGGCGCCTGGCTGGTGCTCGAGGCCGGTCGGTCACCCGATTCCGCCGACGGTCCGGGCCGCTTCGATTGGTTCGGGTCGAGCGCCATCGCGGGCACGGCGACAACGCTGGTGCTGGGTCTGACCATGGGCCCGGTGATCGGCTGGAGCGAGCCGCTCGTCTGGAGCTCCATCGCGGCAGCGGCGGCGTTCGGCGGCGCCTACGTCTGGTGGGAGCTGCGCACGCCGCATCCGGTGTTCGACTTGCGACTCCTACGACGCCGCGCCGTCGTCACGCCCCTGGGCGCCCGCATCGTGCTGCTGATGGGCCTTTCCGGCGGCGGATTCCTGGTGCCGTTCTACATCCAGGGCGTGCTGGGTTTCAGCGCGCGCGATCTGGGATTCATCCTCGTGCCGGGCTTCGCCGTCTACACCCTCGTCGCCACCCTCGCCGGACGATTCTCCGACCGGTGGACGCCGCGTCCGTTTCTGATTGCCGGACCGCTGGTGGGCCTCGTCAGCGTCCTGGCGCTTTCGGGCTTCGGTAGGGACACCCCTCTGGCCGTTGTCGTGCTAGTGCTTGTCGTCAACAGCGCCAGTCTCTCGCTGGTGACCTCGCCCAGCACCAACGCCATGCTCGGCGCCGTCCCCGAGCGGGTCTACACCGTCGCCGTCGCCTTCATGAACCTGGCCGGCACCATCGCCAGCATCGTCGCCCTGGCCCTGATCACCGCCATCGTCACGGCCGTCATGGCCAACGCCGGCGCCGAGGCGAGCGTCAACGCCGTGGCCTCGGACCCCGCCACCACCAACGCCTTCCTCGACGGCTGGCGCGTTGCGTTTCTCGTACAGGCCGTCTTCATGGTGACTGCCGCCGTGATTGCCTGGATGTATCGTCCGTCGACTCACCCAAACGATCAACGGAACTGAGCAGCAAGTGCGCGCGGGTCGCCAAGGTCGCCGATAGCTCTTTCCGTGCGGCGAGTGTGGGACAATCCGGCCGATGATTGCAGCCCCATCGCATTGCAGGGCCCGCCGCCGACAACACAGCCTGGGAGCACAATGCTGACCTTCGACACCCTCAAGGCAGCTCGCCGACTGCAGGACGAGGCTGGCTTCAATGAGACGCAAGCCAGCGTTCTCGTCTCCACGATTGCCCAGGGCCTCGGCGAAAACCTCGCCACGAAGGACGATCTCGCCCGCCTCGCCACCAAGGAAGATCTCACCCGCGAGATCGCGGCGGTGCGCGGTGAGGTCGAGGTGCTTCGCGGTGAGGTCCAAGTGCTTCGCGGCGAGATCGTGGCGGTGCGCGGTGAAATGCATGCACTCGAGCAGCGGGTGTACGTGCGCGTGGGCGCCATGGTCAGCGGCGCAACCGTCTTTCTCACCACCGCCATCGGGATCGCCACCGCAATTCTGCTAAACGCGATCTAGTTCGTCCGCTTCCTCAATCGACGCGACTCCGGGGCACCGAGACTGGCATCGACACCGTCGCCTCAGACCCCACCGCCGCCAATGCCTTGCTCGACGGCTGGCGTATCGCCTTTCTCGTACAGACCGTATTCAGGGCCGCTGCGGGAGCCATTGGACTGATGTACAGACCAGTCCCGACGGCCGCGTCCCCCAGGTATAGCCTCCCTACAGCAGCTCCAGTCCCCGCAATAGATCCCGCACCTGCTCCATCTCTTCCTCGGTGGCGTTGGGGGCGGGGGAGCGGCGCCAGCGGGGGGCCACGCCGCAGACCTCGATCATGGTGTGCACCAGGCCGTCGCCGCCGGCGGGGAACACCGGCCAGAGGTCCCAAATCGGTTGCTCATAGTGGCGAGCCAGGCGCCAGGCTTCGGGCAGGTCGTCGCGCTTGATGGCGTCCCAGTAGAGCTTCTGGGGCAGGAGATTGCAGTAGATGAACACGTCCAGCCAGGAGTTGCAGTTGCCGTGGGGCCAGAGCACGTAGTGCCGCTTGATGCCGCCGCCGCCCGCCATCGGCCAGCGGTCGCCCCAACGCATGAGAACCTCGTGGGCGTAGTCCAGCGTCAGGTCCTCTTTGAAAGCCCACATGTTCGGGTCGTCGGCCACCAATTCGAGGGTCCGAATCGGCACGTCGCCCACGAACATCACCGGCGCCACCTGGCCGCAGGCCTTGTAGTAGTCCGCCAGGGATTCCGGCGTGCCCTTGGCCCAGTCGGCTGGGCGCACCATGTAGAGGTCGTAGCCCAGCTCGCGCACGAAGCGGCCGAACTCGATCGCCTTGTTGAGGCCCCACTGGTTGTCGCAGGCGATGGTGAGCGCGCGACCGTCCACGTGGTCGATCACCACCCGGTGCAGCTCGGCGACCTCATCGTCGGTGAGCAGCGAGATCAGGCTGTCGCCCCAGGTCAGCATGATGACGTTGCAGTTGCCTTCGAGCGACTTGTCAATCACCGCCCGCGTGCCGTCCCAGTCGATCTCACCGGACTCGGTAAAGATCGTGGGCAGCGAGTTGATAGGACCGTCGAGCAGAGCGCGGACTTCATCGTGGTCACGCATCGGGAACCTCCGGGCGGCTACATCAGGCCGAGGCCGCGCATAAAGTCGCGCAGCTGGTCGAGTTCTTCATCGGTTGGATCGGGCGCGGGTGAACGGCGCCAGCGCGGCGCGACATCGTAGACCTCCAGCAGCGCGTGGGCGAACAGCCCGTCCTTTTCGTAGCGGACCTGCGCGGCGAGGTCCCAGAGCTTCTGCTCGTAGCGCAGGGCGATGTCCCAGGCCGTGCGCGTGTCGTCGCGCTTGAGGGCGTTCCAGAAGTCGACCGTCGGCTGCGGGTGAAAGCGGATGAATATATCCAGCCACGCCCGCGGACCGTGGGGATGGAACAGCACGTGCCGCTTGTGCGCGCCGCCGGTGACCATGGCCCAGCGGTCGCCCCAGCGCATCTGCACCTCGTGGGCGTAGTCGATGGCCAGGTCTTCCTTGAACGCCAGGACGTTGGGCACGTTTTCGATCAGCTCGCAGGTGCGAATCGGCACGTGGCCCACCAGCATCACCCGGGTCACCTGAGCAATCGCCCGGAAGTGGTCGGCCAACGTCTCCGGCGTGCCCTTGGCCCAGTCCGCCGGACGCACCATGTAGAGATCGAACCCCAGCGCCTCGACGTAGCGACCGAACTCCAGCGCCTTGGGCAGCGCCCACTGGTTGTCGCAGCCGATAGTCACGGCCCGGTTGCCCACGTGCTCGATCACGTTGCGATGCACCTGGGCCAGCTCGGTATCGGTGAGCAGCGAGACCAGGCTGTCGCCCCAGGTCAGCATCACGATCTGGCAACCCGCGTCCAGCGCCACGTCGATGACGTTGCGCATGCCCTGGTGATCGATGTCTCCGTTGCGTTTGAACACCGTCGGCAGCGAGAGGCAAGGACCCTCCATGCGACCGCGGATTTCGTCCGGAGACTTCATGCCGACACCGGCTGCGTCTGCGGACCGAGCCCAGCCAGGAACTCTCGCAACTCGTCCATCTCTTCCTCCGTCGGATTGGCCGCCGGCGCACGCCGCCAGCGGGGCGCCACGCCCGCAGCCTCCACCATCGCATGCTTGACGAGCCCGTCGGGCCCATAGCGCACGCGCTGCGCCATCGCGCGCAGCGGAACCTCGTATTGCATCGCCTGCGCCCAAGCCGCCGCGATGTCGCCGCGTTGCAGCGCGCGCCAGTAGTCCCGGGACACCGCCGGGAAGGTGCGGCAGAAGCCGTCGAGCCAGGTGTCGCAGTGCCCGTGGGCCCAGAGCAGGTGGTGACGCTTCATCCCGCCGCCGCCGACCATCGGCCAGCGGTCGCCCCAGCGCATGATGATTTCGTGGGCGTAGTCAAGGCCCAGATCTTCTTTGAAGGCCCACATGTTGGGATCGTCGGCGAGGAGTTCGAGCGTGCGCAGCGGCACGTCACCCACGAACATCACCGGCGACTCGCGGCCGCAGGCGGTGTAAAACTGTGCGAGCGATTCCGCCGTTCCCTTGGCCCACTCCGCCGGGCGCACCATGTAGACGTCGAACCCAAGCTCGCGCACGTAGCGCCCGAACTCGACCGCCTTGTTGCGTCCCCAGATATTGTCGCAGGCGATGGTGATCGCGCGCTCGCCGGTCTGGTCAATGACAACCCGGTGCAGCTCGGCGACCTCGTCGTCGGTGAGCAGCGAGATCAAGCTGTCGCCCCAGGTGAGCATGATCACGTCGCAGCCGCCGTCGATGCTGAAGTCGATCAGGTTGCGGATCGACGGGTAGTCGATCGTGCCGTCTTCGTGAAAGATCGTCGGCACGGAGTTGCACGGCCCCACCAGCCGCGCGTCGAACTCATCCTTCGACTTGATGGCTCAGGCTCCGTGTCGCGCCGTCCTGCGCGTCACGATATCCGAATGGCTGCCCCAGTGCGCGGTCAGGCGATCCCCCACGCCTGCCCGATCATCCGCGTGAGGCCCGCGGCAATGGCGGCAAAGCCCTCGTCGTTCGGATGAACCATGTCGGCCAGTCGCGGTTCATCGCCGGGGCCGATGAGGCTGCAGCCCTCCAGCACGGCCAGGTTGGCGTCGCCCACGGCCACGCGGGCGCTCACCACGCGCCGGATAACTTCTCGATATTCCTCCACGCTGGCGCCGGCGGCGTTTCGGTGGTTCAACTCCGGGACATACCAGGTGGGCGTGATGACGACGATAGGCGTCTCCGCGTGCGAGGCGCGAACGACCTCGAGGAAGTCGGCGTAGATGCGGCCAAACGCTTCCGGTCCCGGCTGGCCGATCGCGTAAGTGTTGATGCCGTAGTAGAGCGAAATGGCGTCGGCCGGCAGCGCCGCCACGATCCGCGCCATGCCCGGCTCGCCTCTAGCCGATCCGCCGAATCCGAGGTTGATGAAATCGGCTCCCAAGGCTCGGGCCACCCGCGCTGGATAGGCCAGCCCCGACCGCGTAGTGACGGCGCCGTGCGTGATCGAGTCGCCGTGGAAGGTGATGAATCGCGACGGCCGCGAGTCGGGCGCCGCCAGGCTGGCGCCGGGGGCGAGACCCAGCGACTTGAGCCGCACTTTGGAGTAGGGCGGCATGTGCAGCTCGACTTCATGCGTACCCGTCATGCCCACCAGGAGATCGGCGGTGCATGGACCCGGATCGTCACCGCCGTCGGTGCCCGCGAACCGCCCATCAACGTAGGCGTCGACCTTGCTGGCGCGGCTCGGCCGGGCCAGATACTCGAAGTGCAGCGCCACGCGCGGGCTGTTCGTCTGAAAGACCAGCCGCACGCCCGAAGCCATCTCCGCACGCTCCCAGGTGTCGGTCGGCAGGCTGTCTCGATGCTCCTCCGGAATCCGATGGAGCAGCGCCCGCGGCGCACCCACCAAGCCCCGCATTTCGACGTTCGGCGACGGCAGCGCGATCCATTGCATGCCAGGTTCCTCCGATACCAGCCAACGGCATAGTAGGGCGGCCGGTGCGAGGACGGGGCCCATCAGGAACCGACTTCAAGCATCCACGAGGCTGTTCGTGGTAGGCCAATCGAACCGCGAAAAGAGCCCTTCGACTTCGCTCAGAGCCTGCCCCGTACTTGATACGGGGGCGAACGGGACCGCGATCGGCGAGCCCACCGCCGTTCGTGGTGAGCCTGTCGAACCATGAACGGCTTAGCGACGGATCGCGGCGAGCGTAACCACGTACCGGTCTGCAGCCGGCCCGGATCCGCCAGCCTAGCCGCGGGGCATAATCGCCGCATCGGCCCAAGACCTGGAAGCCGCGCCCATGGCTACGCACCTGCGCAAGATCTGGCTCTCGGTTCACTCCCTCACCTGGCTTGCCCTGCCGCCCCACAACCGCGAGCGGATGGATCGCAAGTGGAATCAGTTCGTCGAGCGCATCCCGCTGGCCTATCCGCTCGAACAGCGGCTGCAACTGGACTACCAGCGCGTCATCGACGCGGCCGGCGACGACGAGGCGATCTACTTTCTCCCCACGCATCTCGAAGCCGCCGACGAGATCATCGAGTACGCCGACGCGCGGCTGGACGTGCGGTCCATGGTGTCCCGCGTCGAGGGCGGCGCCCAGGCCAAGGAGCGGGCGCTCGGCGGCGACTTCTTGCAGGGCGTCGAAGAGGATCAGCGAGCCGCTATTCGCAATCGCGGCCTATCCGACGGCGTGATTACCGCCGACCAACTGCGGCTCGACGGCGCATCCCGCGACGCCGCTCCCGATCTGCCCCCAGGCGGCTTGCAGCAGACCGAAATTCGCGGCTGGATGCAGGCCAAGGCCTGGGGACTCGACCTGCTGGCCCAGGCCGAGAGCCGCGGGCTCGAATTCGATCCAGCGACCGTGGAAATGGAGGCCTTCGGGGGCGACTGGTGCTACTGCGCGGCGAGCTTTCCGATCCAGATCGGACGCGCCATCGGTCTCGCGAATCCCATCGAGCGCCGGTTCGACCTCATCAACCCGGCCGAAGGCCCCGTGCTGCTGCAATCGGAGATCGTCGAGCAGAACATTCCGCTGGCCGACAACATCCGCCTATTCATCTGGGAATACACCGATTCCCACGGCCCGCGATACGTGGCGCAGTTCTGGGAGGGCATACGCGGCATCATGGACCGCACGCACGAAGCCGTCGTCGACCTTCCAGCCGATGCGGCTGACATCGTGAATCTCTGGGGGT
The DNA here is from genome assembly GCA_022826485.1 of Chloroflexota bacterium. GTDB lineage: Bacteria > Chloroflexota > UBA11872 > UBA11872 > UBA11872 > JAJECS01. The sequence continues at coordinate 18,525 of JAJDUU010000037.1, read as the reverse complement.
TCCCCGAGACTCGCGCCCGCGGCGTGGACACGCCCCGACGCCACGGACCGTTGCGCCTGAGCGTCGGGTCCGGCGGCCACACGCCGATCACGTCATCCATCGTCATGACCGACGGCCACCTGCCGCTCAATGAGTTTCGGGACGCCCTCACGTCCGCCGAGATTCGTTTGACCTGAGTCCACATGACCGAGATGTCTTTCCTCACCGACGGACCAGCCAACGCGCCGGACCGCTTCGTGCTGGCGCACGGCGCCGGGGCGCCCATGGACAGCCCGACCATGGAGGCCATCGCCACCGGCGTGGCCGCCGCCGGCATTCGCGTCGTGCGCTTCGAGTTTCCCTACATGCGCCGGCGCCGCGAAGGCGGCAGCCGCCGGCCGCCCGACCGGCAAGCCGTGCTCCTGGAGACCTGGCACGAGGCCCTCGACGCCCTGGGCGGCGCCGAGGGTTTCGTGATCGGGGGACGCTCCATGGGCGGCCGGATGGCCAGTCTCATCGCCGACACAGTCGGTGCGCGCGGTCTCGTGTGCCTGGGCTATCCCTTTCATCCGCCGGGCAAGCCGGAGAGGCTCCGCACCGCGCACCTGGCCGCGCTGCGCACGCCCACGCTCATCGTGCAGGGCGAGCGCGACGCCTTCGGCTCCAAGACAGAGGTCAATGGCTACGATCTCTCGGAATCGATTCGCATCCACTGGCTCGCCGACGGCGACCACTCATTCGTCCCGCGCAAGAGGTCGGGTCACACGGCCGCCGGTCATCTCGCTGAGGCCGCCGCGGTCACCGCAGAGTTCATCCAGTCACTGGACCGCGCACCGTCCGGCTGAGACTGGCACCATGCCGGGCAGCGAACACGACCACCGCAGCAGGAGATCGACATGAAGACCTACCGCGCCGCCATCCTCGGCCTGGGCCGCATGGGCAACACCATCGACGACGAGATCCCGCCGTCGCGCGACTTCATGCTGCCCTACGGCCTGCCGGGAGCCTGTCAGGCCCTCAATCAGCTCGATCTGGTGGCCGGGTGCGACCTGCTGCCCGAAAAGCGCGCCAACTTCAGCGAGCGCTGGGGCGTGCCAGCGGTTTACGAAGACCTCGACGAGATGATTGCCAAGGAGCAGCCTGACCTCGTCGCCATCTGCACGCGGGCCGACGTGCACTCGGAGCTGGCTGTGCGCGTGGCGAACGCGGGTGTGCCCATGATGTATCTGGAAAAAGCCATCGCCTGCTCACCCCGCGAGGCCGACGCCGTGCTGGCGGCCTGCCAGACGCAGGGCACCGTGTTCAACTCAGGCGTTCTGAACCGGTTCTCCAAGACCTTCAACGCCGCGCGCGACCTGATCGTCCAGGGCCGCATCGGCGAGCCCAAGGCCGCGATCCAATTCCCCGCACGGAGTCTGCTCCACGGCCACATTCACTCCGTCGACGCGCTGTCGTATCTCCTCGGCGACCCAAACATCACGCGCGTGCGCGGCGAGCTTCATCCCCGTGACCTCCAGATCGTCGACGGCCGGCTCGACGACGACCCGATGGCGACCTATCACCTGGAGTTCGAAACCGGGGTGGAAGCCTGGTGCGTTCCCGCCGGCCAGCACGAGTTCGAGATCGTGGGCGACGAGGGCGTCGTGCGCACGCTGAACAATGGCGAGGGCTTGTCCCTGCGCGTCAACCGCCCCACCGACTCGCCCAGCCACCGCGAGTGGCACACCGAGTCCCTGCCCGAGGTCAAGAAATCGAGCTCAGTCGTCTCCTGCCTGGAGGACCAGATTGAGGCCCACGAAACGGGACGGCCCACGCTCAATCACATCGAGCAGGCGCACCACGTCACCGAGGCCTGCTTCGCCATCGCCGAAAGCCATCGCCAGGGCAGCGCGTGGGTGGACCTGCCGCTCACCGACCGCGATCTCTACATCTATCACGTGTAGCAGCCACGACGACTCAGCCCCCAGGCGTCATTCCGAGCGCGGTGAGGAATCCATAGCGCTCGATCTCGGCCGCAGCGGATGAGGCACGGACGGCCTGGCCCTGGCCGCATGACGGCAACACGCTCCCGAGCTGTGGGAACGGCCGCAGATTCCTCGCGTGCGCTCGGAATGACAGGGAGCAGTTTGGCCGCGGTTCATACTCCGTGACGGTGGCCCATGCTGCGCGCAGCATGGGAGCCGACTCACGCCCCCCGCACGCCAACCGGCCGCCGGGTTGAACACACTGACCGCCGGACCTACTCCTCCGCCCGCGTCACCGAATCCCGCACGCGCCGCGCAAACTCCGAGTCCATGTCGGCGTCCATGGCCGGCTGGGTGAACACCACCAGATGCCCGTCGGCGTCACGAAAGTGCAAATCGCGTGTATTCCACGGCGTGCGCGTCGGCCCTTCGACGACGCCGCCCGGCTCGCCGGAGGCAATGGCCGCCCGCGCGTCCAGGTCGTCATCCCCGGCGGCGAACGAGACCCTCACGCCTGACGCTTTGTCCTCGGAATCTCGTCCCGGCACCAGCAAGATGTCCTGATACCGAAACCGGCGCAGGTGCACCAGCACCGGATCGCCGGAGGGACCGGGCATCACCGCCAGCTCCACGAACCCCAGCCCGTTCACATACCAGCGCCGCGCCGCATCCATGTCCGACACCTCGAACGTGACGAACTGCGGCATCACGTAGATGCCGCGGTCGATAGTCGTGCTAGGCGGTGAGGCGTCGGGAAGGGTCATGGCGTGGCTGAGGGCTTGGCGGAACCGTCGATGCTATCGCCGCAGGCGAGTTGCCCCAAGCGCGGCTAGTCCGGACTGGATTCCGGCTTCCGCCGGAATGACGGATTCCGGTGGCCCATGCTGCGTGCAGCATGGGCCTGCGCTCCTACCCCGCGACGCCCGCCTCGACCGGCTGCGAGGCGCGGTCGCCGCCGGCGAAGCCGCAGAACTCCTCGTAGTCGATCAGCTCGGTGACCGTGGGCGAGTCGCCGCACAGCGGGCAGCCGGGGTCCCGCCGCAGCTTCAGCTCGCGGAACTCCATGGCCAGGGCGTCGAACAGCAGCAGGCGTCCGGCGAGCGTGTCGCCGGTGCCCAGAATCACCTTGATCGTCTCCGTGGCTTGGATGAGGCCCACCAGGCCCGGCAGCACGCCCAGCACGCCGGCCTCGGAGCAGCTCGGCGCCATTTCCGGCGGCGGCGGCGTCGGATACAAGCACCGATAGCAGCCTTCGCCGGGCACGAAGATCGTCGACATGCCCTCGAACCGCAGCACGCTGCCGTCAACCACGGGCTTGCCCAGCATGTAGGCGGCGTCGTTGACGAGGTAGCGGGTGGGAAAGTTGTCGCAGCCGTTCACGATCACGTCGTAGTCGCCCAGGACTTCCATCGCATTCTCGGAAGTGAGCGGCTCGTTGTGCTCGATCACCTCGACGTCCGAGTTGAGCCCGGTGAGCGTCTCGGCCGCCGACCCGGTCTTGGGCAGCCCCACGCGGTCCTCGCGGTGCAGGATCTGCCGCTGCAAGTTGGAACGATCGACCACGTCGAAGTCCACCACGCCCAGCTTGCCCACGCCGGCGGCGGCCAGGTAGTAGAGCACCGGCGAACCCAGCCCACCGGCTCCAATGGCCACGACGCTAGCGTCCAGGAGCTTCATTTGTCCGGCGACGCCGACCTCCGGCAACAGCATGTGTCGGCTGTATCGCTGTACCTGCTCGACATTGAACACGCGCCTACCCTCGTTCCCTAGGTGTCAATCGTGCCCGGCGACCGCTAGTGGCCGTCCGGCGGCTCTTCGGTGTCGTATCCCGCCGCCTCCCAGGCCTCCATGCCGCCCTGCATGTTGTAGGCCTGATTGAGTCCCAGCGCCGTCGCCATCTGCGTGGCGACGCCACTGGTCTGGCCGACGTTGCAGATGAAGAGAATCGGCTTGTCGGTGGGAATCGCCTCGGTCGGCCGCGCCAGAATGTCTTCGAGCGGCACATACTCCGCTCCGGGCATGGCCGGAAATGGGAACTGGGTCCGCACGTCGATCACGCGGACCTCGCCCTGCTCGACCAACTGCTTGGCCTCGTGGACGTCGACTTCGTTCGAAGGCATCTGTGCTGCAGCCACGCTAAACCTCACCGCCGGGAATACGCCCGTCTCTTGTTTCGATCTTCGCGCCGCGCCCGCCGCGAGTCAATCCCGCGCGTCCGGGCGGCGCATTCGCGGGCCAATTATGACTTTCCGGCCCGGCATGCGGGCTTTCTCACCGACGGCCGGCCGCCAGACCCGGCTATGATTCAAACGTGCGTATCGCCGGGGTGGAGTGCACGGTGGATTCAGCCGACCTGCGGACTCGCCTCGCCGAGGCCGATTTGCCCGACGAGGCGGTCGAAGCCTTATCCGCGCGCCTGGATGATGACAGCGCCTCTTCCGCTGGCGTCGCGCGCGCCATCGCGCTGCCGTGGACGCCCGGCCAGGCACGACCACTCGCGATCGCTCCGGTGCGAAACGCCCTGGAGTCCGAGCATTCCGCGCCCCCGCAAGCCGTGGCCGCCATCGCCGAGCACGTGACGGCTCACTACGCCCAGGCATCCGCTGACCAAGCCTCGCACTCACCAACGCGTCTGCTCTGCCTGCACGGACCCAATGGCGTGGGCAAGACGGCAGTCGCGCGGTCGACGGCTCGGGCCCTGGATCGCCCGTGCGAGGTCATTGACCTGGCGCAACTCGGCACAGCCGAGGAGATCTGGCGGCGCGACCGACAGCCAGGCGCGCTCATGGGCGCCGTTGAGCGGGCGCAATCCGCAGAGGCCGTGATCGTGCTGACCGGGATCGATCGCGCGGCCGAGCGTTGGGGCTCCCAGGCCAGCGCGCTCCTCGCGCGACTGACAGACCCCCACCGGCGCGCCAACGTCCTCGACCCATTTTTCGGCGTTCCGTTCGACCTGTCGCGAGTCCTTCTGGTTGTCACCTGCCGCTGGACCCAACCGCTCGCGACGGACGACCTCTCGAGACTCGACCTCGCGGAGCTCCCTGGTTTCCTGATCGATCAGAAAGCCGAGTTGGCCCGGCGCACCCTGATTCCTGCCGCCCTCGCCGATCATGGGTTGACTCCCGATGCCCTGACGTTTCACGGAAACGCCCTGCTGGTGCTCATCCGTAGCTATACGGACGAGGCCGGCGTCGCCCGCCTGGACGAGCTGCTACGGCGGGTTATACGACGGACCCTGGTGGCCAACACCCTGGGCGGCGACGCTTCTCCAAGTGTCATTGAGAGCGAGCACCTGTTTGACCTCGCAGGCAGGCCGCCCGTCCCCGAGCGTCGCGACCGTCGCGCGCAGCGGCTCGGTCAGTCAGCCGCCTTGGTGGTCGATCAGCACGGCGGCCGGCGCGGCGACGTGACGGCGGTGCTCATGCCCGGACTTGGCCATGCCCTCGTTCCCGGGTTCGGTCGGATTACGATGCTCGACACGACCGGGGCCAACGTCTCCAACGATCTGGCGGTCGTGACGTCGGCAATCCGCGGGCGACTCTCGGACCTACAGGTGTCGGCGCGCTTCCTGCAAGAGTTCGACATGCATGTGCAAGCGCCGAGAAGCACCCTGGCCGGTGACTCGGGCTCGGCAGGCCTTGCCGTCGCCATCGCCATCGTGTCACTGGCTCGCGATCGCCCCGTCGATCCCGAGTTGGCCGCCACGGGCAGCTTGTCGGTAGACGGTCGCATCGAGCCCACGGTCGCCGTCGCTCCCAAGGTGCTCGCGGCCCATCGCGCCGGCGTGCGTCGCGTCCTGCTGCCGCGCGGCAACGAGCGCGACCTCGACGACCTTCCGCCCAGAATCCACGACGACATCACGTTCATTCCGGTAGACGACCTCGCGCAAGCGCTGCAGGTCGCGCTGCGCTGAGCCCGGATTCGGTCGCCCGCCGCGCGTTCGTCGGCGGGCATCGGGCTGAGTCGGCATGCGGCGTCGACTAGGGATCGCGGCATCGGTCGCGTTCGGCCTGACCCTCGTCGTCCTGGGTGCATTGGCCCTGGCTTGGGCGATACGCGGCTCGCCGGAGGCGCCGCGGACCACGCGGCCGCCCCGGGACCTCCCCGATCCGCACGAGCGGATGATGTTCGATTCGGCCTACGACCAGCGCCTAAGCCGCGACGCCATCGCGCCCATCTATTCCCCGCAGTTCGTTCCCGCCGCCGACGCGCCGCTCCAGCCGGATGAGCTGGTCATTGGACTCGTGATCAACGGCGAGGCCCGCGCCTATCCCGTCACTTCGCTCAACCGCCGCGAGATGGTCAACGACGTCGTCGGCGGCACGCCGGTGCTCGTTAGCTGGTGACCGCTCTGCTACACCGGTCTCGTGCACGACCGGCGGTTCGAGGGCCAGACGCTGGTCTTTGGCAACCAGGGCGCGCTGTACAAAACCGCCATGACGTGGTTCGACCATGCGACCGGCAGCATCTGGAGCCAGCCCATTGGCCGAGCCCTGGTCGGCGAGCTGCGGGGCGCGACGCTCAGGCAGCTTCCCGCAACGCTTGACACCTGGTCCGGGTTTAGCGCACGCCATCCCTACGCGCTGGTGCTGTCAAACGGCCTCAGCGGACCGCGGGTCATCCTGGCGACGCCGCGCGACAACTGGGTGATCGGCCTCGCCCTGGGAGACGCTGCCGCGGCCGTCGACTTCAGCCACGCGCGATTGGCGGGATTGGTGCAGCTGACGGTCGGCGATGCACCCGTGATGGTCTGGGTGGATGAGGCGACCGGCACCGTGCGGGCCTATCTGCGGCGAGTGGCGGACCGCCTGCTCAACTTCGAGGCGGCGGGCGACGACACTCTGCGCGATCGCGAGACGGGCACGCTCTGGAGTGCCGCCAACGGCCTGGCCCTCAGCGGTCCGCTCGCGGGCCAAGCCCTCAGCCCGGTGCCGTGGACATCCGCATTCGACTGGGCCTGGCGCGACTTCTACCCCGAGTCCGCGTTCATTGGGGGCTAGTCTCCCCACAGTTTCGAGACCTCTGCGTAACCCCGCCGTCATTCCCGCGAAGCCTGTCCCCGCGGAGGGAGACCTTTGCGAAACCCCTCCGTCATTCCCGCGAAGGCGGGAATCCACCGGACGCTGAACCTGTGAGCCCACGCGTAGGGGCGACGCATGCGTCGCCCTTGCCTCTTTATTCAAAGGTCTCCAGTTTCCGGCCAATGCACGTCGCGGGAGATCGCCCCGCCACGCTCACATCACCCCACCTGTCATTTCGAACGCAGTGAGAAATCTAAGACTCTCGATCTCCGACGCGTGGGGTAGTCCGCGCCATTTCGGGCCTGGATTCCGGCCCCGGATCAAGTCCGGGGCAGGCTCTTCGCCGGAATGACGGACGGGCGGAAAGCGCTTCATCGGAATGACAATCCAGGGCCCGCAAGCCCTGAATGACGCAGACTACGCCCCCCGATAGAGATCCGAGATAGTCACCGGCTCGCCGCTGGCCGCCGAGCGATAGGCCGCGTCGACGAGCTCCACCGACCACTGGGCGATCGAGCCGGGCGAGAGGTTGGGCGCGCGGCCCAGCACCACGTCGGCCAGGTTTTGGGCCGGCGCCCGCAGCGGGTAGTGCATCGAGGGATCGTCCTCGCGCAACTGCTCGTCGCCGCCGTCGTAGCGATGCAGCGTCAGCAGCGTCGCCCGCTCCATGTCGATTTCCATCCAGCCCTTGGAACCAAAGATGCGCAGCTCGTTGTGGGGGGTGTCGTCGCCGGGCTTGGTGCCCACGCTGGCCAGCGTGCCCAGCGCGCCGCCGGTGAAGCGCACGCTCAGCACGTCCACCGCGTCGACGGGCACGTCGACATTCGACATGTATCCATGGACCGACTCGGGGCCGTCGTCAATCACAAATGCCGCCAACGCCGCCGAGTGGGTGAGCTGGTTCTGCCCCTGACCGTAGGCGCTGAAGTTCTGGGGCGTCGGCCCGTGCACCGGAAACTTCCAGACCCCTTCTAACGCATCTGGATGTCGCGCCTGCTGGATGGCGGACGAGGCGAACAGGCTGTGGACCAGCTCGACTTCGCCGATGGCTCCGCCGGTGATCAGCTCGCGGGCGCGGCGCGCCAGCCGCGTGTAGTGAAACGTATGCCCCACCAGGATCTCCGTGCCGGCCCGCTCGGCCGCCTCCAACAGCACCCGGCCCTCGGGCGCGGTTTCGGTCATCGGCTTCTCAATCAGCAGGTGCAGACCCGCGTCGATGGCCCGGCGCGCGAGGTCGAAGTGCGAGGCGTTGCTGCTGGCGACGACCAGGCCGTCCAGAGACTCCCGCGCCAGCATGCTGTCGAGGTCGTCGTAGACGACCTTCACGCCGTAGTGCTCGGCCGCCCGCGCCGCGCGTTCCGCGTCCAGGTCGCAGAGCGCCGGGACCTCGGCCTGCGGATGCTCGATGAGCCCCGGAATGTGCGCCTCCGTGGCCCACCATCCCGTGCCCACGACCCCGATTCGTGCTGTGTCCATCGCGCTTACTAGTCCCCGACGACGAGTGGCCGGCAAGCGCCAACATAGCGCACGAACCCGACCTCGTTAGCTGAGGCTAATCGGGTCGCGCGGGTAGTCGGTGAGCACCTCGCAGCCGTCGGCGGTGACCGCCACCGTCTCGCTCACACCCACGCCGGCGCGGCCCACGTCGCGCGTCACCGCCCGCACGTGAAACACGTGACCCGCCTCGAGCATTGGATAGGTGGCAACCGACCGCTCGGTGCGGCCGCTGCGGGGGCAGATCTGCAGACCGGGCACGTCCATCCAGTCCGGCTCGAAGCTCAAGCCCACCGAGTATCCGCGGTTGCCGTCCCTGAATACCCGCGACGGCAGCTCGGCCAGCGGCTCGGTTGCGTACTCGCCGAGCTCAAGCGTGGACACGCCGGGCCGCATGCCGGCGATCGTTCGCTCCACCGCCGCCACGCACGCCGCGTACATCTCGCTCCAGACCGGATCGGCCAGCTCGCCGATCACGCCGGTGCGGATCATGGGCGCGGTGTAGCGCTTGATGCACGCGCCCCACTCCAGGATCACCGGGTGCCCCGGCGTCAGCCGCGAGCGCCCGAACGTGGTGTGCGGGATGCCGGAGTTCCGGCCGGCGGTGATGATGGGCTGAATCGACATGCGCTCGCTGCCGGCGCCCACCAACGCCTGGTAGGCCGCCGCCGCGACGTCCGTGTCCGGCGCATCCGGGCGCAGCTCGGGCCTGGCGGCGTCGAACCCACGCGGCGTGATCGCCCCGGCGGACCGGATGGCCGCGATTTCGGCGGCGCTTTTCCGCGCCCGCACCCCATCCACCAGCCAATGGACGTAGCTCCACGAGGCGCCCACCGATTCCGCGGCGTGCTGAAAGCTCTGGTGCGCCCCGCCATGCTGATGGTGCTCCCAGCCCAGCCGCGCGTTGGCCCAACCGCGATGCCGCAGCAGGTCCACCAGCACGGCGGCGGGATCCTCCGACCACGGATAGGTAACGACATCCTCGACCCAACTGGATACCAGCGCGTTGAAGACCTCGAAGTCGTCGACGAGCAGCGTCGGCTCGCGATCCAGGCCGACAATGAGGAACGCGGGCACGAACGACGCCAGCGTCTCGTAGCCGCTGACATAGCAAACGCTCGGCGCAAAGGTGCAGACCAGCGCATCCAGACCTTCGTTCCCCATCGCCGTCCGCAGCGCCTCGTGCCGCCGCTCGAATTCGGACTCGTCAAAGGTCAGCGACCGGATATCGCCGGCATCCGCCGGACGCTCGAGCTCTCCAAATTGCGGCATGGGCCCTATCCGTCGGTTGCTGGCGGCACGAGCCGAAGATCGCACAGCCGCCGAGAGAGTGCGCAACGACGCGGGAATCGCAACGCCCCGGCCTGACGTGGCACGATAGCGGCCGAGAGTTCGCGCCGATGCGCCTCCGTCGGCCCAGAGTGTGAGGTTTGCGCCAGTGCCCTACGACCTTGCCGAGAACAAGTTCCTGACCGACTGGTTACATGGCCGTGGCGGATTCAAGGTTGGGCTCGTACTCGGGGCCGTGGTCTCGATCGTCTGGCTGGCGCTGTCATATGCCTCGCCGCTGTTCTTCGTGGGCGATTGGTATGGATTCGCGATGGCCACAATGGTTCCCATCGCCGCCTTTCTCGCCGCCGGCGTGATTTGGGGTCTCTTGTTCCGCCTGGCCGCCGGAGTGACCTGGCTGCTTGGCTTCGGCCTGGTGCTGGGCGTCGGCGCCGGCATTTCCGAAGGGCTGGCCGCCGGCCTGGGCTGGTCGCTGGACTGGGGATTCAACGTAAAAACGTTCTATAACCCCATCGACGTCGAGCCACAGGGTCTTGCCGTCGGCGTGGTCAAGGCGCTCATTCATGCCGGCGCGGGAGCCGCCGCGACCATTCTCGGGGCGTTTGTCGCCACGATCGCCAGCACGTTGTTCATTCGCCGCTTCGTCGCCAAGCGAATGAAAAACGTGGCGCCCGGCCTCGTGGCCCGGTTTCCCATCCGCGTGCGCCAGGTGATCGATCCGGTCTACCGCTTCGGCGGCGACAGCTAGTCGTCCGCAATTCACGGTTGCCGACACCCAGATGTTGAGTGTGTGGCTGATGCATCGCCCGCACACGGTCGGCGCGAACGCCGCGCTCGCACGCGTCGGACCATAGGCAAGCACCGACGGTGCTTTACGACCTCGCCGAGAACAAGACTGTCACCGACTGGCTGCGCGGCTGGGGCGGATTCAAGGTCGGGTTAGTTCTCGGGGCCATCATCGCGGCCATCTGGATGCCGCTGGTCTTCACCGCCCCTCAGGTCATTGACGAGGGCGATCTCTACAACCTCTCCATGACCGTGCACATCCCGGTCTTCAGCTTCATCGGCTTTGGCATCGCGTGGGGACTGCTGTTCAAGAACGTGGCCGGGGTGACCTGGGCGCTCGGAATCGGACTTGGCGTGGCCGCGTCCGCCGGCATGGTCGCCGGCATGGACGTTTCGCAGGGGTGGGGCGTGGACTGGGGCTTCGGCTTCAAGTCGTTCTATACCCGTGTCGACGTCGTGCCGCTTGGCGCCGCGAACGGCACTCTGGCGGGCCTGATGTTCGGCGGCGCCCTGGGCGCCATGGCCGCACTCGGCTCGCTCCTCGCCATGGTCGTCAGCATGTTCTACCTGCGGCGCCACATCGCCAAGCGCATGCGCCACGCGGCGCCGCGCATCGTGCGCCTGTTCCCCGCCCGCGTGCGGCAGGTGATCGATCCAGCCTATCGCCACGGCGTCGCCCGCTAGCCATCCGAGGGGATCACACTCGAACTCGGGCCGGTGATTAGAGCCGGCTAGGTCGGCTTCACGGTAATCCAGGCGCCGAGAATGGCGCTGCGCCGCGGGTCGTTGCGGTCCGTCTCGGCATAGGCAGCCAGCAGCGTGTCGGGCGCCACCTCGATCACCCAATCGTAGTTGCCGCAGTCCCAGGCCTGGGTGCCCAGGTTGAGGCAGGTGTGGCCCATCCAGGTGTGGCCGTCGTCGCGGCTGAAGGCGAGCCAGTCGCCAGGTCTGCCATAGATCACGGCGAGAACGCCGTTCGTCATGCGGCAGGCCTTGGGCAAGACGCCGCGGTCGGCGACGGGTTCCGGAGCGCTCCACGAGTGACCGTCGTCGGCGGACCGGCTCATGGCGAGCGCGGTATGCCGACCCTCGTATCGCCCACCGGTGCGCATGAAACACAGCAGGTCGCCGTTCGGCAGCGCCAGCAAGTCGGGCTCGGTGAATCCCTCGATGTGGTGCGTGTGGGTCGGGTTGAGGTCAAAGGCCACGCTCGCACGATAGCTCCAGGTAGCTCCCCGATCGTCCGAGCGAATGACGAACACCCGATGCTTGACGTCGCCGGCAAACTTCCCGAGCACGGTGGCCAGGAGGCTCCCGTCGCGCAGCGCCACGAGGCCGTGATCCACATACGCCCAGACGTGCCGCCCCCATTTCTCGCTGTCTTCCTCCGCGAGCTCCGGAACACCCGAGATCAGCGCCGATTCCGGGGCGTGCGTCTGCCCATTGTCGTGCGAGCGATGGATCGAAAAGCGATAGTCGCCCGGCGCGTCGCCGCGCGTCAGCCACGGTTCGCCCGGCGTTCCCACGTGCAGCAGCTCGCCGTCGTCGAACTGGTGCACGTAGAAGCTGGGCCAGGCGGGCGCGGCGTACCACGTCTCGCCGCCGTCACGCGACCGGCGCCAGGTGAGTTCGGGCTCGACGGTGCGAGGCCCACCCACCACCAACTCACCATTGGCCAGCCGGAAGAGGAACCCGCAGGGGCACTGATTCTCATGCGCGGGGATCAGGGTCTCGGTGCGCTCGACCTGCACGGTGAGGCCGGGAAACGTATAGGAGCCCCGGCCGAGCGCCTCGCGCCTGCCGTTGGGCTTGGTGATTGCCATGTGGCGACTCCGCCGGCAACGAGTGGGGTCCACTTTACGCGGTTCGGGGCAGCGCTCGGCACGACGGGAGTTCTCACCCACCATGGGCGCCAACTACTGACCCACGGCGACCTCTACCCGAGCACGGCGACAGCTCAATCCAACTCCCGCGGCGACCAGGATGTCAGGCCACCGGCTTGGCACACCGCAACGCCGTTATCCAGGGCCTGCTACGCGGCCTGGCTCCTCCGCGAGCGTTCGCCCTCCGTTTAGCTTTGCTCGTCGATCGCGCGCACCTCATCGGACCAATCGCGCCAGATGCCGCCGCCGTCATCGTCCATCGCCAGCGCATCGGAGAGCGACTCGAGCGTTTTGAGATAGCCGTAGATCGTGGCCTGGCGGATGACGTCGCTGGATTGGTTCTGTCCGGGGATGTGCAGAATCTTCGTGTGCCACAAGACCAAGGTGCCAGCCGGCCCATGGGTCTCGAAAGGCTGGGTATCGGCCTTGATCTGTTCGAAGAGCGGGTCTGGAAGCGCGTCATAGCCCCCCGCCATGCGCATCTGCTCGCGCTGGCCCGTGTGCGTCGTCCCGTGCTCATGAAAGGCCTTCCACTGCTGCTCCCAGATCCGCGTGTGGCTGCCCGGCCACACGGTGAAGCCGCCGGAGGCGGGCGGAAGGTCGTCGATGTAGGCGGCGAACTGTAGGCGTGTCCTGCCATAGCACGGGCCGTCGGAATGGGAGCCGCGCCAGTTCGGCCCCGGCGAGGGGCTGTTCGGCAGCGTGCAATACAGGCCGCGTGTCCCTTGTCCGTTCATCCACACCGGTCCGGTCTTGGGCACCCGCAGATCCTCCGTCGTGTAACTTGCGGCCTCCCGATAATTCTCGATCTTCCGGCCCAAGTGACTCGCCAGTCCCTCCATGGCGCCGTCGTCCATAAGGCAGGGGCCGGTCGCAAACCCAGACTGGTCCAGACCGGCGGGCCATACCACCGTCCCCTTCCCGAGCAGTTGCTCGGCGACCTGCCACGCCGCCCGCGGACCAAGGTCGAGCGCGAGATCTTCAGACCCATTGCGAATAGTCAACCGGTGGCCCTTGCCGCTCAAGAGCGGCTCGCCGCCGTCTGCGGGACGCCGGGCGCTGAAGCCGGCGGTTTCCTCTGCTGTGATCGGGCCCCACGTCGAGGGATCGTCTCGCTTCATGCGGGGCAGGTCTGCCGCAATCGTCTCCCACATGTCGTCCCGGGCGCGGCGGCAAAGATCCGGGTCGAGCACCGCCGGAAGCACGAGAACGCCATCGCGCTTGAACTGGGCGATCTGACTGGCCGTCAAGGGCGCAACTTGCGGCACGCTCGGGGAAGGCGTCGGCATCGGATCTTGTCCTTGCTTGAGAGGCATCCTGCGCTGACGCTGGATTATCAGCCGCGAGCGCCCGCGGCGTAAAGACCACCGGTGCTCGCGGGCTCGAAGAGGCGGTCGTCGGGGAAGGCCGCCACAGCCAATGTCCCGGAGCCACCATGACACCCAGGGACATCCTCGAAGGTCCGCACGATGCATCCACCTGCGCCGCCACGGACTGCGTGACACACTCGCCCTAGCGGCAACGACGCGCACGGGAGACAGGGCCATGGAGTACCGCAATCTTGGTCGCACGGGGGTCAAGGTCAGCCCGCTGTGCCTGGGCTGCTGGAACTTCGGCCAGGTGACCAATCAAGACCAGACGCAAGCCATCATCGACCGCGCCCTCGATGCCGGCGTCAACTTCATGGACACGGCCAACTCCTACGGCCGCGGCACCAGCGAGACCATGGTTGGGAAGGCGCTCGGCGGGTCGGGCCGACGCTCGCGTGTGGTCCTGGCCACCAAGGTCCACTTCCCCATGGACGACGACGATCCGAACGCCCAGGGCAACAGCCGACGCCACATTATCGAGCAGTGCGAAGCGTCGCTGCGCCGCCTGCAAACCGACTACATCGACCTCTACCAGGTGCATCGGCCCGTGACGGACGTGCCGCTCGACGAGACGCTGCGCGCGCTCGACGACCTGATTCGCGCCGGCAAGGTGCGCTACGTCGGCACCAGCACCTTCCCCGCATGGCAGATCGTGGAGTCGCTCTGGATCTCACGCGAGTTGGGACTAAATCGCACGATCTGCGACCAGCCGCCATATCACCTGCTCGACCGGCGCATCGAGCGCGAGCTGGTGCCGATGGCGCTGAACTTCGGCATCGGCATCATCCCCTGGGCGCCCCTGGCGGGCGGGTTCCTGACCGGCCGCTACGCGCGCGGTGCGACGCCGCCGGCAGGATCGCGGTATGAGCGCAGCGTCGAGGCCCAGCGCCAACGAGGTCTCTTCACCGACGAGGCATTCGCGGTGGTGGAGGAGTTGACGTCAATCGCCAACGACAAGGGCTGCACCCCAGGGCAGCTCGCCCTGGCGTGGAACATGCGGCAGCCGGGCATCACCAGCCCCATCGTGGGCCCACGCACCCCGGAGCAGTGGGCGGAGAATCTGGGCGCGATCAATGTGGTGGTGACCGACGACGACCACGAGCGACTGAACGCGGTGGCGCCGCCCGGCCGCGCCATCGCCACCTACTACAACGCCCCCTGGGGTCCCCACGAGTACCGCTGATGCGACGGAGACCACGTCTTCCCAACAGCTCGCACTTCCCTCGTCCACCTTCGTCATTCCCGCGGCTACTTTCGTCACTCCCTCCCCCACTTTCGTCATTCCCGCACCCACTCTCGTCATTCCCGCACCCACCTTCGTCATTCCCGCGGAGGCGGGAATCCAGCCCACCGAATACCTTGCAAGCCGACGGAACGTCCCTGGCGCCCTGGGAGCGGTCGGGTTTGAAACCTGCCCCTACGCGGCTGCACCGGACTCCCCGGAGCCGGTAGCCGTGCGACTGCATCCCAGCCTCGACGGCGGGCGGTTTCCCGCCGGCGACTTGCGGGAGGTCGCCAAAGAGCTGGCGTTCTCCGTCGACGAGTACCGCAGCCGCCTGCGGCGCACCCACGCCGCCATGGACGCCGCCGGACTCGACGCGCTGCTGGTGATGAACCCGGCCAACGTCTTCTATCTCTCGGGGTTTCAGACGTTTGCCGTCGATGGCGCCGCCTGTCTGGTCGTACCGCGCCGCGGCGAGCCGGCCATCGCGATGGATCCGCCGGAGTTCGGCAGCGCCTGGATCAGCACGTGGTTCGAGGACCTGCGGGGCTATCCGCCCGGAAGCGACCGGCCGGCCTACGCCGCGTCCATGCTGGCCGAGCACGGACTGGAACGCGGACGCATCGGCGCCGATGACGCCAACTGGGGGCAGACGCCGGCGTTTCGCGCCGGGATGGAGCGATCCCTTCCCCACGCCGAGTTCGTCAGCGCCGGAGAGCTCTTCATCGAGCTCAAGCGGTTGAAGTCCCCCGCTGAAATCGAGCACATCCGCTGGGCGGCGCTCGCCACCCGGGCCGCCACCGAGGCCGCCATGGAGACGGCGGACGCCGGCGTCACGGACGGCGAAATCGCCGGCGCGGCCTACGCCGCCATGGCGCACGCGGGCGGTGAATATCCCTGCCTGTCCCCCATCGTCACCAGCGGCCGGCGCTCGGGCATCCTGCACTCCACCCACAAGCGCCGCACGCTCGAACGCGGGGACAACGTCCTGCTCGAGATCGGCGCTTGCCATCAGCGCTACACCGCGCCGCAGATGCGCACGCTGACCATCGGCCCGGCCTCCGACGAGGTCCGCCGCGCCGCCGACGCCTGCATCGCCGCCCTCGATGCCGTGCTGGACGCGCTGCGACCGGGCGCGGTAGCCCGCGACGTGGCCGAAATCGGCTGGCGCGCGCTCGCCGCCGCGGGCGACGACCTGGTCTTTCACGGCAACTTCGGCTACGGCATCGGCGCCGGATTCCCACCCAACTGGGCCGACGCGACGGGATTCATCCAGCGCGACCAGTCCACGGTGCTCGAACCCGGCATGGTCTTTCACCACCCCATTGCCGTGCGGCAGCTCGGAGAGTTCGGCGTCGCCTTCAGCGAGACCAGCGTCATCACCAGGAACGGCTGTGAGGTCCTGACCCACGGCGAGCGCGTCCTCACCGAGCGCTAGCAACGATGGGCGCGTGCCGCATCGGCATCGTGTGGCCCGAGGCCATGCAGCCGGGGCATCTCGCGGAGTTGGAGCTGTTCGTACCTCCAGGCCTTGAGCTTGAAATCGAGCCCGTGGACTCCGCGCCACCGCTGGGCGACGACGGCATCACGCTGGCGCACGTGGAGGGCCTCGCCCGCGATCCGGGCATCGGCCGCGCGGCGCGACGCCTCGCCGAGCGCGGCGCCCAGGCCGTGGCCTATGGCTGCACGTCGGGCAGCTATGTCCTCGGACCCGACGGCGACGCAGCCATTGCAGCGGACATGCGTGACACCGCAGGAGTGCCGGCCACAACAACCTCAACCGCCGCGGCCACCGCGCTGCGCGAGCTTGGCGTGAACCGAGTCGCCGTGCTCTCGCCGCACGTCGACGCGCTCAACGAGCGGCTGCGCGCCTACCTAGAAACCGCTGGCTTCGAGGTCGTCAGACTGGTCGGCTTGAACCGGCGCGGCGACATCGAGGCCATCGAGCCCGAGGAGACGCTCGACGTCGTATCGAAAGACGTCGACACGCCTGAGGGCGACGCGATCTTCATCAGCTGCACCGGCCTGCGCACCGCCGCCATCATCGAGGAACTCGAAGCGGCGATCTCCAAGCCCATCATCACCGCCAACCAAGCCACCCTGTGGCACGTCGCCAAACTCGCCGGCGCCCCAGCCGCCACGCCCGCTCGCGGACGCCTGCTCGCTGCCGCGACGCGCTGACCGCACGAATCCCTGCTGCCCGAGCCGGCGGGTGCGCGCTTTGGCCGGAACAGCGATGTCCCCCGCGCATCGGCTAATTCAAAATCCGACTTTGAATTAGCCGACGCCGCCGATTCGCCGCGCAAAATGCGCCCGCCCGGCATGCGATGCCAAGATGGCCGTCCGCGCCCGGCAGCACAGCACAGAATCTGCCAGAAAGGGGGTCCAGCTTGTCACCAGCCCGGCCCGGCAATCCGGACAGTTCGACTGATCTCTACTTAGGCGCCGCGGAGGACTATGCCCGCTACCGGCAGCCCTATCCCGAACGGATGCTCGCCGATCTGAGGCGTCGCGCCGGAGTCACGGGCAAAGGGCGCCTGCTCGACCTGGCGTGTGGTCCGGGGCGAGTGGCGCTGCCGCTCGCGCGGTACTTCAGCGAAGTCTGGGCCGTCGATCAAGAGCCGGAGATGATCGAGGTCGGGCGGGCGCGGGCCGAGCGGCAAGGCCTGACCAACATCCGCTGGATGGTCGGGCGCGCCGAGGACATCGAGGCTTCGCCCGGCTCGTTCGAGTTGATCTCCATCGGCGAAGCCTTCCACCGGCTGGACCAGCCGACGATCGCCGAACGCGCCTTGGACTGGCTCGCGCCCGGCGGGTGCCTGGCGACGCTGGGGTGTTTCAGCCTGCTGCGGGGACAAGAACCGTCGCATGACGTCTTGCGGGCTGTCGTACGGCGATACGAGGAGCAGCGTTGGGGCGCCCTGTTCCCAAGCGAGCGCCCGTCGTCACCCCCGCGCGGCGCCGACCACGATCGGCAGGAGCTGACCGCGGCCGGTTTGCGGCACGTCGGCACGTTCGAGTTCCCGCACCCCCATCTCTGGACGCTGGAATCGATACTGGGGAATTTCCGTTCCACCGCGAGGCTCTCACGGCGAGTCCTGGGAGATCGAGCCGAGCGCTTCGACGCCGACGTACGCCGCGCCCTGCTCGGCTTCGATTCCAGCGGTCACTATCCCGAAACGCTCCGCTTCGGCTACAGCTTGTTCAGGACGCCTCAAAGCGGGGCGTAGCCCGTCGCCTACTCAAGATTTGGCTGCGACTCCGCGCATTGATCTGGCGATCCGGCAGGTTGGGCCGAACTGGATTCCCGCCTTCGGAGACCTTTGCGTAACCCCTCCGTCATTCCCGCGAAGCCTGTCCCCGCGAAGGCGGGGAGCGGGAATCCATTCCGGTTGAGCCTAGACTCGCACCGGAGGCTCGGCGTAGAGCTCGCCCCGTACTCGATACGGGGGTGAGGGCGATCCAGTTCCCTCTCCCCCAGGGAGAGGGCAGGGTGAGGGTCCGGGGCGTGGGATG
>JAJDUU010000018.1 GCA_022826485.1 Chloroflexota bacterium | reverse complement strand
GGTTTGCCGACGCTGAGGCCGCGGCGGTGACCGGCCGCCGCATGGCCGAGCACGGCATTGAGTGGGTCGGGTCGGTCAGCGGCGCGTGGGCCGTCCCAGAGGATGAGTGGCCGCCCGTCTGCGCGGACGCCATTCGCAGCTTGGAGATCCTCCACGCCGGCGGCTGCCGCCTCACCGAGATCGTCAACGCCGATCCTCCGGGACCTCCCGGGCAGCCGGTGCCAAACGGCGGACTGCGCTTCGGCCACTTCAGCCGCGAGGTGCCGATGGACGTCCAGATCGACTGCATGATCGAGAACTTGCGCGACCTCGTCCCCGTCGCCGCCGACCTGGGAATCGTGATGGCTTTCGAGAACCACATGGACTACCGCATCAGCGAGATCGTGCCGGTGGTCCAGGGCGTCGCCTCGCCGTGGCTGCGAATCAACTACGACTTCGCCAACAGCCTGTCGGTCGTCGAGGACCAGGTCGAGGCCGCGCGCCTCGCCGCGCCCTACGTCGCGATGGCCCACCTGCGCGACATGCGCGTGCAGTCCATCACCACCACCGGCGAGCCCAAGTTCTTCCACGCCCCCGTGGGCCACGGCAGCGTCGAGATTGCCGAGATCTTCGCGATCCTCCAGGCCGGCGCACCCGACCCTGACGCTATCCCAGTCTGCCTGGAGCCGCCCTGCCTCCCCGACCGCGACCCGCAGCTCTGGGTACGCCTCAGCATCGAGTGGCTGAGCCAGAACTGCGCGGAGTACTTTCCGCAGTACTTTGGGGCGGCGGTGGATGGGATCGGCTCGGAAGCGCGGGTTGGCCGAAGCGGCTAAAGGTCTCCGGTGGTCCGAAGGGCCGCGATCTCCGGGATATCGATCAGGTGTTCAAGGGTCGCGAGCGAGTAGGTGCGGCCCTCGGTGGCGATAACAACGTCCGCAAGTGCGCTTAGGCGTTCCGACCAGCCTCTGCCGTCGACGACCGCGCAGGCCAGCAAGCCGCGCGCCTTCGCCATATCCGCCATGTTCTTGATGCGGGCGGCCTTGTCACGCACTGTCCCGCCGTCCTCGCCGACTTTTGATTCGACGATGACCGTCGGGGATTGCTCTGGCAGCGCGAAGTCTGGTCCGGGCGAGAGGCCAAACCTCTCGACAGTCCTGGCTGCCCCCGTGGCACCGGAAGCTGATTGGTAGTAGGAAATCCCATTGCTGTCCAGGAGATTCGCGAGCGGCATCTCAAGGAGGCGATCGCCCTTGACCTCGGAGTAGGCGTCCTGGACCTGCCGCCACACGCCGCCGACATACCGCTGGTACAGCAAAGCCGAATAAGGCACTCCGCGGGCGTCGGCGGCCACACTGCCCCATCCGCCGCTGGTGTCGCGCTTATCGAGCTTGGAGTGGAAGAACGGCCGAGCCGCCGGGGGAATCTGCAGGACTTCGCCACCCATGATGGCAAGCACCGTGGTGACAAGCGTTTCGATCACTTCGAGATCTTGGGAGGACGCCTGCCGCGGGTGCGGGCTTCGTTCGAACCGCTTGAGCGCATCACCACGGGTCTTAGTTCCTGGCTTAGTTAGGTTCATCGTCCACGCCAGCTCGTTATGGGTGAAGCCCAGAATCATCCGGAGCGGCGCAAGCGTGGATGGCTCCTTGGTAAGCGCAGCACGCAGCGACTGATGGTCGACGTTCTGGAAGTCATGCGTGAGTGCAGCGAGCTTTTGATATGCGGTGCCAAACTCCTTCTCGGACGCCATGGCGTCGCCGTGCGGAACGTAGTGGAAGAACGACTGCGTCGAAGCCACGTAGCTTCGAGTGAGAAGCTCACGAGCCTCGGCTTGGGCGTCGCCAGATTTCGATAACACGATCGCCACGGCCTGCCGGCGAATCGAGGCGTTCGGAGTAGTCCCGGCGCTCGACAGAGTCCGCCGCTCCGGGTCAGATAGCGATGCTGAGTTGCTCAGGTGACTGCTCGGCTCGCGCGTCGGCGAGCCGCCGACGCGCGACTTCGACGTAGTCGGCATGAATCTCGATGCCGCCAGCACGACGTCCGTGCCGGCGCGCGAGAACAATGGAAGTCCCCGACCCGGCAAATGGGTCGATGACGATCCCTCCAGCTGGGCATAGAAGCCTTACGAAGAACTCAGCCAAGCCCTCAGGCATAACGGCCGTGTGCTGGCCCGCAGGTCCTTTGTACTGGTTGTAGGTCTGGCTGATAGCAATAACGTTTCCAGGGTCTGCGCTACCGTGCGCGTAGGTGCGAGTTCGATCTCTGCCGAATCCGGCGTCGGTGTTGCGACGGCCGTTGGCATCCTTGCGTCGGCGTGCGATTTCCGCCGCATCAGCCTTATAAGGCACCCGCACGGCGTCGAGGTCAAAGTACGGCTTTGGCCCTTTTGCGAAGTGGTAGACGTACTCGAAGGCGTCCTTGGTGCGCGGCCCAAAGCGGCCTGGGATGGCGTTTGGCTTGGTCCAAATGTACGTCTCGATCCACCACCACCCCATGCGCTGGAGTTCGAGCACTAGCTCGTACACGTACGGGTGGCGTTGGCCCTTCAGTGGCCCAGAGTTCGCGACCCGGTTCTTGATGTTTACCACGAATGACCCGGTGTCGTTCGTTGCCTCGAGCATGGATTGAGCGAAGGGCAAGAACCACTCAACGTAACGGTCGGGAGGGATCTTCGAATACGCCCTTGCGTCCGCGTACGGCGGCGACATAAAGAACAAGTCGACCGACGCATCGGGCAAGTGCTTCAGCCACTGTCCTGCATCTCCCCACACGACTCCCTCATCAAGGAGCGTTGCCAGCGCTGAGCCGTGGTCGGCCGGCGGCGAAGGCATGTGCGAAGCCACCTCAAGATGCATTGCGGCGATGATAACCCCAAAGCCCGTCGCGGCAGTTCACCCACGCGGCCCGACCGCCTCGGAATAGCGCCTCAGTCTGGCTGCGGGTCGGCGAGCGGTCCGGACCGCATCGCCCGCACTGAGATTCCGGCGCTACTCCACGCTCACCTGCACATCCAGCACCGCCCGCCGGATCTTCTGATTCGGCAGCGCGTGGGTGCCCATTTCGCGGGTGAAGTCCGAGTGCGAGTACATCACGTGCAGCTTGCCGTCGCGCTGCATCGTGGTCGTGTAGGAGCAGCCCGGACCGGTGTGGAAGTAGAACGGCGCCTCCCAGTGGTTCCCGGTGCCGTCGAGGCTCAGCATCACGTGCGTCACCTGCGGCTGTCCGTAGGCGCCGCGCCCGGCCGCGCAGGCCAGCACGCCGTTGGGCAGCACCTCCAGCCGCGGCTTGACGCCCTGCCAGCCGGTCGACTCCGGCTCGCTCCAGGTGTGACCGCCGTCTTGCGAGCGCGCCTGAAACATCGGCGCGTACGAGTCCGTGCGCATCACGCAGATGATGTCGCCGTTCGGCAGCACGGCCAGGTCGGCCTCGTCCAGGCCTTCCTCCACGCCGCGGTCGTAGGCGCCGTAGACGGGATTGACCTCCGCCGGATCGAACGTTGCTACGCGCGTCCACGTTTTCCCGCGGTCGCTGGAGCGCACGATGAACGTGCCGAAGCGGAACGTGCGCACGCGCCCGCTCATGTCGGCGTACTGCTCGTCTTCGGACAGCTGATCGACCCACTCCAGCGCCACCAGGATGTCGCCGTCGTCCAGCTCCAGGATGCGGGAATAGCACTGATATGACGCCCGCTCGCGCGGCGTCTCGTCGACCTTGAACGTCCAGTGCTCCAGCTTCGAGCCGTCGCGGGCATAGCGGTGCCAGCGGAACTCCGGGTCCTCCTGCTGGAATCGCTCGTGCATGTGCCCCTGCGAGCGGTCGTGGCCCAGCGTGTGCTGCTTGTGCGTGTTGTGGTCGATGCGCGCGATCGAGCCATCCTTCAGATAGCCCCAGGCCCCCGAGTCCCAGTTCTCGGTCATCCAATCCGTGCGCGGGTCGCGGGTGACCATTGGGAAGTCGCGCGGGGCCTCGGTCCACGTCTCGCCGGCGTCCTCCGAGAGATACGCCCGCGTCGGATCGCCAAACTTCCCCTCGTCGCCGTGGCGCGACCAGTGAATCGTCATGAACAGCCGGTCGCCGTCGAGCGGCACAACCCCCGGGAAGTTGATGACCGTCTGGTCCTCTTCAAGCCACGTGTCGATGCGCTCGAGGGTGATGGTGGCGGTTCGGGTTCCGTCGCTGTAGCTGGCTCGGCTGATCATGGCTGCTCCCTGCTATGGGTTATACGAGTGGCGTGGCTCAGTTGGAAATCGAGATATCGATGACGGCGCGGCGAATGCGTTGCACGGGCAGCCCGTGCGTCCCCATCTCGCGGGTGAAATCGGAGTCCGAGAAGATCACATGCAGCTTGCCGTCGCGCTGCATCGAGGCGGTATACGAGCATCCGGGACCGGTGTGAAAGCAAAACGGCGCTTCCCAGCGGTTGCCCGTGCCGTCCAGGCTGATCATCACGTGCGTCACCTGCGGATGGCCGTAGGCCCCGCGCCCCGAGGCGCACGCGAGCACGCCGTTTGGCAACACCTCCAGCTGCGGCTTCACCGCTTGCCACCCCGTCGGCTGGGGCGTGTCCCACGTCCGCCCGCCGTCGCGGGACCGCGCCTGCCACATGGGCGAGTACGAGCCCGTGCGCATCACGCACAGGATGTCGCCATTGGCCAGCTTGGCCATGTGAGCTTCCACGAAGCCCTCGTCGACCGGCCGGTCGAAGATGCCGTAGACCGGCTTGACCTCGGCGGGATCGAACTGCGTGACGTATTCCCAGGTCCGGCCGCCGTCGCTGGAGCGCACGATGAAGACCCCGAAGAGGTACGTCCACACCCGACCGTGAGCCTCGCGGCGCCACTGGTCCTCGGGAAGAATCTTGACCCACTCCAGGGCCGCCACCAGGTCGCCGTCGTCCAGCTCGATGATGGGCGAGTAGACCTGATACGAGGCGCGTCCCCAGGGCATGCCGGGAACCTTGAATTTGATCGTCTCGAGAAATTGGCCGTCGCTCGTAGCCCGCTGGAAGCGGAAGGTCGGGTCGTTCTGCTGAAACTCGTCGTGCATGCGGCCGCCGGCATAGCCGACGTCGTGCTGCAGCTGCGTGTTGTGGCCGATGTGGACGATCGTGCCGTCCCGGAGATAGCCGATGGAGCCGCCAAAGCCGTCGATGATGCGACCGGTCTGCGGGTCGCGAAAGACGAGCGGATAGTCCTCCGGCACGGGCTGCCAGGTTTCGCCGTCGTCGTAGGACTCGACGACGCGGTTGGTTTCCTCGTCGACGTGGTGCTCACGGCCGTGCTGCGAGCGCGCGAAGGACAGCACAAGCCGGCCGTCCAGCTCCAGGATCCCGGGAAAGTTGATGATGCTCTCGGTGTCTTCGACCCAGGTGTCCACGCGCTTGAGGGTGACGATGGCGGTGCGCGTGCCATCGGTGTAGCGGGCTTGGTCAATCATCGTTGCTCCCTGCCTTCGGCTGAACGAGTGACGCGGCTCATTCGGAAATCGAGATATCGATAACGGCGCGGCGAATGCGTTGCACGGGAAGCCCGTGCGTCCCCATCTCGCGCGTGAAATCCGAATCCGAGTAGATCACGTGCAGCTTGCCGTCGCGCTGCATGGTCGAGGTGTAGGAGCATCCCGGACCGGTGTGGAAGCAGAACGGCGCTTCCCAGCGGTTTCCGGTGCCGTCGATGCTAATCATCACCTGGGTTACCTGGGGATGGCCGTAGGCCCCGCGTCCCGAGGCGCACGCGAGCACGCCGTTCGGCATCACCTCCAGTTGCGGCTTGACCGCTTGCCAACCGGTCGGCTCGGGCGTGTCCCAGGTCCGGCCCCCGTCCCGCGACCGCGCCTGCCACATGGGCGAATACGAGCCCGTGCGCATTACACAGAGGATGTCGCCGTTGGACAGCTTGGCCATGTGGGCTTCGTCGAAGCCGTCGTCGAACGACCTGTCGGAGATGCCGTAGACCGGCTTGACCTCGTCGGGATCGAACTGGGTGACGTACTCCCACGTGCGCCCGCCGTCGCCGGAGCGCACGATGAAGACGCCGAAAAGGTACGTCCACACGCGGCCGTGGGCCTCGTGGCGCCACCGTTCCTCGGGAAGAATCTTGCACCACTCCATGGCCGCCAGCAGGTCACCGTCGTCCATTTCGAGAACCGGCGAGTAGGCCTGATATGACGCGCGCCCCCAGGGCATGCCGGGAACTTTGAAGTTGATTGTCTCCAGCAGTTTGCCGTCGCCCGAGGCCCGCTGAAAACGGAACGTGGGGTCGTCCTGCTGAAACTCGTCGTGCATGCGTCCCCCGGCGGAGCCGACATCGTGCTGCAACTGCGTGTTGTGGCCGATGTGAGCGATCGTTCCGTCGCTGAGGTAGCCGATGGAGACGCCAAAGCGGTCGATGATGCGGCCGGTCTGCGGGTCGCGGAAGACGAGCGGATAGTCCTCCGGCACGGGCTGCCAGGTCTCGCCGTCGTCATAGGACTCGACGACGCGGTCGGTCTCCTCGTCGGCGTCGCGCTCGCGGCCATGCTGCGAGCGCGCGTAGGACAGCACGAGCCGGTCGTCAAACTCCAATATCCCGGGGAAGTTCACGATGCTCTCGGTGTCTTCGATCCAGGTGTCCACGCGCTCGAGGGTGACAACGGCGGTGCGGGTCCCGTCCGTGTAGCGGGCTTGGTCGATCATGGTTGCTCCCTGCCGTGGGCTGATCGAGCGGCGCGGCTCAGGCGTCGACCGAGATATCGAAGACGGCGCGGCGAATGCGCTGCACCGGCAGCCCGTGCGTTCCCATGTCGCGCGTGAAATCCGAGTCCGAATAGAACACGTGCAGCTTGCCGTCGCGCTGAATGGTCGAGGTGTAGGAGCAACCCGGGCCGGTGTGGAAGGCGAACGGCGCTTCCCATTGGTTGCCCGTGCCGTCGATGCTGATCAGCACGTGCGTCACCTGGGGATGGCCGTAGGACCCGCGTCCCGAAACGCACACGAGCACGTCATTCGGCAGCACTTGCAATTGGGGCTTG
Organism: Chloroflexota bacterium; assembly: GCA_022826485.1. Taxonomy (GTDB): domain Bacteria; phylum Chloroflexota; class UBA11872; order UBA11872; family UBA11872; genus JAJECS01. The sequence goes on along the minus strand of JAJDUU010000018.1, from coordinate 89,684 downwards.
GCCCCAGGCCAGCCCATCGGCTCGGGCGTGTCCCAGGTCCGGCCCCCGTCCCGCGACCGTGCCTGCCACATGGGCGAATAGGATCCCGTGCGCATCACGCAGAAGATGTCGCCGTTGGGCAGCTTGGTCATGTGGGCCTCGTCGAATCCCTCGTCGACGGGGCGGTCGCTGATGCCATATGTCGGCTTGATCTCGTCGGGATCGAACTGGGTCACGTAATCCCACGAGTGTCCGCCGTCGCCGGAGCGCACGATGAAGACGCCGAAGAGGTATTTCCAGATGCGGCCGTGGGCCTCGCGGCGCCACCGCTCCTCCGGGAGCATCTTGCACCACTCCATGGCCGCCAGCAGATCGCCGTCGTCCATTTCGAGAACCGGCGAGTAGACCTGGTATGACCGGCGCCCCCAGGGCATGCCGGCAACCTTGAACCAGAACCGCTCCAGCAGCTGCTGGCCGTCGCCCGAGGCCCGCTGAAAACGGAACGTGGGGTCGTCCTGCTGGAACTGCTCGTGCATATGCCCCTTGGCGCGGTCATAGCCGCCTTCGAGATGCACCCGGGTGCTGTGGCTCATGTGAACCAACGTGCCGTCGCGGAGACGGCCGGTACCGCCGGAAAAGCCGTCGCTCGTGTGTCCGGAGAAGGGGTCACGCGTAGTGAGCGGGTTCTCGTTCGGCGCGGGCTGCCAGGACTCGCCATCGTCGAAGGACTCGATGGTGCGGGCGGGGTCCTCCGTGTGGGCGTGCTCACCGCCGTGGCGTGAGCGCGAGAAGACCAGGTTGAGCCGGCCGTCCAACTCCGTCAGCGACGGAAAGTTCACGATGCTCTCGGTGTCCTGAATCAAGGTGTCGATCCGCTCGACGCGAATCGTCGCCGTGCGCCCGTCGCGGGTATAGGTGGCCTCGGTGATCATCGGCGCGCTCCAATCAGCCGCCGCGCGCATGCGCGGGCCGCTTCCAGCTACTCCCTACCATGCCTCAATTCGTCGCCGCGCGCCGAATAGCGAACTGGGCTGTGCTCCCATCCGTTCGCCCCCGTATCAAGTGCGGGGCAGGCACTGAGCTTGTCGAAGGGTCCATCGAACGGATGGGAGCGCATATCGGCCGCAGCCCATCCTGCTTCGGCGGTTGCCTACGCCAACCCCGAAATCGTCCCGTCCGGCGTCACGTCCATCCCCACCGCAAACGGTCGCCGCGGCAGCCCCGGCATGGTCAGGATGTCGCCGGTCAGCGGCACCACGAACCCCGCGCCCGCCGACAGCCGCACGTCGCGCACCGTGATGCGGAAGCCCTCGGGCCTTCCCCGCAGCGATGCGTTGTCGGACAACGAGTACTGCGTCTTGGCCATGCAGACCGGGAACCCGCGCGCCACGCCGCGATCCATGCGCCGCAGCCGCCGCTCCACGCCCCCCGCATAATCCACCCCGTCCGCACCGTAGATTTCGCGCGCAACCGTCTCGATCTTCTCGGTGAGTGCGGCCTCAGGCTCGTACAGCGGCGCGAAGTTGTCTCCACCGGACTCCAGCGCGCTTAGCACCTGCCGCGCCAGCTCCTCGCCGCCCGCGGCCCCGTCCGCGAACACGGTCGACACCGCCGTTGGTACGCCCATGGCGCCTGCGGCCCGCGCGACCAGGTCCACCTCGGCGTCGGTATCGCTGGGGAAGCGGTTGACCGCCACCACCACCGGCAGTCCGAACTTGGCCATGTTCGCCGCGTGCGCCTCCAGGTTGGGCAGGCCCAAGCGCAGCGCCTCCAGGTCCTCGGTGTCCAGCTCGCGGCGGTCGGCCCCGCCGTGCAGCTTGAGCGCGCGCACGGTGGCCACCAGCACCGCCAGCCGGGGTCGCAGCCCGCCCGCCGGGCACTTGATGTTGAGAAACTTCTCCGCGCCCAAATCGGCCCCGAATCCGGCCTCCGTCACCACCAGGTCCGCCAGCTTCAGCGCCAGCCGCGTCGCGATCAGCGTGCTGCAGCCGTGCGCGATGTTGCCGAACGGTCCGCCGTGAATCAGCGCCGGGCCGCCCTGCAGGTTCTGCACCAGGTTGGGCAGCACCGCGTCGCGCATCACCACGGCCATCGCGCCCTGGGCCTCAAGCTCGGCGGCCGTCACGTAGGCGCCGCGCCCGCGGTCGGCCACGGCAATTCGCCCGAAGCGGGCTTTGAGGTCTTCCAGGTCCCGCGCCAGGCACAGAATCGCCATCACCTCCGACGCCGGCGTGATGTCGAATCCGGTCTCACGCGGCACGCCGCGCGTGCGACCGCCGAGCCCGATCACGATGTCATGCAGCGCGCGGTCGTTCATGTCCATCACCCGCCGCCAGAGGACGCGCCGTGAGTCGATGTCGAGCGCGTTGCCCTGGTGCAAGTGGTTGTCCAGCATGGCCGCCAGCAGGTTGTGCGCCGCGCTCACCGCCGCGAAGTCGCCGGTGAAGTGCAGGTTGATGTCCTCCATCGGCACCACTTGCGCATAGCCGCCGCCTGCCGCGCCGCCCTTGACGCCGAACACCGGACCCAGCGAGGGCTCCCGCGTGGCGCTGATGGCCCGGCGCCCCAGGCGTTGCAGCGCCTGGGTGAGTCCGATAGTGGTCGTGGTCTTGCCCTCGCCGGCCGCCGTGGGCGTGACGGCCGTCACCAACACCAAATCGCCGTCCGGCGCGTCCTCCCGCGCCGCCATCGCCGCCTGCGTCACTTTGGCTTTGGTGCGCCCGTACGGCTCGATCTCATCGCCGCCCAGACCGACCTGCGCCGCGATCTCCTCGATGGGACGCAGCCTTGCGGCTTGCGCGATCTCAATGTCCGGCGGTTGCGAAGGGCTCATACGCTCTCCCGCGCTGGCATGCGGCACGACACGATCGGCGCGGAATCCATTAAACCGCAGGCCGCATTGGCTGCACGATGCTCCCCGTGGATCCGCCGCGCGGTATCGTGCAGGAAGTCCGGCCGGCGCAGGCGAGTGGGAACCGAGCATGAAGGCCGCGTATCTCGAAGGCACCGCCGACATTCGGGTTCGCGAGTCCGCCGTCCCGACCCCGGCGGCTCATGAGGCGCTGGTTCGCGTGCGATCCGTTGGCATCTGCGCGTCCGACATTCACTACTACGAGCACGGGCGCATTGGGCGGTTCGTGGTGGAGCAGCCGCTGATCCTGGGCCACGAGCCATCCGGCGAGATCGTGGCCGTCGGCGCGGAGGTCTCGCGCCTCGCGCCCGGCGACCGGGTGTCGCTAGAGCCGGGCGTCCCCTGCCATGCGTGCGCGCACTGCCAGGCTGGTCGCTACAACCTCTGCCCGGACGTGGTGTTCATGGCCACGCCGCCGGTGCACGGCGCCTTCGCCGAATACGTGGCGCATCCGGCGTCCCGCTGCTTCAAAATTCCCGACGGCATGAGCTACGACGCCGCGGCGCTCATCGAGCCGCTCTCGGTCGGGCTCTACGCGGTCGAGCGCGGTCGGGCGGTGCTGGGCGATCGGGCGGTGGTCCTGGGGGCGGGGCCCATCGGACTGGTGACCCTGCTGAGCCTGAAGAGCCAGGGCATCGACGCCGTCACTGTGGTCGATGTCGTCGACTTTCGGCTCGAAAAGGCCCGCGAGCTGGGCGCCGAGCGCACCGTGGATGCGCGCGAGGTCGACGTGGACTCCGAGCTGGCCGACAGCTTCGACGTGGTCTTCGAGACCGCCGGCGCTCCGGCGACCGTCGTACAGACAATTCGCCTCGCCGCACGCGGTGGGCGCGTGGTTCTCGTCGGCCTCAGCCCCGACGACACCGCGCCGATCGACACCAATCACATCATCGACAAGGGACTCGACGTGATGGGCGTGTTTCGCTACGCCCACACCTGGCCCAAGGCGATCGAGCTGGTGGCCTCGGGGCGCGTCGACCTCGAGCCGCTCGTCTCGGCGCACTACTCGCTTGACGACGTCCAGGAAGCCATGGACTTCGCAAGGTCGCGCAAGGACGCCTGCATCAAGGTCATGGTCGAGCCGTGATCCAGGTGCGCTATCTCGGCCCGTCCCCCACTTGTCACTCCGACTCCCGTTGTCACTCAGACTCCCTTTGTCATTCTGACCCCCTCTGTCATTCCGAGCGCAGCGAGGAATCTAGAGTTCGCAACCTCAGCCGCCCCGTCCGCCGCAGTCCATCCGCATGAGCGTCCTCGACCGCTTCCGCCTCGACGACCGTCGCGCGCTCGTGACCGGCGGCGGCACCGGCATCGGCAAGGGCCTGGCGCAAGCGTTGGCCGAGGCCGGCGCCGACGTCGCCGTCTGCGGCCGCTCGGCGGGCACCCTGGAGCGCACGGTCGCCGAAATCGAGTCGCTCGGCGTCCGCGCCACGGCGATCCACGCCGACGTGACCCGCGCCGACGACGTGCGCGCTGCGGTGCAGGCCGTGGTCGACGATTGGGGCGGCCTCGACATCCTCGTCAACAACGCCGGCATCACCACCTGGGTCGACGCCGCGGAGATGCCCGAGGACGACTGGGACCACGTGCTCGACACCAATCTCAAGGGCGTATTCCTGTGCTCGCAGGAGGCCGGCCGCGTGATGATCTCGCAGGGGAAGGGCGCCATCGTCAACGTGGCTTCGATCTCGGCGCAGATCATCAATCGACCGCAGCGGCAGGCGCACTACAGCGCCTCGAAGGCCGGTGTCGTCCATCTCACGCGCGCGCTGGCCGCCGAGTGGGCCGAGCACGGCGTGCGGGTCAACGCCGTGAGCCCCGGCTACACCCGCACCGAGATGGTCAACGCGCCCCACATGATCCCGGCCCGTCCGATCTGGACGCGCGACACGCCCATGGGCCGCATGGCGGAGATCAAGGAGATCCAGGGCGCGGTGGTCTTTCTGGCCAGCGACGCTGCGGCCTACGTGACCGGCCACGATCTGGTCGTCGACGGCGGCGTCACCGCCTGGTGACCGTGTGCGGCTTAGGCGCCCACGCTCGCCAGGACGCCGCAACGAGCGACGACTTGCTGCTCGGCCTGGACCCGAGCACCACGAGTGCACGAGCGGTGCTGACGGCTCGCGACGGGCGCATCCTGGCCACCCATGCGGCGGACTACCCCGTGGACCCGCCGCGGCCCTACTTGAAGCTGTCGAAAGAGTGAGGGAGCTGCATGAGCGATGTGGAACGGCAGTTGACGGCCGCCTTGGAGAGGTTGTCCGCGAGGTACCCAACGGAACAGTGGCGGCACTCCGAACAGGTCGAAGCCTTGCGGCCGCAATCTCCTCGGGCGTGAGGGGTACTTCGCGGCGCGCATCGACCCGCAAGGGTTGACATGCAAGGCTATGCTTGCATAACATGCGCCATGTGGACATCTATCACGCGATCGCTGACCGAACCAGGCGGGCCATCCTGGATGAGCTCGTGGATCGGTCGGGTCAATCGCTCTTCGAGATTTGTGGGCGCCTGATCATGAAGCACGGCATCAACTCGTCGCGGCAGGCGATCTCGCAACACTTGGACGTCCTGGAAGCCGCCGGGCTTATCCGCACGCGGCGCGAGGGAAGGTCGAAGCTCCACTGGTTCGTGGGCGCGCCGCTGAAGGCAATCGGGCAGCGGTGGCCGGTCTCGACAGACGAGGACACGTCACACTCAACGGAGGAGGACATCGAGAAATGAGAATCAACCTGAGCGGCGTCGCCGTGGACGATCAGCAGAAGGCACTTCGCTTTTACACGGAAACGCTGGGTTTTCGTGTAAAGCACAACATCCCTCTCGGAGAGCACTCGTGGATCACCGTGGTATCCGAGGAAGCTCCGGAGGGGACGGAGTTGGTGCTTGAGCCCGCTGCACACCCCGCAATCGGTCCGTACAGGAAGGCGCTCGTGGAGGACGGGATCCCCTTTACCTCCTTCGCGGTCGACGATGTCGGAGCCGAGCACGAGCGTCTCGTGGCGAAGGGTGTGCGATTCGTGCAGCCGCCAACCGACCTGGGGACGGTCATTACCGCAGTCTTCGACGATACATGCGGCAACCTGATTCAGATCATGGAGGAGAAGGCTCAAGCGTGACGCTCGGAGCCGCCTTCGCCGACCGGCGCTGATGACGGCATGTCTTGCCCTCTGCGCGAGTCTCGGCTGCCAGCCTGACATGGACCCGGGCAGTTTGTCGGAGGCCCACGCCGCGGCCTTCGTGACCGGCCACGACCTGGTCGGCGATGGCGGCGTCACCGCCTGGTGATCGGATGCGGTTGACGTGTCCGCCTTCGCAATGACCGACGACCTGCTACTGGGCCTCGACCTCGGTACCACCAGCGCGCGGGCCGTGCTGACCGCGCGCGATGGACGCATCCTGGCCACGCACGCGGCGGACTACCCCATGGACACGCCGCGACCCGGATGGGCCGAGCAGGATCCCGCCGCCTGGGAACGAGCGGCGTTCGAAGCCCTCGGCGCCTGCGTCCGGGCCGCGCCGCACCCTTCGACCATTCGGGGCATCGGGCTCACCGGCCAGATGCACGGCGCCACGCTGCTGGACGAGCGCGACCGGTCGATCCGGCCGGCCATCCTTTGGTGCGACCAGCGCACATCCGCACAGCGCCAGGCCATCGAGCGCGACATAGGTCTGGCCGAGGTCATCGCGCGCACCGCCAATCCGCCGCTGGAAGGCTTCACGGCGCCGAAACTCTTGTGGGTGCGCGAGCACGAGCCCGACGCCTACGCCCGAATCCGACGCGTGCTCCTGCCCAAGGACTTCATTCGCCTGCGTCTCACCGGCGAGGCCGCCGCCGACGTTGCGGACGCCTCGGGCACGGCGCTTTTCGACGTGGCCACGCGCGAGTGGTCCGAAGCAATGTTGCGCGACTTGGCGATTCCGCTGGAGTGGCTGCCGCGCGTGGTCGAGTCGCCCGAGCCGGCCGGCGCGCTGACTGCCGCCGCGGCGGAAACCCTGGGCCTGCCCGCCGGACTGCCCGTTGCCGCCGGCGCGGGCGACCAGGCCGCCGGCGGCGTGGCCGCGGGGATCGTCGCCGCGGGCGATGCGCTCGTGACCGTCGGGTCCTCGGGCGTCGTGTTCGTGGCGGGCGACCAACCGCGGATCGATCCCGCGGGTCGCGTGCACACGTTCTGCCATGCGCTGCCGGAGACCTGGCACGTCATGGGCGTGACCCAGGGCGCCGGAATTTCGCTGCGCTGGATTCGCGACACGCTGGGCGCGCCTGACGCGGGCGACGGCGACCCCTACGACGCATTGACCCGCGAGGCGGCCGCATCGCCGGCCGGCAGCCGTGGACTCATCTGGCTGCCCTATCTCCAGGGCGAGCGCACGCCGCACCTGGATCCCAACGCACGCGGCGTGCTCTTCGGCCTCACGACCGCCCACGGGCGCGGCGACGTGGTGCGCGCCGTGCTCGAAGGCGTGGCGTTCAGCCTTCGCGACGGACTCGAGATCATCCAGGACCTCGGCCTGCCGGCGCGACGGGTCAAGATCGCCGGGGGCGGCGCGCGCAGCCCGCTCTGGCGGCAGATCGTGGCCGACGTGCTCGGTCTCCCGATCAGCCTCGAGCCCGAGGACCGCGGCCCGGCCTTCGGCGCGGCGCTGCTGGCCGGCGTTGCCGTCGGCGTGTACGCCTCCGTTCAGGAGGCGTGCGCGGCGACCGCCAGCCAAACCCAAGACATCGAACCGTGCCCGGACACGCACGCCGTCTACGAGGCGACCTACCGTCTCTACCAGGAGCTGTATCCGGCGCTCGCCGGTTCATTCGCCAAGGTCGCGTCGCTGCAGGGATAGCCGAGCCGCGATCCACAGCGACTCAGATCAATCGCAGCTCCACCGTCCGCGTGCGTGGGCCATCGCACTCGACCAGCAGCACGTCCTGCCACACGCCAATCTCGAGGCGCCCGTTGACGACCGGCACGAGCAACTGATGCCCCAGCAGGGCGGCGCGGACGTGGGCCGCCGCGTTGTCCTCCGATCCCCGGTTGTGCGCGTAGTCGTCGTGCCACGGAACCAGTCGCTCAAGCGACCGCGCCAGGTCGTCGAGCAGGCCCGATTCGGGCTCGTTCAGCGTCACGGCGCAGGTGGTGTGCGGGACGCTGACCAGCAGCAAGCCGTCCGTGACGACCTGCGCGTCGAGGGCGGCCTGGATCTGCCGGCCAATGGGGTGCACGGACGTTCGGGCGGTGGTCGTGATGCGCAACGAGGCGAGGCTCATGTCAGGCGTCCGCCGCCGTGCGCTCACCGAGTGACAGGCCACGCCAACCGGGTCCCAGGGCCAGCCGGGCGGCATCCACCAGGTTACGGGCCGCGGCCACGCGCGGCGGGGCGTCCGATCCATCCCGCGCCAGCCAGACCACCGGCATCCCGCAACCCTGCGCGCCGCCGACGTCGTTCGCCAGGTCGTCGCCGATGAGCACGCAGTCGGCAAGGTCCGCGCCCACCGCGGTCGCCGCGGCGGCAAAGATTTTCGGGTCGGGCTTCTCCGCGCCCACGGCCGCCGAGAAGACGATTGGGTCCAGACCGTCCCCAAGTCCCGCCTCGTCGAGGACCAGCGGCAGCAGGTAGCTGAAGTTGCTGAGGACGCCGGCGCGCACGCCGGCCGCTCGCACCAGGTCGATGGCCGCATGCGCGTCGGGAAGCACGCGGCTCTCGAAAGCCGCCGCCAGCTCGTCCGCGACATGATTCAGGTCGAGCGCTGCGGCGCCGGTATCGCCCAGCGCCTCCAGGTAGACCCGGGCGTCCTCAATGCGGAGCCGTTCCAGGTCGTCCGCCGTGCGCACCGAGGCGTAGTGCGCCTTGTAGTAGCGCATCTCCGCGTGCAGCGCGTCGTCAAGGCGCGCGCGCGGCAGGTCAACCCCCGCCCGCCGCAGCGCGTCGGCCATGTAATCGAACGGCGAGGGGTCTTCCGGAAAGTGGATCAGCGTGCCGTAGGCGTCAAAGAACACGGCCGCCGGATACGAAGTGGCCACACCGGAACCTACCACCCGCGACGGAGACCTCTGCGAAACCCCTCCGTCATTCCGGCGAAGGCCGGAATCCAGTCCGGTCGAACCTGGAAGCGCGACGGATGCTTGGCGTCGGGCGAGTCTGAGACGCCCCCGTTCGAGGTTTTGCGAACGTCTCCGACCGGAATAGGCGCGCCATTCGCGCGGGTGGGATGATGGGACCGCTTCCGTCGGGATGACGTTGGCCGTGACCGGCCCACCGGCGCTGCAAGGCCGCGGCGTCCCGCCCTCGAAGGTGCACGCAATGCCGCCGAAATCCACGGCCGCCCAACGCTGGCGCGACGCCCTCCGCACCAATCCCGACTACGTCGTCTATGTACCGGCCGACGACGACACGCCGGCCCACGACACCGGGCCGCGGCCGGACGGTCCGTGGGACAACGGCAACACCCACTTCATCGTCACCGTCACCACCACGGGCGCCTTCCTGGCGACCTGGACGCAGGCCGGCGACCACTTCCACGGCGTGGACGTGCGAATCGTGACGGCCCGCAGCGAGGACCGTGGGCGCACCTGGAGCCGTCCCACGGTGGTCGAGGCGCCGCCCGACGACTCCGGCAAGACGCCGGTGTGGTCGGTGCCGGTGGTCGTGCCGCATAGCGGTCGCGTGTGGCTCTTCTATCACCGCAACACCGGCCCGGTGGACTTCGATCGCGGCATGACGGGCGTGCTGTCCTGGCGCGTCTCGGACGACGACGCCGTCACCTGGGGCGAGCGTCACGACGCGGTGATCGGTCGCGGCGCCATCGACGATCCCGACCCCGCCATGCTCAGCAGCTGGGTGCCCACCGGCTGGCAGGCGCCCATCGTCAATCGACGCGGACAGGTGATCTGCCCCATGACCCGCTGGGCCTCCAGTCACTATCAGCGGCAATTCGAGACGGTGACGCCGGAGATCGGCTTCAACGCCCGCCATCACGAGGGCTGGTTCCTGCGCTTCGACAACGTGATGACCGTGGACGACCCGGCGGACCTGGTGGTGACGACCTGGCCCGACGCCGACCACGGCATCCAGGTGCAGCATCCTCGGGACCCGCGCATCAGCTGCGCCATGGAGCCGTCGATCCAGAATCTCTCCGACGGCCGCATCCTGGCCGTCATGCGCACCATGACCGGCTGGATCTGGCACTCGGTGTCCGAGGACTACGGCGAGTCGTGGTCCGAGGCGGCGCCGTTGCGGTTTCAGCCCGGCGGACCGCCCATCCCGCATCCCTCGTCGCCCTGCCCGCTGCACAAGCTGCGCGACGGTCGCTTCCTGCTGTTCTTTCACAACAACGACGGCACCGCGCACGGCGCCGACGGACCCGGCGACGGCAAGGCGCGCCGGCCGGTCTGCGTCAGCGTCGGACGCGAGATCGACAATCCCGGCGGCCAGCCGCTGGTGTTCGGTCGCCCCCACCTGCTCGCCGACAACGAATACGCCGTCAACTCCGTGACCGGACGCGGCGGCGGCATGCCGCTCTACGGCAGCTTCACCGACTACGCCGGCGAGCAGGTGCTCTGGTATCCCGACAACACCACCTATCTGCTCGGCAAACGCCTCACCGACGAAGTCCTCGACGACACCTGGCTGCCGCGCTGAGCAAATCTGACCTTCCGCTCCCTCCACCTGAAAGGGGGAGGGCTGGGGAGGGGGTCCTCCGGCCGGCATCATCCCGTGCGCCTCAACCTGTCATTCCGAGCCGCAGGCGAGGAATCCAAGACTCTCGACCCCGCACGCCAAGTTAGTCTCGACCTCCTCCGTCATTCCGGCGGAGGCCGGAATCCAGTCCGGTCGAACCTGGATCGCCCTGGACAATTCGCGTGGAGGCGGGTCTCAGACCCGCCCAATCCGGGTTATTCACGCGTCTCGTTGATAGGTGTGGGTGATTCGGCCTCCGCCGCCCCCGCCCGCGCCAGCACATAGAACGCCGACGCAAAGTCCTCCGCCGCCGGCCGCTCGGCCACCAGCCGGTCCAGGAACTTCACCGGCGCCGTCAGCCATCCGGCCACGAAGTCGGCCAGTAGCTCCAACCGCCGCCGCCGGCTGAACCCGCTCAGCAGGCCCTTCAGATAGCCCCGCAGAATCCACGTCAGCGCCGAGCTGGGACCGGCGCACACGCCCACCTCAACGTCGTGGTGCGCCCGGAAGGCGTGCCGCAACCCGCTGCTGGTGAAGCGGTGATAGTCGTCCGGCGAAGCGTGATAGCCCTGCAGGAACGGCGCCTCGATATAGAGCAGGGCGCCGGGCCGGGCCACGCGCCCCATCTCGTCGATCGCGGTCTGCGGCGTGGGCAGGTGCTCCAGCACCGCCGTGGACAGCACCCCGTCGAACGACCCCGAGGCAAACGGCAGGCGCAGCGCGTCGGCGCGGCAGGTCACCGCCGGATCGCGGGTGATGTCGATGTTCACCACGCCGCCTGGCCCCGCGGCGCGCGTGATCGCGTCCGGCAGACCGCGACCGCCGCCGCCCACGTTGAGAATCGCCGCCGGCTGGGCCTTGGCGGCGGTCAGCTCGCCGAAGCGCTCCAGGTTGCGCGCCGAGGCGTGGTTGTAGGTCGAGCTTGGGACGCGGTAGAGCCGTCGCCGGAGCGTGCGCAGCGAGCTGCGGGGCATGCCCTTCACGTCGGCGCCTCGCCGGCGTCCAGCTCCGCGATGGCCGGAATCAGCTGCCCCAGATCGTCGATGATCGCGTCCGGCTTCACCGACCCGAGGCTCGTCGCGGCGTCGCGCCGCAGCCAGATCCCCCGCAGGCCCAGCGCCTGCGGCGCGCGCACGTCGAAATCCAGGTCGTCGCCCACCATCACCGCCTCGGCGGCCGGAACGTCCAGGCGGCGCAGCGCCTCGCGAAAGGCCACCGGATGCGGCTTCATCCAGCCGGACTCGGTACTCAGCACCAGGGCGTCCACCAGCCGCAGCAGATCGAACGCGCGCAGGCGTTCGGCCAACATCTCCTCGCCATGGATCAGGTTCCCCAGCACGGCCGTGCGCACGCCGGCCCGGCGCAGCAGCTCCAGCGTGCGCACCGCCTGCGGATCGACGGTCATGCGCGCGAAGTGCGGCCCAAAGTACAGCGGCAGCAGCAGGTCGATGAGCTCCGACGGCGGCTCCAGGTCGAAGCGATCGAGGACCTCCAGGAACGCGCGCCGTGCGTCCGGGACGGCGCATTCACCCTGATACGACTCGATCAGCGCCTCTTGCAGGGTCTCGCCCAGCGGGTCCGTCAACTGCTCGGCGGTCGGCGCGTCCTCCGTCAGCCGGCCCAACGCCTCGGCCACCTGCGCCGCGCCCTGCCGGTTGCTGGGAGACCCGACCAACGGCTCCTGCGTCACCAACGTATCGCCCAGATCGAACAGCACACCCCGAATCGCCATGCCGCGAGTCTAACCAGCGCCACCGCCAAACTCCGCCAGTCGCGCCTCCGGTCCCTTCTCCCTGGGGAGACCTTTGCATAAGTCGGTAGAGGCGGGTCTGAGACCCGCCCGACGCCAAGCATCTGGCGCGCTTCCAGGTTCGACCGGACTGGATTCCGGCCTCCGCCGGAATGACGGAGGGGTTTACGCAAAGGTCTCCTGGGGGAGCAGGCGAGGATGAGGGGACACCTCCGGCCCCTTCTCCCTGGGGGAGAAGGCGAGGATGAGGGAGCAGGCCTCCGGTCCCTTCTCCCTGGGGAGAAGGTGAGGATGAGGGGATGTCCGCCTCAGGGCATCTGCGGACTCCGAATCTCCCAGGCTACCCGCAGCCCGGGCCACTGGATCACCCTGCCCCCCTCCCCAGCCCTCCCCCTTTCAGGTGGAGGGAGCAGAGGTCGAGGGAGAGGTAGTCGGGCCGGCGCCAGGCACGGACCTCGATTCCGGCTCAAGCCCGGAATGACCGGCACAAGGCGCCGCATCGTGGGCGTGCGTGACGCGGTCCCTAACCTGGAGGCCCGGCGTTTTTATACATGTCCGGGGTTTAACTTCTATGACGAAATAAGTGAACCGGCTCGGTTGCAAGCGGTCCCGCTTTTTCGTATCGGGGTAGGGGCGCCCCTGGTGGGCGCCCTCGTCCGGTGGCCCGCGCTGCGTGCAGCGTGGGATTGGCGGCTGATGAAACTCCCAGCCGATATGCCGCCTGGTCCACGGGGCAGTTATAGCGAAGTTAGGAGGTTTACAAGAATTCCCTAAGGTCGCTAATTTCCCTAACTCAGCCCGGGCCGAGCCGCCGTGCAGGCGCTTGCAGTCCCCTCGTGCCCCCATCCGTCATTCCGAGCGCCCCCTCCGTCATTCCGGCGCCCCCTCTGTCATTCCGGCGCCCCCTCTGTCATTCCGAGCGCAGCGAGGAATCTAAGGCGTCAAGTCACCGCCTCGGCGCCCTCGTGAACCGGAAGCCGGATCACAGCCAGAAGCCTCCAAGCGCTCCCGCGCCACGTGTCTCCAAGTCTCGTGTACTGGTTCATGCAAGTCCGGTCAGCGTGGGTCCAGCCACGAGGCATCACCTCGGCGGTCACGCTGATAGGCGGACTATACTGACAGGATACGAACGCCCGCATTGAATGGCCGTCGCTCAGGACTGTCTGGCAGCCCAAATCAGGCAACCGCTGGAGCAGGCCTCTCGGGCCGGGAGAACGGTCAGGGATCCAGTCTGCCGTAGGGATCGGCAATCGAGTGAAGGGAGGCAACGAGGTCACCGCAAACGCGCTAGTACGTACAGAGACGAACTGGAAATTGGCCTTGCCACTCTGATATTGGTCAGATATACTCTGGCATACGTAGGTTGACGTATGTGCCGGGGCGCTAGTCCGGCAGGCGAAAGGCAATCGAATGGCTACGAAGACCAGCAAGAAGGCGTCAAGGGCTGCGCCCGTGATGCAGACGGATGTGCCACGCGTCTCACTTGAGCAGGCTGTGCGGGTTCCGCACGCGATTGCAGACAACTACGCTGGCGGGCCAACCCGACCGCTTGACGTTGCGGCTGCGCTCGACATGACTCCCACGGCCGGCGCTTTTCGCATCCTGTGCGGTGCGGCGATCGGCTATGGGCTGACTGACGGCGGCCCCAACGCCAGTCAGATTTCGATCACCGAATTAGGGCGTCGAATAGTAACCCCTCTTGTCGAGGGTGACGATGATGCAGCCAAGCGAGAGGCGGTGCTTGTCCCAACAGTTGAGAAGCAATTCTTGGAAAAGTACGATGGCTCACCACTTCCTGTTGAGAAGATCGCTCTAAACGTCCTTGCTTCCTTAGGTGTTCCTCAGGTTTCAGCAAGCAGGTTGTACGGCATTATCAGGGACAATGCGGAGCATGTCGGATTCTTCAAAGTTATTAAAGACAAGATATATGTAGATCTTGACCCAACTGATACTATGCCGTCCACTGGGGAGAGTGAGGCAAGAGAGACGGAGATGGATGATGGTGTTGATAGCATAGAAGAAGATAGTCCTGCACCTGTAGTCGATTCTGTGCATGCAGATATTGCTGAATCTGAAAGTCAGAATAGAAAAGTGTTCATTTCGCACGGCAAGAATCGGAGGGTCGTAGATCAACTCAAAGAGATTCTTGAATTTGGGGACTTTGAACCAGTCGTGTCAGTGGACCGCGAATCGAGTTCCAAGCCTGTGCCTAAGAAGGTTCTCGACGATATGCGTGGATGCGCTGCCGGGATCATTCACCTTAGTCCTGAGAAGGCTATGCCTGGGTCGGCAGATGGTGGTCCTGATAGCGGGCCGCAAATCTTGAACCAGAATGTGCTCATTGAAATAGGAGCTGCAATGGCCCTGTATAACGATCGATTTATCCTATTGACTGAAGAGAATACGGTGTTGCCGTCCAATCTTCACGGTCTCTACGAAGTCCGATACTCCGGGGATGAGCTAGGCTATGATTCAATTATGAAGGTTTTGAAAGCTGTGAAGAGTGTAAATGATTTACAGTGAATATAGCTGAAGGTTTTGATAGTCAATTGGGTCAAAATCTTTTCGCGGGAATGGGTTGAGGCGCGAAATGGCTCGGAAATGCGCCTGTGGCGCGGGGCTTCGGCGATGGAAATGGGTGTTTAGACTGCCACGACGCTCTCGGTATCCCCCGCCGCCAGCGCGTTCATGTAGGCCAGGATAAGCTCCTTGGTGCGGTAGCGGCCGTCGAATTGGGCTTGGTCTTGGCTGCGGACGATGGGGAAGGTGTCGAGGATGTAGGCGGCGTCGGGGCGGTCGAGGCCGTAGAGGTGGAAGTAGAGGGCGTCGAGGCGGGCGCGGAGGTGGCGGCGGTCTTCCTCGTTCCAGGTGAAGGGCGGGCCGCCGTAGCCCAGGTGGCGAGCGAAGGGCTCCATGTCGTGGGCGGTGTAGGTGAGGCGCAGCACGTGGTCCCGCACCAGCTCGGCGGCAGTGACCTCGCCGAAGCGGCGGTTGTAGGCGTCGGGTGCGATGACGGGGAGCTGTTCGACGATGTACCAGTTCAGGTGCGTTCCTTGGGCCTTCTGCCGTGCGACGAAGTCGAGGCAAAGCGCGCTGAGGTTGGCGACCAGGCAGGCTAGTTGCGCCGCGTCGAGTGAAGGCTGCGCGTCTAGTTCGGCGGGAGCACCTTCATCGCTATCGATCAGAATGGGGATCGTGTTTCCGTAGCCGGACCACGGGACTATTGAGGCCACAAGCGTCCGCTCATTTGTGGGGTTGGTGATGTCACGGAATCCCAATGCGTAGCCGCGGCCTTGTGGGAACGTAGGCTCGACATCCTGGGCCGGCACCCAGTACTGCGACTGAGGTAGGAGTGCGGGATCGGCGTGCTGCTCGTCGGTGACCGCTTCGCTGAGATACGGATTGTGGGTGCTGTCCGGGTTGACGCGGACCGAGTTGGCGCGGTGGTCGAAGTGCCAGATCATCCGGCCCTGGTAGAGCGGTAGATATAGCTCGGCACCCCGTTTCCAGCGGTTGCCCTGGACCGGATAGAACCCGTCGTCCTCTAGCTGCGCGGCGGTGTGGAAGAGGTTGGAGTCGTTAGTCATGTGAAACATGGTGTGGTACTTGACCGGCCAGGCGCGGCGCTCCTCGCCGCTGGAGCGGTCCACCAGCACGGGGTGGTTGGCGTAGATGCGGCGGGTGACCTCGGCGTCGCGGCGGGTGCGGAAGACGGGCGCGGTGCCGGTGTTGGGATTGACGCGGGCGAAGTCGTCGGGGGACAGCGGGAAGCAGCGGTCGGGGTCGTGAATAGTCTCGACATCGTGCAGGAAGAAGCCGCACGCGGTCTCGTTGAAGGTGCGCTTGGCGCCGCCGAAGACGAGGGCGCAGAACTTGAACGAGGCGTGGATGTCCTTGAAGAAGATCTTCTTGTTCTCGAAGTCGAAGAGCCCGCCCACGCGCCCGCCGGTGGAGACGGTCTTGAAGAACTTGGCGGCCGTCTTGTCGGCGTAGATGCCGGACGGCGTGAGCAGGCCCACGAAGCCGTCGGGCTTGACGAGGCCCATGGCGCGCTCGACGAAGAGGGAGTAGAGGTTGATGTCGCCGCCGCCGAGGAGGGGGTATTGCCCGGAGGCGCGGATGAGCTTGCCCAGGGTGTCGGCGCGGTCCTTGGCGGCGTCGTAGGCGGCGACGAGGGGGGCGGGAGTGACGGCCGGAATCCCCCCATCCCAGCCTTCCCCCTCGAAGGGGGAAGGAGTCGGAGCGGCATCCGTTCGCCCCCGTATCGAGTACGGGGCGGGCTCTGAGCTTGTCGAAGGGCGTGGTTCGACAGGCTCACCACGAACGGGGGAAGCGGGATCACCGTCACCCCGGCGGGGGCCGGGGTCCAGGTCCGGCTGACGCGCCCGAGCCCCGGACTGGATTCCGGCCTCCGCCGGAATGACGGAAGGGGGATTGCCCCCATCCCAGCCTTCCCCCTCACGGGGGGAAGGAGCCGGAGCCGGAATGACGGAGGGGGAATGACCCCGATCCCCCTCACCCCGGCCCCCATCCCAGCCTTCCCCCTCCAAGGGGGAAGGAGTCGGAGCGGCCTGCTCGCGGAGGTGTTTGATGGCGGCTTTGCGGGCGGCGGCGGTGGGGGCGCGGGCGATGGCGGGGTCGCGGGTGGCGAACCACTCGACCTCTTGCAGCTTGATCCGGTCCCAGGGCGGATTGCCGATCACGGCGTCGAAGCCGCCCTCGGGACGGAGGCTCTGCCAGTTGCGCCAGACGCCGGGGAAGGCGACCTGCCAGTGCAGGAACACCTCGCGGTCGGCGATGGACCGGGACTGCGTCCAGCGGTCAACGAAGCTCTGCCAAGTGCCGTCCTGGGTGATGGAATCGCCGGCGGCGTCCGGGCCGCGCGCCAGCAGGTCGAAGGCGATGCTCGACTCCCGTCCCAGCGCCTCGACCACCAGGCCCTCCACGTTGGCCAGCGCGCGCCTCCGCAGCCCCGCCGTCTGCCAGCGCAGGCCGCCGAGGAAGTCCAGCACGCCGCGCAGGTCGGCCGTGGCCTGCTCCACGATCTGGAATAGCCCAGCCGACTGCCGCACCTCGGCGACGTCGGCGTCGGAGAGCCGCTCGATTTCTTGCATGGTCGACGTGGCGTTCTCGGCCCCGGCGATGACGCTGCTGGCGCTGAGGCCGCCCAGCCGGTCGAAATCCCGGCGCGCGTCCAGCACCCGCAGACCCAGGAGCGAGTCGCCGCAGCGCAGGTGGTGGTCAAGGAACGACAGCGGCGCGCCCACGGTGAAGCTGTGCAGCCAGAGCGACACCTTGGCCAGCTCGACGGTGAGCGGGTTCTTGTCCACGCCGTAGATGCAGCGCTTGAGCACCATGCGCCGGATGATGGTCTGGTCGCTCAGCTGCGCCGCGTCCATGACCCAGTTGGCGTCCCGCGCCCGTTGCAACAGGTCCTCCCGGATCCGCGCCACGCGCTCCACCAACGGCGATTCGTAGGCGTCGTCTCCGTCCAGCCACTCGGGCACCGCCGGGGCGTATTCGATCAGGTCGGCGACGTAGTCGGCCAGGAAGTCGACCGCCGTGACCAGGAAGTGCCCGCTGCCCATGGCCGGGTCCAGCACCTTCAACTCCAGCACCGCCTCGGCCGGGTCCAGCCGCCGCAGCTCGGCGCGCCGCTGGTCCCTGGGCCGGCGGTCGCTCTGTAGCGCCTTGGCCCTGTCCTCGAACGCTTCGAGCCGCTCCTCGGCCAGCGGCTTGAGCGTCTGGTCCAGGATCAGGTCCACCAGCTCCTGCGGCGTGTAGAAGCTGCCGCTGTCCTTGCGCGCGTAGGGATTGGGCCGAATGTCGATGCCGCCCCGTCTGTTGCGCACCGGCTCCCGCTCCAGCAGGCGCTCGTAGAGCGAGCCAAGCTGCTGCACCGACATGTCGCGGTAGTTGACGAACTGCCGGCGGCCGTCAATCTCGGCGTGGCTGAGGTCGTGGACGATCGGAGCGAAGGCCGCGTCGGGCAGGCGCACGCACTTCAGCAGCGGCGCGGCGTCGGCGGCGAACAGACCGCCGTTGTAGGGCGGCAGTCCGATGGAGTCGTCGCCGGTGTCGATGAGACCGGCCAGCGTCATCACGCGGTCGTAGTAGTTGCCGGCGCGGGACGAGAAGGTGTCGCCGTCGGCCATGCGCCGCGCGATGTCGTCGCGGACCCGCTTGCGCAGCCCGTAGTCGTCGTAGCGGGAGTCGTTGACCGGCAGCAGGCCGCGGTCCTCGGCATAGAGCACGAAGAGCAGGCGGTAGAGCAGGATCAGCGCCGCCTGCCGCGCGTCGGCCAGGCTCGCGCCGCCGGCGTCCAGCAGCGCCGCGATGAGGTTGGGAAAGGCGCGCTCGAACACGACGCCGGAGAGGTCCTGCGCCACCTGCTGCTCGTAGCGCCGTCCCTCGGCCAGCGCGGTTTCCAGGAAGGTGGCCGTGGCGCCAGGCCGAAGGACGAAGGATTGGCGGCGGAAGAGCAGATAGAAGGTGCGCAGAGGGTCGGCGGTGGCGGGGTGAGCATCCGTTCGCCCCCGTATCGAATACGGGGCAGGCTCTGAGCTTGTGGAAGGGCGTGGTTCGACAGGCTCACCACGAACGTGGGCGGGTTCACCACGAACGGGGGAAGCGGGATCACCGTCACCCCGGCGAACGCCGGGGTCCAGGTCCGCCTGACGCGCCCGAGACCCGGACTGGATTCCGGCCTCCGCCGGAATGACGGTGGGGAGACCCCCATCCCAGCCTTCCCCCTCGTGGGGGGAAGGAGCCGGAGCGGCGATGAGCGCGGCTAGGTCGGCTTCGAAATAGCCGGTGGCGCGGGGGCGGGCGCGCTGGTCGTAGAGCCGCCAGACGCCGCCGTCGGTGAGGATGCCCCAACGCAGGCCGCCGTCGGTGACGTCGGCCGCCCGCCGCAGGTAGCGCAGCGTCTGGCCGTGCGGCGTGCCGGTTCGCGTGCGGCCGCCGGCCTCGCGCGCGTCGAGCGCTCGGCCGCGGCGCTTGCTCTCGGCGACGACCGCGGCGTCGAGGAAGCGGTCGTTGGGATTGGTGCGAGCCGCGGCGCGGGATTTGGCGTCCGCGTCGGCGAACAGCAGCAGATCGGGAATGTCCTCGTTGCGCGCCGCGCCCTGCTGCGGCAGGTAGTCGGCCCAGCCGAGCAGCTCCAGGAGGGGGCGGATCAGCTCCTGCTCGGTGGCGGCCTCGTTGGGGCTGTTGAATTGGTCGAAAGCGTCGAACAGGCGGCGCGCGCCGTCGCGGAACGAGTTGAAGGCGTCGGGATGGGCAAAGGTGGCATCCCAGTCCGCGGTGGACGTGATGCCGTCGGTCAGGAAGTACTGGGTGAAGAGTTGCCCTTGCACGTCAGTTGGTCAGTGTGGCATGGGGCGGGGGGAAGACGAGTTGTAAGTGGTTAGGGAATCTCTGAATAAGTCCGTAGGCCGCGCTTCAATCCCCCATCCTCACCTTCCCCCCAAGGGAGAAGGGACCGGAAGCGGCCTTAATCAGAGGTTTCTTAGTGGTCGGTGGCTAGTGGTTAGTCGGCTTTGGCGAACCAGGCCTGTTCAGGCGGCGTGGCGGTCATAGAGGACTTCCGAGTCTTCCAGCATGCGGCTGATCATGGATTTGGGGTCCTGGCGGTAATGGGCAATCACGTCGGCCGAGCGGATCAGGACGTCGACGGGGAGCAGGAAGTTGTCGGCGATGGCCGCGTGGATGGGGTTGCCGCGGCGGGGTGGTTCGACGCCGGGGCGCAGCACGACCAGTAGGTCCAAGTCGCTGTTCTCGTCGGTGTCGCCGCGGGCGCAGCTGCCGAACATGATGACCTGCTCCGGCTCGAAGCGCTCCACGATCAATTGGGTGACGGCCTCGATGGTTTCCCGGTTTAGAGGGTCTTCAACGATGCGCATGAGTCGCTAGGCCGCCGTTCGGGCGTCGGTGGTCCCGGCGGCGAGGGTATTCATCCAGGCAAGGATAAGGTCTTTAGTGCGGTGGCGGCCGTTGCATTGGGTGGTGTCATTGTGGTCGACGATGGGGAGGATGTAGCTGGCGTCAGGTGCCGGGCCCTGGATTCCGGCGTTCGCCGGAATGACGGATTCAAGGCTTTCGGCTATCGACTGCCAGTCCCCGTGGTCCAGCGCGCTCCAACTGGGTAGCATGGGCGACCGAGGCCCGTGTCTGCGGCCTGATTTCATTCTCGGTGGGCGAACTCGTGCGGCTGCGACGCGATTTGGCGGCGATTCACGGATACGTGCCGGGCTTGCAGCCCAGCGACGGCGGCTGGATCAAGCTCAATACCAATGAGAGTCCCGAGGTCTCCCCGGCGGCCGTGGCCGCCCTGCGCGAGGCCGCCGGAGCCTCGATCCGGCTCTACCCCGATCCGATCAGCCGCGAGCTGCGCGAGGTCGCCGCCCGCCGCCATGGACTCGATCCCGAGCAGGTGGTCTTTGGCAACGGCTCGGACGATCTGCTCAACCTGCTGATTCGCGTGGCGTGCGATCCGGGCGACCGGGTGGTGGCGGCGACGCCCAGCTACTCGCTCTATCCGGTGCTGGCCGCGATCGGCGGCTGCGACATCCGCGAGGTGCCGCTGGGCGAGGACTTCGCGCTGCCGGTGCGTCAGCTGGCCGCTGCGCGCGGCAAGATCACCTTCGTCGCCAGTCCCAATAATCCCGCCGGCACGCACTACGGGGCCGACGATCTGCGCTGGCTGGCGTCGCGCGTGAATCTGCTGGTCATCGACGAGGCGTACGTCGAGTTCGCCGAGCGGGACAACGTGGACCTGCTGCGCGAGTGCGACAACGTGTGCGTCACGCGTTCGTTCTCCAAGAGCTTCGGCCTGGCGGGTCTGCGGCTCGGCTACGCGCTGGCGAGCCCGGAGCTTGCCGATGCACTGCTGCGGGTGAAGGACTCCTACAACGTCAGCCGCCTGGCGCAGGCCGCCGGGCTGGCGGCGCTGAACGACCTGGAGTGGGCCGAGCGCCACTGGGCGGCGATTCGTCGCCGTCGGAACGCCCTGGGCGCGACCCTGAAGCAGCAATTCGGCCTCAAGGTGCACCCGTCGCAGGCAAACTTCGTATTTGTCGAGCTTGACGGGTACGATGCCGCGGATGTTCAGCGCCAGCTTGAAGATCGCCGCATCGTGGTCCGGCGTTTTGCCGGCGATCCGCGCATCGCGAATGCGCTGCGGATATCAATCGGCTCGGCGGAAGACATGCAATCGTTCTTGGCCGCGTTCGGCGACGTGCTTGGGCACGAGGCCGGCGCGGCGCAATCTTGTGACACCGATCCAAGGTGACATGGCCCACCGCCGGTGGGCGTCGAGGGGGGTTTAGGTCTTGGAAGGTCTAGTGTGGGTCGTCCCGGCGGCCATCGTGGTTTCCGTCGCCGTGGTCGGATACCTGGTTCGTGATGTCCTGACGCGGCCGATCGACCGGAGCGGACGCAGCGCTGAGTTGATCCCCGCGGTTCAGGGGTTGGACGAGGCGGAGCGAAACCGGCTGTTCGCGTCCATGCAACTCAACGGCGACCGCATCTATGAAGGCGCAACGGCCTTCCTGCGGCGGCAGTACCGCACCATCGCGTTCCTCGCGCTATTTGCGGCGGCGGGATTGTCGGTGCTGCTGTTCTTCTTTGGCGCCAACGAAGCCAAGGGCATCGAGGCCGGCGACATCGCTTGGCGCACCGGGGTCTCGTTCCTGGTGGGCGCCGCCGCCTCCGCGCTCTCCGGCATCATCGGCATGATCGTGGCGGTCAAGTCCAACGTGCGCACCGCCAGCGCGGCCACCAAGTCGTTGGGCGACGCCCTGACGGTGGCCCTGCGGGGCGGCGCCGTCTCGGGCATCTTGATCGTCGGTCTGAGCCTGCTCGGCGTGTTCGTGCTGTTCGCGCTGTTCGACGGCTTCGGCAGCCCGACGCGCGCGCCGGAATTGATCGTCGGCTTCGGGTTCGGGGCCAGCTTCGTGGCGCTGTTCGCGCAGCTGGGCGGCGGCATCTACACGAAGGCCGCCGACGTGGGCGCGGACCTGGTTGGCAAGGTCGAGGCCGGCCTGCCCGAGGACGACCCGCGAAATCCCGCGGTGGTGGCCGACCTGGTCGGCGACAACGTGGGCGACTGCGCCGGTCGTGGCGCGGACCTGTTCGAATCGACCGCCGCCGAGAGCATCGGCGCGATGATCCTGGGTGTGGCCGTGTTCAAGGCCATCGAGGCCGCGGCTCCGGGAACGGCGGGCGTCGAGTGGATCTTGTTCCCGCTGGTGGTGCGCTCGTTCGGCACCATCGCCTCGGTCATCGGCCTGCTGGTGATCCGGCCCGAGAAAGTGCGCGACGCGCAGAAAGCGCTCGACATCGGCTATTGGACCACCGCGGTGTTCTCGGTCGTTGGAATGGCGATTGCGGTGTTCGTGATGCTGGAATCCGCCTGGTTCTTCCTGTCGGGAGTCATCGGCATTCTGACGAGCGTGGCATTCGTCTACATCACGCAGTACTACACCGCGGGCTCGTGGCGCCCGGTCCGTGAGATTGCCGAGGCGTCTCGCACCGGTCCCGCCACCAACATAATTTCGGGCATGGCGCTCGGCCTGGAGAACACGGCCGCGCCGATCATCGTCATTTCGATTGCCCTGTGGACCTCGTTCCACACCGGCGTCGAGGGCTTCGCGGCGCTTGGCATTCCGATCGGTAACTTCGAGGCGGGCGTGTTCGGCACCGCCGTCGCCACGATGGGCATGCTGATGAGTGCGGCCTACATCCTGGCCATGGACACGTTCGGTCCGATCTCCGACAACGCGGGCGGCATCACCGAGATGGCCGACGCGCCCGAGGACGTTCGCGACATCACGGACGGATTGGACGCGGTCGGCAACACGACCAAGGCGCTCACCAAGGGCTACGCCATCGCCTCGGCGGCGCTGGCCGCGTTCCTGCTGTTCAGCGCTTATCTGGAAACGGCCGATCTCCACAGCGTCGACCTGGCCAAGGTCGAGGTCTTCATCGGCGCCATGCTGGGCGCCATGCTGGTGTTCCTGTTCAGCTCGCTGGCCATCCGCGCCGTCGGTCGCGCCGCGAGCACGATGATTCAGGAAGTCCGGCGACAGTGGCGCGAGAACCCCGGCATCCTCGAAGGCACCGTCGAGCCGAGCTACAGCCAGGCGGTTGACATCAGCACGCGCTCGGCGCTGCGGGAGATGATCCTGCCGGGCCTGCTCGCCGTCCTTATGCCCGTCGTGGTGGGCCTGGTGCTGCGCGCAGAGGCCGAAGCCGCCTTCCTGATGGTGGGCACCATCGCCGGTGTGCTGCTGGCTACCGTGATGAACAACGGTGGCGGCGCCTGGGACAACGCGAAGAAATTCATCGAGGCCGGCAACCTCAAGGACGAGGACGGCAACCCGATCGGCAAGGGCACTGATGAGCACGCGGCGTCGGTCGTCGGCGACACCGTCGGCGACCCGTTCAAGGACACGGCGGGTCCTTCGCTGCACGTGCTCGTGAAGCTGCTCAGCACGATTACCTTGGTTCTCGCGCCGGTCTTCGTTGTGACCGCCTAGAGCGGGGCGGTGCTGGTCGAGGCGGCTCTGTTGGGCGCCGTGCAGGCGCTCACGGAGTTCCTGCCCGTGAGCAGCTCGGCGCACCTGTTGCTGGCGCCCGAGTTCGCCGGGTGGACCGACCCGTTTCTGTCGGGCCTGATGCTCAGCGTGGCGCTGCACCTGGGCACCGCGGTGGCGCTGGTCGTGGCCCTGTGGCGCGACTGGTGGCGGCTGGCGCTCGGCGTCGTGGGCCGGGGTCCCGATGCGGCCGTGTCGCGCCGCGTGGTGGCGGCCATCGTGGGGTCCACGCTGCTGGTCGGCGCCGTGGCCTTCCCGCTGCGTGACGCGCTGACCGAGACTCGCACCGTGCTGGTGGCGTCGATCATGCTCATCGTGTTCGGCGTGGTGCTGGCGGCGGTCGACCGCTGGGCTCCCACGCGCACCAGCTTCGACGCCACGCGCCTGCCGGTCTGGCTGGTGGTCGGCCTGAGCCAGCTTGTGGCGCTGGTTCCGGGCGTCTCGCGCTCCGGGATCACCATGACCGTGGCGCGTCTGCTGGGCGTCGAGCGGCACGCCGGCGCGCGCTTCTCGCTCCTGCTGCTGGCGCCCATCGTGCTGGCCATTGGCATCGTCGAACTCTCCTCGGTCGCCGGCACGGAGGCCTTCGAGTCGGTGGCGGGCGCGCTGGTTGTCGGCGCGCTGACTGCTGGAGTGGTCGGCGTGGTCGTGATTCGGGCCTTGCTGTGGTTTGTCGCCACCCGCAGCCTGCTCGTGTTCGGCGTCTACCGGGTGGCGCTGGGCGCCGCGGCGCTCGTGGTACTTGCGCTTCAGCCGTGACGGCCCCCGCCGCCCATGTCATTTCGAGCGAAGCGAGAAATCTAAAGTGCCGATCCACCCCACGGCGCCGCTGCAAATCCCGAGCCCGCCAGCAATCAGGCACTCCGAACGTCCACGGCGGCCGCGTCCCAATCCGCCCGTATAATTGCGTTTAGCCACCTGAGGCACCGCTGAATGCGCCTGGGCCTGCTCAACGCCACCGGCTACACCGGCGGCGAGATGATCCGCTATCTGGCCGGCCACCCCGACCTGGAACTGACGAGCCTGACGGCACGCAGTCAGGCCGGCAGCACGGTCGGCGAGGTGCTGCCGTGGGTTCGGGCCACGGCGCGGCCGGACTATGCCGACCTGCGGCTCACGCCTGAGCTGGACGGCTCGGTGGACGCGGTCGTTTCGTGCCTGCCCCACAACGCGTCGGCGGCGCAGCTGGCGCCGCTGCTCGACGACGGCGTGCCCGCGGTTGACGTCAGCGCCGACTTTCGGCTGTTCGACCTCGAGGTCTATCAATGGTGGTATGGCGTGCACCCGGCATCGGAGTGGATCGCCGACGCGGTCTACGGCCTCACCGAGTACCGGCGCGACGAGCTCCGGCGCACCAAGCTGGTGGCCAACCCCGGCTGCCACGCCATCGCCGCGGAGCTGGCCATCGGTCCCGCCCTGGAGGTGGGTCTGGTCGAGCCGTCGGTGATCGTGGACTCGAAAACGGGCATCTCGGGCGCCGGCCGGAGCTCCAAGGCGGCCTTCACCTACTCCGAAATCAACGAGAGCGCCGCGCCCTACAACGTCGCCGCCCACCGCCACGGCCCCGAGATCGCGCAGGAGCTGACCATGATCGCGGGGACGGACGTGCAGGTCACGTTCGTGCCGCACCTGGTGCCCATGACGCGGGGCATACTCTCGACGACCTACGCGCGGCTGCGGGACGGCGTGGCGAGCGAGGATGTCGAAGCGGTGTACGAGGCCCGGTACCAGGGCGAGCCGTTCGTGCACCTGGCCGATGAGCCGCCCCGCACCAAGTGGACCACCGGCGCCAACCACTGCTTCGTTCAGGCGGTAACCGACGAGGCCGCCGGTACCCTGATTGCCATGAGCGCTATCGACAACCTGGGCAAGGGCGCGGCCGGCGCCGCCCTGCAGAATGCCAATCTGATGCTCGGTCTGGACGAGCAAGCCGGACTCGGCGTCCCGGCGGGATATCCATAAATGCGCGCCACTCCTGAAACGCTTGACGGATTCGCGGTGATCTCCGGCGGCGTGGTGGCGCCGCGCGGATTCAACGCCGGGTCGATTGCGGCCGGAATCAAAGCCAGCGGCGATCTGGACCTCGGCGGCATCTTCAGCACCGTCGACCCTTGCACGGTCGCCGCGACCTTCACCACCAACCGCGTCAAGGCCGCCAACGTCGAGATCAACCGCGCCCGAGTGGCCGGCGGCCGGGCCCGTGGCGTGGTCTTCAACAGCGGCAACGCGAACACGTACACGGGAGCCGAGGGTCGCGCCGACGCGATGCGGATGGCCGAGCTGTTTGCCGAGCGGCGAGGCGTGCAGCCGGAGGAAATCCTGATGGCGTCCACCGGCGTCATCGGGTTTCGGCTGCCCATGGACCGCGTGGCCGACGGCATCCGGCGGCTCGAGCTCGACTCGGTCGACGGCATCGATGTCGCCGCCGCCATGATGACCACCGACGCCTACCCCAAGACCATTGCGGTCGAAGTGCCGCTCTCGACGGGAACGGTGCGGATCGGCGGCGCGGCCAAAGGGGCGGGCATGATCCACCCCAACATGGCCACCATGCACTCGTTCGTCACCACCGACGCGGCTGTGGATGCGGCGTTCGCCCTCAGCGCCCTCCGCGCGGCCGTTAACGATTCCTTCAACGTGATTTCCATCGACGGCGATCAGTCCACCAGCGACACGGTGCTGCTGTTCGCCAACGGCGCGAGCGAAACGCCCGCGCTCGCCGGCGCTGACGCCGAGCAGTTCGGCCGCGCGCTGAAGGCCGTTTGCCAGCATCTCGCGCGGGAGATCGTGCGGAACGGCGAAGGCGTCACCAAGCTGGTCACGATCGAGGTTTGCGGTGCGGTGGACGCCGCCGACGCCCGGCGCGCCGGGCGCGGCATTTCCACCTCGCTGCTGGTCAAGACGGCGGTGTTCGGCGGCGACCCGAACTGGGGTCGCGTCGTGTGCGCGCTCGGCAACAGCGGCGCCCAATTCGATCCCGAGGCGTTGGACATCTGGATCGGCGACACCTGCACCGTCGCCGGCGGGCGCATCCAGGACTACCACGAGCCGGACGTCGCCGCGCACCTGCGCCGGACCGAGTGCCGCATCGCGGTGGATCTGCATGCCGGACCCGCCGCGGCCACGGCCTGGACCGGCGACCTCTCCCACGACTACGTCACCATCAACGCGGAGTACATGACCTAGCTCGTGGCCGCACCGCCGGACACAGATTTCGACGGCTTCCGGGGTCGCTACGTCGTGCTCAAGGTCGGCGGGACGGCGGACGTCGAGCGCGGGCGGATCGGCGCCGACGTGCGGGATCTGGTTGCGGCCGGCGCCCGCGTCGCCATCGCTCACGGCGGCGGCGATGCGCTCAGCGACTATCTGGCGGAGCGGGGCGAGACGCCCACCTGGATCGACGGGCTGCGCGTGACGTCGGCGGACACCCGCGACGCCGCGGTGATGGTCTTTCGCGGCGTCGTCGCCCCGGCGCTGATCGGCGAGCTTGTCGCCAACGGCGTTTCGGCGGTCGGTATCGCCGGCAACGATGGTGGCGTCGTCCGCGTCGAGCAGCAGTCGCCCGAGCTCGGCTTCGTCGGCCGCGTGCGCGAGGTGCGGCGCGGATTGCTCGACCATCTCACCGAGCGCGGGCACGTGCCGACCA
Organism: Chloroflexota bacterium; assembly: GCA_022826485.1. Classification (GTDB taxonomy): domain Bacteria; phylum Chloroflexota; class UBA11872; order UBA11872; family UBA11872; genus JAJECS01. The sequence continues at coordinate 62,136 of JAJDUU010000018.1, read as the reverse complement.
TCGCCCCGCTGGGCTTGGGGCCGGACGGCCAGATCTACAACGTGAACGGCGATGAGATCGCCGGGGCCGTGGCTCGGGCGGTCCGGGCAGAGGCCTTGCTCTTTCTCACCGATGTGCCCGCGGTTCTCGATGCCGACGGGGAGTCGATCCGCGATCTTCCGGCGGGACGGGCAAACGATCTCATCGCCGACGGCGTGATCCGCGACGGCATGGTGCCCAAGGTGCGCGCGGCGCTCGATCTGCTGGATGCCGTCGACGCCGTCTGGATCACCGACGGCCGGCAACCCCACGCTATCCGGCAGACCCTGGTCGAGGGTGCCGCGGGCACGCGCATCGTTGCCTGACGCGCGCGGTTCGGATCGCCATATAATCCCAGCCAACCGGCACGGCTAGAGTTCATCCATGACGCAAGCAGCGACGGACTGGCAAGCGCGCGAGGCCCAGGTCTATCACCAGACGTTTTCCCGCGCCCCGGTCACCCTGGTTCGGGGCAGCGGCATGCGGGTGTGGGACGACGCGGGCCGGGAGTATCTGGATTTTGCCGCGGGCATCGCGGTGAACGCCCTCGGCCACGCCAACGCCGATATCGCCGACGCGGTGTCGGAGCAGGCGCGAACCCTGGTTCAGGTGTCGAACCTCTTCTACACCACGCCGCAGGTCGAGTTGGGTGAGCGGCTGGTCGGCCGCTCGGCGCTGGACCGCGTGTTCTTCGTCAACAGCGGCGGCGAAGCCACCGAGACCTGCGTCAAGATCGCGCGCAAGTGGGGCCGGCTCAATCGCGACGGCGCGACGGGCGTCATCACCACGCTGCGCGGCTTCCACGGCCGCTCGCTGGCCATGACGGCCGCCACGGGCACGCCGGCCTATCACGAGCCGTTCGAGCCCATGCCGGCCGGATTTACGCACGTCCCCTATAACGATCTGGACGCTGTGCGCGACGCCATCGACGACTCCACGGCAGCCGTCATGCTGGAGCTCATCCAGGCCGAAGGCGGCGTCTGGGTGGCGGACGCGGACTATGTCACGGGACTCCGCGAGCTCTGCGATGAGCACGGCCTGTTGCTGATTCTCGACGAGGTGCAGACCGGCATCGGACGCACCGGCAAGCTGTTCGCGTACGAGCACTTCGGCGTCACGCCCGACCTGATGGCGCTGGCCAAGGGGTTGGGCGGAGGGCTGCCCATCGGCGCGGCGCTCAGCACCGAGCGTTGCAGCGTGCTGCGGCCCGGCGACCACGGCTCGACCTTCAGCGGCAATCCCCTCGTCTGCGCCGGCGCCCGCGTGGTATTCGACCACGTCACCGCGCCGGGATTCCTCGAGGACGTGGCGCGCAAGGGCGATCACGCCGCCGCCGAGCTTCGGCGCTTGGGGCGCGAGACCGGCGGGATCACGGACGTGCGAGGACTCGGGCTGCTGGTGGGATTCGATCTCACGAGCCCCGAGCGCGCCGATCACGTGATTGCCTACGCGCGCGATCACGGCGTGCTGCTGATCAAGGCTGCCGCGGCGACGATTCGCCTGGTGCCGGCCTTGACTATCAGCGACGCCGAGTTGGAAACGGGCCTTGAGGTCATTGGCGCGGCCCTGCGCGCCTAGCCGCGGGCGCCGACGGCCCCCGCGCGCGGGCTGAGCCAACGGCCATGTGGGGCGGGCGCTTCGAGTCGGAGCCCGCCGACGCAGCGCGGGCGTTCACTCGCTCGTTTCCCTGGGACCGGCGGCTGTACCGGGAAGACATCGTCGCCAGCCGCGCGCATGCCGCCATGCTCGGTGCGCGGGATATCATCGCCGCGTCCGACGCCGACGCGCTGACCGCCGGGCTGGACCGGCTGCTCCAGGAGCTCGATGCGGCCGGCGGTCCCGCCGACGCCGGCGACGAGGACATTCACAGCTACGTGGAGCGCCTGCTCATCGAGCGGCTCGGCGATCCCGGTCGCCGCCTGCACACCGCCCGCAGTCGCAACGACCAGGTCGCCACCGACATGCGGCTCTACGTCAAAGGTCTGACGCTGCGAATCGGGCGCGCGCTGGTGGACCTGATGGATGCGCTCGTCGATCGGGCTGAGCCGGAAACGGTCGCGCCTGGATTCACCCATCTTCAGTCGGGGCAACCGGTCACCCTGGGGCACTACCTGCTCGCGATTCACGAAATGCTCAGCCGCGACCTCGACGGCTGCTACCAGGTCTTCACCCTGGCCGACGCCTGCCCGCTCGGGAGCGGGGCGCTGGCCGGCGTGCCCTACGACATCGACCGCGAGCAGGTCGCGCACGCCCTGCATTTCAGCCAGATCACGCGCAACAGCATGGATGCGGTGGCCGACCGGGACTACCTGCTGGCGCTGCTCAATCTCGGCGTGGGCATCCTGCTGCACCTGTCGCGCTGGGCCGAGGACCTGGTGATTTGGGCCGCGCCCGGGTTCGCGATGGTCGAGTTCGCCGACGCCTACGCCACTGGCAGCAGCATCATGCCGCAGAAGAAAAACCCGGATATCGCCGAGCTGGTCCGCGGACGCGCGGGAACGGCCCTGGGGATCGCGTCGGGTATGGCCGCCACCGTCAAGGGCGTTCCGCTCACCTACGGCCTCGATTTGCAGGAAGACAAGCAGGCGCTGTTTCGGATGGAAGACCTGGTGCTCCCCACCCTCGGGATCATGCGCGACGCCTTCGCCACGTTGAACTTCGATCGCGAGCGGATGGCGCAATTGGCCGAGTCCGGCTACGCCACGGCGACCGAAATCGCCGACTTCCTTGTGGAGCAGCACGGCGCGCCGTTTCGCGAGGCGCACGAAATCGCCGGGCGCGTGGTCTCGGAGGCCATTGGAGCGGGCGTCGAGCTGACCGCGCTCACCGACGACCGGCTGCGGGCCATTGATCAGCGACTGGGCTCCGACCTCCGCGAGCGCCTGACGGCGGCGAGCGCCGTCGCGCGACGCGACGTGCCGGGCGGCACGGCGCCGCGGCAAGTCAGGCTGGCAATCGCCGACGCGCGGGGACGAGTCGATCTCGAACGCGGCCGCTTGCGCGAGTTGGCCGCCGCCGGGCTTCCCGCCGCCTTGGGCCCCTGGGGATAGGCGGGGGAGCGGCGCGCGTCTCGCTGCTACCCTTGCCTGCCTATCGCACGCGGGAGTCGGCTAGTGGCAACTCTGGTCTATAAGTTCGGCGGCACCTCCGTGGCGACGCGTGAGCGCATCGCCGCCGTGGCCGAACGCGTCGCCGACGCGGCGGCGGGCGGCGATCGCCTGGCCGTGGTCGTTTCCGCGCGGGGTGACGCCACCGACCGGCTCATCGAGGAGGCCGAGCACACCACGTCGCGGCCGAACGCCCGCGAGCTGGACATGCTGATGTCCACCGGCGAAACGGCCTCGGCCGCCCTGGTCGCCATGGCGGTCAGCGCCCACGGTCCCGAGGCCGTGGCGCTCAGTGGGATCCAGGCGGGAGTCGCCACCGACGGCGTCTATGGCCGCGGCCGCATCGAGCGATTGGATCCCACGCGGGTGCGGCAAGAGTTGGACGCGGGCCGGATTCCCATCGTCGCCGGATTTCAGGGGCTCGGGCCGGACGGACACATGGTCACCCTGGGGCGCGGCGCTTCCGACACCACCGCCGTCGCGCTGGCCGCGGCCCTGCGCGCCGACCGCTGCGAGATATACACCGACGTCGAGGGCGTCTACACCGCCGACCCGCGGTGCGTGCCGCTCGCGCACAAGCTGGAGGCCATCGGATATGGCGAAATGCTCGAGATGGCGCAGCTCGGCGCCAAGGTCATGCAGCATCGCTCGGTCGGCATCGCCCAGCGCTTTCGCCTCCCGGTCGTGGTACGTTCCAGTTTCACGGACACACCGGGGACATCCATGATGTCGGCCGACGCGGTTGAGATTGAGAGCGTGGCGCTTGTGCGCGGCGTGGCCCACGACTCCGACGTGGCGCGTATCACGGTTCGAGAGGTGCGCGACCGACCCGGCCTGGCGCACGGCATCTTCCAGCCCCTGGCCGATCAAGGCATCAACATTGACGTCATCGTCCAGAACGTCTCCAAGGCCGGATCGACCGACATCTCATTCACGGTGAGCAAGGCGGACATGGCCACCGCCGTCGACCTGGTGCGGCCGATCGCGGCGGAGATTGGGGCGGGCGAGGTATCCGCCGACGGCGGCCTCGGGAAGGTCGGCATTGTCGGCGTGGGAATTCAGAGCACGCCGGGCATCGCCGCCCGCGCGTTTGGCGCGCTGGCCGATGCCGGCATCAACATCCTGGGCATCACGACCAGCGAGATCCGCATCACCTGCCTCGTCGACGAAGCCGAAGTCGAGAACGCCGCGCGCACGCTCCACACGGCGTTTGGGCTGGACACGGACTCGGCGCAGTGAGGCGTGGTTTACACAGCCGCTCAAGGGGTCGTTGGTAAACTCAGGCCGACCCGCACCGGACACGGCGCGGACGCTCACGGGACAGGCTCGATATGATTGAAATGACGGTTGACAGCGTGCGCGTCAACCTGGTCAGCCCGAGCCGGGTGGTGGTCCTCAAGGAGTGCGACGGGGCGCGGTATCTGGCCATCATGATCGGCACCGCCGAGGCCGATGCCATCGCCGTCAAGCTGCAAGACCGCAAGGTCCAGCGGCCGCTCACGCATGATCTGCTGCGCTCCGTCGTCGACACCGTCGGTGCCGGCGTGCAGCACGTGTCCATCACCAAGATGGTCGACCAGATCTACTACGCCAACATTGCCATGACGTTCAACGGCCGCCAGCTCGAGGTTGACTGCCGGCCCAGCGATGCCATTGCGCTTGCGGTGCGCGTCAGCGTGCCGATCCTCGTGGACGAGGAAGTTCTTGGGCAGGCTGGGTTCGAGCCCGACCAGGAGCAGGAAGACGCCGAGCCCTCGGACGGCGACGCGGAGCCGGTGTCGGAGGAGAAGCTTGAGGTCTTCCGCAAATTCATCGACCAGCTCGACCTCGACGACTTCGGCCGGTCATAGCCGCCGCGGCAAGCTAGCGGCGGGTCGGCGCGCCGCCGAGCGCGATTAACGCTTTCGCTCGCATGCCACGGCCTTTGGTCCGGCGCCTCATGCGTCCGGGCAAGATTGCGGCGGGTCTCGTGGTTGGCCTGCTGCTAGCGGCGGCGGACGCCACGCATCCCCCCGACGTGTTGGTGGACCTCGAAGGAGCGCCCGCCGGCCCGGTCTCGGAGGTCGATTTCGAGTTCGGCACCAACGAGTTGCACGACCTCTTCGTCGACGGCGGCATTGACCGCGCCCGCGAGCTCGGTCTGGACAGCGTGCGGGTGTGGCTCGGCCACCGTTTCCTGTCCACCGCCGTGCGCGGACTCAGCGAGTCCGATATGGACTGGGAGTTCCTCCTCGACTACGTCGCGCGCGTGCTGGCGTCCGGCGCGGAGCCCATGGTCAGCTTCGTGGCGCCGCCGGCGTGGATACCCGCCGCCGGCGGCCGCCCCAGCTCGCAGCACGAGAGCGAGACCCTGGGGGCCGAGGGCGCGAGGGCCTACGGCGAATACGTGGCGGAAGCCATCGACAGGTTTCACGCGCGCTTCGGCGATCGGGCGCTCGACTGGCGCTACGTCATCTGGAACGAGCCCAACAATCATCAGAACGCCGGGCAAACCTACGCCTGCGGGTCCGGCGAGGCGTATGCGGCCGTATTCAACCAGGCGCGCGCGGCGACGGACGGTCGCTTCGGCCCAGGGCGGATCGCCCTCGGTGGGCCGTCGCTCGACGCCATCGACTCCGGCGCCACGCCCGGCCCCGACGGCCAGCCGGTCTGCGGCGACCGACCCGACCTCGATTGGCAGAGCTATCTGACGAATGTCGCTGCCCGGGCGCCGTTCGACTTCATCACCTGGCACTGGTACGGGATGTTCGAGATCGGTCAGGCCAGTACTCACGACGCCTTGGTCAACCGCCTGGGGTGGTTCGAGCGCCGTGTTGGACTGATCACCGAGATCGCCGACGGCCGCCCCCACATCGTCGAGGAGATCAACTACAACGGCGATCTCGCCGCTGATCCGCTCATCGACACCCAGGTCAACGCGGCCTTTCTCGCCTCGGCGACCCTGCGGGCCGTGCGGCAGGGCGCGAGCGGGATCATGGTCTACAAGGGCACGCGCGGACCCGGCGGCCTCACGCCGCGCGGCGAGCCCGACTTCGGACTCTGGGAAATCGACCCGGAGGTTCCCACCACGCCGGCCTACCGCGCGCTGCAACTCCTGCGGCGCGTGATGGTGGACGGCGGCACGTTGGCGCAGGTCGAGGTGCGTCCGGCGGACCTAGATGCCCTCGCGCTGGTGCGCGGTGAGGACGCCGCCCTAGTCCTGGTGAACTTGTCCGACCAGCAGCGGCTGGTCCGGGTTTCCGGTCTTCCCGCCGGGCCGTCGGTACACGTCGACGACGTGGCGCAGTGGCGCACGGCATGGTTTGACGGGGACTCGCTAACCCTCGAGCCGCATGCCGTCGCCGTCGTCAGGCCCGCGGCCTCCACGCTCGCCACCCTGCCGCCGGTGGCCGCCGGAGCGGCGGCATATGCCGGGACGGCCCGAGTGCCCGGTTGCGCCGCGTGTCACGGCGTGGACGGCGCCGGCGGACCCGCGCCCGCCATTCGCGGCGTCGATCGCGTGACATTCGCCGCATCCCACGCGGCCGACGCGGCAGGCGCCGGCCCGGTCGCCCCGTTTCTCGCCGGACTTGCCGCTGCCACCCATGCCTTCGCCGGCGAGGTGAGGGACGAAGACGGACAGCCGATCGAAGACGCGATGGTCCTGGCGGACTTTGGCGCCCACGGGCAGGTGACGTTCACCGATGCGAACGGGCGATTTCACCTGTCCGCGGCACGAGGCGACGCCGGGCCGTTTGCCGTCGTGCCACGGCTCGTCGCGATTCACCCGGACTTTCACACGGCTGCTCATCCGACGTCACGAACGGCCACGTCGCTGAGCCAGACGGATGTCGAATTCGAATTGACGGCGAGCGCGTCAGAAGACGGACGTCCACTGCTCGCCAGCGCCCATGTCGTGCCCCACACGGGCCCGGACGTTCCCGCCGGCGTCTGGACGGTGGGCGTGGCGTCGGCCGGCGAAGACCTCCAGGTATGGGCGATCCACCGTGCGAGCGGCCGCGCGGTGCGCCTGCACGAGGTGGACGGGCATCCCTACGGCCTCTTCCAGACCCGCATCGGCGCGGTGAACCCGCCCGCGAATGAGCGCCATTGGGCGTTTATCGCCGTGGCCCCTGACGGCACAACCTCGGCGTTCAAGGACTTCAGGCCCGGGATCCAGGCGGTCGGCGAGCTCGGATCCGCCGCCGGCCTACGCTTCCCGGTGTAGGGGACCGCCCGGCGCGAACTGTCCGCCCTCGGGCAACGGTAGCCGCTGCACGCGCTGCCGGAAGGTGCCTTCGCCCTTCGTCAGCTCGTGCGGATCCCAACCCTGCTTTTCCAATTCGGCCAGCACGTAGGCGCGATCGAACACCTCGCCGGTGGCCGGATCGCGCAGCTCCTGCGACCAATGCAGCATGTGCTTGGGGAACTCGAAGTACCCGTCGCTCTCGCGCCGCGGCACGCGCAGCCGCAACTCGGAGACACGGATGTGGTGACGGGCAGAGTCAGACATGGGCGGTAGTTCTCACGGGGACCCTCGCGGCCAGTGGCAATTCTGTTGACCCGTGCACGCGTCTGTCAACGAGCGCGCCGTCGCGCGCAGACGATGAGGTTCGGCGAGTCCGGCGTCCAGGGCCCGCGCCGGTAGTCGCCGTAGGTCGCCAGGTCGACGAATCCCGCGGCGCGCACTTCATCCACCAGCTGGTCGCGGCTCATCAGGGCCAGGCTGTAGCCCAGCCGCAGCTCCTCGGGCGGTTCGCCGGCGTTCGCGTGGAGCCGGTAGATGAGCAGGCTCTGGCCTCGATCCGTCCGCGGGTCGTAGGTATAGAACCGCTCGCGCGTGATGAGCCGATCCGATTCCGGGTCGCGCTCGAGAAACTGCACCGTCTCGTGGTCCGGCGTGCGATCGATGGCATTGGCCGCGAACACGTCGACCACCAGCGTCCCACCCGGTCGCAGGTGCTCGAACGCCGCGGCCAGGCACGACGCGCGCGCCTCGGCGTCCGGCAGCAGCAGGAGGGCGTTGAACGCGGCGACGACCACGTCGAACGACGCGTCGAGTCGAAACCGCGTCATGTCGTCGTGCGTGAAGGTCAGACGGGACGCCGTCTCCGGGTCGAGCCGCGCGCGCTTGGCTTGCGCCCGAGCCAGCATGCCCTCCGAAATGTCCAGGCCCGTGACGTTGTGCCCCAGCCCCACGAGCGCCAGCGCCACCCGGCCCGTGCCCGTGGCCAACTCGAGAATGTGCGCCGGCTCGGGTCCGGCGCAGGCCGCCAGAAACGCCAGCTCATCGCCGGCGCAGTCGGGGTACTCGAGGTCGTAGACGCGCGCGGCCTGGTCGTAGCCGGTGTCGACGAACTGCGGCTGGGTGGTCATGCGCGGGCTAACGCGCGCGCCGCCAGGTGCGCCTGTCGCAGCGGCTCCGGCTGGCGGTAGCGTCCCGTGCACCGCAGCACCAGGGCCGTCGCCGCCCGCAGCGCAAGGCGGTGGCCCACCGACACGAACACCGGCGACACGTCGGCCCGCGTGCGCAGCACAGCGCCCACCACCTCGCCTCGCAGCGTCAGCGCGGCCTGCGATCCGCGCGGACTCTCGGGCATCGAGTAGTCGCCCACGAGGCGCGTCTTGCCGCAACCGGCCGTGGGCAGGTCGAGCGCCAGGCCCAGATGGCAAGCCAGACCAAAGCGCCGCGGGTGCGCTAACCCGTGCCCGTCCACCAGCACGGCCTGCGGCGTCGTGGGCAGGCGCTCCAGGGCGGCAAGCGCCGCCGGCAGCTCGCGAAACGCCAGGAGGCCGGTGAGGTAGGGAAAGCTCACCGGCTCCTCCGCCGTGGCGGTCTCGCGCAACGCCAGCGTCGGCACGTGGACCAGCGCCGCCACGGCAATGGCCGTCTCGTCTCGCACGTGCACGTCCACGCCGGCCACGAGGTTGGCGTGTCGCGCCGATCCCGCCGTGACGACGCGGGGCGCCAGCCGCGCCTGCAACGCGCGGGCGCCGGCGGGGTCCGACGGCCAGTCGAGATTCTGAAGCGGCAGTGTGCGCCTAGCCCGCGCCCGTCGACCCCGGCTGCTGCTCGCCAAGCTCCTGCTCCAGGCGCGTGTGGTCTTTGAGGCTATCCATGGCGCGCCACCAGGTGCGGGTCGTGAACGCGCCCAGCTTCCCCTGGGCGGCGAGCTCGGGAAACGTCGAATCCTCGTGATCGCCGACGACGGGCAGGTGGTGCTCGATCTCACGGCTCATCACGTAGACGCCGCCGTTGACCCAGTGCGGCAGCACCGGATTGGTGGCAAATTGCCGTACGCGCCGGCCCTCCACCTCAACGATGCCGAACTGGCTCACATAAGGCGTGAGCAGAATCGTGGCCGTGTTTCCATCCTCGCGGTGCTGGGCGATCATGGGCGCCAGCGCCTGCGCCGAGAGGATGTCGGCGTTCGTGGCGATGAACAGCTCCTCGGTCGCGGGAATGCGGCCGCAGCCGAGCCGCAGGCCGCCGCCGCGTCCCATGGGCGTGTCTTCCACCTCGTAGACGATCTCAACGCCGAGGGAATCGCCGTCGCCGAAGTAGTCCTGGATGACCTCGTGCATGGCGCCGCAGGACACCACAAACCGATCGACGCCCTGGCCGATCAGCCAGTCGATTTGGCGCGCCATGATGGGGCGTCCCGCCACCTCGACCATGGGCTTCGGCCGATCCGCCGTCAGCGGGCGCAGTCGCTCTCCCTTGCCTCCGGCAATCAGCACCGCGTACATGGCTGGCCTTTGCTGCTACTCCCTTGGCCCGACCTCGACCGGCATCTGTAGGGGCGTCCCTTGTGGGCGCCCGTTCCGCCGGTGACCAGGGCAGCCACAAGGGCTGCCCCTACGGAGGTTGACGCTTCCTCACCGCCGCATTCTAGGTCGCCGGTGAGCCGCGTGACCGGCTTCTTTGCTAGGTTCGGGCGCCATCGGGGCGCTGGGAGAGACACGCTGCGCTGCCCGGAATGTGGAACGGATCGCCTGCAGGTGGTCGACTCGCGCGAAGCGCCCGATGCGGTGCGCCGGCGCCGCGAGTGCAGCCAGGGCCATCGCTTCACGACCTACGAACGATGCGAGGTCTTCAGCTGTCCACGCTGCTCCTCCACGGAAACGCGGGTCGAGGGCACGGACGTCGGTGCGCGCGGCGTGGCGCGCACGCGCCGCTGCGGTCGCTGCGGCCTGATCTTCGGCACTATCGAAGGATTGGTTCGCCCCGACATCTCCGTGATCAAGACTGACGGGCGGCGCGAGCCGTTCAGCGGCGGCAAGCTCTTCGGCGCGGTGCGCGCGGCCTGCTCCAAGCGGCCCGTGACGACCGAAGAGTTGTTGACGCTGGCCGACGGCATTGAGACCGAGCTGCGAGACACGAGTCAGACCGAGGTGCGGTCGGCCGTGCTGGCGGAAATGGTGCTCGAGCGGCTCCAACCGCTCGACGAGGTGGCCTCCGTGCGCTATGCCTCCAGCTACGTCGAGCCCGGTGGGGTCGAAGAGATGCTCTCGGTCATCCGCCAGACGCTGGATCGGCGCGAGCTGCAATCGATTCGCGACACGAACCTGCCGCTCGTGGCGGATGAGACGGAGTCGTCCGCCTGACTTCAGCGCCTTCGGCGGCGCGGTCGGTGCTTCCCGTCGGTGGGTTCGTGGCGCTTGGCATCGCGCTGGCGCTGATCGGCCTCGTCGTCGGGCTGCGCCACGAGCTGCGACTGGCCGTGGACGTGGGCGCCGCGCTGGCATCGCTGATTCCCAGCGAGGACCAATCGGAGACCGCCGAACCGAACGCGCGCGGCGTCGGCTACGCGAGCAGCGCGGGTGACGAGATCCCCGCCGATCTCTATGTGCCGGACGAGAGCGGCCCCGGCCCGGCGTTGATCCTGGTCAACGGCGTCGAGGTCACCGGACGGCGCCATCCGGTGCTGGTGGCGTTCGCGGAGTCGCTGGCTCGCGCTGGATTCGTCGTGCTCGCGCCCGAGCAGCTTGGCAACGCGGCCTACCGGCTGGTCGATCGCGACCCGGACGCCCTTGTGGCGGGCTTCGAGTTCTTGGCCCGACAGCCGGAGGTCGATCCCCAGCGCATCGCCTTCGTGGGGGTGTCGACCGGAGGGTCGCTGTCGCTGGTCGCGGCCGCCGACCCCCGCATCGCCGACGATGTCGCGTTCGTCGCCACCATCGGCTCCTACTACAGCCTGGCGACCCTGCTGCAGGCCGCCACGACCGGGACCATCCTTGAAGACGGCGGCCTTCGGCCGTTCAGCCCGCATCGCTACGTGTGGGGCGTGGCGCGCAACACGTTGGTGAGCCATCTGCCCGACCCCAACGATCAGCGGCTGCTCTACGACCTCTTTCCCGGCACCTCGCCCGAGCCGGACCCCGAAGCGCTGGCCCGCATCGACCTCGACGATCTCAGCGCGTCCGGTCGGGCCGTATTCGATCTCTTCGTCAACCGCGATCCTCGGCTGGCGACCTATCGCATCCGGCGGATGGAAGCCCATCTGCCGCTCAGTTTGGACGCGCTTTCACCGATTGGAGCCGCCGACCGTATCCAGACACAGGTCTGCATGCTCCACGACCTGGGCGACACCTACATTCCGAGCAGCGAGTCCGAACGCTTGCTGCGCCGGCTGGGGCCGCAGCAGGCGCAGCTCACGCAGACCGACGTGCTGGAGCACGCCCTCCTGGATGAGGTGCAACTCTCGCCGGACTTCCTGCTGGGCACCTTCGCGCCCGGCATGCTGAGCCTGTTCGGGTTCACCTTCGCCGCGCTGCACGGACTCTAGTCGGCACGGCGCGCGGCTGGCCTACTTGACGCAAAGGCCCTACCGTTTGTCCCTGTGACGTGGTCGATGGGATCCCGTCCGACGGTCCCGCTCGGAGGCTGCGCGGCATGAGCAACGACTTGCGGAACGTGGACGTCGCCATCGTCGGCGGCGGCATCGTGGGCTGCGCCGTGGCGCTGGCCGCGCGCCGGGCCGGGCTCACGGCGGCCATCCTCGAGCGAGGACGCGTCTGCGGCGAGGCGTCGTCCGTCGCGGCGGGGCTCATCTGCGGGCAATACGACGCCGACGATGGCTCGCCGCTGGTCTGGCTGCGTTTGGCGGGACGCGACGGATTCCCTGAATTCGCGGAGCTCTTGGAGTCGCTCGGCGGCGCTCCGGTCGGCTATCTCCCCGGCCCTACGATGGGCGTCGCCCTCACTGACGACGAGCGCGAACGACTCCTGGCGCGCGTCGCCGCGCAGCGGGAGGCCGGCTTCGACGTCGAGTTCCTCGAACCGGACGAAGCTCGCCGTCGCGAACCCGTGCTGGCGCCCGAAGTCACCGGCGCCGCCCTCTACCCCGACGGCCAGGTCGACACCCATCGGTGGGCGCCCATCGTGCATCGCGCCGTCCTGGCCGCGGGCGTGGCCGTGCACCAGGGCGCGGAGGTCGTCGCCCTTTCGGGCGGCGCCAATGCGGGCGTGCGGACGGTGCGCGGCGCCTTGAGCGCGGACCACGTCGTGCTGGCCACGGGTCCGTGGGCGCGCGAGCTGCTCCCCTGGGTTCCGGTCGTCCCGTCCAAAGGGCACATCATCACCTTCGAAGCGCCCAATCTCCGCACGCGCCACGTCATCCACAGGCCCGCCGGTACGCTGAGCCAGCGATCCGACGGGCGCCTCATCTTCGGCGCCACCAAGGAGCGCGTGGGCTTCGACCGGCGGGTGCGGGCCGGCGCCATCGAGTCGCTGCTCCGAGCCGCCGCGGCGGGAGTCCCAGGGCTGGCGGACGGATCGCTGACGGGCATCCTGACGGGATTTCGCCCGGATTCGGAGGATGGGCTGCCCTTGATCGGACGCGATTCGCGGTCCGGCGTGATGCTGGCCACCGGCCACCACACCCACGGCGTCACCATGAGCTGGCTGACGGGACAGATCGTCGCCCGGTTGCTCACCGGCAAGGACCCCGGCTACCCGATCGAGCCGTTCAGCCCCGATCGGTTCCGCGCCGGCTAGCTGTCGCCGTCCGGCCTAGCGATGCGGCGACCAGCGCCGCGGCTTCGACTGCCCCAGCCAGGCCGTCAACGCCTCCGGCGTCATGGTGTTGAGCACGTCGCCGGCGGTGAGCCAGGCGCGGCGGGCGGTGGCGACGCCGTAGCGCATGAAGGACAGGCTCTCGGGACGGTGGGCGTCGGAGTTGATGGTGATCGGCGCCCCCAGCTCCTTGGCGCGTCGCGCCATCACGTCGTCGAGGTCGAGACGCTCCGGCGAGGCGTTGATCTCCATGGCCGTCCCGGTTTCCGCGGCCGCCGTGAGCACCGCGTCGAGGTCGAATTCGTAGCCGTCGCGGTAGCCGAGCATGCGTCCGGTGGGGTGGCCGATCGCATCCACGTGCGGGTTGCGAATTGCCGCGATCAGCCGCGCCGTCATGGTCTCGCGCGGCTGATTGAAGTTGCTGTGAATCGACGCCACCACCACGTCCAGCTCCGCCAACAGCGCGTCGTCGAAGTCGAGGCTGCCGTCGCTCAGAATGTCGACCTCGCTCCCGTGCAGCACCGACATGTTTGGAAACTCGGCTCTCGCCTGCCCAATCTCGGCTCGCTGCGCCCTGACCCGCTCCGGCGACAACCCGTTCGCGACTTGCAGGCTGCCCGAGTGGTCCGTGATGCCCATGTATTCGTAGCCCGCGGCTTGGGCCGTCCGGACCATGTCGGCGACGGACGCAGCGCCGTCGCTCCAGAGCGAATGCCCGTGGAATTCGCCGCGGATGTCGGACAGATCGATCAGATCGGGCAGCGCGCCGTCGGCGGCGGCGGCGATCTCGCCGCGGCTCTCGCGCAGCTCGGGTGGGATCACGGGCAGCCCGAGGGCCGCATAGACGTCGGCTTCACCGGGCGCGGGCCGGCGAACCTGCGTCTCGACCTCGTCCAGCCCCCACTCGTTGAGCGACAGGCCCATCGCGAGCGCCCGATGCCGCAGCTCGATGTTGTGCTCCTTGGAGCCGGTGAAATACACCAGCGCCGCGCCGTAGCTGGCGGGTGGCACCACCAGCAGATCGACCTGGAGATTGTTCGCCACCAGCACGCGTGATTTCGTCGATCCCGCTGCCAGCACTTCGATGATCGCCTCGTGGTCGAGGAAGTGCCGCATCACCGGGTCCGGGTCGTCGGCGGCGGCCAGGATGTCCAGGTCGCCGATGGTCTCGCGCATCCGGCGCAGGCTGCCGGCGTACGTCGCCTCGACGACTCCGGGCGCCCGGCGCACGTGGGCGGCCAGGTGCTCCGCCAGCGGCAACACGTCTCCCAGCAGGTGACGCGCGGTTCGCTCGCGGAACCGCTGCAGCTCGCGCAGGAGACGTGCCTGGCGCTTGGCGCCGATGCTGCGCACCTTCGCCAGCTCGTTCGCTTGCGCCGCCGCTTCCAATTCGTCGATGCTCGTGATCTCCAGCTTGGCGTAGAGCGTCGCCGCCGTCTTCGGGCCGAGGCCGGGCACACGCAGCATGTCGAACACGCCGGGCGGAATCTCCGCGCGCATTTCCTCGTACTCCGCGACGCGTCCCGTGGTGACCAGTTCGCGCAGAAAGCCCGCGATGCCCTTGCCGATACCGGGCACCGACTCCAGTGAGTCGCTGGCGACCAGCTCGCCCACGTCGACCGTCAGCCCGTCCACCCGGCGCGACGCGGTGCGAAACGCCCGCACGCGAAACTGATTGGCGCCGCGGAGCTCCAGCACGTCCGCGAACGCCTCCAGCAGGTCCGCCGCGTCTTTGTTCGTCATACTCGGTCGCGCATGGTGGCTGTCCCTGCCGGGCGGTTCCGGCAACTGCCGTGGCGACGCATTCTCACCGAATTCTCGCCAGGGCGCGCATTTCCACGCGACGGTGGGCTGCTCGACATCGACGAACCGCCGCGCCATGCTAATCGGTGACGTCGCCGCCCCCGAGAAACTGCGCTATCCCGAGTCCGGTCGATGCCTCGCGGGCGGTCGCGGTGAAGCCCCTGGCGCGGATCCTCGTGTTGGTCGTCCTCGTCGCAGTCTGGGCCGCGCCGTCGCCGGCGTTTGCGGCTGAGTCTGGATTTGCGACCGCCCGAGTCTCCGCTAGCGGGCTGTTAACCTTGTAGCGCCCTGGCGGGGGCGTTGTCCGTGCACCGTTCACGTCCTGGCGGTTCTATGTGATCGTCGGGAAGCCCCTGTGGCAAGGGCGTGATTCCGTCGGTTTGCAGACGAAGCCGATGGTGGCGCATTTCACACGTATAGAAAGGCTGACGGATGCGTGCGATTCCTATAGCCCTGATTGTACTTCTTGTTATTGCAGTATCTGCTGCAACAATCGGAGGCAAAGGTGAAGTAACTGAATTCAAGGATGGCGATATCGAAAAGTGGGCGCAGACCTTTTCAGTTGAAGTACATGAGACTCTTATAGAAAACTGGAATTGGACCGGAGACAACGCAGCAAAGATCAGTGCTTTAGAAAAACGGGTTGCGCAACTAGAAGCGCATTTGAGTCTTCGGCAGCAACAATCAGCAGGGAGTGAAGACTCGCCAGCCGGGTCAGAACAGGGAAACGACGGTGAAACTCCGCCAGCGGGTAACCAAGGTGAACTCGAGACGGAATCTAGCAATTCTTGCACGCGGGATGGGAAAACATACGCGCACGATCAGGAATGGTACGATGATTGGTGGGGACCGAATTCACAAAGAGAGGTTATGGTAGACGGTCAACTCATTACTGAATATAGATACAGTCGTGGCATCTCCCACTGCAACAATGGGACTATTCAATGGCGTGGGGCGGAGCATGAATGGAGGCGTGAATAGTCAAATCCTTCAGCTATTGACGGTGCGCTGATCTGTTGAGGTTCGCTTGACGGCGCCCCTGGTCAACCGCGGCGCCAACTGTCCACCCGTGCCAACCGTCACGACCGGCGTCCTGTCCAACCGCGTGATCAACGAAGGGATCAGCTACCTCCAGACCGACGCCGCCCTCAACCCGGGAAGCAGTGGCGGTCCCGTCGCGACGACATTGGCAAGCGTCATCGGCGTAACCGTCGCTGGAATTCCTGACCTTCAGAACACGAACTTCGTCATTCCCGGTTCGGAGGTGCGCGTCTTGGTCGATGCATGGCTCGAAGAGATTCGCGTTGGCGAAGCGCCGCCGGAGATTCCGCCGCCGGGTCAACCCGAGCTGCTGTTCAGGAGCCGGCAGGTCCGCTGCGACGGATTCGGCGGCTCCAATCTCGAGGCCGAGAGCTACAACTTCGCCCTGCGCGCGACGATCGAGAAGTTTGGCGACGCCGTGGCCGTGATCACCTTCAACGATGACTTCGACGAAGGATTTCGCAACCGAGACACGCTGTACCTTGGGCCCCACATCTGGAACGGCGAACGGTCGCTGTTCACGTGGGTCCGCGTGACCGACGGCCAGCTCGAGGTCGTGGTGACGGACGAACGCGTAGCTATTCCGGCGGACGCCACGGCGTATATGGTGGTTCTCGTGTATGACGCCGGAACGGTTCAGCTGCTGATCGACGACGAGGAACGCCACGTCGAAGGCCGCTTGGAGTACGAGTATCCGAAGCTGTCGCTCGGGTGCACGGGATTGGTCGATCCGGGTCGCGACTACGTCGTGTTCTCAGATGTCCGAATCGTCGGCGTGCCGCTTCCGGCATGAGCCGACGGCTCCGGCGCCCAACGGATGGCGTGGTGCGCACAACGCTCGAACAAGGGAGGCGATGATCCGATGATGAAACTCTGCCTGCTGTCGCTGTCGTTCAAGCGCGCCTTCGCCGCGGGCGCGATGGACGTCTGGTCGTTCCTCGACGTGGCGCGAGATCTCGGCTTCGACGGCGTCGATCTGCACGCGCTGGGACTTCCCTCGGACGACCAACGCGTGCTCGACGACGTGGCGCGCGCGTGCCTCGACCGCGGTCTTTCGATCCCCTGTGTCTCGATCGGCAACACCTACGCCGGACCGGCAAGCCAACTCCACGAGCAGATCGCCATGACCCACCGCTGGATCCGCGCGGCGGCTCGCCTGAAGGCGCCCCAGGTTCGAGTCTTCGCCGGCACGCCCGAGCCGGGCGACGAGGCTGCCGCGTGGACGCGCTGTGTCGCCGCGTTGCGGCAGTCGGCCGCGTTTGGCGCCGAGCTGGGCGTGCGGGTGAGCCTGCAGAACCACAATCACCTGCAGATCGCGCGCACGGGGGAAGACGTCGAGCGCATGCTGCGAGACGTTGCCCATAGAAATATCGGACACGTGCTGGACTGCGGACAATACGCCGGATCTCCCGGCGCCAGCGGCTATGCCGACGACCCTGATCGCGGCGACTACGACTATCTCGCCAGCATCGAGCACACCGCCCCCTTCGCCACCCACGTGCGCGCCAAGATCTATGAGATGCGGGACGGTCGCGAAACCAGCCTGGACTACGAGCGAATCTTCCGCGCGCTGCGGGCGGTGGCCTACAACGGCTGGGTGAGCCTGGTCTACGAGGGCCAGGGCGACGAGCAGGCCGACATCGCCGCCGCCATTCCCATGCTGCGGCGGTTCATCGCCGAATACTCGACGCCCGCCTCGGCACTCGCCTGAGCCGTTCCCGGACCACCCGCCGTCGGTGCCGCCGCGCCGACGGTCGTGGTGGCCCAGCACGGCTTTCCAAGGTTCGCGATGGCCTCACGCGGCGGTCGGTCGGTCCGTGTGGCGGCTGGACAGATGTCACGGACCGGGCAATGCTCATTCCAGGCTCTCCTGTGGGCGGAGCAATATCGTGCCGCGGCATCCGGACGTCTCACCGTTCATCAGTGCAGTGAAGCGGATCAGTCGTGGGATCGCGCTGCTCCTGGTGGCTGTGGTCGTTGTGGCGCCGTCACCCGCCCGCGCGGTCGAATCCACGTTTGCAACCGCGGAAGTGGCCGCCAATGCCTACTTTCCGCAACTCGAGCACAACGTGGCCGATGTCTTGGGCACGCTGACCGACGGCACGTCGTTTGCGGCAAACTTCCTCCAGAATTTCGAGCAGACCGGCGGCGTGGAACGCTGGGGCTATCCCACGTCCGCGATATTCGAAGAGACGCCGGGAACCCTCACGCAGTACTACCAGCGGGGCGTCATCGACTGGCGGCCGCCACCCAGCGGCGGCGCACACACGTTCCTGCGCCGTTTGGCGTGGGATTACCTCGGCGGCGGCCTGGGCGGGTCCGAGGATCAGGGGGTCGAGCCGGGCCTTACGAACTCCAACACCGGCGACGAGCTCGGTCCCTGGGGTCACAAGGTCGCAAACGTGTCGGTGGAAGGTGTGGAGATCGGCTTCGCGGACTTCTTCCACCGGCTTGGCGGCGTGGCCTCGTTCGGCTTTCCCAAGACCGATGCCCGTCGCGACGACCATCCCCAGGCGGTCCTGCACGATCCCACACGTTCCGTGGACAGCCGAATCCGTCAGTACTTTCAAGCCGCCGTGCTTGAGTACCACCCGGAGTCGCCGCATGCGCCTGTGAAGCTGCGCCTGCTGGGCGACACCCTGCGCAACAGTCGATATCCGGGCGCCGCCTGGCAGCGGTATGTGGCGTTTGGCCCCGAGGAACCGTTTGCCGTCGGAGATGGCATCGAGATGAGGCTGCCGAATCGTATGGGGCCTCACGGCTCAACCGTGGACGACGTGGCGGCGTTCCTCGGGCCTTCGCTGTTGCGAGTGGACACCGATGTTGGATGCGGGTCGGGCTTCTTCGTGACCGAGAGCGGCTACTTGGTGACGACCTGGAACCTCGTCGCGAACGCCCAGGCCGTCTATGTCTCAAGTCCAAGGGGATATGAGGAAGGGGCGCAGCTCATCGCCGGCGACGCCGAGCTCAATGTTGCGCTGCTCAAGGTCCCGGGCGACGACTACATCCCGGTGATATGGGGCGACTCAAACGAGCTGGATGCACAACTCGAGCTTGTGGGGCTGGGATATGACGCCGAGCGGGCGGGGAACGTGGGGGGCATCGACTGCCAGTCGGAGCCGACCCAAACAACGATATCGTTGTCGGACACTAACTTTCGCCGCTGGCTAGGGATCCAGCCGCGGATCAATGTGGGGCACAACGGAGGTCCGGTTGCGTCGCGCATCGGCCATGTCGTGGGTGTCGCGACTACCAGATATCCCGGAGATAACGAGGTTGATGACATGATTCCCGCGACAGCGGCTCAGCCGCTCGTCGCATCTTGGCTCGATGAACTCAGCCGCGGAGGGATGCCCACGCTGCCTTACCGAGCACGCTTCGATCGGGTCGTACTGGCCGAGCACGACCGGTTGGCCTGTCCCGGGTCTCCTGACGTTCCCGGGAGCGTCTGGGTCACCGGCGGCAAGATCGAACTTACTGCGACTGTCGAGTTGAGTCCTTACCAGGCCCCAACTGGCCTGTTTCGCTTCGGCGACCCAAACGCCAGAAGCGAGAGTGGATATTCTAAATTTGATATAGTGTATTATGGCAGCCTTGTATCTGGCCGCGGTTTTTCCTATCTTACATGGTTGAGACATAACATGGGATTCTACTCAACTCTGCGAAGCGGCGATTACGCGGATATCGAGAGTGGAAGACCATTCCATATCAGATTCATCTATGATTCCGGCTCTGTAGCTTTCTATGTTAACGGTGCGATTGCGCATGCGGAGTCTGGGTTGACATATGGCGATAATATATGGCTGAATTTGAATTGTCTCACTTCCGAAGGTTACCCAGATATGTTCTACCATGATGTGCGCATAACTACAATCCGCTGGCCGTAGGGCTGGTAGTATGCTGCGCATCGTCTCTTCGAGCGGAGTCCCAGCATAAGCGCGGAAACGATTGGCGTCCTCGGTGCCGGCCTCATGGGCCACGGCATCGCCCAGGTGTTTGCCGCGGCCGGCCACCCGGTCGTCATGGTCGACGCCGACCCCACCGCCTTCGACCGCGCCCGCGTCAAGATCCGTCAAAACCTCGATCTGCTCGTGGAGTATGAGTGGCTGGACGCCGCCGCGGCCGACGCCGTCCTGCCGCGCATCGCCACTTCGACCGACTTCGCCGCCCTGGCGCCGTCCGTTCTCATCATCGAAGCCGTCGCCGAGGACCCCGAGATCAAGCGCGAGGTCTACGGCAACCTGGCGCCGCACCTGCGACCCGACACGATCCTGGCGACCAACACCTCCAGCATCCCGATCCGCGTCCTCGCCGACGCCACGGGACGCCCCGACCGCTTCACCACCACCCACTTCTTCCGCCCCGCCTACATCATTCCGATGGTCGAGGTCACCAAGGGCGAGCACACCTCCGAGGCCACCGTTACCCGGGTGCTCGCCCTCCTCCGCGGCGCCGGTCTGCGTCCCGTCCGCATCAACGTGGACCTGCCGGGACAGGTGGCGAACCGTCTGCGGCAGGCGCTGTTCCGCGAAGCGTTGGACCTGGTGGAGCGCGGCGTGATCTCGGCGGAAGACATCGACGAGCTCGCCGGCTTCTCCTTCGGTCCGCGCATGCCGCTGATGGGCGTGATCCGCGACCGCGACCTCGTTGGGCTTGACATAACAACGCGAGGTGCGGAGCGCGTCTGGCCCGACCTTTCGAATGCCGCGGAACCGCACGCCTCGCTCCGCGATCTGGCGGCTGACGGGCACCTGGGGCTCAAGACCGGCCGCGGCTTCTGCGACTGGTCGGATGTCGACTTTGCGGCCTATTGGACCAAGCTGGAACGCCAGCAGCTCGAAGTCTTCGGCGCCCTGCGCCGCGCGGACGCCCTGCCGCGCGACTGACCCGCCGACAAGGCTGGGCGGCGAGCGCGTATCCTGCGCGGGACGCAGCGCAATGTGCGAAAGGCTCGACTCATGGACCTCGTTCGCTACGAATACCAGGGTGAAGTTCGTCACGGCATCCGCGAGGGCGACAACGTCGCCGAGATCGAGGGCGATTTCTTCGGCGACATGCAGCGCACCGGCGCCATCGCGGCGCTCAGCGACGTCACGCTCAAGTCGCCGACGATGCCGAGCAAGATTCTCAACATCGCCGGCAATTACTACAGCCATCTGGGTGACTCGCCGCCGTTCACCCGGCCCCAGCCGTTCCTGGCCCCGCCGTCGTCGGTGATCGACCCCGGCGCGAACATCGTCATTCCGGCGGGCAGCGTCAACGTCGACTACGAGGGCGAAATCGCCGTCATCATCGGCAAGCGAGCGCGCAAGGTCTCGGTGGACGACGCTCCCAGCTACATCCTGGGCATCTGCCCCGCCAACGACGTCAGCGAGCGCGATTGGCAAAACGGCGATGACAAGGACGTCCAGTGGTGGCGCGCCAAGGGCGGCGACACGTTCTCGCCCTTCGGGCCGTGGATCACCACCGGATTGAACTATCGCGACATCGGCCTCAAGACCCTGGTCAACGGCGAGGTGGTGCAGGAGACCAACACCAAGGACGACATGGTCCACGACATCGACACGACCTTGAGCTTCATCTCGCAGCACATGACGCTGGAGCCGGGCGACGTCATCTTCTCCGGCACCCCGCAGACCACGGTCGCGCTCAAGCCGGGCGACGTGGTCGAGGTGCACGTGGACGGCTGCGGCGTCCTGTCCAATCCGGTCGTGGCGGAGGAGTAGCCGCCGCCGGAACGGCGTTTACCCCATAAAGGGTCGGGCGAGCAGGGAGCCGTACCTGAACTTCTCGGTCTTGATGTCGAGCTCGCGCTCGTCCTCGGACGTGAGCGTGACCTCGAGGGCGCCGGCGTTGGTGCGGGCCTGCTCGTCGTACTTGGCGCCGGGAATGACCACGACGCTCGGGTGGCGCAGCAGCCAGGCCAGCGCCACCTGCGCCGGGTAGCAGTCGTGCCGTTCGGCCACCTTGATCAGCGTGTCGACGACAGGGCTCGCAGACTCATAGCCCTTGTCGCGAAACCGCGGCGACCAGCGCCGGCCGTCGCCGGGTCGGCTGTTGAAGTGGTAGTTGCCCGCCAGCATGCCCTGGGCCAGCGGGCTGTAGGCCAGCAGGGTCACGTTCAATTCCTCGCACGCCTTGAGCACGCCGTTGGTCTCGGGCGCGCGCCGCAGCAAGCTGTACTCGACCTGGTTCGACGCCAGCGGCACGCCGAGATCGGCCAGGCGCGCGTGCATCCGGCGCATGGCCCCGGCGGTGAAGTTGCTCACGCCCACCGCGCGGACGCGGCGGTCGCGGACGGCGCGCGCCAGCGCCTCGGCCAGGCGCCGGTGCGAAATCAGGCTCATCGGCCAATGGATCTGGTAGAGATCGATCGTGTCGACGCCGAGGCGCGCCAGGCTGCGATCGATCGCCTCGTCGACCGACGTGGCCCGCAACCGCCGCGGCGACGGCGAGTACTTGGTGGCCACGACCGTTCCCCGCGACGCGCGGGCCAGGGGGCCGAGGATACGCTCCGACTCGCCGCGTCCGTAGAGTTCCGCCGTGTCGAACAGCGTGCACCCCGCGTCGCGCGCGGCGGCGAAGGCCGCCTCCACGTCGTCCCGCCCGTGCACGCGGCCATATTTCCAGTACCTCGTGTCGCCCCATTGCCACGTGCCGACGCCAACCCGCCCCACCGTGATGCCCGTGGCCCCGAGGCGGCACGTGTCACTCACGCGCGCCCCGGCGGATGATGGAGTGGAGGACATATTGGCGACCCCGAGAGGACTCGAACCTCCGACCTTGTGGTCCGCAACCACACGCTCTATCCAACTGAGCTACGGGGTCGGCGCGGCAAGTCTATCAACAGGGGGGTGCTCGACCCCTGGCGAATCGTGGTTGGCCCACATCCGCTGAGCCATCAGCCCCGCCACCACGAATATGGCCAGGTCGGCGGCCGCGTGCATGACGATGGCCGGAATGATTGAGTCGAAATGCGCCGTCACGATTCCGAACATCGCCCCGCCCAGGGTCCCGAGGACCAGAAACGAGACCGGAAACCGTGCGATCGCGTGATGCACGCCGAAGACGACGGAGGTGATCGCAATCGCCCAGGGCATCCCCACCAGGTTCGCCAGCCCGAACAGCGCGGCGCCGCGGAAGAACAGCTCCTCCGCGACGGGGTTCAGCACCGCGAAGAACGGCAACTCCAGCGCCAGGGCCGACCGGTCGGGAGCGGCTCGGGGCCGCCACAGCCAGCGGCGGTAGGCGAGCGACGCGAGTCCGGCGCCGCTGGCGAGCAGGACGGTCAGCAGCCAATCGCGCAGGCTCAGGTCTAGCTCCAGCCCGATCCTCGACGGATCGATGCCCGCCACGGCGATCCAGATCAGCGGCGCGGCGATCAGCAGCACGATGCGCGTCGGCACGTCCCAGCGCATCCAAGCCCACGCGTCACGCCAGCCGCGCTGCGCAATGTGCGGACCGGCGGACGCCGAAGTCATTGGCCGTTCAACGCCATCGCGGCGCTCCTGGATTACAACCGGTACATCTTGCCAGCGGCGCATGGCATGAGTTCCGGGTCGCCGCGCCGGTCCTGCGCGCCGGATTCTTAGGGCCGATACGCCTCGGAAGTGGACAGACGCCGGCCGTACTGGCGGTCGTAGTAGTCCTGAAACTCGCCGAGCACGATCGGCTCCCACCAGTCGCGGCGCCCGACATACCAATCCACCGTGTGGTCGAGCGCCGCCTGGAAGTCGTACTCGGGCTGCCAGCCAAGGTCGGCCAGCCGCGAGGCGTCCATGATGTAGTCCCAGTCGTGGCCGGGGCGGTCCTCCACGAAGCGGATCAGCGACTCGGGTCGGTCCAGCCGCTCCAATATCGCCCGCGCCACGGTGAGGTTGTCCCGGTTGTTGCCGGCCGCGACGTTGTAGACGCCGCCAGGCTCGCCCCGTTCAAGAACGGTGAGGACGGCGCGCGAGTGGTCGTCCACGTGCAGCCGGTCCCGCCGCTGCTCACCCCGGCCGTAGACGGGCAGCGGCTTGTCGAGCAGGGCGTTGATGGTGAACAGGGGCACGGCTTTCTCGGGGTGCTGCCAGCCGCCGATGGTGTTGGCCCCGCGCGTGATGCACACCGGGAGGCCATAGGTGGCGTGCAGCGCCAGCACCTGCAGGTCGCCGCCGGCCTTGCTGGCGGAATAGGGACTCCGCGGCCGCAGCAAATCGTCCTCGCGAAACGCCTGGCCGTGGCTCTCGCCGTAGACCTCGTCCGTGCTCACGTGCACGATGCGCTCGACGCCGGCATCGCCGGCCGCGCTCATGAGGACGAAGGTTCCGGTCACGTTCGTGCGCAGAAAGGCCTGCGCGTCCTGCAGCGACCGATCCACGTGGGTCTCGGCCGCGAAGTTCACCAGCCAGCGCGCCCCCGCCAGGACCGACGCCGCAGCCTCCGAGTCTGCGATGTCGCCCTCGATGAACTCGACCGGCACGCCCTCCAGCCGGGAGCGGTCGCCCGCGTAGGTGAGCTTGTCCAGGACGCGCAGCCGCCACTGCGGGCGGGCGGCGGCGATATAGCGCGCGAAATTCGCGCCGATGAATCCCGCGCCCCCGGCAATGACCAGGATTGGACCGTCTCGCATACGGAATTCTAACGGCGGCAACCGGCAGTCGCGTGACGCGCACCGGCTCTCTACTTCATGCTCGGGTCGCCGCCGGCTGCTAGGCTCTCCCTTCCCGCGCGCTCTCCCTAGGCACCGCGATGCCGTCCACCTCGCCCTTCGACTGGATCGATGCTGCCGGTGATGACGAGCCGGTCATCGATCCCGGCCGTCACATGCGTGAGCTGGCGGAACGGGCGGGCGCTGCCGAGGACAGCGCGAGCGCCCCGTTGGTCTTGGCCTCGTTCATGCAGACGACGGTCGACGCAATTGCCGAGGCCATCGACGCGCAGCCGACGTGGCGGAACAGTGTGCAAGTCGGCGCGCTCGATGGATCGCCCGTGGCCGTGGCCAAGCTCGTGGCCGGTGCCCCGCGCACCATCATGACGTTTGAGGAGCTAATCGCCGACGGCGCGCGCACCCTCCTCATCGGCGGCGCCGTCGGCAGCTTGCAGCCGCACATCCGCATCGGTGACAACGTCGTGCCCACGAGCGCGCGACGCGAAGAGGGCACCTCCTACCACTACGCCGGGCCGGAGCACGAAGCTGCCGCATCCGGTCCTGCCACGCACGCGCTGCTGGAGGCCGCGCGCGAAGACGCGCGTCCGGTTCACGAGGGCCGCGTGTGGAGCACCGATGCGCCCTACCGCGAGTTTCGCGGCAAGGTCGCGCGCTATGCCGTCGAGGGCGACCTGGGTGTCGAGATGGAGACCTCCGCGCTGATGACCGTGGCCGCCGTACGCGGCGTGGACGTGGGGCTAATCCTCACCGTCAGCGACCACGTGTTCGATCCC
Source organism: Chloroflexota bacterium (assembly GCA_022826485.1). Lineage (GTDB taxonomy): Bacteria > Chloroflexota > UBA11872 > UBA11872 > UBA11872 > JAJECS01. The sequence goes on along the minus strand of JAJDUU010000018.1, from coordinate 36,744 downwards.
GGTTGGGGCAACATCTTCGGCACGGACGAATACGCGGCGAATTGCGTTGACATGGCGCAGGTCATGCTCGCGGCAGCCCGCCGGCTCATCGCCGCCGAGGCGTAGGATGGCGCCGATAGCCGCTCGGCATTGAGGAGAACGCATGGCTCGCGTCAACCGTTGCATCGAGTTGCTCGAATCCGGCCAACCCATCTACATGGACGGCGTGCCCGAGTTGAGCTACGACGCCGGACTCGAGCAGTCCGGCACCTGGGCGGACTACCTCACCGTCGAATTCGAGCACTTTCCGCTCGACGTGGTCGGGCTGACCGCCTTCATGCGCGGCCTGCGCGATGCGGGTCCGACGCGCAGCGGCCACCCCACGCCCACGGTCATCTGCACGCTCCCGGCCCACGGCGCATCCGCGGCGGAGATTCAGGCGAACTCCTGGCAGATGCGACAGATTCTGACCGCGGGCGCGCACGGTCTCTTGCTCTGCCACGCACGCGATCCCGCGGCCGTGCGCGCCTTCGTGGAGGCCTGCCGCTATCCGTTTCAGACCATCGGCGTCGGGGCGGGCCTGGGTGAGGGCACTCGCGGCGCGGGCGGGCAGTCCGCCGCGGCCGCGATTTGGGGACTCGACGCCGAGGATTACCTGCGCGCCGCCGATGCCTGGCCGCTCAATCCCAACGGAGAGCTCATGCTCGGTCTCAAGATCGAGGACCGCCACGCCGTGCAGCGCGCCCGCGAGACTGCGACCGTGCCGGGCATCGGCTTCGCCGAGTGGGGACCGGGCGACATGGGGATGTCGTTCGGCCATGCCTCGCGCCACGATCCGCCCTATCCGCCGGAGATGATGGCCGCCCACGAGGCCGTTCGCTCCGCCTGCGCCGCGGCGGGGCTCCCGTTCCTGTGCAGCTGGGCGGACCCGGCCATGACCATGGAGGAGCAGGTGCGACACCTGATCGACGAGGTCGGCGCCCGGATCATCGGCGGCGGCGAGGCCCACGCCGCCTTCGGACGCCGCTACACCAAGCGCGTCATGCCGGTATAGATCCACGGGCCGCGAGGTTTAGGCCGGTCCGAGCATCCGTCTGGAGTATGTGTGTCGGAATTCAACGGTGGTCTAGCTGCCGCGACAGGCTGCTCGACCCAGTTGACTCCGCCGTCGCACCGGCACTCTCCGTCACCCCGGCGAAAGCCGGGGTCCAGCCCCGCTCGACATTTCTCAGACTCTCTGGATTCCGGCTTCCGCCGGAATGACGGACAGGCAGAGGCAGAGGCTGATGGTCTGAGAAATCGCCGGGTCAACCTGAGCCCTAGTGTCACTCCCAAGCGCAGCGAGAAATCTGCGGCCGGTCCGCCGGCCTCGGTTGCTACGGCGATACCGAGGGCTGTTCCGGCCGAACCACTGGAAAACTCTTGGTTGCCGGGCGCCCCGCCCCGATCATGGTGAAGGGACACCAATCGCCGGGTCCATGGCGCGAATAGACGGGTTGCACAATGGCCGATGAGGTGGTGCTGGCGGGAATAGCCGGCAGCCTGCGCCGTGGCTCCTTCAACGCGGCGCTGTTGCGGGAATCGCAGGCCCTCGCGCCGGCCGACGTGCGCCTCGACATCGTGGACCTCGCTGAAATCCCCCTCTACAACCGCGACCTCGAGGACGACGGCATCCCCGCGCCGGTCGAGGAGTTTCGCCAGTCCCTCGCCGCCGCCGACGGCCTGGTGGTCGCGACGCCGGAGTACAACTACTCGATTCCCGGCGTGCTCAAGAACGCCATCGACTGGGCCTCGCGTCCGCCCGACTCGCCGCTGGATGGGAAGCCCATGGCCATCATGGGCGCGGGCGGGCGCTTCGGCACGGTGCGGGCGCAGATGCACCTGCGCGAGATCGCGCTGCACAACAGCATGCGCGTGTTGATCGACCCCGAGGTGTTCGTCGCCGGGGCCTGGCGCGCGTTCGACGACCAGGGCCGGCTCGCCGACGAACGCCTGCGCGAGCGGGTCCGCCAGCTCATGGCGGCGTTTGGCGAGTTCGTTCGCTACGCGCCCGGCGACCCCACGCTGCGTTGGGCGTGAGCGCGGCGACCCAAGCCGGAGACGCCCGGTGACGGCGGCGATATGCTAGGCGCCGTTGCCTCGCGCAGGAGTCCTGAATGACCGATAAGACCCCGATCACCGTGGCCTATGGCGACGGCATTGGCCCCGAGATCATGCCGGCAGTCATGCACGTGCTCGAGACTGCCGGGGCGCGCATCGAGCCTGAAGTCATCGAGATCGGTGAGAAGGTCTACCGGCGCGGCATCACCACCGGCATCGACGACGCCGCGTGGGAGTCCATCCGACGCACCCGAGTCTTTCTCAAGGCGCCCATCACCACGCCGCAGGGCGGCGGCTTCAAGAGCCTCAATGTCACCACGCGCGTCGCGCTGGGCCTGTTCGCCAACGTGCGCCCCGCCGCCACCTTCCATCCCTACATCCAGACCAAGCACCACCCCGACATGAACGTGGTGCTGATCCGCGAGAACGAAGAAGACCTCTACGCCGGAATCGAATACCGCCAGTCCGCCGAGGTCATGCAGTCCCTCAAGCTCATCTCCCGCCCGGGCAGCGAGCGCATCATTCGCTACGCCTTCGAGTACGCGCGCCACCACGGTCGATCCAAGGTCACCGCCTTCGCCAAAGACAACATCATGAAGCTGTCGGACGGCCTCTTCCACGAGGTCTTCGACGAGTTGGCGGCGGAGTATCCCGACATCGAGGCCGAGTACTGGATCGTCGACATCGGCGCGGCCAAGCTGGCCGACACGCCGGAGATGTTCGACGTGGTGGTGCTGCCGAACCTCTACGGCGACATCCTGTCCGACGTGGCGGCGCAGATCGCCGGCTCGGTCGGCCTCGCCGGCGCCGCCAACATCGGCGAGAGCGCCGCGATGTTCGAGGCCATCCATGGGTCCGCGCCGCGCCGCGCGGGCCAGAACCTGGCCAACCCGTCGGGCCTGCTCAACGCCGCCGTGCTGATGCTGGACCACATCGGCCAGGCCGAGGTGGCCGGTCGGGTGCAGAACGCCTGGCTACGGACCCTGGAGGACGGCATCCACACCTACGACATCCACACGCCCGAGCACAGCAAAGCCAAGGTCGGCACGCGTGAGTTCGGCCAGGCCGTGGCCGACCGCATCGGTGAACTACCCCAAACGCTGCCGGTCGCCGTCTACGGGGTCGGCGGCCGGACGCCGGTGCACGCCGCCTCGATTCCCAGCACTACGCCGGCCAAGCAGACCGTGGGCGTTGATGTCTTCTTCGATTGGGGCGGCGAGGAGCCTGCGGACCTTGCGCGGCGGCTGCAGGAGACGAACGGCGATGGCCTGACCCTCAGAATGATCAGCAACCGCGGCGCCCAGGTCTGGCCCGAGAACGTGGCCGACGGCCTATTGGTCGACCAGTGGCGCGCCCGGTTCACGGGCGACGACGGCGCCGCCGTGGACCACGCGCAAATCGTCGCCCTTCTGGGGTGCATCGCTGCGACGGGGCTGGACTTCACCAAAACCGAGCACTTGTGTACGTTTGACGGCGAGCGCGCGTATTCCCTGGCACAAGGCGAGTGATCGATCCATGAGCGAGCAGCAATCGAACCCCCAGGTCGGCATCTTGATGGGCAGCGCCTCCGACTGGGGCACCATGAAGTCCACCGCCGACACGCTGGCAGAGTTGGGCATCGCGCACGAGGCGCGGGTGCTCTCGGCCCATCGCACGCCGGCCGAAACGATGGAGTACGCCAGCTCGGCGGAGTCGCGCGGACTGGGTGTAGTCGTCGCTGCCGCCGGTGGCGCGGCGCACCTGGCCGGCGTGGTGGCGGCGCACACGTTGCTGCCGGTGATCGGCGTTCCCATGCAGGCGTGGTCGCTGGACGGCCTCGATTCGCTGCTGTCGACGGTGCAGATGCCGCGCGGCATTCCCGTCGCCACCGTCGCCATCGGCAAGGCCGGCGCGGTCAACGCCGCGCTCCTGGCCGCGCAGATTCTCGCCACGGCCGATCCGGCGCTGCGTGAGACGCTCCGCGAGCGGCGGGCGTCGCAGGCGGCGGAAATCCTCGAGGAAACGCTAGAGTAAGGACGAACTGTCCTCCCTGGACGATGCGCCGATGCCGCTAACTGACGCCCAAGTCGCTCAATTCCGCGCCGATGGCTACCTGGTGGTGGAGGACGTGGTGCCCGCGGAGCGGGTGGCGGAGATGCGCAGCAAGATTGACGCCATTGCCTCCGACACCGGTGGCGAGGTGGCGCAGCGCATGGGCGTGCAGCTCGAGCCGGATGCTCCCACCGACGGCGCCTTGCCCCGCAAGCTGAACGAACTGGCGCCGCATGACGCCGTGTTCCGCCGGCACGCGGAGGCGCCGGAGCTGCTGGAGATGGTGGGCCAGCTCATCGGCGAACCGCTGCGCCTGTATACCGATCAGGCGTTCCTCAAGCCGCCGCGGCAGGGGAGCGCCAAGCCCCCGCACCAGGACAATGCCCACTTCGGCGTGGAGCCGGCCGACTGGGGCGTGACCGTGTGGTGCGCGCTGGACGACGCCACCGTGGCGAACGGCTGCATGCAGTATTTCGCCGGTTCGCATTTGCAGGGCGCCGTGCCGCACGTATGGGAGGGTGGCACTACGCACCTGATACCGGAGCGGCTGGATCTGCCCGCGCCTCTGCACGCGCCGGTGCGCGCCGGCGGCGTGATCTTCCATCACCTGCAGACCTTCCACATGTCCGCGCCAAACACCAGCGACGCCTGGCGGCGGGCCTACGCCTGCCACTACATCCGGACGGACGCCAGTCACCTGTACGAGGAGCCCATTCAGGCCAGGCTGGGCGACGACCACCCGCTCAAGCGCTGACGGCCGATCCCACGCTGCACGCAGCGCGGGCCACCGGGGCGGGCAGCCACAAGGGCTGCCCCTACGCGGAGGGACGTTCTTGTAGGGGCGGCCCTTGTGGCCGCCCGAACGTGCCGCAGGCCCCTCGGTGCCGGAGGCGTTGACGCCCGCGCGCCGGGCCGCCACCATCGCGGCACGCTGGCCGGCCGCGTGAGGTTCCTAATGTCCGACTACGAGGCGCTGACGATTGCTTCCCTGTGCAATGCCGACGTGAGCCTGCTCGGCGACGAGGGGCGCGGCTGGCTCGGACGGCGGGACGTGCGGGGCTTGCCATTCGACATCGGCGACGCGGAAGCCTCGCGGGTGGCGCTGTTCGGTCCTGACGGGCACGCCGAGCCACAACGCATCGAGATTGGGTGCACGGCCCGCACCGTCACCTTCGCGCACTCGCTGGCGTCATCGCGGCTACCCGACGGCGACCTGCCCGGCGACACGGTTGCCGTCTACCGCGTGCACTTCGCCGACGGCGAGACGCACGACATCCCGATTCGCGAGCGCTTCGAGATCGGCGTGACCGCGCACACGAACGATATGTTCCGCGTCGGCGCCCCGTTCCTCGCGCTCCCCCAAGCCGACCCGCCCGCCGCCCCGCGCGACATCGTCGAGCGCGGCGGCATGGGACGTGCGCTGACGGATGTCGGCACGCCACCGCTGCCCGCGTTCTCGCTGTTCCCCTGGCGCAACCCGCGCCCCGACGTCGAAATCGCGGCGGTCGAAGTGCGCCCCATGGACCGCGCCGTCGTCCTCTGCGGCATTTGCCTGGGCACGGTCGACGAGGATCCGCTGCGTGCCGATGCGCGCCGGGCGGTCGTGGTGGAGCTGCCGCAACCGGCGGACGCCGACCGGCCCTTCGCGGTGGAGGTGGCGGTGGACCGCGGCACCGCCACGCACGCCCACCCCCTGCCCCGTGACCCGGACGCGTTCTTGACCTCGGATACGGCCGGCTGGGGAGAGCCCAAGAACCCGGGCAGCAGCCCGGCCTACAGTGAGATTGCCGCCACGCCGTCGGCGACCGTGCGCGTGGAGCTGGAGGGCGAGGAGCTTGGCCAGGTTCGCTTCGGCGAGCTGACGGCCAAGGGCGAGCTCAAGCCATCCGAGCGGCTCACCGTGCGCGCGGCGGAGACAGGCCGCGCCTGGGTGCACACACGCGTCGTGGACGCGGCCACCCGGCGCCCCATGCCCTGCCGCATTCACTTCCGCTCGCCCGAAGGCGTGCCCTATCAGCCCCACGGGCACCACTCCCACCTCAACGCCGAGCACGACACCTGGCACGTCGACGTGGGCGGTGACCTGCGGCTGGACCAGGCCACCTACGCCTACATCGACGGTCGCTGTCAGGGGTGGCTGCCCACGGGGCGCGTGCTGGTGGACGTGGCCCGCGGCTTCGAGTACGAGCCGCTGCGCACCGAGATCGAGATCGAGCCCGGTCAGCGCGAGCTGGAGCTGCGCCTCGACCGCTGGACCGACATGAACGCCCAGGGCTGGTACAGCGGCGACACCCACGTGCACTTCCTCTCGGGCGACGGCGCAAACGTCGAGGCCGCCGGCGAAGACCTGAACGTGGTCAACGTCTTGCAGTCGCAGTGGGGCTCGCTCTTCACGAATTCCGAGGACTTCATCGGCCGTCCGCGCGTGTCCGATGACGGCCGCACCATCGTCTACGTCTCGCAGGAGAACCGGCAGCACTTCCTGGGGCACCTGACGCTGCTGGGGCTCAAGGACCTGGTGATGCCCTGGTGCTCCGATGGGCCGACCGAGGCGGAGCCCGGCGGATCGATGGAGACCACGCTCTCCCACTGGGCCGACGCCTGCCACGCGCAGGGCGGCACGGTGGTCATCCCGCATCTGCCGTTTCCCAACGGCGAGCCGGCCGCCCTGATCGCGACCGGTCGCGCCGATGCCGTCGAGATGCTGACCCAGGGTCCCTTTGCGCATACGGAGTACTACCGCTATCTCAACGGCGGCTACCGGCTGCCGCTGGTCGGGGGCACGGACAAGATGTCGTCCGAGGTTCCGGTCGGGCTCTATCGCACCTACGTGCGACTTCCGGCGGACGAGCCGTTCACCTACGACTCGTGGTGCGCCGGCATGTCGGCGGGGCGCACGTTCCTCAGCGGCGGGCCGCTCATCAGCTTGCGCGTCGACGGCCACGAGCCGGGCGACACGCTGCACATGGACGGGAACGGTGGGAGTGTCACGGTGGAGGCGTCGGTCGAGTCGATCCTGCCGGTCCACAGCCTGCAGATCGTGCGGGAAGGACAGGTCGTGGCCGAAGCGCAGGCCTCGGAAGGCGCGCGTCAATTGCGGCTGTCGGAAACCCTGGAGGTCGCCGCGCCCACTTGGCTGGCGGCGCGTTGCGGCGGACCGTCCTACTTCGACGCCCCCGAGCACCACGACGTCTGGCACCGCCAACGGTTCGCCCACACCTCGCCGGTGTACGTGGCGGAGGGCGCCGCCGAGTGGTCCATGTGGAGCGACGCCACGGCGCAGTACATGCTCACCCTGATCGACGGCAGCATGGATTACATCCGCCACCGCAGCACCCAATACCCGGCGGGCCACGCCAGCCACCATCACGGCGAGGCCGACCACCAGGCGTTTCTCGAGCGCCCCTTCCGCGAGGCCCGCGAGGCCATCCACCGGCGCATGCACGCGCTCGGCATCCCGCACTAAGTCGTCCGGTGGCCCAGACCGCCCGGTGGCCCAGGCTGCGTGCAGCCTGGGAGATCCATCCACGGCCGGACCCACGCTGCACGCAGCGCGGGCCACCGGACGCGGGCGGCTTTAACGCCGCACCCAGGTCCGCTTAGGGGCGACTACCAGGGTCGCCCCTCTTTTGGCTAGATCAGCGCCATCCCTTCGGCCTCGGCCGCTCGCGCCAGTGCCGCATTCAGCGTGGCCAGCGCCGATGCGTGGCGTCGCGCGAGCTCGAGATAGAGGGCGTCATAGATGGACAGACCGTGCGACCTGGCCAGCGCCAGGGCGACGTCGAGCCGGGGCTCGTCGTCCGTATGGACGGGGAGGGCTGCGAGAGCACCCAGGCGCTGACTGACGTCGTCGGTCGAGAGGCGGCCTCGCCGCTCGGCGACGAGCAAGGCGTTGCACACCTCCAGATGCCAGTGACGCGGGACCAGCGCCTCGGCTGATTCCAGCTGCGCCAGCGCCGCGTCGGCACGCGATTCCGCCTCGTCGTCGAAGAGCCATGCGGCGGCTATCGACGCATCGAGGACGAACCGGGTTACCAGCGGTGGCCCTCGTGGCGCGCCGCGAGAATCTCTTCGGTGGACATGTCGATGCGCTTCCAGCCGGCGCGCTGTTGTCGGAATCGCTGCACGGCCGCGGCGCGGGCGGCGTGGTCCTGCGCCTGCGCCGGCACCAGATGCCCGATGGCCTTGTTGTGACGCGTGATGGCGATGGTCTCGCCGCCTTCCACCGCGCGCAGCAACTCGGCCAGGCGGGCCTTGGCTTCGGTTGCCGTCACTACGCGCATAAGCTTGATATCAACCGGTCAAAATAACCGGGCATATTATAGGCCGATCGCGCGCGGCGCAGCGAGTCGCCCGAGCCATTGACGCCGGGGCATGCCCGTCCGGGCTACTACGCCTTCGACGAGCCGTTCGTGCCGGTTGGCGCGTGTTGCAGCACCGCGTCGGAGTCGATCGAGCGCACGTGCAGGTCGCGCTGCGGGAACGGGATTTCGACGTCGTTGGCCCGAAACGCCTCATCGATCTGGAAGTGCAGGTCGCTCTGCGTGGTCAGGCGATCCATGAGGTCGGGCACATAGGCCAGCACGCGGAAATTGAGCGATGAGTCGCCGAACTCCATGAAGAGGATGCGCGGCGCCGGTTCGTCCAATACCTTCTCATGGCCATCCACGAGCTCCTTCAAGATGCGCTCGACCAGGGCGATGTCCGAGCCGTAGGCGACGCCGACCATGAAGTCCACGCGCACGCGGCGATCGTCATGGGTCCAGTTGGTGACGACGCCGGAGATGAGATCGCCGTTGGGGACGATGGCCTGGGTCTGGTCGAACTTGCGCAGGGTGGTGGCGCGGATGCTGATGCGCTCAACGGTCCCCAGCTCGCCGCCCACCTCAATGACATCGCCGACTTCGACGGGGCGCTCAAACAGGAGGATGACGCCGGAGACGAAGTTGTTGGCGATGTTCTGCAAGCCGAAGCCGATGCCGACGCCGAGGGCGCCGAACAAGATCAGGACGGAATCCAGTTGAAGGCCGACGGATTGGAGGCCGACAAAAAAGCCGACGAAGATGATCAGGTATCGGCCGAGGGCGCCGATGACGTGCAGCGTGCCCTCCTGCATGCCGGCGACCTGGCCGATGCGGCGCTCGAGCAGCCAGCGCACGCGACCGGCCACGATCCAGGTGACCGCCAGGATGACCAGCAGCACGACCACGCTGAGGGGCGTGATGGGCTCTTCCCCCAGGCTGAACATGGGCGCGTTGAACGCGTCCCACACGGTGTTCCATAACTCCATCAAGCGTCTCCGGGGATTGATTCGGGTGTCGGTGGTTGCATCTTAGGCCAGTCGAACTGGCCAGGGTCGGACCGAAGCGCCTGCGCGCTCTACGGCTACTCGAACCACCAGTAGTGCATCGGCGCCAGCCAGTACGTGGCGGGGTCCTGCTCGTCGGGAAGGCGCCTGGACGCCAGGTCACGCGGCCAATTGCCGGTGAATCCCTCCCGGGCGGCGAGCGCCGCGATTACGGCATCCCGCTCGTGATCGCTGATTCCCGGGTCGGCGTGGATTCCGAAGTGCCGTTTCAACTCGTCGAATCGCAGTCGCTCGTCGACGCTTGGGAACCGCGCTCTCAGGAGCAAGCCGGGATGAGCTTCCGTGATCGGCAGATTCGGGAACTGCCGGCGCAACTCCACGGCAAACATGGCGCCCTGGGCGAGGACGGCCCCATACAAGGAGTTGATCGCCAAGATCTTGCCAGGCGATGCATTGCCGTACCTGCAGCGAAGCCACAGGTCGGCATTGCGGTCACCTCGCTTGGCCGACGACAACCACATGGGAGCGTCAATGCCTGCACCTCGGGGCGCGCCTTGGATCCAGTCGACAGCCTGGCGTGCGGAAGAGACGCGGGCAGTGCGGGTAGTCCCATCCGCCGAAAGTTCCGCGATGCCAAAGTTATTCGTTCCGCCCGGATCGGCCCCGATCCAGACCGCCTGGCGGTCCATCAACCTCGGGCGCGCCCTATCCCGCCGTCGCCCGCGCGTGGATGGCGTTCACGACCTCGTGCGCCGCCAGGGCGGCGCCTTCCTGCCAGCCCGGCAGCGCGGTGATCTGGTCGCCGGCGAAATAGACCGCGCCGTCGGGGGCCAGTAGCTCGGCGGGAGGCTGATAGCTCTCGGGCCAGGCGCCAAGCTGATAGGGCGCCTTGAGCCAGGCGCGGCTGACGCCGGACTCGATCTCTTGCGCGTAGCCGGGGTGCAGGTGCTCGCCCTCGGCGATGGCGGTCCGCAGACGCTCCGGCAGGGTCATGTTCGCCCAGCGCTCGCCCTGGCCTGGGAAATCGTCCCAGATATAGGCGCCCATGACGACGCCCTTCTCGCGGTGATAGCCGTTCGCCGGATACCAGATTTGCGTGATGTCCTGGTCGGTCCACGAGATGCCGGCATAAATCGCGTGATCCTCTTCCCAGAACCGGCGCCGCGCCTGAAATCCGATCTTGACCGCCGGCACGAAGGCGACGGACTCGATGGCGGCCTGGGTCTCGGCGGAGAAGTTGTTGCTGACGTCCTTGAGCACGGGTGCGGGGATGGTGCAGATCACGTAGTCAGCGTCGAGGCCTTCCAAGAAGCCGCGTTGGTTCCGGTAGACGACGCGGACGCCGTCGGCCGTGTTGCGAATGACCTCGACGGGGCTGTTGTAGCGGATGATCCGCCGCAGGCGGGCCTCGAACGCCTTGGCGATGGCGTCCATGCCGCCCACGGGCTGGAAGAGCGTCGGATTCTGGTTGAGGAACTGGCTGAAGTGGAGCTTGTACTCCCAGAACTCCGAGCGCAGCAGCTCGCTGAAGTCCAGCGGATCATTGACGTCGCCGCCACCGAGGAGACCGGCGTGGACCTGCTCACCCTGGTACCCGCCGCGGCTCGAGCCGGCGTAGAGATAGTCGGGGTCCAGGCCGCCGAACTCGACCAGCATGGGGAGCAGCCGCTCCTTGTCGTCGGCGGTCAACTCGTCGTCCAGTGCGTTGCGGTTGATGGCCTTGGCCAGCAGCTCGGCGACGTAGCCGCGCTGATCGGTCATCACCCGCCGTCCCACCACCGGCTGGCCGCCAAATCGCTCGGCGTTGTGGAAGAAGGCGCCGCGGTTGTCGTTGGTGAACATCTCCAGCTCGACGCCGAACTCCTTGCAATAGCCCAGGATGATGCGGTGGTGATAGGGAATGCGCGCCGGTCCGAGATTGGCGTAGAGATGGTCCTCGTGGTCGAAGTCGACCCACTGCCGGCTGTCGACCTCGTGGATCACGTCGCCCGCGCGGGCGGTGAGGTTGCGGCCGCCGGCGCGGCCCGTGGCTTCGAGGATGGTGCAGTGATAGCCGGCCTTGGATAGCTCGTAGGCCGCCGTCATGCCGGAAATGCCGGCGCCCAGGATCACCACGCGCTTGCCATGGCCCGATCCGTCCGGCAGTTCCGGCGTGGCCGCCTGCGCGCTCTCCGGACCCAGCAGGCCCAGCGTGTTCATGGTGTGGTAGGTCGCGGCCACTCCGGCCGCCGAGCCGACCAGTCGCAGAAACTGCCGCTTCGTCAGTCGCATCGTCGTCGTTGACATGGATGAATCTCCCGTGTGCGCGCCAAAATCGCCCGGCGCGCGGTGTCGATTCCTACCTGCTCATTTTCGGCCGGAACCACTCAGCCAAGCTCGTAGAAGTCGATGGCGTTTCCGCCCAGCAGGGCCGCCCGTTCGCTGGGGCTGAGCCCGCCCAACGCGCCCGTGACCCGCTCGAACGTGTCCTCGTAGGGCGCGGCCATCAGGGCCACCGGCCAGTCGCTGCCCCAGATCAGCCGGTCGATGTCGAACGCATCGAGCACCGTGTCGACCGCCGGCTGGATCGTCTCGGTCGTCGGGGCGGACGGGCACTCGGTGAGCAGTCCCGAGACCTTTACCCGCAGGTGCTCATAGGGCGCCAGCGCGCGCATGCCCTCGTGCCAGGAGGACAGGTCGCCCGATTCGAATGGCGGCTTGGCCATGTGGTCCACGATCAGCTTCCCACCGTCGTTTTCGCGCGCGATCGCCGGGATGTGCGGGAGGTGCGGCGTCTTCACCAGCAGCTCCACGATGTACCCCCGCGAGACCACCGTGCGGATGCCGCGGCGCACGTCGTCGCGGGCCAGCCAGGCGGTGTCGGACATGTTCTCGGCCCCGGCGCGAAGACCCTTGAACCAGGGGCTGCGCGCCAGCTCGTCCAGCCTCGCTTCGAGATTGGAGGCCGTGAGATCCAGGTTGGCGATCACGCCGACGACGAAGTCGTACTCGTCGCAGAGATCCAGATACCACGGCTGCTCGGCCCAGGCCGTGCTCGCCTCGACGATCACCGAGCGATGGACGCCGACGGCGTCCATGTGCGGCTTGAGGGTGGATGGGGTGTATGTCTGGCGCAGGGTGTCCGGCATCGTGTCGTCCATCCAGGGCAAATGGGACTGCCCAATCACCCAATAGTGGTTGTGGGCGTCGACGACAGGCGGCGCGTCAGGCGGCATGGCTGAACTCTCACACGCGCGGGATGGCCGAGGGTACCAATGCGCTCACGATCAGGTCTCTGAGTTGCCAGTGTTTCACGTGAAACATTTTGTGTACAGGCGTGGAACACCGCACTCACGGTCAAGTCTCCGAGGCTGCATGGTCGCCGATCGGCTTGCCGCAATGCGGGCATGTCGGCGTCTGCCTCGCGCTCCGCCGGGCCTCGAGTTCGTCGACGAACGCGGACCCCAGGATGCCCGCGGGCAGGGCGAAGAGCCCGATGCCGAAGAGCGCCACCACGGCGCCGAGGATTCGACCCAGCGCCGTCGCCGGCGCCAGGTCGCCGTACCCCACCGTGGTCAGCGTCACCATACCCCACCACATGGCGGCCGGGATGCTCGAAAAGCCGTCGGGCTGGGCGTCGCGCTCCGCCAGATACATCAGCACCGACGCCATGAACAGGAGGATGAAGGTGACGAACAGCGTGGAGAGCAGGGCGTTGCTCCGGCTGCGCAGCACCGTGCCGATGATCTCCACCGACTCCGAGTAGCGCGTGATCTTGACCAGCCGGAACACCCGCAGCAGCCGCAGCGAGCGCACAAACCGCAGGTCGAACGTCAGCAGCAGCGGGATGTAGAACGGCACGATGGCGACGAGGTCCATGAGCACCAACGGCTGCACGGCGAACCGCAGCCGTCCCATCACCGGGTGGGCATAGGCCGGGTTCTCCGTGCAGGCCCAGATGCGCACGAGGTATTCCGCCGTGAAGATCGCCACCGACACGATCTCGAACACCAGAAAGGCGCGGCTGGCCCGCTCGCCCAAGGGCGCAACCGTCTCGAGGGCGATCGCCAGCAGGTTGAGCGAAATGAGCGTGATGAGGGCAATGTCGAAAAGGTGGCTGGGGCGGTCGCCTTCGGGCGTCGGCTCGACGATCTCGTAGGCGCGGCGCTTGATCCGGCTATACATCGGGCGCTGACCTCTGCGTTGGTGCGCCTACGGCGTACCCGCCGAGTCGCTCCCTGTCAATGCCGTGAGCACCTGCGTTGCCGGATTTCCCCGTAGACGTCATTCCCGCGGAGGCGGGAATCTATTCCCCACTCGCGTGTAGAGGCAATGCCCCACTTCCACGCCTACGCCCAGCGATGCTCCTCGGACGGCGCCTCGATCACGCCCAGCGCCTGCAACATGCGATCCACCAGCGCGTCCACGATGTCGCTGACGCTCGAGGGCCGCAGGTAGAAGGCCGGCTCCGGCGGCAGCACCGTCGCGCCGGCCTCGGCCAGCGTGAGCAGGTTTCGCAAATGGATGATGGACAACGGCGTCTCCCGCGGCACGACGACCAGGCGGCGTTTCTCCTTGAGCGTCACGTCGGCGGCGCGATGGAGAAGGTTGGTGCCCGCGCCGCTGGCCAGCGCCCCAAGGGTCGCCATGCTGCATGGCACGATCAGCATGCCGCGCACCGGGTAGCTGCCGCTCGAGATCGGCGCCGCGACGTCTTGCGGCCGGTGGACGGTCACCTCGCCATCCGACGACCAGCGGGCCGTTGCGTCGCGAAAGCGCTCCTGCATCTCGTGGTGCCACATCAGCTCGCCGTAGTCGCTGCATACGACGTCGAGCCGTTCGCCGCGTTGCAGGAGCGCCTTGGCCGCCGCGTCGGCCAACACCGCGCCCGTCGCCCCCGAAATGCCCAGGATCAGACTGGGGCGCGGGCCTCCGCGGTCAGGCAACCCACACGCCGGCAATGGTGAACACCAGCGCGGTGATCGCCACGTAGCCGTTCATGTTGAAAAAGGCAATGTTGAGCCGCGACAGGTCGTTGCGCAGCAGGGCGTGCTCGTAGATGAGCAGCGCGCCGATGAGCCCGACCCCCACCCAATAGGGCCACGACAGCGGCGCCAGCAGCCCCAATACGATCAGAGTCACCACCGTGAGCGCGTGCGACGCCCGCGCGACCTGCAGCGCGCGCCGCGTGCCGAAGCGCGCCGGCACGGAATGCAGCCCCCGCTTGCGGTCGAAGCCCAGGTCCTGCAGGGAGTAGAGGACGTCGAAGCCCGCGATCCAGAACATCACCACCAGCGCCAGCACGATGGCTTCGGCGCCGATTTCCCCGCGTACGGCGATCCACCCGCCCACCGGCGCGATGCCGTCGGCGAGTCCCAATATCCAGTGGCTCAGCCACGTGAAGCGCTTGGTGTACGAGTAGAGCGTGACGGTGACCATGGCCACCGGCGCCAGCGCCAGGGCCAGGAGGTTGAGCTGCCAGGCGGCGATGTGCAGCAGGGCGAAGCCCGCCGACGCCAGCCCCAGCATCTCGACGCGCGACATCCGGCCGGCCGGCAGGGCGCGCTCGGCGGTGCGCGGATTGGCCGCGTCGATTTGCGCGTCGATCAGCCGGTTGGCCGCCATGGCGCCCGTGCGCGCGCCGGCCATGGCGACCGTGATCCACAGGAAAGTGCGCCACCCGGGCCAACCGTCCTGCGCCAGCACCATCCCCAGGAAGGCAAACGGCAGCGCGAAGATCGTGTGCTCGAACTTGATCGCGTCGAGATACAAGCGCAGACGCATCGCGGCGGCAACCGGGTTCATTCGCGGCTCGTGCGGTCGGGTGGAGCTACCCAGAGCCTAGCGCGTCGTGCGGCCGCGCACATCCCGTTTTTCTTCCTAGATGCCATAGCTGGTCCACCGTTCGTCGACCCGCCGCACGACGTTCTCGTCCATCACGATATCCGGGGGCCACTCGCGCGGAAACCCTTCCTCGGGCAGCTTTCGCGTGGCGTCGATGCCGAGCTTGCCGCCCACGTTCGGCTGGGTCGTGGCGAACTCCAGCGCATCCATGACGCCCTGGGCGTGCTCCGTGTCCCTGCCCGGTTCCGTGTTCGCCCCGACGCGCCAGAGCACCTCGCTCAGGTCGTGCACATCCACGTCGGCGTCCACCACGATCACGTACTTGGTGAACATGAGCTGGCCCGTGCCCCAGATGGCGTGCATGACCTTGCGCGCCTGTCCCGGATAGCGCTTGCGAATCGAAACGATGGCGAAGTTGTGAAACACGCCGTGAACGGGCAGGTTCATGTCCACAATCTCGGGAATGACGAGCCGCACCAGCGGCAGGAAGAGTCGCTCGGTGGCCTTGCCGATCCATCCATCCTCCATGGGCGGCCGCCCGACGATGGTGGAGACGAATATCGGGTCGCGCCGGCGCGTCACCGCCGTGAGGTGAAACACCGGGTAGGGCTCGGCGAGCGAGTAGTAGCCGACGTGGTCGCCGAACGGGCCTTCCATGCGGCTCTCGGCGGGATCGACGTAGCCCTCGAGCACGATTTCGGCGCGCGCCGGAACCAGGATGTCCACCGTCTGCGCGGGAACCATCTCGACCGATGAGCCCCGCAGGAATCCGGCGAATACCAGCTCGTCCACGTCCGGCGGCAGGGGTGCGGTGGCGGAGTACAACAGCACCGGATCGGCGCCGATAGCGATGGCCACTTCCATGCGGGTGCTCGCCTCGCCGCTGCGGCGCCAGTGCTCCGCCCCGCCCTTGTGCACCTGCCAGTGCATGCCCAGCGTCTGCGGGTCGAAGACCTGCAGGCGATACATGCCCATGTTGCGTTTTCCGCTGGCCGGGTCGTGGGTGAAGACGAGCGGCATGGTGATGTAGGGGCCGCCGTCCTCCGGCCAGCAGGTCGGAATGGGCAAGCCATCCAGGGTGGGAGCGGCCGTCTCGACGATGTCCTGCACCGGACCGCCGCCCACCGTGCGCGGGCCGATGCGGCCGATGTGCACGATCTCACCCAGGGTCCGCAGCTTGCCCCAGATGCCGGCGGGCGGCGGACTCATCGCGAGGTCCAGCAGGCGCTCGATGCGGGTTTCCAGCTCGGACCAGTCGTCCACGCCCAGGGCCCAGGCCATCCGCTGTTGGGTGCCGAGCAGGTTGATGGCCAACGGCACGTCGGAGCCCTTCACGTTTTCGAAGAGCAGCGCCGGGCCGTCCGACTTCATCACGCGGTCGGCGATCTCGGTGATCTCGAGATGGGGGTCGACTTCAACCTCGATCCGGCGCAACTGTCCCTGCTGCTCGATGTGGTCGATGAAGGCGCGCAGGTCTTGAAATGCCATGGGGTGCTACGTCCCAACCAGCGCGGGCAGCGGCAGGTCGTAGAGCGACTCGATCACGTGGTCCGGCCGCTGGTCGGCGGGTGCGGCGGCGGCCTCGGCGGCTGACGTGGTGCCGGTGAGGACCAGCACCGACTCGGCGCCGATGGCGCGCGCGCCGGCGATGTCCGCGGTCAGCATGTCGCCCAGCACCACCAGATCGGCGGCCTCGACTCTCGCCCGGTCCAGGATGACCTGAAACATGTGGGCCGACGGCTTGCCCACGATGACCGGCTCCTGCCCGGTGACCGCCGCTACGGCGGCCGTCATCGCTCCGGCGCCGGGTATGGGTCCGTTGGGCGTGGGGTATTGCGGGTCGGTGTTGACGGCCAGATATTTGGCGCCGTCCAGGATGATGGCGCGGGTCGCGCGCCGCAGCCTGTCATAGGTCAGCCCAAAGTCCACGCCGACCACGACGACCTCCGGAACGTCGTCGCCGTCCCAGGTCGCCAGCTCGTAGCCGGCGTCCGCAATCTGCGTTGCCAGGCTTTCGCCGCCCAGCACGAGCACGCGGCACGGGGTGGGATGGTGCGTCCGCAGATAGGAGACGCTGGCCACAACCGCCGACACGATGCTCTCGGGACCGGCGTCGATGCCGAGTCCTTGCAGCTTGGCCGCCAGCTCCACCGGCGTCTCGCGCGAGTTGTTGGTGATGAAAAGCGTCGGGAGCCCCAGGTGCTGCACCGCGGCCACGGCTTCGGCGGCGCCCGGAATGAGCTCGGGGCCGCGGTAGACCACGCCGTCCATGTCGAAGGCGAAGGCGCGCCGCCGGATCGGAACGAGCGCCGGCCCGTGGTCGTGCCGGTGCGCCGCGGCCGATTGCATCAGTCCGAGTACAGGCCGTTCACGACCATCTCGCGCCGCCACGACCCCTGCAGGGCATCGACGATGTTCTGCGCGGCTAGGTCGGCCATGCGCACCACGCAATCGGTGGAGATGCCGGCGACGTGCGGCGTCGCGATCACGTTCGGCAGTTGCGCCAGCCGGTGGTCCGACGGCGGCTCCTGCGCGCGCACGTCCAGCGCGGCGCCCGCAATCCCGCCGTTCGTGAGCGCCGCGTAGAGCGCGTCCTCGTCCACCAGACCGCCGCGCGCGGTATTGACCAGAAAGGCCGAGGGCTTCATCAATCCCAGCCGCCGTTCGTTCACGAGGCTAGCCGTCTCCGGCGTCGTATTCACGTGCAGGGTCACGTAATCGGAGCGCCGAAACAGATCGTCCATCTCCACCAGCTCGATGCCGTACTTCGCCACGAAGTCGTGGTCGGGATAGGGCTCGGCGGCGATGAGCACCGGATCGAATCCGGCCAGCCGCCGCACCACGCTCTTGCCGATGCGCCCGAGCCCCACGACGCCGATGGTCTTGTCGCGGATCTCGTGCATCAGGCCGCGCGACCAGTCGCCCTCGGCGGTGTTGGTGACGTAGGCGTACAGCTCACGCGCCAGAGCCAGGATCATCGCCACCGCCGACTCGGCAACGGTGGTGTCGTTCGAGCCCGCGGCAATCATGGCCACCACGTCGTGGTCGGCCGCCGCGGCGGTGTCGATGGCGTCGTAGCCCACGCCCACGCGCGAGACTACGCGCAGCTCCGGCGCGCTCTCGAAGACCGCGCGTGTGTAGGACTCGCTGCTCGCCACCGTGGCGGTGATGCCCTGCAGCAGGTCCTTGAGCTGCTCTTCCGTGGGATACATCTGATTGGCGGGAACCTGGGCGATGACCACCTCGTGGCCGGCCTGCTCCAGGAGACCGCGCCAGGTGGTGTCGGGGGACTTGACGGCGAGCCGAGAGGTCACGAGGACGCGGGCCACAAGGTGCTCCTATTGAGACGGTGGGCGAGCGATCATTCTAACGGCGAAAGCGATGTAAGACCTTTGCGGATTCGGTCCGTCATTCCCGCGAAGGGAGACCTTTGCATAAATCGAGGGGCGGGGCGGACCATGGGGCGTCGCCAGGCGGAGGAGTGAGGAGCGGGCGTATGCACCGGGATATGGGCCGACCGTCGTTCGCGGAAGCGATGGTGTCGGAGTCCCTCGGCCACAACCAGCGGCTGGAGCGGATCGACGACGCGGTGGACTGGGAGCGGCTCGCGCAAGTGGTGGCGGGCGTGCACGCCGCCGCCCGCGGGCGGCCCAGCTATCCGCCGCTGCTGATGGTGAAGGCGCTGCTGCTGCAGCAGTGGTACGGCCTCTCGGACCCGCAGCTGGAAGAGGCCCTGGGGGATCGGCTCTCCTTCCGCCGCTTCGTGGGCTTGAGCTTGGAGGACGCCACGCCGGACCACTCGACGATCAGCCGCTTTCGGCAGGCGCTGGAGGTCCAGGAGCTGAGCGCGCCGTTGTTTCGGGAGTTGGCGGCGCAACTGGACGCGCAGGGGCTGGTGCTGAAGGAGGGCACGCTGCTGGACGCCACGCTGGTGGCGGCCCAGGTGCGGCGCCCGCCGCTGGCGGCGGGGCGGGGCGCGCCGAGCGCCACCGATCCCGAGGCGGCGTGGACCCAGACCGGGCGGGGCGCCCGCTCCCACTTCGGCTACAAGGTGCATCTGGGGGTGGATGAGCACACGCTGCTGGTGCGGCGGGCGGTGTTGACCCCCGCCAACGTCTATGAGAGCGAGGTGGCCGACGCGTTGGTGAGCGGGGATGAGCAGGCGGTGTCCGGCGACCGGGCGTATGAGTCCAAGCGGCGGCGGCAGTGGTTGCGGGAGCAGGGGATCGAGGATCGGATCATGCATCGGGCGCATAAGCATCAGCCGGAGCTGCCCGACTGGCAGCAGCAGCGCAACGCCTGGATTGCCCCCCAGCGGGCGTGGGTGGAGAAGGTCTTCGGCACCCTCAAGCGCAGCTATGGCTACCACCGCGTCCGCTACCGCGGGGTGGGGCGCAACACGGTGGAGTTGTGGTTCAAGCTCATGGCCTACAACCTGCGCAAAGCGGACACCTTGGCCTGGGCGGCGAGTTGACCGCGGGACCCGTGCGCCGCGCGCAGGGTCCTGCGGCCGGGGATCCCGCGCCGGCCCGCCCGCCCGACCACCGCAGGGGCCTCCAAGAGGGGCCGATGCCCCTCTCCATGCGCTCCCGCCCCAATTATTCAAAGGTCTCCGAAGGCGGGAATCCATCCGGCCCACGTCGCCGAAGCGCGAGGCCGCTACCCGCCCCACTCCGCGGGTCGGTCCACGATGGCGAAGCTGATCTCGCCCTCGGCGACGAGCTGATCGCCGATGGTCGCCCGTCCGCGTCCGCGCCCAAAATTGGCCCGCACCCGCAGCAGCTCCGTCTCCAGCCGCACCCGATCACCCGGCCGCGCCGGCGTGCGGAATTTCCACTTGTCCAGTCCCGTGAGCATGGCGATCTTGTCGGAATTCTCGGGCAGCCCAAGCGCCGCCACCCCGCCCACCTGGGCCAGCGCCTCGACGATGATCACGCCCGGCATCACCGGAAACCCCGGAAAGTGCCCCCGCAACACGTTGGCCTGTAGCGCCCCGATGTCGTCGATATACCCCACCGCCCGCCGCCCATACTCGATCTCCACGATGCGATCAATGAAGAGAAACGGCTCCCGATGCGGAATAACCGCCTCGATCGCGGCACGGTCCAGCGGCGGCTTACTCATGCAGGGCATCTCGGGCACTCAGCCGGCGGCATTGTGGCATGCGCCCGCGGGGCGATTCTGGACGATTGCCACAGGTCGCCGAGGTGCGGTGCCTGCGTCAGATCTCGAAGCCGAGTGCTGCCGCTACAGCTTGTTGGCGCGTGTCGGCCGTGATGAATGCGGCCTGGCCGGGCTCGGGCGTGGCGTAGAGGGCTGTGGCCACGTGCCACAGGTCGGCGCCTCGCAGGTCCCCGGATTCGAGTACGGCCGTCATCTCGGGCGCTAGCGGGCGATCCGGCAGGATCCACTCGATGCCGGCCACCAGGCTCGCCGCGAAGTCAAGGCGCTCGCGCGCGAACACTGACCGCAGCTCGGCCTCGAGGAGATTCGAGGCGAGCAGGCGCGAGCACCCGTCGAGACGCCCGGCAATCGCCGAGCCTGACGCTTCGCCGAACGCGACGGCGACCAGCGCCGACGCGTCGACGTAGGCGACGTTCACCGGTTGCGCTCGGTGAGAAATCGATCCAGAGCGCCGGCGCGCCGGGCCACCACTGGCAACGGGCGGCGCGACAGGCTCGATCGAACCAGGACGCCGCGCCGCTCGAGGTCCTCCAGCCGCTGTTCGATGGTGGCCGGCTCCGGCTGAATCGGTCGGATCTCGGCGACCGGCTCGCCACGGTACGAGACCGTGACCGTCTTCCCCTCGCGCACCTGCCGCATGACCTCGGCGAAGCGCGCCTTGGCCTCATAGGTTGAATAGGTAATGCCCATGCGCGGCAGTATAACTAGTCTGACTAGTCAAATACCAACCGTTTCCCGCCGGCGCCTCGGGCTTGAGTCGTGGACCAGTTTCGGCAGTGACCGAGGCGTCGGCCGCGCCTACAGATCGAGAATCAGGCGCAGACCCGCTGCGATCCGGGAGAGCAGCCGGCTTGGAGCTTGGCCCGCCCTTTCGACCAGAAAGTCTCGATCCAGCGTCACGACCTGGGTCACGTTGGCCACGGAATCCCTGGGAAGGCCCACGGCCGCACCAGGGACTAGGACGTTGCCAGGGGCGTCGAGCAGGCGCATGTTCGTCGTAAGCGCCAGGGCGATCACCGTACGCAGGCGGCTGCGGTTGAAAGAGTCGGCCTGCATGACGAGAACCGGACGCCGGAACCCTGGCTCCGAATCGCGGGGCTCTGCCAGATCCGCCCACCAAACCTCGCCTCGCTGGACTACCACTCGTCGGCGGTGAGGCTGCGCCCCTGCGCCTGCCTGAGCTCGGGCGCGAAACCGCTCGGCTGCTCGCCGTAGACCCGGTTGAGCCGAGTCGTAATGTCCTGGTCCCGATGCTTGGCGAAGTACTCCGCGACGGCGTTGGCATACAACTCGCTGCGGGACATGCCCAGCGTCTCCGCCAGCTCGTCGGCGGACTCAAAGAGCTCGTCGGGAAGCGAGATAGCGACTTTCATACCGATATCATACTTAAGTATGACCACCTGGGGAGGCGTCGTCATCTGCCTCGGAACACCGTGCGCTCCTTGGCTGCCCGCAGACCGGGCAACCGCCCGCGCTTACCGCAGAAGCCGAAGGAACTCATCGCGTGTCAGGCCGGCGTCGCGGATCAGCGCCCGCAGTAAGCCTCGACCAAGTTCCCGGTGTCGAGGGACCGAGAGCCGGCGGCCTGCCAGCCCGATCAGAATCATGTGGCTGCCCTGGGTACGGTCTCGGACGAACCCAATCTTGGCGACCGCCTTCACGAACTCGTCGCCCGAAATGACGGGAAGGCGCGCCACTAGGCAACGGGCACTTCGAGGACCTGAAACTCGGATGAAGCGGGCAACGGGGCGCCGTGCTCACGCATGCTTGCCAGATAGCCTCGAATGGCCTCGCGAATGTTGGCCAGCGCCTCGTCCCTGGTGCGTCCTTGGCTGTGGCAGCCCGGAAGCGTGGGACAGCTCGCCACCTCCCAGCCATCCTCGTCGCGCTCGAAGACCACCAGCAGATTCAGGACGTCCTGGCCGGCCCCGGGCACATCCACGGCGAAAGTCGCTTCCGGAGACGGCTCTGCGGCGTGAACGTCCGCCGTGCGCGCGGGCGCCGGCGCACCGTATTCCCTCAAGTCCGGTCGCTCCGAGATTTCGAAGCCGAGCCTGCTGAGGATTCGGTAGGCGTACTGTGTCCCGGCTGTGAACTCGGACGGCGCAAGACCGGTTACCAGTTCAATGACTTGTTTAATTGGGTGCTGCTGTCCGTGCAGGGTTACGAAGTACTTGTGCCGGGCGTCAGCAGGATTGGGCCGGACATCCCGCGTGGCGGCTATGACCTCTTCTCGCGTGATTGCATAGCGTGTGCCTCCGATTTGAAAGTTCATCCGCGCCCTTAGAGTTCTTCTACTTCTTTTTACTATCTCTATTATCATAGCGTGTGCGG
Organism: Chloroflexota bacterium; assembly: GCA_022826485.1. GTDB lineage: Bacteria > Chloroflexota > UBA11872 > UBA11872 > UBA11872 > JAJECS01. Next base: position 13,985 of record JAJDUU010000018.1, on the reverse strand, counting down.
CAGAACCGTTCTGTGCGTTTGGTCCAGTCTGTGACTCAGTGTGGGCCATGTCTCCACCTCCACGACGGCGCGTGACAACGGCCCACGGCGCATGGTAGAAACAATCCCTGCGCTTCTACCCTAAGGGACCTCGATGAGCCTCAACATCAAGAACGAGGAAACCTGCCGGCTGGCGCGCGAGTTGGCGCAGCTGACGGGCGAGACCATGACCGGTGCGATCACGGTTGCGCTGGAGGAGCGTTTGCGCCGCGAGCAACGCGAGCGTCAAGCGGATGCGGTGGCTCGCGACCTGCAAGCCATCGGCGAACGCTGCGCCAAGCTGCTCGGCCCAGGCCCCTCCGCCGTCGACCACGGCGACTTGCTCTATGACGAGCGAGGCCTGCCAAAGTGATCGTCGATTCCTCGGCGGTGCTGGCGGTGCTGTTCGCCGAGCCGGATGCGGCGCGCTATGCCAGGGCCATTGGGCGCGCCTCAAGCTGCCGAATGTCGGCGGCGAGTTTTCTTGAGACGGCAATCGTCGCTGAGAGCCGCGGCGGGGCAGCTGGCGGCCATGCGCTCGATGTCTTTCTAAAACGAGCCGGAATGGAGCTGGTCTCGGTCACGCCGGACCAGGCGCGGGCCGCCCGACAGGCCTGGCGGCGATTTGGCAAGGGCAACCACCCGGCCGGACTGAACTTTGGCGACTGTTTCAGCTATGCGCTGGCGGAGACGGCGCGCGAGCCGCTGCTGTTCAAGGGCGAGGACTTCGCGCAAACCGACGTCGAGGCGGCCTGAAGAATCGCGGTCAGACCGAGGCGCCGGTTGGCTCGAAGCTGATTCTGAGGCGGGTGCCCGTGCAACGTGCGATCTTCTCCAGCGTTCGCGTCGAGGGTTGAACACGTCCGCTCTCCAGCCGGGCGATGGCCGATTGCGTCGTCTGCATGCGCTCGGCGAGTTGAGCCTGCGTGAGCCCGGCGCTAGATCGAGCCTCGATCAGCACCCGGGCAAGCTCGAACTCTGGACCAAGCTCGTCGTAGGCCTGGCGGTATTCCGGGTCCTGCCGCCACTTCTTGTGCAGGTCGCGAACGTTGCTCATCGCCATGCCTCCCTGGCGCGCCGCAGCGCCAGATCAATCTCCCGGCGCGGCGTCTTCTGCGTTTTCTTCACGAAGGCCCGCACCACGACGACTCGCCGGTCTCGGACGGTGACATACAGCGCCCGCGCGATTCCGTCCTTACCACGCAGTCGCATTTCCCATAGCGCGCCCGGCAAGTGCCTAACGTGCGGTGCGCCAACGCGGTACAGCCCGACGGCCGCGATCAACTCGCATATCCGCACAAACCGCGCCCGCATGTCGGCCGGCAGAGCGTCAAGTTCACCATCGACGACCGCACTCAGAGTCTCGACTGTCCAACCCATCGCCATAGGAAATATAGCAAATGTGCTATGTGAGTGATCTCGAGTCCTTGTTTAGTCGGCCGCTGAGCCAGTTCCGCGCCGATGCGCCGGTCCGCCGATCTCCAACATTGCTCACCATTCGCCCACTCGTGTTGTGTGAAATTGTCAGATGCCGTATAACAAAACAGCCACGGCCGGTTGGCCGTCTGCACAATCCATGAGCGCGACCGGCGATTGCTGCGCGCCGAAACCACCAAAGGAGAGACCTTCGGATATGAGCACGCGAAGCCAGAGCAACGGACAAACGGATCTCGTCATCCATCGGGTGTTGATTGGGTCCCACCAGGTTTCCGAGTACCTCAACTCGGCTTGCGAGCGGGCGGGCGTGTCGCTGCCGCTGGCGCGTGCACTGCAGTTTCTGGCCGAGGCCGAGGGCCCGGTCACACCCACGGAGCTCTCACGCGAGCTTGGTCGCAGCCCGGCGGCCACCTCCGAGCTGGTGAAGCGGCTCGTCAACAGTGACCAGATCACCGCGGACATCGATCCCAACGACCGGCGCTCGTTTCAGCTGGCGCTCACCAGCCGCGGCCGATCCAGATGGCAGGGCGTGCGCGCGGAGCTCGAGGCCGCGGAAGCGTCCCTCACCCGTCGCTACGGCAAGCGCCAGCTGGCCGATCTTGCGGGCGCCATGGAAGATCTGGCCGCCGTGCTGAACGGCGCAACCGCAGCCTAAGGGCGCAGGTATCCGCCCAGCTTGTCGGCGAACTCCTCCGCGGCGGCGGTGTAGCTTTCGAAGGGATTGGGCAGCTCACAGAGCTTCCCGCGAACCCCGATGCCGGTCCAGTCGATCAGGTAGGGGATGACGTCCCAGCCCCCGTAGGCGTCGAGCTCGTGCCAGTCCTCGATGTACTGGTAGACGAGGAATAGCTGGTCGTTCCAGTTCGTCAGCGCGCCAAGGTTGCGGTGCACGTCCTTCCAATCGATGAGCGAGTCGGCCTGCGCCTCCACGAGCGCCCGCACGATGCGGCCGCGGGCGCGCGCCCGCGTTCCCGAGGGCACGGCCAGCGGATTCACGTCGCCCCGCGTGCGGCGCGGGGCGACGCCCCGCCGCTGCAGCTCGGCAAAGATGCTCACCGTGGGGTCGATGTGGTGGTAGGCCAGATCCACCTTCACGAGCTCGGGGTCCGCCCAGCCATCCGGTGAGTCCTCGGCGAAGCGGCGCAGCTGCTCGAGCTTGGTGATCCAATCGACCTTGCCCACCAGCGTCGTCGGATCGCGCTCGAGGCCGTCCAGACACTCGGCCCAGGCGTCCAGGGTCCAATCAGTGTCGCTGTCGCGCCCGCGGAAGGCGCGGTCGGCGGCAGCGTGATACATCCGCTGGACGTCGAGCGCCGGCATGTTGCGGCCATCCGCCAACTCGACCGACCACGGACCGGCGGGATTGCTTGAAATCTCCTTGAGCGTTTGCACCGGCGCCAGCAGCACGAGATCGGGATTCCAGCCACCCTCAAGCAGCTGGGCGACCAGCGCGGTCGAGCCGATCTTGAGCGCCGTGGCGAACTCACTTCGATTGGCGTCGCCCACGATCACGTGCAGCCGCCGCAGCCCGGCCTCCTCGGTCAGCGGCTCGTCGCGCAAGTTGACGATGGGCCGGCCGCCGAAGCGCACGCGCTGGCTCATGTCGATGGTCACGAACGCCGCCCGCTGCGAGATGTGAAACGGCAGTCCGCCGTTGTCCCGGTCGGTGATGGTCATGCCGGCGCCGGCGTAGAGCTGGCGCGTGGTCAGGAACGGCATCAGCCCGGCGGCCATGTCCAGGCTCAGGGGGCTGCGCCGCACGGCGTAGTTCTCGTGGTAGCCGAAGGTGTTTCCCAGGTAGTCGGTGTTGTTCTTGATGAAGAACAGGCGGCGATTCAGCTCCTGGCTCTCCACGGCGTCCAGCAGGACGGCGTCCGCCGCGTTCTCCTGCTCCACGATGTCGTCCAGCGTGCGGCACTCGGCCGTCGCGTACTCGATGTGGCCCGAGTCCAGGTAGAGGCGGGCCCCGTTGAACAGGAACCCGCCGTTGCCCGGCGCCTCGTCCCATTCCCGGGGCGCCGGGTCGATGATCCCGAAGCGGCGCTCCGCGAAGATCACGTTCTTGACCATCGTCGCGGCCCGCGAGGGCGGAAACTCGCCGGCGCTGGCGTACTCGATCTCGGTGCCGAACAGCGCGTCCTTCATCGAGCGGGAGGACTACTCCCCGCCGGGCTGCGGCGTCGGATCCGGAATTTCACGAATGATGCGCCTGACGTGCTCGCCCAAGTCGTCGTCCTCCGCCGGCGTGGTCTCTTCGTCGGGAACCGTCTTGGCCGGATCGGGCGGCGCCTCGACCTCGTCCAGCGGCACCGACCGCCACGTGATGTTCATTGCTCATCCTCCTTCGGCGTCAAGCGCGGCTACTACATCATCAATGGTGGCGCATTTCTCAACCAGGGCGCTGAGCCGGTCGATCTCGGGTCCCGCAACCTCGGGCAGCCGCACCGTGACGTTAACGCCATTGCGGTGCAAGTGCACCCGGTCCCACTCCATGGCCGTGATCGCCGGACCGAACTTGGCCAGCAGCCGGCCGCGCACGGTGGCCCTGGTGCCTGACGGCGGCGTGGTGCGGGCTTCCTCAACCTGTGCCGGCGTCACCAGCGTGCGCATGCGCCCGCGATCGGTTAGCCATTGATGCACGCTGAGGCTTGGGTCCAGCAGGTGATACGCGAAGTCGAGGCGTCGCGCCGCCTCCGGCGCCGGGCCGAGATCCCGCAGGAGCACCAGCTTGGCTGCCCAGTCCACCCGATCCGCTACGGCCGCTGGATCGGCGCGCAATTCGGTCAGCACCTGATCCCACTCGTCGAGCACCCAGTCCGTCTCGGCGTCGCGGCCGCGGAAGCGCTCGCAGGCACTCAGCCACCACCGTTGGATGTCGAGCGGCGAAACATTGAGACCGTCGTCGAGCTCGATGCCCGCGCCCAGCGTGAGGTCGTGGGAGACCTGCTGGACCGCCGCCACGGGATCGCGCAGCCGGATGGGCGCCCGCCAGCCGGCCTCGACTGCGTCGAGCACCAGCGCCGTCGTGGCCGCTTTCATGCCCGTGGCCCACTCGCTGCGATTGGCGTCGCCGGCAATGACGTGCAGCCGCCGGTAGCGGGTGCGATCGGCGTGCGGTTCGTCGCGCGTGTTGAAGATGGGCCGCCGGGTCGTGGTGTTGATGCCCACCACCGTTTCGAAGAAGTCGGCGCGCTGGGAAAGCTGCAACGCGCCCGCATCGCCGCCCTCGATGCCCACGCGACCCGCGCCGGCAAACACCTGTCGCGTCGCCAAAAAGGGCACCAGCGCCTCAACCAGGTGGTCGAGCGGCACCTCGCGCAGCGTCAGATAGTTCTCGTGGCAGCCGTAGCTGCGGCCGTGGTAGTCCGTGTTGTTCTTAACCAGCCGTACGCGGCCCCCGTCCAGCCGCTCGTTGTGGGCCTTCTCGGCCTCGTGCATCAGCGCCTCGCCCGCGCGGTCCTGCGCCACCAAGTCGAGCACGGTGCGGCAGGCGTCGGTGCAGTACTCGGGGTGGTTGTGATCGTTGTAGAGCCGGGCGCCGTTCAGCAGCACGGTGTCGGCCAGCAGCTCTTCGCGCGTCATGCGCGAGCTCTGGGCCGTGGATCCCAGGTGGTCGTTCGGATCGTGCTTCAGGGCGTCGACCCGAGTGCCGCGCAGATCGCGCCGCGGGTCCTCGTCGGTGTAGTCCCAGCCGCGAAACGCCACCGGCAGCGGCGCCGCGTGAATCAGCATCGCCGACTCGAATGCGAAGTCCGGCGGTCCCGCAAAGCCCTCGCAGTTGAGTCCGTACTCCGTCTCGATCCCAACCGGCCGGTTCATCTCGCGGCTCCGTTGCTCGCTAGTCCCCGATGAGAGTTCCGACGTCCGCGGCCTGGGCGCGTTCGAGCACGACCTGGCCGAGCGCGATGTCCCACAGCGCAATGCCCTGCGACTCGAACAGCGTGATCTCGTCCGGGCTGGTTCGACCGGGCGCGCGACCGGCCACCACCTGGCCGAACTCGACCGCCTCGCCCCACTGGAAGGCCCCGTCCTCGACGGCGCAGATCAGGTCGCCGCATTCGATCTTCGCGCCTTCCAGGTCGTCCACGAAAACGCGGTCGGCGCGGGCAATCGCGGCGCTGTCCAACTCTCGATGCTGCGGGTGGTTGGTGCCCATCGCCACGACGTGGGCGCCGGGCTCGATCCAATCGACTTCGACGACGGGATCGGCGGCGTTGGTGGCCGTGATGACGACCTGCGCGCCCCGCACCGCTGCCTCGGCCGTGGCCGCCGGCTCCAGGTCGGCAGCCAGCTTGGGCGACACTTCCTCGATGAGCTTCTGAACGTTCGCCGGGTTGCGTGAGAACACGCGCACCCGAGCCAACGGCTGCACCGCGCATACCGCCTCGAGCTGCGTCCGCGCCTGCCGGCCGGTGCCGATGATCCCGATGGCTTGGACTTCCGGCGGCGCCAGGTATTTCACCGACACTCCGCTCGCGGCGCCGGTGCGAAGCCCGCTCAGGCGCCCCGCCTCCATGACGGCGCTCAGGGCGCCGCTGGCCGCGTCGAACAGCACCACCACGAAGCTGATGCCCCCGCCCGGAACGCTCGGATAGAGCTTGGCGCCCAGGACGCCCAGATCGGGATCGGCCGCCCCCATGAGCTGCAGCGCGCCGCGCGCGGTCCGCGCCCGACGGCGCCCGACATTGGCGGAGGTCCCGCGACCCTGCCGCTCGAAGGACCCTTCGACGACGCGCAGCGCCAGGTCCATGTTGGCCAGGCGGTCCACGTCAGCTTCGGTCAAATACCTCGCCATGTCGCTCCGTCCGTCTCGCGTGGGGTTTGCCACCCACGGTGCCGCAGCCGACCATGCCGCGAACGCCATGGGCTATCTCGTCGCGCACATTCTATTCGTGGTGGGCTTTGCGCTCGCCCTGCGCCGGGCGCAGACCCGCGGCTACGACTTCTTCCTCATGACGGGGACGAACTACGCCACCGGATTGGTCATCGGCGTCGTGTGGTTGGTCGTCGCCGGAACCGCGACCGTGGACGCCCCGACCGTGCTGCTGGGGATCGTGCAGGGCGCGCGCTTCTCGCTGGCCGTCGTGGCCATCTATCTGCTGCTCGTGCGCACGGGCGTCGGCATCACCTTCGTGCTGTTGCGCATGTCCGTCATCGTGCCCACCGTGGCCTCGATCGTGTGGTTCGGCGAACGGCCCGACCCGCCCACGCTGATCGGCATCGCGCTGCTGCTCGGCGCGCTGCCACTGCTCACGCGCAGCGGCCGCAGCGAGGATGCCCGGCTGCGCGTGTGGTGGTACTGGCCGGTGGTCATCGGCACGCTCTCGGTCACGGGCGCCGGCCTCATCGCCGCCAAGGCCTTCGTCGAGGTCGCCCCCATCGAGAATCTGCCGCTGTACGCCACCGCGACCTTCGCCGCGGCCACCGCCATCGCGCTGGCGACCTACGTCATGCGGCGACGCATCCAACCGGCGCCCCGCGTTGCCGTCGACGAGCCCGCGTCATTCGGCTTTGGCCGCCGCTTCTTCCGCGAGCCGCTGGCCCTCGGAGTCGTGACCGGCGTCGTCAACATGGGCCAGTTGGTCCTGATTCTGCTGGCGCTGCGCGACGTGCCCGGCACGATCGTGTTTCCCGCCCAGAGCGCCGGCTCCGCGCTGCTCACCATCGCCGCGGGCTACCTGCTCTGGCACGAGCGCCACAGCCGCGGGACGCTGGCGGGAGCGGGTCTGGCGGCAGCGGGGTTGGTGCTCGTCAGCGTCTGAATCCGGCCCGGTCTGGCCGCCGGGCGCGTTGGGCGGCTAGCCTACGCTCGTCCGCATACCCGGAAGCAGCGCATGAAGATCACCAAGCTGCAATGCGATTACATCTGGACCGGCAGCCGCAACTGGCTCATCGTGCGCGTGAGCACCGACGCCGGCATCACCGGCATCGGCGAGGCCTTTCCCATCGGACCCGATCGCGCGATCGCCGAGACGGTGGCTTACTTTCAATCCTGGATCGAAGGCTGGGACCCCTTCGACATCGAACGCGTCTGGCACGAGTTGTACGCCGGCAGCCGCTTTCCGACCGGCTCCATCATCACGTCGGCCATCAGCGGCATCGACCAGGCGCTCTGGGACATCAAGGGCCGGGCGCTCGGCGTGCCCGTGTACGAGTTGCTCGGCGGCAAGGTGCGCGACCGCATTCGCGTCTACCAGTCGCCCGAGGGCGAGACGCCCGCCGCGCTTGCCGACGATGCACGCCGTCTGGTCGAGCGCTATGGCTTCACCGCGCTCAAGATCGGCCCGTTCGCCGCGGCCGCCGATACCTGGCCGTGGAGCCGGCAGGTCGATAGCGCGGAAGAGCGCCTGGCGGCCGTGCGCGACGCCGTCGGCCCCGACATCGATATCGGCGTCGATCCCCACGCCAAGATTTTCGAGCCGGTGCGTGCGCTGGAAATGGCCGAGCGGCTGAAGCCCCATCGCCCGATGTTCTTCGAGGAGCCGGTGCGGCCCGAGAACTTCGAGGCTCTGGCCAAGCTCACCGCCAAGAGCCCCATTCCCATCGCCACCGGCGAGGCTGTGTTCACCAAATTCCAGTTCCGTGACCTGCTGGCGACGGGCGCCGCCGACATCATCCAGCCCGACGTGGCCGCCACCGGTGGCCTCACGGAGATGAAGAAGATCGCCGCCATGGCCGAGGCGCACTACGTCAGCGTGGCGCCGCACAACCCGCTGGGACCCCTCGCGAGCACGACCAACGTGCACTTCGCCGCCACGGCGCCCAACTTTCTCGTGCTCGAATACCACGCCGACGACGTGGGCCTGCGCGCCGAGATCCTGCACGAACCGCTCAAGCTCGAGGACGGCTACATCGTCCTGCCCGACGCGCCGGGCCTGGGCGTCGAGCTCAACGAAGATGTGTTCGAGAAGTATCCCTACCGAGATTGGCGCCGAGGCCGCCCCACCAAGCCGGACGGCATGCTGGCGTTTATCTAGGCGGGGGCCGACTTGCTGGTGTTGAGGCTCGATAGCTTGTCTGCGACCTAGACGAGTGCACTCATTCAAGCCCCAACTCTCACGCTGTAATCAAGCGTCGAGAATTCTTCGGACTCGAAAGCCGGCGAATTGGGCGACCACGTCAGGCGTCGGGTTGTCTGTGCCAATGTAGGCGCGCTTACGACATATCGCTCATCGTAGCGTCGGTACATGGTTGGGAAGAAACTCTCGAAATTGGCTGGTTCGCCACTAGCTGGAAAGCTCGTCATCAGCTGCCCGATACTGTCGGGCTGCATGTCAATCAGTGCCATCGACACTGCCTCGTAGCGGCTCACGTCATTGCGAATTCCAAGCCTGCCTGTCATTGCGCTCAACGCGGCGTGAAAGCGAACGATTGCCTCGACTGGTTCGCCGCAGGCGCTGATTGCAACATCGTTAGGCTTTATCCCCTCAGATTCTTGATTTGCACGAATGACGAATAAATACCCAAATACAAGTGTTGGATAGCTGATGTGAATGTTGGTGCATTCTCCGATGGTCTCTTCGAGCCTATTGGTTAGATTGCGGACTGCACCGGTCATGCCCTTGCAGGAAACTGCTAGAACGGGTCCGATTCCTTCTTTTGTGGCAACGATGTCGACACTCTTAGTCTTCAAACCCCCGAGAACAGTCGCTTCGTTGTCGGTCGCTCTCTCTGGTTCGTAGCCTAGTAGGCTTTCGGTGCCACTGCGCCTGACCGTGAACGGAGGTCGCGGCACAAGATCATCGGGATGGAATCCACCCTCGATGACAAGTCGGGAAGTTACATATTTGTGAAGTGGCCGAATGTGCTTCTGAGTTTGTGTGCGTCCTTCAAACTCTGCGAAATGCCTGAATGCATGTAGCTTGTTTGACCAGCTTGCTTCTAGATGCGGCCTATTGCGTCGAGGCATAATGTCTCCAATTTCGCATGGTTGATATCGCGCTTTCGATCTCTGAATCAGGTAGGCAACTGACGACGTGCGGCGATGGGAGCACGAGTTGGGCCGCTTCGCGTAGTTCGAGTTTCAGTAGTCCACCGCCCAGTGCATGGCCCTCTAGCTCACAGCTAAGCTGAACGAAGCGCGATTGCCACGCGACCAAAAGGCTGCTGGCGCGATGCCGGTCGCGGACACGCACGACGTGCAATGCGTTTGTACAGGTCGCCGACGCCAAGTTCCTTACCAGGCTTGGCGAACGCCCTGCCATGTACGTCAGAAAAAAGTCAGGCACACGTACGTCCGGCACGGAGTACCAAGGATTGCGCATGCGGCACTTGTACGCTTCGCGGGCCTGCTGACCTGCATACGTGCTGAGGTACTTCGACACGCTGGTTGGTAGGTGCCCATTCTTGGGAAGGCGGAGCAGCATCATCGGCTCGTCGGAGCGCCGCCATGCATCGACTGTCTGTGACGTCAATTCGTTACTCGGCAGCACGCGGCTGTTGCGCACGGTCGGGTGAAGGAGGCCGTTTGGAATACCCAAATCAGTCGCCTCGGACGGCCTGAGATGAAAAAAGTCGTTTGCGCCACTTACGTAGCCGAGGCCGATGGAGGCTACAGCACCAAAATGCACCGAATCCTGGTGCTTTGCGACGGCGCGATAGAGTGATCGGGCGCTATCGCTCAGGAGGTAGGGACGCAGGCGTCGCTTCCACACGTCCCGCCATTCACAAACCGGAATCCCAATTGAATTGAGCGGTGGAACGTCGGAGTTGCCAAGTTGCTCCACGGGTGTGAAGCGGATCTCATCCGTTGAGCCGCCGAACCCTTCAGCGAATAACAACCAGCAATCCTCGGAGAGACGCGGGAAGAGCTTTTCACGAATCGCGACGATCCTTAAGGTGTCGAAGTGTTCGACCAAGTAATCGAGGAGCGGAGCGGAGTAAGGCGCGTGGCCGATGGCCGCAGGCACGATGAACGCCATCCGACCGCCTGTGCGCAAGAGGCCTGTGGTTGCGACGAGAAACGGCGCCCATGAAGCGGTGAGTCCTGAGAACTTGACGCCGAGATTGGCGCAGTACTCCAGGGCCCGCTTCCGCACCTGGCCTTTGAAGCTCTGATAGCGAATGAACGGCGGATTGCCGGCCGCACAGTCGAAACGCTCCCGGGTTTGTTCGGCCCAGGTAAAGAAGTCGCCCTGATGAATCGTCGTCCACGGCGCACGTCGCTTAGCCTTGGCAGCGGCTATGGCGTCCTGTTCCACACCCCAACTATTGCGATGGGCGGCGACGAAGCGACCATCGCCGCATGACGGGTCGATGAGGCGGTCGGTGCTGCTTCGCACGGCCCAGCGAACCAGTTGCGAGGCGATCCGTTCCGGCGTGTAATACGCGCCGCGGGCCTTTTGCGAGGGGTAGGTCGCTGGCGAAAGTTGGGTCACGTGGGTGAAGTACGAACCTCAAAGCGTGTGGCAAACGTTCGGTAGTGGATTATATGCGCGGCACACGGAGCGCGGCTGCGGGGTAGGTTCCAGTAGCCTGCATGACCCATACGGCCAATCGAAGGGCCGTTGCGTCTAGGACGCCACGGCCTCCCGCACCAGCCGCCCAATCCGTCGCAGCGTCTCCGGCCGCAGCAGGCCGAAGTTGTAGACCGCCACGCGGTTCACGTTCAAGCGCGCGATGCGTTCGAGGCGCGCGGCGAATGCGGGGCTGCCGGGATCGAGCGAATCGCTTCCCCACTGGCTGATCAGCAACTCGATGTCGCGACGGGCAGATCGCGCCAGTGCGACCTGGCGTGTGGTTTCGTCGGCTTCGTCCGTGGCATCCGGCAGCATCAGGCCGTCGATTCGCTCCAGCAGATCGGCCAGGCGCAGGCCGCGGGGGCTCCAGCCGGCGGAGGCGTCGGTGACGCTCAGCTTCGTGCCGGTCCCACGCAGGGCGCGCTGCACGCCTTCCACTAGGCGCGTCGCCGTTTGCTCGCGGGCCTCCAGGTAGCCGCGAAACTCCTCGTCCGCGTCGCAGCGCGCCGCGACCGTGGCATCGAGGTCGTTGGATGCTGGTTTGCAGGCTAGGCGATCGCGCAGCTCCCGCGCCACGCTCTCCCGCACCTCCACGGCGTCCACGCCGTGGGTCCGCGCCGCGGTCTGGCAGTTCTCGCAAAAGCACATCCCGGCCAGGAACCGGGTCCATGGATCGAGGTCGATCAGGATGCGCTCGCGCACCCAGCCGTAGGCGAAGTCCGCGTGCCCCGGCCGTTCCAACAGCGCGCTGTGCACCGGATACTGCTCGCAGAGATCGGCCACCAGCGCGGCCAGATACTCCTGCACGTCGGGGCTCGCGGGGCAGGTGGTGGCATAGCTGCGCGCGCCAAGGGCGTTTTCCACCGCCGTGTCCGGATAGGCGCGCGCGATCCACGGCTGGAACATGCCGATCACCCAGGCATTGAGCTGGACGCCGCGCGCCGGGGCGTGCTCGGCGGCCTGCGCGTAGGCGCGCAGCACCTCCGGCTCGTCGAAGAGACGGGGTCGGATGCGCCCGTACCGGGCCGCGCGGGTCGGAAAGTACACCGCGCCCTGCTCCGAGTAGTGAATCGACCGCCCCAGATTGCGTGGCGCGAACGTGGAGATGGCGTGGTAGTTGGGGCACAGCTCGATCGCGTCGAATCCCGCATCCCGCAGCCAGTCCAGGGCCGCCGCCACGCCCTCGTCGGCCAAGTCCCAGGGATAGGCCCACACAGAGATTCGACGACGCATGGCAGGCTCCGGGAAACTGCGGGTCAATCCTATGTCGCCGCGCGGAGGATCGCGCGAGTCCCTATGTGGGCTGCACGGGATGCTGCGTGGCGTCTCATGTCTCGTATTGTCGATATGTATCAATTTCGGTACGCTTGGCTGCACGCGTGGAGCTGAAGCGTGTTCCGGCGGTCTTCTTCCGTTCGCGAACCGGGGCGGAACCAGTTCGGGACTGGCTGAGATCCCTTGACAAGCAAGATCGGTTCAGGATTGGAACGGACCTCAAGACGGTGGAGTTCGGCTGGCCGATCGGAATGCCGACCTGCCGGCCGCTGGGACAGGGCCTCTTTGAGGTGCGCACGACCCTCGGCAACCGCATTGCTCGGGTCCTGTTCTGCATCGGGGACGGAAGGATGATCCTGTTGCACGGATTCATCAAGAAGACGCAGCGGACGCCGAGGGCCGATCTCGACCTGGCACGAACCCGTAAGCGTGCCTGGGAGGACGCATCGTGACGAACACATCCAACCCACACCTTGGGTCCACTCTCGATGACCTGCTCGATGCCGACTCCACGCTTGCTGAAGCTGAGGCCGTGGCGGTCAAGCGCGTCATCGCCTGGCAGATCGACCAGGCGATGGCTTCGGAACGCCTCGGGAAGGCCCAGATGGCGCGGCGCATGAACACCAGCCGGGCTTCCCTGGACCGCCTGCTCGATCCCGACAACGTCTCCGTGACGCTGCGGACGCTGCACAAGGCCGCGGCCGCCCTCGACAAGCGACTCGCGATCGAGCTGGTGGATTCCGGGGCCTAACCCGACGCAAGAGTTCGCCCGTGCCCGGGGTGAATGGCTCAGCCCACGCCACGCGGGATGCGCATAGTGCTAGGTCGGACCCGAACTCCGGGCGGGGTTCGGTGTTCCAGGCGTTGCCGCCGCGTATCCCTTGGGATACACTGTGACAGTGCTGATCGCGGTTCGTCAGACTGATGTGTACACCCGATGGTTCAGCAGGCTGCGCGATCGGCAGGCGCGGGCGCGCAGCTTGGCACGAGGGCTTTAGGGGGACAGAGGCATGGCAACCACAGCAACGCGTCCGTGGGACCCCGCGGATCACCTGGAGACCGACGAAGACATCGTCGCCTACCTCGAAGCGGCTTTCGAGGACGGCGACCCGGCGCTCATCGCTGCCGCCCTGGGCGACGTCGCAAGGGCCCGGGGCATGACAAAGGTCGCCACGGATTCCGGGCTGGGTCGGGAAAGCCTCTACAAGGCGCTCTCGCCGAACGGCAATCCGGAATTCGCCACCGTGCTCAAGGTCATGCAGGCCCTTGGTCTCCGGCTGCATGCGTCGGCTGAATGATGGGCGCCGCCCAACGTCCGCTCGTGCCGCCGCCCGTCCATAATGGACCGTCGCACGCGGCCGCTCAGCCCAAGGAGCCATAGCCATGACCAACGGTCGAACCGTCTACATGAACGGCCGATTCGTGCCCGAGACCGAGGCGCGCGTGTCGGTGTTCGACTCGGCGCTGGTGTGGGGCGACATGGTGTTCGAGACCACGCGCTCGTTCGGGCACCGGCCCTTCAAGCTGCGCGAGCACCTGGAGCGGCTGAACGCGTCCATGGCGGCCAGCGACATCGACTGCGGCATGACCTTGGACGAGCTGGAAGAAGCCACCGACGAGCTGGTGCGCCGCAACGCGCCGCTCTATCCGGCTGACGTCGACTTCACCATCGTGCACAACGTGTCGCCCGGCGTCTTCGCGCTCTACGCGGACGTGGCGCCCGAGGCCGGGCGCCCGACGGTGGCGCTCCACACCAGGCCCCTGATTACCGATATCGGCCCGCTGGCCGACAGGTGC
>JAJDUU010000051.1 GCA_022826485.1 Chloroflexota bacterium | reverse complement strand
CTCGACTGGCTGCATGAGGCCGAACTGGTCGATCTCCCCGAAGAAGACGATGACGAACCGACCGAAAAGGAGCCGTCCGATGGCGATACCCAGCGAGGCTGAGGTCGAAGCCGACACCAGGGACTACTACCGGGCGCGCGCGCCGGAGTTCGAGCAGTGGATCCTGCGCGAAGGCCGCTATGCGCACGGTCCCGAGGCCGACGCCGCCTGGCATCGGGAAATGGCCGAGTTGCAACAGTTCGCCGGGTCGCTGACCGACGCCAGCGTTTTCGAAGTGGCGTCAGGCACCGGCTGGTGGACGCGCCTCCTGGCCGCGCGAAATCGAGTGATCGCCACCGACTACGCGCCTGAGATGCTCGACGAGGCACGGCGGCGGGACGAGGATCATCTGCCGCTCGGCCGCTGCCGGGCCGACGCCTACCGGTTGCCGGCCGGCGATGACTCGGTGGATGCCTGCATGTTCGGGTTCTGGCTGAGCCACGTGCCCATCGCGCGCTCCCAGGAGTTCATCCGCGAGGCGGCGCGCATCGTGCGGCCGGGCGGCTGGATCGTGCTGGTGGACTCGAAGCAGGCGGAACACTCGGGCGCATCCGACCAGTACGTCAAAGGCGACCACGTGCAGCGGCAGCACCGGCGGCTGAACGACGGCCGCGAGTTCACCATCTGGAAGATCTATTGGTCGCCCGAGGAACTGCACTCCCTGCTGGGCCTCGTCTGCACCGAGGTCGAAGTCATCCAGACCGACAACTTCTTCATCGGCGCCCGCGGACGGGTCAAAGATCCAGCCAAAGGGGGCTGAGGCTTCGGCCTGCGGCCGGCCGGAAACGGCCCTCAGGCGGAGGCCGCGTTTAGGCGCCCTTCAATTCCAGTTATGCGCTACTCGAGCCGACATGGTCTTCAAAGCGACCGACGCGTTCTTCGAGCCGACCAACACGCACTTCGACCCGCGCTAAGCGCTCCGAGAATGTGTCCATTCGGCCGGACAGCGCCCGGATATCCGCCCGGACTTCGCGCCACAGCGCGAGGGTCAATCCCCCGAGGCCCAGCAATATGGCGACCGCAGCGCCAATGATGGCGACGAGAATTGGAATGAGGTCTGCGTTCATGGCGGCATCTACTCCAACCGTGACCGCCCAAGTTACGTAGGACGAACCGCCGAGATCAGGTTAGGCGGGGTGCCGCTTAGACCTCAGGCTTGATCACCCGTGCCCTCATAGTACGACCAGGCGGGGAGTCTCAAAAGGCAAGCGACTCGCGCAGCCCGCAATCGCTCTCCGTGTTCTCGATGACGGGGTGGTGAGAGTAGTCAGCGTTGCGGCGACGAATCGTCAGGCCGCGAGTCGAACGATCAGATTCGCGGCGGAGAGGAATACCGAGACCACGACGGTCAGAAGCAGCCCGATGATCCAGACTTTGAGGTTCGCGACATCGGCCCTGGTTGCCAGGTGGTCGAAACCGCCCTCAAGCCGGCTCACACGCTCTTCCGTCGTGGCCATGGTCCCTCCTTCCCACGGGTCACTTCCGTGGGCGCCTGCACCTGATCAGAGGGC
Organism: Chloroflexota bacterium; assembly: GCA_022826485.1. GTDB lineage: Bacteria > Chloroflexota > UBA11872 > UBA11872 > UBA11872 > JAJECS01. Next base: position 1,432 of record JAJDUU010000051.1, on the reverse strand, counting down.
AGGCGAATGTTTCACGTGAAACATTGGGCTCTGACCGCCCGCAGAGACACCTGTATCTGGCTTCAGCTTACTACGCCGCCAGCCGCTCAATCTCGTCCAGCAGCGCAAAGTCCTTCTCGGTCACGCCGCCTTCGCTGTGGGTGGAGAGGGTGAAGGTGATGCGCCGGTAGTTGATGAACATGTCGGGGTGGTGGTCGGCGGCCTCGGCCTCGGGCGCCACGGCGTTGACCAGGTTTACGACGGCCATGAAATCTTCCAGTTCGAACTTTTTGACCAGGGCGCCGCCCTCGCAGGTCCAGCCGGACCGCTCGGCCAACCGCGCCTGGATGTCGTCGTCCGCCAGTAGTGCCATGAGAATCTCCCTTTCGAGCGCCCCTATAATCTGCGCTTCGTAGGCCTACCTTTCCACTCCCCGGCCCTGCGAGCCACCCACAATCGAGACTGACCTTCATGCGTGCATTGATCACGGGCGCCGCGGGTATGTACGGATTCAACCTGACCCGGCGGCTGCTGGGCGACGATCCCGACGCCTCGGTGGTGGCCGTGGACGACTTCTCGCGCCACTTTCCGGGCGGCGAGCCGCTGACGCCTGAGGCAGAAGCCGGGCGTGCGCTGGAAATCGTGCGCCGTGACTTTGCGGACCTCACAACGGCCGAGCTCAACCGTTGGGCGCCGGACGTGATCGTGCACTTTGCCGCCCGCATCTCGGTGCCCGAGTCCATGGAGCGGCCGCACGCGTATTTCGCCAACAACGAGGCGGGCACCTTTCGGTTCGCCCACGCCATCGCCGATATGAGGCGGCCGCCGCTGTTGATCTACGCCTCGTCGCCCGAGGTGTACGGTGCGCCGATCCGCGTGCCCATGGCCGAGGACCATCCGCTGCGTCCCGTCACGGTGTACGCCGTCTCCAAGGCCGCGTGCGAGCTGCATTGCCTGGCCCTGCATCGCTGGTGGGGTCACCCGGTGGTGGTGATTCGGAACTTCAACACGTTTGGCCCGCACCAGAACATCGTGGGGTACCCGGCTGTGACAGTGGCCTTTGCCCGTCTTGCGCTGCGGGGCGACCCGCTACCGCTGGAGAACGGCGGCCGGCAAACGCGGGACTTCATGTACATCGACGACGCGGTGGACGCCTACGCACGGGTCATTGCCCAGGGCGCGGGGCTGGCCGGCTCCGTGTTCAACATCGGTACCGGGCGTGAGACAGCGATCCGCGAGGTTGCCCGGACCGTGCTGGCGGTGACCGGGTCCAACAGCGAAATCGTGGAAACGCCGGGGCGGCGTACCGATCTGCCGGCCCTGCGTGCCGACGCCACGCGGATTCGCGAGGCGACCGGCTGGAAGCCGGTGACGCCGTTCGAGGAGGGCATGCGGCGCACGGTGGAGTGGCTGCGCGCGGCGGACGCATGAGCGCGCTGGTTACGGGTGGCGC
>JAJDUU010000036.1 GCA_022826485.1 Chloroflexota bacterium | reverse complement strand
CAGAGGATGGCGGACCGTAACGCCGTTGTGGTGGCCATCGGCTCTGCTGAGGAGAGGCAGATAAGGCGCCTGGCCAGGTACTTCAGGTTCCTGAGGATTGCCCTGCCCATGGCCCATGATTCTGATAGTCGTGTGGGCGACCTCTACGACGTCAGGCCCGATACCGGGGTGGGAAACTTGCGGGTCACCTACGTCATTGACGAAGAGGGCTTCGTCAGCGATTTCCACCACAACGAACTATCCATTTCCAGCCACTGGCGTTGGGCGTTGCGGACGGTGGCCGCCGGCCGTTAGGCAACCGGCGCCCGCGCCGGCAGTCAATCAGAGCGCCTATCCAGAGAGCGTTGCAAAACGCCCCTCGCCGTCGTGTGCAGACCGGGGACATCATGAACACCCGTTCGGAGACATGGTGAACACATTGGAGAGCCATGAGGGTATGGGCCGGTGCCGTTTGAGGTCGATCGATGACGGAGCAGCGGGCGGAGTTTGTGGCGCTGACGCAACAGCCCGGCGCCATCCGGCGGGCCGACCGCATCTACGTGATCCGGGAAGGGCGGGTAGCCCGGCAGGGAACCTTCGCCGAGTTGCTGGACGAAGAGGGGATGTTCCGCGACCTGGCCCGTCGCCGAATGTCTTGACAGGTACCCTTTTCCGCGCGACGGTGTGGGCGGGTGCTCATATCCGCGCGGTAGTGTGGACAGGTACTCATGTCCTCGGATGATTTGGTCCTACATTAGCCTGTCAGGAGGAACCCTGATGCAAACCGTTGATGAGATGAAGGCCCACGTGATCACCAAGGCTGCGGAAGACGAGGAGTTCCGCTCTCGCGTCATGGAGAACCCCAACGCTGCCATATCGTCTGAAATAGGGGTCGACATCCCCGACGAGTACAACATCGTGGTGCACGAGGACAGCGGAAACACGACCCACCTGGTGCTGCCGCCATCGGCGAATCTGACGGATGAGGACTTGGCGAAGGCTTCCGGCGGAATGATCATTATGTGGTAAACGCAGCCTCTCAACGGTGAGGGCAAGGCGGATGTGAGGGCGCGGACTTCTCAGCCAATACGCTGAGAAGTCTGCCTTTAATGCCGGGCGAGGCGACCGGCATTCAGTCGGGGCGCTTGCCCCAGGCAACGAGTTGGCGTACTGACCGAACGACTGTCGAGTGGTTTATTCGGGTGAAGTGTGGCGCGATAATGTCGGTAAAAAACTCCAAGCGAGGACTCATCATCAGGTGTACTCCGCCGATGTCTTGGTATTGCCAGAGCACCCCGTCGGCGGAGCGCAGGGCGACCTTGGCGCCCGTCTCCGCCGAGAACTCGTTGTCGTTGAAACCATCCAACCCGTCCGGTTCCGTCAGTTCCAGATAGAGAGCGCCGCGCGGAGCAGTCCACCGCACCAGCTTCTGCACCAGCGTCCGTATAGCGTCCTCATCGTTCAGGTAGGAATAGGAGCTCCAGAAGTTGCTCACCAGGTCAAAGCGCTGCCCGTCCGGAAACTCGTAATCGACAACGTCGGCCTGAATGAAGGGGACGCCGGGATTCTGCTGCCTGGCCCGCTCCAATTGGGACGCGCTGATGTCAATGCCCATGCGCCGCTGGCGCGGAAACTGCGCAAGGTGCCAGCCCTGCCCACAACAGGTATCCAGCCAATTGCCCAATGGATGCAACAGCGTTCTAAGCAACGCCGCGTTGTGCCGCAGCTTCGGCTCCCAGTGTGGGTGATTGATGTAGAGCGACGCATATTGCGGGGCATATCTATCGCTGAAAATATCGCTGGATGCCATTTCACCTTTCCTGGGGAGGGTCGTCGAATTGACTTGCCAAGCAAACAACGGCCATATGTCCCTCATTCCGGCGAAAGCTGGAATGGCTAATTGAGCAAGCGGAGGAGGCCCGTGGACGCCGAATCTATCGCTGACACGACTTGACCGGCAATAGGCAGAGCAGGGCGGTTTGACACCCGCCGATGCTGTTCGCAGCGTCGCTCACGGTCACAGGACTACCCGCGGCGTGTCAATGCCGGCGTAGGCTTTGGCGGTGATCTCGCCGCGGTCCATGATCAGCTTGACGTGGTTGATGGTCTGCCGTACCCGGTACACGCCGTCCTCGGCGAACACGTGGCCCATGTGCGGCCACGCCGCCATCCCTCGGCCCTTTGCCGGCAGGCACCAGCCCTTCTCCACCAGCAGGTCGAACAGGCTCTTCCACCCTGGGCGGTCCAGCTCATACCATTCCACCGGACGAAAGAACTCCAGGCCCAAGCGGGGCGACATGCCCTGCGCGGTCACGTCCATGCTAAGCCCCGTGTACGGCCTGGTCAGATGCATCACGTCTTCCAGGATCGCCGCAGCAGCAGGGGGCGAACCGGGCCATTGGAGCCGCTCCAGCATCTCAATGGCTTCTTCCACAGAGTAAATCCGCACAATGAGACGGATAGCCCGTTGCGCCCTTCCCGGGATGACCCCGGTCTGGGAGATGAACCCTGTCGGCGGCAGCGCCTCGTAGATTCTCTGCACCTGCCTCTGTTCCGCCGCGTCCGGGACCCACCCGGCAACGTCCCACAAAGCCGTCACCACTGAGTCCGGGTCGCCAAGCAGTTCCCGCGCGTCTGTTTCTCTGGCAGTCCCTGGAACAAGGAAGATTCCGGGCGGCGCATCCGGATCCGGCCTGGCTCCGGCCAGATCATACTCAAGGATTACGTCGCCGCCCGAGCGCGGGAGAAAGGCCTGGGGGTTCTGCGCCTGCTCGGCGAGGAACGCTCCCATCGCAGCCGGCACTGAACCGGGCGGGGCAGTCTTCCCCTGGCTGATGTAGAACTCGGCAAGGCGGGACCGGGCGGCGAATCCTGCGAAGAAGTCCGCCGCCGGTTCCGGGTCGCAAAGCGCGAACTCGAAACCAAAACGGTTGTCGATCACGTGAATGGGCAGGCGATTCGCCAACGCCAGCAACCGCTGCCACCCGGAGGGACCAACCAAGGCGGCGGGGAACAGGCTGTCCAACCCCGCCAGAAACTTGCCGAAGGAACCTTGCGCCGCGTTCACTGCAATGCTCCGTCTTTTGGTATAGCCTCTTGCCTCGCCTGAAAATGAACTATGAAGGAGGAACCTAGATTGTAGGGTCGGTGCCCATGACAGATTCCCCTTATGAGGAAGAGACAGAACTCGCTGAGGATGTATTTCTTCACCGGTGGTCGCTATCGCCCGGCCTACACCTTCATGTGATTCCTTGAAGGTTGCTTGCCAAACGCGTCTCGATGGGTTGGTCCGTCCCTGGAAACTCGAACGGGCGACCGGTGATCTTCTCGTAAAGATAGATGTAGCGTCTTGAGAGCTCGATGACAAGGTCGTTCGGTGCTGGTGGCAGGACCTCGTCCTCGTAGGGATCGCAGTTCTCCGTGAACCAGAGCCGGAGGAATTCCTTGTCGACGTTGTCGGGTTCTTGTCCCTCCCGGATGCGCTGTTGGTAAGAGTCGGCGATCCAGTAGCGGCTGGAGTCAGGGGTGTGGATCTCGTCGATCAGGAGGATCTCACCGTTCTCGTCGCGGCCCATCTCATATTTCGTATCGACGAGAACCAGGCCATGATCGGCTGCCGTGGCTTGACCGAAGGCGAATAGCTCCTGGGCGATGCGGCTGCATTGTTCCCAATCCGCGGCCGTCATCCAGTTTTCGGACACGATCTCGTCAGGGCTGATCGGACGGTCGTGATCCTCCGCCTTGGTGGTCGGTGTGAGGTAGTTCGTTGGGAGCTTCTGGTTTTTCACGAGGCCCTCGGGTAAATCGATGCCACAGTAGTTACGCTGACCACTCTGGTAGACCGTCCAGAGGGCGGTGCTCGTAGTTCCGGTGATGTATCCACGCACGACGAACTCAATCGGGAAGACGGTGCATTTCTTGGCAATGGTGACGTTTGGATCGGGGACGGAAAGTACGTGATTCGGCACAATATGGCGAGTCTGTTCAAACCACCATGCGCTCGTCATGTTCAGGGCCTGGCCTTTGAAGGGCACAGCGGCCAGCACCCGGTCGAAGGCACTCTGTCGATCGGTGGTGATAAGCGCCAGGCGATCCCCAAGATCGTATCGATCTCGTACTTTGCCTATGGACTTGGAACGTTGTGAGATATTCGTCTCAATGAGGCAGTTGGCGAGCTCTTGTCGTATTCGATCCGTGTAACCCGCTGGGGTGTAAATGGCGTTCTCCATCTACCATTGCCTCCTCAAGGCCAAGAGCCTATACGTGGTGGACCGAATGGGACTCGAACCCACGACCTCCGCAATGCGAGTGCGGCGCTCTTCCGACTGAGCTATCGGCCCTGAGGCGTTAGTTTAGGCCGCGTTCGCCACGCGCACCTGCGTGCGCCCGCGCTTGCGCTCGAAGACCACGTGGCCCTCGATGAGCGCGAAGAGCGTGTGATCGCGCCCGACGCCGATGTTGGGTCCGGGCAGCAGCTTGGTGCCGCGCTGCCGCACGATGATCTCGCCGGGATGGACGTACTGCCCGTCGGACCGCTTGACGCCCAGCATCTTGGGATTGCTGTCGCGACCGTTGCGGCTGCTGCCGAGGCCTTTCTTGTGAGCCATGAGTCTTCTGCTCCTCTGTCTATTCGTCGCCTGCGGGCGACGGCTCTCGGTCGATGCCGTCGATGCGAACCCGTGTATACCGTTGCCGGTGACCCATGCGGCGCCGATGCCGCTTCTTGGCGTGGTAGGTGAATATCCGCACCTTGCGCCCCTTGACCTCGCCGAGCGCCGTGCCGCGAACGGTCGCGCCGTCCAGCGTCGGCGTGCCCACGTGCCGGCCGTCGTCGTCATGGATCAGCAGCACGTCGTCGAACGCCACCGGTCCGGACGACTCGTCCCGCAGCTCCACGTCGATCACGTCGCCGGGCTGCACGCGGAACTGCTGGCCACCCGAGCGGATCACCGCGAACGACATAGGACTCCTCGTGGAAGCGTGGGGCGGGCGCCGGACTTCGGGCAAGGCGCACCGCCCTTATGGTATCAGCCGCGATTGACCCGCGTCGGTGCCGGGCGCATGCTCCGTAGTCGTTCCGGCGGATGGTGGCTGTTGTGTAACCTTCCGTCATTCCGGCGGAGGCCGGAATCCAGGTCGCTCCGAACCTCGTCGTCACACGGAGCGCCCTGGATGCAAGGGCGGGCGTGTCTCAGACCCGCCCCTAGCGAGTTTGCACAGGTCGGCGGATGGGGGGCGCACGTGCGGTACCGCGAGATGGGAACGCCGGAGCTCCGCGTGAGCGTGGTCGGGTTTGGCGGCTGGCCCATGGGCGGGCGCTTCTACGGCGCGGACATGGACGCCGAGGCCACGGCCACGATTCATGCGGCGATCGACCAGGGCATCAACCTGTTCGACACCGCCGCCGGCTACGGCATGGGGCATTCCGAGGCGCTGTTGGGCGCCGCGCTTCGCGGGCGGCGTGACGAGGTGATCGTGGTCACCAAGTTCGGCATCGACCGCGACGAGTCCGTGCACGCCTACCGGCGCGACGGGCGCCCCTCGGCAGTGCGTCGGGGCTGCGAGCGCAGCCTGCAACACCTCGGCGTGGACCATATCGACGTGTTCCTGCACCACTGGCCCGATCCCGACACGCCAATCGCCGACACCATGGGCGCCGCCAAGGAGCTCATCGACGAGGGCAAGGTGCGGTTCATCGGCGTCTCGAACTACACGCCCGCGCAGATGGCCGAGGCGTCGGCCGTTCTGCCCATCGTCGCCAACCAGGTCGGCTATCACATGCTCGACCGGCGCCACGCCGAGCGGATCTTCCCGTCGTGCGAGGAACACGGCGTGGGGGTGATGGCCTACGGATCGCTGGCGCACGGCCTCCTGGCCGGGGAGTTCACGCTCGACACCAGGCTCAACGACGACGACTGGCGCGCCACCGGCTATGCATTTGGCCTGCCGATCTTTCACGCCGATCACCTGCCGCAGAATCTCGAGGTCGTGGACCAGCTGCGGGCGCTCGCGGAACAGGCGGATCTGGACCTGCCGCAGCTGGCGCTGCGCTGGGTCATCGAAAACCCGACCGTCTCGACGGCGCTCGTGGGATTCCGCAACCCGGATGAGGTCGCCGTGGCGGTGTCCGCGGCCGATACGGACATTCCCGCCGCCGTCATGCAGGAGGCCGAAGGCATCACCCGCGCGGCTTACGAGCGCATGCGGGCCGACGAGATGCCGCCGGCGGAGGTCGGGCCGCTGCGGCGGGAGGCCTAGGAGCGGGCGTGCAATATCGCGAGATGGGGACGCCGGAGCTCCGCGTGAGCGTGGTCGGATTCGGCGGCTGGCCCATGGGCGGACGCTTCTACGGCGCGGCCATGGACGACGAGGCCACCGCCACGATCCATGCCGCCATCGACCAGGGCATCAACCTGTTCGACACCGCCGCCGGCTACGGCTTTGGGCACTCCGAGAAGCTGATGGGCGCGGCCCTGCGCGGACGGCGGGATGAGGTAATCGTCGTCACCAAGTTCGGCATCGAGCACGATCCGTCCGTGAAGGCCAACCGGCTGGACGCTCGGCCCGCGACGGTTCGCCGCAGCTGCGAGCGCAGCCTGCAAAATCTCGGCATGGACCATGTCGACGTGTTCCTGCACCACTGGCCGGACCCAGATACGCCCATCGCCGACACCATGGGCGCCTGCAGAGAGCTCGTCGACGAGGGCAAGGTCCGGTTCGTCGGCGTCTCCAACTACAGGCCGGACCAGATGGTGGAGGCTTCGGCCGTCCTACCCATGGTCGCCAACCAGGTCGGCTTCCACATGCTCGACCGGCGCCACGCCGAGCGCAGATTCCCCGCCTGTGAGGCGCATGGCGTCGGCGTGATGGCCTATGGCTCCCTCGCGCACGGCGTCCTCGCCGGGCAGTTCACGTCGGACACCAAGCTCGATGAGGAGGATTGGCGGGGCACCGGCTATGCCTTCGGCCTGCCGCTGTTTCGCGCCGATCACCTGCCGCAAAACCTGGAGGCCGTCGACCGCGTGCGGGCGCTGGCGAAGCAGGTCGGACTGGACCTGCCGCAGCTGGCGCTGCGCTGGGTCATCGAGAACCCGACCGTCTCAACCGCGCTGGTGGGATTCCGCAATCCGGATGAGGTCGCCACCGCGGTGGCTGGAGCCGAGGCCGACGTGTCCGCTGCCGTCATGCAGGAAGCCGACGCCGTCACGCGCGCGGCCTACGAGCGCATGCTGGCGGATGAGTTACCGCCGGCCGATCTCGGTCCGCTGCGCCGGGACGCTTAGGAGCGGCGCAGGGCCACGCCGAGGAGCCGCGCGCCGGCCTCGCGGAGCACCCGGGCGGCCTGCACCGTGGAATCGCGGCGCGAGGTGCGCTGCGAGGCCAGGAGCACGGTGGCGGTGCACGCCGCGGTGACGGCGCGCGTCTCGGCTACGTCGAGCACTGGCGGACACGCCACCACCACCAGGTCGTTGGCGTCGGCGGTGTCGGCCAGCAGATCCCGAAAGTCCTCGGCCACGAGCAGCGCGGCGTTGGCTTCGGAGACGGCCGGCGCGGATATGGTCGCGGTGCTGACGGACGCGGTTGAGTCGTCGCGCGAAGCGGTCACGTCCGCGTCAACCAGCGCCACGCGACGTCCGGTTTGCTCCGCCGACGCCGCCAGCGCCGCCGCCACGTCCAGCCGCCGCGTGTCGTCGCGCGGGCTGGTCACGGCCACCAGCGGATGCGGCGTGTCGGCCAGGGCCACGAGCATGTTGGTGCGCAGCTCGTCGATGCCCGGCATCTCGGCGTTGCCGGCGCCGCTCTGGCTCATCGGGCGTCGCCCTCATTTCGCGCCGGCGCCATCGCCGGAGCGATGAGCCAGGCCACGGCGGCGCCCACCACGGCGCCCACTATCGCCGCCACCGGAATCACCACCTCGCCCCGCGGCCACGTTGGCGCGCTGGGAGCTCGTGCGGCGTCGATGATGGCGATCTCGAGCCCCTTCTCCGGGTCGTTCAGGCGGGCCGGCGTGGCCACTTCGGCGACCAGCGCCTCGGCGAGTCCATTCACCAACGCCGCCGCGCGGTCGGGATCCACGTCCTCGGCCTGAATCGTCACCACCAGCCGGTCGGAATCGCCATTGGTCCGCACACGCTTGACGATCTCAGCGTCGGACAGCCCGCCGCGAGCCTCCGGATCCAGCCGCATGGCATAGGACTCCGAATCTACCCACACGGCGTAGTTGCGGATCAGGCGCGACGCGGACTCCGAGGCGCCCAGGTCGGCGATCCGCGGTCGGATCGAAACGCTGGTCGACGCGCGGTAGACCGGCTCGGCGACCACCACCACGATGACGCTCACGATCACGGCAATGACCGCCGCCGCCGCGCCCGCGATCACGATCGACTGCCAGCGCATCACCGGCCCAGTCACGGCAGGCGGCCGATCACCGGCGCGTCGATCAAATCGGTCACGTCGGACTCGTGAAGCCGGTTGAGCCGCCAATCCGCGACCAGCGCAACCGCAATGGCCAGAATCAGCGCCACCGCGGACTTGAGCACCACGTCGAGCGCTGCCAGCGCCCGCGGCGGACGCTCGGGCTCGTCGGTCTTGTCGATCAGCCGTAGCGTGCCGATCTCGCCCAGGGTGGGGTAGTAGGAGTTCTGATTGTCTATCAGCAGGGTCACAATGCTGTCGATCAGCGCTTGCGCCGCCGGGCCGTCACCCCAATCCAGCTCGATGCGCAGCCCGCGCGAGAGCGGATACACGTCGATGGTCTCGAACATGGTGCGAAAGTCCATCGAGTGACCGGCGTCGACGACCTCCGCGTGCGCCAGCCGCAGCAGCTCACGTCCGCGCGTGAGGCGCGCGAGATCCTCAATCACGATTCCCGCCGCCTGCGCCCGGCTGCTTTCGGCGCCGTACTGCAGGCGCTGGCTCTCCTCCGGCAGATTCAGCGTCAGGACCAGCTCGGCCTCGGCGCGCAGCCCCACCGGCCCGATGAGTTGCCAAAGGACGGCGGCGACGATCGTGGCGCCGGTGACGGCGGCGATAAACACCCACCAGCGCTGCACCACTCGCCCAAAGCGTGCCGACGACACTTAGCTCACCGCCTCCGACGCGCGCGCCCGCTCGATGGTCACGTCGATCGCGCGACCGAGGTTGGCGCGGAATACGGAAGCGTCGAATTGCGCCGCGTGGCGCACGAGACGCGCGGGATCGACGGTCATGTCGCTGACACGCTCCAGGGCCTGCCGCAGGCTGGCCGCCGTCGGCTCGTGAAACAGCACGCCGGTCTCGCCGTCGCGCACGGTCTCCAGCGCGCCGCCGGCGGCGTATGCCACCACCGGGCGGCCGGCGGCCTGGGCCTCTACCGGAGCGATGCCGAAATCCTCCTCACCGGGGAACACGAACGCGCGGCAGCGCGCCATGTGCCGTCGCACCTCGTCGTCGGACACACGGCCGGCGAACCTGACGGTCGGTCCAGCGATCCGACGCAGGGAGTGTAGGTCGCGGCCGTCGCCCACGACCACAAGCGGCAGCGAGGCCTCCGTGCACGCGCGCACGGCCAGGTCGATGCGCTTGTAGGGAATCAGGCGCGACACGACGAGAAAGTAGTCCTCCACGTCCGCCGAGGGCGTGAACCGCGTGGTGTGCACCGGCGGGTGCACCACCAGGGCCTCGCGTCCGTAGAAGCGGCGAATGCGCTCGGCCACGGCCTGCGAGATGGCGACGAACTGCGTCACGCGCTGCGCCGCCGCGCGGTCCCACCGCCGCATCCACCACAGCAACGGCGCCAGCGCCCGCGGCAGCCAGGCGGGATAGCCCTCGCGCAACAGATACGCCTCCGGCATCCACACGAACCGCGTTGGGGTGAGGCAGTAGCACACGTGGATCGCTCCAGGCGGGGTTTGGATGCCCTTGCAGAACGCGCTGACGTTGCTCACCACCACGTCGGCATCCCGAATTCGCATTGACTGGAAGGCGAGCGGATACAACGGCAAGAAGGCCTGATGCCGCGTGCGCCAGCCGGGAAGGCGTTGCAGCCAACTCGTGCGAACATCCAGGCGGCGAAAGGCGGGGTCCACGAGGTCCGGAGCGTAGAACGAGGTGTGGACGGGAGCCTCCGGATACATCGCGTGAAGCTGCTCCAGCACCACCTCGGCGCCGCCCTGCTGATTCAGCCAGTCGTGGACGAGGGCGACGCTCATTCCGGCACGCCGAGTGTTCGGGGCGATTTCAGAATGCGCCGCGCCCGGAAAGCACCGCCGGAATCGTCTTCACCAGGATCTTGAGGTCCAGGCCAAGCGACCAGTTCGCCACGTAAAACGTGTCCAGCATCACCATTTCCTCGAAGGGCAGGTCGCTGCGTCCGCTGACCTGCCACAGTCCGGTGAGGCCCGGATGCACGCGCAGGCGGTGCCGCGCCCAGTCGTCGTACTGGGCCACTTCGTCGGAAACCTGCGCCCGCGGCCCCACCAGGCTCATGCTGCCGGTGAGCACGTTGAAGAGCTGCGGCAACTCGTCGAGGCTCATGCGCCGCAGCACGCGTCCGACCCGGGTGCGCCGCGAGTCGTCGCGAATCTTGAAAAGGGCGGGATGCGGTCCACCGGCGATCAGTTGGCGCTTCAGCGCCTCCGCGTCCACCACCATCGACCGGAACTTGAACAGGGTGAACTCGGCGCCGTCCTTGCCGATGCGCGTCTGCCGAAACAGCACGGGGCCGCGCGAATCCGCTCGAATCGCAATCGCGATCACGAGACATATCGGTGCGCTGAGGACGAGCCCAACCAGGCTCACCACGATGTCCAGCGCGCGCTTCTGGATGTATTTGAAGCCGACGATCGCGTTGTCGCTCAGCGTCACCAGAGGGATCCCCGCCAACGGGTGAATCTCCATCCGGCCAAACTGTGCTTCCAGCAAATCGGGCACCGCACGGAAGCGGACGCCGTGGACCCGGCAGCGTTCGATGAGCGGTTCCAGGTTGTGTTGCGTCGTGGCCGACAGGGCGATGTACACCTCGTCGATGGTCTCGGTTCGGATGAGCACTTCGAGGTCGTTGAGGTCGCCGAGCCGCTGGAACCGGCCGAATCCTGCACTCGCGGCTTGGTCGCCGTTCTCCTCGAGGTAGCCGATCACGCGATTCCCCGATGCCTGCGACGCGGACAGCTGCTGCATGAGGTATTTCGCCACCACGCCGCTGCCCACGACCAGAATGCGCTGGTTGTCAAAGCCGGCCCGGCGCACCATCTGCACCAGGCCCAGCCGCAACCCCAGCCACACGACCGTGCCCACGGCGCCCGCCGCCCCGAGGTACATGAACATCAGCCGGGAGAAAAAGAGCGGACGCGACACGAAGAACACGAAGACCACCGCCGCCGTGCCGATCAGCACGCCGACCGCGATTCGCGGCAGCTCGTCCAGAACGGCCACGCTGCGCCGCGGCTGATAGCGACCCAGCACGTAGAAGCTCAGCACGGTGATGGGGATGAAGAGCCCGGCGACGACCCAATAGGCGTCGATGGACGTGAACTGAAACTCGTTGAGCTCCGGCCCGAGGCGCCAGACGTAACGCAGGGCGTAGGCGAACACGAACGCGCCGAACAGGACGGCCACATCGCCCAGGGCGGTCAGCCATCGCGACGTGAGGACGCGCCACGGCGTCCCGCGGGCGCGGCCCACAGGCTTGGGGGCGGGCGGCGGTGCGGTTACCGCGATTTCAGGACGCTCTGATATGCGTTGAGACATGTCTCAGCTGCCGATCGCCAACTGAATCGCTGGGCTTGGGCCAGGCCTCGCGCGCGCATGGCGTCGCGGCGTTCAGGTGACTGCAAGACTCGGTGCATGGCGTCGGCCAGGGCGGCTTCGTCCCGTGGTTCAACGGTGATCCCGGCGTCGCCCACGACTTCCGGCAACGACGATCGGTTGGACGTGATCACGGGCGTGCCGCTGGCCATGGCTTCAAGCGGTGGCATGCCGAACCCCTCATAGCTGGAGGGGTACACCAGCAGGTCGGCTGCACTGTACCAAAAGGGAAGCTCTCGTTGATCAACGTAACCAAGCCACTGCGCGTCATCGACCACCTGCGCCGCTTGTATCAGCTCGGGGACGTCGACGCCCATCCACCCACGTCCTCCAACGATGACTAGCGAGCCCGCGTAACGACCCTCGCGCCGCAGGCGGGCGAACGCGCGGATCAGCACGTCCACGTTCTTGCGCGGTTCGATGGTCCCCACGCTGAGCACGAACGGCCGCCGCACGCCCTGCGCCGCGCAAAACGCCTCGACCTCGGCCTCGGGGCGCGGATGGAACTGCGGTTCCGCGCCGGCGTAGGCCACGGAAATCTTGTCGGGTCGCACGCCGAACAGCTCGATGAGATCGCGGCGCGTCGATTTGGAGTCCGCCAGCACGGCGCCCGCGCGCCGGCTCGACAGCCGTGTCGCCGCATGCAGATACCACCGCCGGTGGGTTGGGTGCGTCTCAGGGGCCCGCAAGAACGACAGGTCGTGAACCACCACCACGTGCCGGCCCGGCGCGGCCAACGGCGTCACGTTCAGAAACGAGTGGACGATGTCGGCGCCGGACACGGCGAGATGTCCCGGCGCCACCAGGTGCTCCCAGAGAATCCGCACCCAGGTGCGCGACGTCGGCAGCCGCGTGCGCCGCAATCGGACGCCGGGCCGGGTGCGAAACGGCGGCTCGCGCACGCTGTCGTTGAGGAAGACCGAATACCGGTGGGTGTCGTCCGCCTCGAGCACGGCGTCGATAAGACGTGCGCTGAAGCGGCTCACGCCGGCATTGCGAAATGTGGCTTCCGTGAATACCGGCAGCGCGTTGAGGGCGATGTGAGCCATCCCGAATGCCTACCCTACAACGCCGTCTATTCGCCCCGGAGCCGCCGCAAGCCGCGCGTGTGATGCGTGTATGGCCTGCGTGACCGTCGTAACGTGTGCCGCCGTCAGGTCGTGCTGCCGGATGCCGCGGCCTTCCCGCGCTCCATCGCGGCAGCCACCGCCGACCCGAACGCAGCTCCGGCCAGGAAGATCATGCTGCTGAAGTAGAGCCAGATCAGCAGCAGGACGATCGTGGCGATGGGGCCGTAGATCGCGTTGAACGAGCCGAAGTTCGCCGTGTACCACACGAAGGCGTTCTTCCCGATCTCGAACCCGACGGCTCCCACCAGGCCGCCCACGAGCGCCGGACGCCAGGCCAATCGCTCGGCCGGCACCAGGTGATACATCAGCCCGAACACGCCGGTGGCGAAGAGGACTGGCAGAAGCACGCCCAGCCAGCGCAGCAGCCACCCGAGCCAGGCAAACGGCGAGTCGCCCCCAAGCAGCTCGGATTGCAGCAGAAACGTCAGCACGGCGGTCACGGTCACGGAAATGCCGAGCAACACGCCGGTGGCCATCGTCGTGGCGAGATCCAGCGCTCGGCCCTGCACAAAGGTTCGCCGCCGCGTCGCGCCGGTTGCCGCATCGAGACCGCGGCGCAGCGCCCCGAAAAGATTGCTGCCGGTCCACAAGAGCGCGACGAGCGAGATGAGGCCGACGCTCTCGCGCACGGCGGCCATCGACGGCAACGTGCTTTCCAGGAATGCCTCGGCCCCTGGGGCCAGGTCTTCCGACTGTTCCGCGACCAATCGCACCAGCTCGTCGGGCTCGATCAGAAACGCCGCGATGGCGGTGATGAAGCCAAGCAGCGGAAACAACGAGACGAAGGTCTGGAAGCTGATGGCGGCGGCAAACGTCGGGAGTTGCTGCGTGCCAAACCGGTCCGCCGTCAGATACAGCACACGGAGCTGCGGATGGGCTTGGACCCACGTTGTCGCCGCATCGCTCGTCGCTTCCACGGCGTCGGCGGCGTGATCCCGGGCCCGCCGCACTGCGGCCACCACGTATCCCAAGGTGGCGCGCGGCGTCCAAAAGAGACCGCCGAATCGCCGACGGATACCGCGCGGCGGCGTGGGTGCGTTGCCGTCCATGGTGTGCGCCCAAGAGTGCCAGAGTTTGGGGCCAGCCGCGGCGCGTCACGCCGGGCGGATGCCGGCGTTTCATCACCGGTGCCGCAGCCCTTCCGATGCTAGGCTAATCGCCTGTGAAATCCCCCCACGCTCGGTCCGCCATGCGCCGCGTGGCCGCGGCCCTCATCCTCGCCCTGGCGCTCGCCGCCCTGCCCTTGCCCCTGGCGGCGGAGGTGCCCGAGGTGCCGTTCGGTACCGCCTGCGGCTTCGGGGCCGACTTCCCGATCAGCGGCGGCCAGTTCTTCACCCAGACGGGCAGCGACACCGGCGGCGGCTACCCCGTGAGGGACGACGACGCCGCGAAGTTCTGGACCGCGTTTCAGGAGCTCGGCGGCATCCAGGTCGTCGGCTACCCGGTATCACACCGGTTCATGTTGCACGGCTTTCTGGTGCAGGCCTTCCAAAAGATGGTGCTGCAGTGGGACCCGTCCAAGAACGGCGTCAACGTGGCCAACACCATGGACGTCATGAACCAAGAGGGCCACGACGATTGGCTGGAATCGTTCCGGCAAGTTCCCCGGCACGCCACCCTGCCCGAGGATGCCGGCGTGCCGTTCTCCCAGATCATGGAGAACCACCTGGCCCTGCTGGACGTGAATCCGGCCATTCGCGACGCCTACTTCGCCGTGCCCAGTTGGCTCACGCGCCTCGGGCTGCCCATCGCCTACGGCGACTTCGGCAGCATGGTGGCCATGCGCACGCAGCGCGCCGTGCTGCAGCAGTGGCTCATCGACGTGCCCTGGGCCCGCGCCGGGCAGGTGGTGTTCGCCAACTCCGGGGACCTGGCCAAGGAAGCCGGCCTGTTTCCGGCGGAGGCGACTACGCCCCTTGACCCCCACGTTCCGCCCGCCGATGCGGATTTGATCACCGTCGACTCGGAGATGCCGCAGCAGGGCGATGCGATCGGCGTTCGCGTGAACACGGCGGCCGGCGGCGTGACTGTGCGTTGGAACGGGCAACCCGCCCCGCTTGTTTGCCGCGACGGCGCATGGCACGCCGTGTTGGGCACGGCCTCCACGGCCATGACCGGGCCGCAGGACCTGCAGGTGAGCGTCGGGGAGCGCATGGTCGACATCTCGGTCGAGCTAGCCGAGCGCCAGTACCCCTCGGCCGAGTTCCACATACCCGACAGCCACGAAGACTTGCTCGACGACGCCGTCGCTCAGGAAGAGCGCGAGTTTCTCCACACCATCGTGCTGCGAGTGAACGGGGGGCCGCTCTGGACTGGACCATTCCAGCATCCGAGCAGCGGTCGCGTCACCTCCCCCTACGGCGAGCGCCGCACCCTGCAGCCGGGATCAGTCATGACGGTGCACGAGGGCATCGATTACGCGGCGCCGACTGGTGCTCCGATTCCCGCGCCCAACCGAGGGCGCGTCGCGTTTGTGGGTCCGCTCACCATCCGCGGCAACACCGTCGTTCTCGATCACGGCTTCGGCGTCTTCACGCTCTTCTATCACCTGCACGACTTTTCGGTGTCGCTCGGGCAAGTGGTCGAGCGCGGCGCCACCGTCGGTCTGGTGGGTTCCACCGGACGCTCGACCGGCCCCCACGTCCATTGGGAGATGTACGTCGGCGGCGCCGCGGTCGATCCCGTGCGGTGGATCGAAGGTCCCTTCGAGATGCTGGGGGACGCCGAGTCGTTCGTCCCGGCCCAGGTGAGCGACAGCGCACCCGTAGCCGGATAGTCCGCCCCGCTAGAATCGTCCCGCCGCCAAGCGCCCGTAGCTCAGCGGATTAGAGCACTGGTCTTCGGAACCAGGGGTCGGGGGTTCGAATCCCTCCGGGCGTGCCACTCTGCCATGCCTGTTGCGCGCCCCGCGACGGCAATCGACCGGACACTAGTGGTCTGATCACGAGCAGCCCGACGACCCGCGATCACTCAGACCTTGACGGCGCTCTCCGATTTCAGGTGCTCGTCGAACCAGTCGATGGTGCGGGCGAGCACATCGCGCAGATTCGATTCGGACCACATGCCGGGCCAATGGCCCTCGCCCAGGTAGTTGCGGAGCTCGACGCGCTGGCCCAGGCGGCGCAAGGCGCTGAAGGTCTCGCTCGCCTGGGTGAATGCGCCGGGATCGCCGTCGCCGCTCAGCAGCAGCAGCGGTGTCGTCACGCGGTCGAGATAGAACAGCGACGAGTTCTCGATGTAGGCGTCGCGACTTTCCCAAAGGCTCCCGCCCAGTCGCGCCTGGCCGCTTTCGCACCACCCAATCCACGTGGTGTCGCCGGCGTCGCTCAAGGCCCCATAGAAGCTGGTCAGGTTGACGGCCCCGGCCGAGCAGATGGCCGCGGCAAACATCTCGGTCTGGGTGATGAGGGCCAGCACGCTGTACCCGCCGTAGCTGTGCCCCAAGACGCCAATTCGCTCCGGATCGGCGATTCCCAAATCGACGACACGGTTGACGGCGGGCAGGACGTTGCGCGCGATACCGCGACGGGGATCGCGCGTCCCAAGCGGAATGTCGGGCACGAGTACGGCGTATCCGTGCGATGCATAAAGGTGACCGTCGGCCAGGGACAGGCAGTGGAACAGTCGGAAGCTATGGATGCGCTCCGAGGGCATGATGCCGCCGTAGACGATCACAATCATCGGCAGCGGCTCTCCCTCGACGTGGTCGGGTGGCAGCAACATGGTCGCCCGGCGCCGCTCTCCATCGGCGTCCAGGTACTCGACTGATCGACGGGACCCCGTCCGCCCGTTTTCAAAGCCGGGATTCAGCGTCGCCAACCGGCTGGATTCTCCGGTCGTGAAGTCGAGCCGCCACGGCTCTGGCGGATGCTCGGCGCCCTCCAGCTGTAGATAGACCGCTTGCTCATCCCAATCGACATCCATGCCCAGAGTTTCGCCCCTGGCGACGTAGGTCTTTTGCAGCACCGAGCGCGTCACGATGTCGCCATCGGCGAGATCCATGGCGGCTGTCTCGAGCGATTGGGATGTCGGGTCGCGCATCAGCAGCGGCAGGGTGCCGTCGACCGATGTGCGCAAGACTTGATCGTCCGGCGGCTGAATCCAGCTCGTCAGCACTCTGCCGGAATCCATGGCGTGCTTGCGAGCGCCGGAGCCGTCGCTTTGGAAGCTCCAAACGCCATCCGCCACCGTGCAAAACACCAGGTCGCCGGCCGCGCTCCAGCGCGGGTGCTCATAGGCTTGGCTCAGGTCGTCCGGGGCGTCGGCGGACACGTCGAGCGGCTCTCCCCGGCCCTGGCTGTCGGTGAGGAAGAGGCGGCCGCGCGGCGGGGTGCCGTCGGGCTGGCGTCGCTCGGCGGTCGCAAACGCGATCCGCGCGCCGTCGGGTGACCAGCTAAAGCTCTGGCCGTAAAGGAAGGTCACGCGGCGCGCCACCGCTCGGGGTTCGGAACCGTCAAGCGGCACGACCATCAAGTCGCTGTAGAACTGCAGGCGAGCCATCTCCGCGTCGACGATCACGGGGACGGCAACCGCCTGGCCGTCTGGCGACATGCGGCAGCCGCCGATGATGCGCCAGTGGTCGCCGAGTCGCTGCACCTCGCTCGTCCCGACGTCGACAACGCCGAAGTCACAGCCGTAGCGATCCGTGATGAGTCGAATTGGAGCACCGTTTTCAGCCGGGGCGCCGGGATCGTGGGACAACACCACGGTGCCTGAGGTGCTCGGAACGGCGGCGTGCCCGTTGCCAAGCCATGCCTCGTCGGCCGGCCAGAGCTTTACGACGACCGATTGACTGTCGGGGGTCCAGACCGGCAGCTCAAAGCCGAAGAAGGGCCGGACCTCCGCCTCCCGGACGACCTGCACTCGGCGATCGGCTAGGTGCAGGATGCCCAGGCAGGACGGGCCGTCCATGACCACGTACGCCGCC
This sequence comes from Chloroflexota bacterium, assembly GCA_022826485.1. Taxonomy (GTDB): domain Bacteria; phylum Chloroflexota; class UBA11872; order UBA11872; family UBA11872; genus JAJECS01. Next base: position 31,227 of record JAJDUU010000036.1, on the reverse strand, counting down.
AGCATCGAGCCGTCGGGGGACCACTGCGCGCCCCAGGAAACCTCGGCGCCGGGAAACGGCTGCCAAAGGTCGCCGGTTGCCAGGTCCACGACGGTAATCCGGCTGCCAACAGCGGTCATCGGCGTGTGGTGCGCGTCATATTCGTCCGCGCTGCCGTCCCCCTGGGACGCAACGGCCGGGAATTCGGTCAGCGCCAACGACTGGCCGTCGGGCGAAAGGCGCGGCGGCACGTCGTAGGTTGGATAGCGAATCTGGAACAGGTCGTCGATTGAGAGGCGCGCCGGCATTTTTGTTCCAATCCGAATCAAGCCTTTCCAGAGCATAGCGCGGCGACCGCGGCTCTGAGCGCGTTCGGGCGGTATCGTTGACGACTTGGCAGACAGCGCCATTCGTACGCAGAGAGATGGTGCGAACCGGTAGGAGCGCAGGACGCTGCGGCGCATAGCCATCATTGGAGGGGGAATCTCAGGGCTGGCCGCGGCTTGGGGCTTGCACCACCACCCGGACCGATTCGACTTTCGGCTCTACGAGGCCCAGGACCGCATTGGCGGAAACGCCGTCACCGCCGACATGCCGCAGGACGACGGCGGCTCGATTCCCTTCGACATCTCCGTAACCGCGTGCATTCCGTCGGTCTATGACCACATCGTCCTGTTGATGCAACGGTTCGGCATTGAGTTGGTCGATACCCGGTTCAGCTATAGCGTGAAGTACCGCGGCCAGGTTTACGCGCACGACTTCGACTCCGAGATCAGAGAGCAGTTGCAAGCCGAGATCGAGAAGTTCCAACGCATCCTGCGGCACCTGCATTGGATTGGTTGGCTGAGCCGTACCCGGTCGAAGCTGCTGAACGCACTCAATCCGTTCAACTACATCAGCATGGGAACGGTGCTGAACCTGGGAGGATTCTCCGGGGACTTCCGCTACAAGATCCTAAAGCCGATGTTCGTCAATTTCCTGATGGCGACCAACGTGTTCGATATGCCGGCCGCGCTCTTCGCCAGGTACCTCGACTTCTTCGACATCGAAACCGCTACGCCCATGCAGACCTGGGACCAGGGCACGCGACGTATTTACGACAACCTGTCGGCGGGCTTTCGCGACAAGATCTACCTCAACCGGCCCGCCCGAAAGGTATACCGGCATTCGTCCGGCGTGGTCGTGGAGGACGAAGACGGCGTCAGAGAGGCCTTCGACGAGGTGATTCTGGCGTGCAATGCGAACCAGACCTTGATGATTCTCGACAAGCCCACGCTGCTGGAGCGCTATATCCTTTCGTCAATTCGCTATGAGAGCGAGCTCCACAATCACACCGTTGTGCACTCCGACGCTGCGGTTCTTCCCGACAACGACGTGATGCCGCTGAAGACGCGGAGCAACCATATCGAGCAGTACGGCGCTCGACCGGACAACTACGAAATCACGTACATCATGCACAACCAGCAGCCGTGGGCTGGTCGGTCCGACAAACCGTGTCTGGTGACCTACAACCCGATCAGCAAGATCGATGGACGGAAAGTCATCGCGCGATGGTGGTTCCAGCATATTGTGCATGACGTGCGGCACGTCGCCTGGATTGTCAACTTGTTCCAATTCATTCAGGGCCGGCGCCGCACGTGGCACTGCGGGGCGCATACGCTGGTCAACAGCCAGGAAACGTGCTTTGTAAGCGGTCTCGCCGCTGCAACTCAGATTGGGGCGGACTATCCATTCGACGATTCCAAGGCGAGGCGGTCATTCAACCACTACGGCAGCATTATGCACGGCTGGCGTTTGAAGAAAGCGAAGGATCGAACGCCACGATAGACTCGGCCGATGTCAATTGGAAATAGCAGATCATCCTGCGAATGGCGCGTGGAAAGCTAGCCTGTAGATTACGTGCAAGATATCGTTTGAGTATTCGATCACGTGACATGGTTTGTCATGAAGTGATTTGTCTTTGCCGCCGGTCTGTCCGAGCGGTACAATCGTGGCTACGTGCGGTAGGCGTACGAGTGCCTAGGCCGGTTGCAGGCGTGCACGAGGACGAAGTCCCATGACTGTTGCGGAAGATACGCCCACTCGACAGTTAACCCTGTCTGAAGAGCTTCTGCTGATGCTGCTCAATGAGGAGAGCGGGTACTTTCATCAGGTTCCCGGATGGCACCTGAACTGCGCCGTTGTTGGCGCGGCGCTCGCCGAGCTTTCGCTCATGTCGCGCATCGACACGGACATCGAGTCGCTGTTTCTCGTTGACCGGACGGAAACGGGTGACCCGACGCTCGATCCCATTCTCGAGGAGATAGCGAACGAGTCGGGTCGTCACAATGCCCAGTATTGGATCGAACGGCTGGCGCCCCGCGCCGATTCAATCATCGATCTCACGCTGGACCGCTTGGTTGAAGCGGAGATTCTGGATCATCACGAGGGCGGATTCTGGACGCTTGCCCGGGCCGCGCGGCAGTCGGAAATGTTCGGCAGCTCTCCCGAGGGATCCGCGGCGCAATTTGTGAAGACTCGCATCGGTAAGGCGATCTTCGATAGCGAAATCCCCGACCCGCGAGACGTGATCATCATCTGCCTCGTCAATACCTGTGATGTGTTTCGCTTTATATTTCAGCTTGAAGAGCAGGATGAGGAGCGCATTCACTTCATCTGCAATATGGACTTGATCGGTCGGTCGATCGCCGATGCCGTGGCCCAGAGCTTTGCCGCCCCGCTGCTACAGCACTCCGCCCTGACCAAGAAGATTCCGACGGTCCCGCTGTGGCGGTTGATGCTGAATCGACATGTTCGCAGCGGGAACTTTCCTGCCCTCTTCGCGGAGCTCACGGAAGAGTACGGGCCGGTGTTCGAGATCCGACCGCCGTTTGTGGAACCAATGATCTTCGTTGGCGGCCTCGAGGTGAACCGCTGGGTCCATCGGAGTGGGCGCAGATACCTTAGGACGAGGGATTATTTCGCGGACTTCGAGAAGGTCTATGGCGCGTCGGGCGTCTTGCCGTCGCTAGATGGCGCCGATCACTTTCGGCTTCGCAAGTCGTTGGGTCCAGGGTATTCCCGCGGAAGGCTCGTGGGACAACTGGACCAAGTCTATGGGCACGCGCGGAGCTATATGTCGCATTGGGAGGTTGGAGCAACCTACCAAGCAACCGAGATGTGCCGGCGAATGATCAACGCGCAGCTCTCACCGCTCCTTATCAGCGTTGATTCTCAGGATGTTTTTGCGGATTTGGCGCGGTTCAAGGAACGGGCGCTAAGCGTTCACGTCGCGAAGGTGATGCCCAAGTTCATGCTGCGAACCCCAGGCATGCGGCGCCGGATGAAATCCTTGGACACACTGTTGAAGCGGGTTCAGCTTGGCCACACGCCCGCCCAGCGGGCTGGATGTCCCCGCGACCTTGCGGATGACCTGCTTAGCCTGCACGCGAGCGATCCGCAGTTCGTCCCGGAATCGAATCTGCCCTTCGCGCTTTCAGCCGCGCTGATAGCGAGCGTATACCTCGGCGACATGTTCAGCTTCGTGTTGTACGCCATGGCGTCACAGCCGGAGATCCACGCGAGAATCCGAGACGAAGCCGATGCCTTGTTCGCCAACGGCGATCCGAGTGGAGAGGCATTCAGGCCACGAGAGATCGACGTCACCCACCGCTTCCTCATGGAATGCCTGCGGGTGTATCCGATCGTCCCGATGTCCATTCGCAACGTGATGAATTCCTGCGTGGTCGAAGGCTACAAGCTGCCCGTCGGGTCCCGGCTGCACATTGCCCAGACGGCCACGCACTACATGAGCGACGTCTTTCCAGACCCATTCAAGTTCGATATCGACCGTTACCAGCCGCCGCGCAACGAGCATCGCGGTCCTGGCTACGCCCCATATGGGTTGGGCACGCACCGGTGCCTTGGCACGGGGTGGGTGGAACTGCAGCTGGCGGCCAACGTGCTGATGATCGCGCGCCACTTTACGCTCGAGGTGTCCCCGCCGAACTTCCAGCTCGGCTTCAGCCCGCTGCCGTCGAGCAAACCGAGCAAGAAGCTGAAGTTCCGCATTGCCGAGCAGCGGCACGAGTTGAACGTCTAACGCAACTGGCATCGCCCGAGAGTCGGGGGCGGAGCGAGCCTATCCGGGCTTGCGAGCCAGGAAACAGTAGAGCGGCGTGAAGATCCCGGCCTTGCCGCCCGCAACGTAGGCGTTGGCCGTGCGATCCATGAGCCCGACGACGTCGGCGGAGCCTTTCGGAAGAATCCCCAGCGTCTCGACCAGCTTCGATGTCCCCTGGAACGCCTTGCGGCCGACCGGAGTCCGGTGCAGAGCATTGCCCAGGGTTTGGCGTCGGCTCACCATGGGCTGATACCACGGCGTGGAGGGACCATTTTCCGCGACGGCCCGGTCTATCCCCTCGATCACCTGAAACCCCGCCGTTTCGAGGGCTCGGTCCACTTCGCCCATCGTCGCGATCTCATTGAGGGCGATGCCGTGCATCAGTTCCTGTTTGATGGCGCGATGCCGCTTGTCGCCGGGATCGAACGAGTCCGTCAGGCACATTTCCTGACCCCAGAAGAGGGCTCCGGGTTTCAGCACGCGGTAGATCTCGGCGAACGCGCCGGCCTTGTCCGGCGCATGGCAGGTCGATTCGATCGCATAGCCCCGGTCGAACGTGTCGTCGGCGATGGCGCCCATGTCCATGAAGCTGCACGCGACGTAATCGGCCATGTGGTCCAGCCCCGCCTCGGCGTTGAGCGACCTCGCTTTGTCCAACTGGATCTCATTGCTATTGATCCCGACCACCCTGACACCCGCCTCGCGGATGACCCGGCGCATCGGGCCGCCGATCCCGCACCCGACATCGATCACCGTCATACCCTCGCGCAACTCCAGCTTGGCGATCATCAGCCGCTGGTGCCGGGTCTTGGAATCCTCCAGGCTCTCCCGCGGCGACAGCGGGGCGAAATGGAGCGATTCGCCCCACCCGAACACCATGAACTCGCCGCAAAGGTCGTAGTACTCCTTCACGGTTGTGGCGTGGTCGTAGTCGGTCGCGACCGCATCGCCCGCCGTGGCTCGGTGCATCCATCCATCGAAATCTTGCACGCGACGTTGGGCGTCCGATCCGCGGTACGCGCCCTTGAGCCCCCTGGACAGATTGCGGAGGCGCCCAAGCTCCTTGGCGAATGGAAGGGCCACGCTTAGCGCATACCCCGGCTGAGTGGCTCGATGTCTACGCGTGACCTGCCGGTCATGGGGCCGCCTGCGAAGACGCTTCTTCTTCCTGCTCGTGTCGCCGATACACCTCGTCGATAGCCACGTCGAGCTCGGACCACTCGCGCTCCACCATCGAGCGCAGGCGCATGTTCTGGTAGGCGCCCCAGATGGTCATGGCCGGCGGCACCAACACGATGCTGACGATCAGCGAGTAGGCGATGGTGATGGCCGCCGTTATGCCGAACTGCTGGGACGCCAGCAGCGGCGAGGCCGCCAGCACGCCCAGGCCGAGCGCTGTGGTCATTGCCGATCCCAACAACGCCGACCCGGTGGTGGCGAGCGTCCGGACCGCGGCTTCCTCCGGGTTGCGCAGGCGGGCGAACTCCTCGCGATAGCGATGGATCACATGAATGGTGTAGTCCACGCCGATTCCGATGGAAAGCGCCGTGATGATTGACGTGATGAGCGAGTAGGGGATTCCCAGCAGCGCCATCGTGCCCAGCACGCAGATGAGCACGAGCACGATGGGCCCCACGGCAACAATCGCGAGCGCCGGCTGGCGCACCGTCAGGTAGAAGAACAAGGCCAGAACGGTAAGAGCCGCCGCGACCGTCGTGACGATCGCCTCGGTTTGCCGCTCGGTGATCGAGTCCGTGACGGTGATCGAGATGATGCTCTCCGAGGTTGCGGTCAGGCCGTCATCCTCGCCGGCCCATAGATTCTCGAGGTCTTGCTGCAGCGCGGTGGTCAGGTTGGGGTCGCCCCCATAGCTCTGGAACTGAATCAGCAGCGTGTCGACGCCCTGCGGGTTGTTGACGAGAACGCGACCGAAGGCTGGATCCATGGCCTCCAGCCGGTCGAGGATTTCCTGCATCAGCGCTGGATCGAGCTGCAGGCCCGCCGAGGCCTCTCGGAACAGCGATGCGATTTCGGGGTCGTACTTGTCGCCCGGCTGCCCGCTGTCGGTGGTCCAGTCGCGCAGCAGCAGCTCATATGAGGCCTGAATCGGCCCCGCGGCCGCCGGCGGGCGCCGGGTTTCGTCCGCGAAGGCGGTCGTGAGGTCCTGCAGGTTGAGCAGCGTCCGCGTCTCCGTGGCCTCGGCCTTGATGAGGACGTTGGTCACCTCGGCCGAGCCACCGACGGCCGCCTCCAGGGTGTCCATGTCCGCCAGCACGGCGCCGCCCCTGGGGAGCACGTCGCGGATGTTGAACTCCGACTTCAACCCGGTTGACGCAATGCCGAGACCAATCGTGATCGCGCCGACAGCCAGGATGTAGTACGCGGGCCGGCGGGTCACGCTGCGGCCCAGCAGCCCGGCCAGCCGCTCGACGCCCGGCAAGGCGTGCACGATTGGACGTGGCGGCTTCAACGTCCCCCGCTTCTCGCGTCGCCGGTCCATGATCGTCCGGCTGGCCGGGACCAGCGTCAGCATGACGATCAGGCTCATCGCAATGCCCATTCCCGCGACGACGCCGAAGTCGCGCACGATGCCGATTGGGGAAAACAGGCTGGCCAACATTCCGACGATGGTGGTGACGGCAGCCAGAATCAGAGGGACGGCCACGATGCGCAGTCCCGTGCGAATGGCCTCGCGCACCTCACCGCCCTCAAGACGCTGCTCGCGGTAGTGCGAGATGGTCTGAATCGCATAGTCCACCGTCAGGCCGATCACGATGATCGGCACCATCGTGGTCAGCGAGTTCGGCGGGCCGATCAGACCCAGGGCGTTCGGTCCGAGCCAGCCTTCCGCGCCAATGATCCAGATGATCGACACCAGGAGTCCGCCCAGCGTCAGCCACATGTCGGACAGCGTGCGCATGAAGAGCAGCAGCAGTAGCGCGATCAGCAGGAAGGCGATGCCGATGAGGGGGCCCATCCCCGTCTCGGTGGCCTCTTTGTACTCGTCCTCGATCACGATGAACGACACGCTGCTTGCCTGCAGCGGGCCCTCGGATGCGATGGAGAGTTCGTTGATCGTTCGCTCGGCGTCCCTCACGCGATCGTCGCCCGTGTCGAGCAAGCTGATGCTGCCGATCGCGACCCGGCTGCCGTCCGTGTCGGTGCCGGTCATTGCCGCAAGGGCCGGCTGGATTTGCGGGAGGACGCGAACGTCATCGATCTGCGCCTGCGTCACCGACTCAAAACTGTCGACCTGAAGCGCGGATTTGATCAGCGACGACGGCGCAAAGACCGGGTTGGACGGCGTCAAGAGCTCGTGCACGCCCGGGTCGCCGACGATGTCATTGATCAGGGCGTCCATCTGGGACAGACCGGCGGGCGTGAGCGCGTCGCCTCGGAACACGAGCGTCACGGCGCTGATTTCCCCGTGGTCTCCGAAGAGCTCATTGATCTCGGCCATCGCGTCGGCAATGGGGCTGTTGTCAGGCAGCGTCTCGGCGGTCGACGGCAGCGGCGCGCGGAACACCGCTCCGGCGCCCAGTCCGAGCGTGACGAGGAAGAGGACCAGAAGCGTGATCCACGGGCGGACCGTGACCAGCGAACTCAGCTTGCCAAGTACCTGATTCATGGCCTGTCCCTCAATCTCAGGATTCTGCGGGAAGCGCCGCCCACTGCTTCCCGGACGTGCGGTTGCGACTCACGGACGATTCCTCTGGTCATCGTAGGGTTTCGGCAGCTTGCTCGGGGAGCGTCGCCGCCTCGCGAGGGTCGGGATAGAACTGGGTGCAGAACGTCCGAAACGGCATGATCTCGCCGTCCGAGCGACAGAGTCGGGGCAGGGATCGGTGCTGCTTGCGCTCCCAGATGACCACGTCCTGCAAGACATCGCGGGTTTGCATCGCGGCCATGATCTTGTTCATCAGGGGCGCGCGCAGCCCCACCGGGAGGAATCCCAAGCCGGCAATCCACCGCTTCGGCTTGCGAATCTCGCGCACATGCGAGACCAGCGACAAGTCAATCAGCTTGCCGTCGACCGGCGTCGCCAGTACCCACAGCCGCAAATCTATCCCGATGGAGTGCTCGCGAATCTGCACGTACGAATAGCCCAGCCCGAAGATCCGAGTCTTGGCGGTGATGTCGAAGGTCAGCTTCGCGACCTTGGCAATCGTCCGAACGCGCCGAAAGTCGAAGTCGCTCTTGAGACACGCCCCGTCGACCGACAGCCGCTCGGCGCGGCCCACGTTCTCATAGCCGTGGACGAATCGCAGGTGGCCCAAGTCCACCGAGTTCTCCGTCGTCTCCTGGGGGTGGCCCGCAAAGCGCATCGTCCTGATTTCGAAGTCAGTCCAGCCGGACTCCTCCCGTGGATAGTCCGGCAAGCTCCATTGCGGCGGGCGCCCGTCGATGCCCCACCACGCGAAGATCAGGCCGAGCACTTCCTGGGTTGCGAAAACCCGTAGCTTCGCCGTCTTCGGCGGGTCGGCATACGGCGTGGCGACGCACTGACCGCTGGCATCGAACTCGTAGCCATGGAACGGGCAGACGAGGCGGCCGTCGCGAATCCGGCCTCCCGCCTCGGGTCCCAGATCCGATCCCAGGTGGGGGCAGTAGGCCTCGGCGACGCAGACGCCTCCGTTCGCATCGCACCAGGCGACGATGTTCTCCCCCATCCAGGTCCGCTGGATGAGCTTGGACTTGACCAAATCCGCTCGGCTTGCGATGAAGTACCAGCCCTCGGGAAACGGGGAGGGCAGGGGAGCGTTCTCGATCCGCCTACGTCGGGTCGCCATCAATCAAGACTCCGCATTGAGCCGCTGGCACTCTAGCACGCTCTGAATTTGAAGCGGGACTCGTTGGCTTGACCTCAAGTTGAAGTCTAATCAAAAATACACATGGCGGTTGGTCCTGGAAGGCGCGTAATCATCTGATGTTTGATTTACGTCTCATACACGAAGTAGTCTCTGCCTATCGGAAGATGACTCTTCACGATGACTGAGCGATATGACAGATAGTAAACACGACGATAGCGGGCCCTGGTATCACGGATCTGATCGAAGGTTGACCATACTCAGACGTGGAAGCTCAATCACCAAGGCCAAGCGTGTGGCGAAGGCATTCTCCCACCAACCGTCGCTCGTCTCATGGTCCAACGCCGATCGCATTCGGCATGACGGTGTAGTGCCGGGATTTCTATACGTGGTTGCTGAATCGCTCGGTCCCGACGACGTTCACCCGCACCCGCATCCGGTGAACGTCGATCGCTGGGAATGGCTGACGCAACGAGATTTGAGGATCGAGTTCATTGAAACGACGGTCGTGACGCCGGCGGAGCGACTGACCGACCAGGAGATCGCCGACATCCGGCGGATTCAGAAGGAGCGCGGCGAGGACACGTTCGTCGAGTGGTCGGCCTGACGGCGCCGACGCCTCACTCCGGCTCGGTTTCCTCACCCGTGTAGAACGCAGTCGTCTGGCGCGCCGCCGCACCTGCGGTTTCGGGGTTCGTGCCCGCCGCAACGGCCGCACGTCCCCACCCCTCGCTGCTGCCGGTGATGAACGCCTTGCCGTCCGGCGAGGTGGCGAACGCCATGTCGTCGGGCTTCGACCAGTTGGGCTCGGCGAGATACAGCGCCAGCCCCAGAAAGCCCATTTCCCAGCCGACGCCCACCGCACCCGGCCCGTAGGTGTCCCAGTGCTCCGAAAGGTGCGCCGTGTGCGTGAGCGTCAGCCGGGCATGGCCCGATCCTTCATGCGCTACGCCCACGTCCACCCAGCTCACGAACTCGCCGAACACCCACGTGAACGCGTAGTGGGACTGTGCTTCGCACGCCGTGATCTCACCGCCGGCGTTGCCTTCGATCTGGTACCGGCCGCCAGGCTGAAGCTCCCCGCTCACCGGCGCAAACCAGCGCGGGATGCGCTCGCCGTTCGTCACGGCGTCCCACAGGTCCTCCAGCGTCGTCGCGTAGCTGCGAGCCAGCGTGACCCCGCTGGCGGGCATTCCATCGCGCTCCAGCCACGACACTGAGCGCTCCGTGGCGCCGAGGTGTTGGTCGACATCGAAATTCACGGGCGTTCACCGGCCTGTCGCTCACGGACCACAGGACTCGAGGGTAGTCAAAGTTTGGGCCCCATGCGTGGCTCGTGGTCGCGCAACCGACGGGTCACGTAGCCTCAACCAAGCGTCGCGCGCCATCGCCGCCCGCTGCGGCGTGGCCGTCGAGACCTTTACCCTGTCGGCGCGGGACCGTCGGGTTTCCCGCGTGTGGAAACGGAGCGCAGGGCAGACGTGAAGCCGCATCGACTGATCCTCTGCAACGACGGCGGGACGCTCGTCGGCCCGACCATGGAAGCGCCCATCGGCGCCGAGGGGCTGGCGCGCCTGGCGATCGACCCGCTCCGCGACACCCACGTCGACACCCTCTACTGGCAGCTTGGCACCGACCCCTACCTGGGTACGCCAACGCATCGCCTGTCCGACCACTACAGCCACGACACCGCGGTCGGTCCGCGTTGGGGCCAGGGCGGCTCGCCGTTCACGACGGCCTCCAACTGGCGCATCTACGAGAACGCCAGGCAGATGACCGAGGCGGGAATCGACCCCGCCGCGGTTGTCATCGAGCACGGTCACAAGGCCGGGCTTGAGGTGTTTCTCTCCATGCGCGTCAACGACGTGCACGACCTCAGGCTCGCGGGCGGCCTGGACGACCCGCTGATGTCGCCGATGAAGCGGGCGCATCCCGACTGGCTGCTCGGACAGGATGCGCCCGAGCGCGCGGTCGATCGACCCTACGCCGGGGTCCAACGTAGGGCCAAGACGGCCTACAACTTCGCCGTGCCGGAGGTGCGGGACTACAAGCTGGCCCTGGCCACGGAGGCGATCGCCAACTACGACCTGGACGGCCTCGACTGGGACTTCTGCCGCTATCCCCGGCTGTTCCGTGACGGCGAGGAGCAAGCCGGCGCCCTACTGCTTACGGACCTTATGCGAGAGATCAAGGCCGCCATCGACGAGAAGTCCCGCCGGTCCGGCCGTTCCCTCTGTTTCTCCGCCCGGATCCCAGGCTCGCTGGACCAGGCCCTGTCCGCCGGAATCGACGTGCGCGCGTGGCTGGCCGAAGGCCTCCTCGACATCCTCGTCGTCGGCCAAGCCATGGGCAATCGGCACCGGCTTCCGGTTGAGGGGTACGTCGAGGCGGCGCGAGGCACCGGCGTGCAGGTCATCGCGCAGAACCTCGGTCTGTTCGGCCAGCACCGTTCGTTTTCGGCTGGGATGCTGTGGAACGAGCGCGACTACTACTCCACGGAAATGTGTCGGGCCGTGGCCGCCGCGCACTGGCGGGCCGGCGCGGACGGAATCTACCTGTTCAACAACCACCTCATCCCCTTCACCCGCGATCTGAGCTACGACCGCCAGCCCTGGAAGGAGATGGGCGATCCGGACCTGATCGCTCGCAAGGACAAGCACTACCTCGTGGATCAGCGCGAGTGGGCCGAAGGCCCCCTGCCGGCGATCCTCGAGAAACCTGGCGACCAGGCTGAAGTATCAGTCGACGTCGCGGACGATCTCGACTCAGCCGCGAGCGACGGCGCGCTCCACGCGGTCACGCTGCGCCTGCTCGTCGAGCAACTCACGGTTCGCGACGAGCTCCAATTCGACCTCAACGGCCACACGCTCGACGCATCCCAGGCCCAAACGCGCCAGCTCTACAACGACACCTGGCTCGAATTCGACGTGTCGCCGCCCCTCATGCGCCAGGGCTGGAACCGGCTGCGCGTCGAGGTGATCGCGCGCAACCCCATGATCGACTGCAAGCTCGCGCTCGCCAGCGTCGAGGTGCTGGTCGGCTATCGGGCGGCATCGGCGGACCAACCTCGACCGTCGTAGGCGCCCCCTGCGGCGTCTCGGCGTTCAGGATTCGGCGACGTTGAACCTGATCTGATGCCAGCCCTCGGCGCCGTTTGGCGCTGGCGGCCGGGGACCTTCGGATTGCAGTTCGCCGTTGGCCTCGGTGGCGCGCACCCTCGCCGTGTGCGCGCCCGGGGTGGCGTCCCATTCGTGCACCCACTGCACCCAGGTGTGCTTGCTGATCGGCAGGGCGAGCCTGGCTTCCTGCCAATCGCCGCCGTCGATCTGCACCTCCACCTTGCTGATGCCGCGGTTCTGCGCCCACGCCACACCGGCGATCGGCTGCCGGCCGGGGCTTATCGTCGCTGAGCGCCTGGGAACGTCGATCCGGGATTGCAGCTTGACCGGACCTCGCTTGGACCAGCCCCGCGGGATCCAGTAGCCGTTGAACCCCTCCCAGGTGGTGAGCTCGATCTCCTGCAGCCACTTGGTGGCGGAAACGTACCCGTAGAGGCCCGACACGATCAGGCGCGCCGGAAAGCCGTGCTTGAACGGCAGCGCTTCGCCATTCATGCCCACGGCCACCAGCGCCGGGCGCCCATCGAACGCCACGTCGCGCGGGAACCCGACCGTAAAGCCGTCCACCGACCGTCCGACGATCTGGGTGGCTTCGGGCTTCACCCCGGCATGATTGATCAGGTGCCAGATCGGCACCCCCTGCCACTTGGCATTGCCGATGAGGTTGCCGCCCACCTGGTTCGAGACGCAGCACAGCGTGATGAACTCCTCGAACGTCGAGAGCCCCAGCAACTCCTCGAAGGAGATGCTGAAGGGACGCTCGACGAGGCCCCCAATGCTGAGCCGCCACGTGTTGACGTCGACGCGCGGAATCGAGAACGCGGTGTCGATCCGGTAGAAGTCGCTGTTCGGCGTAACCAGCGGCGTCATCCCGTCCACGGGAACCGTCGTCGTCGTCAGCGGCTGGACCGGTGCGGGCGCGGGTGTCGGTGTTGGGGTGGGCTCGGGGGTCGGCGTGGGCGTCGGCTCAGGCGTGGGCGTGGGTGTCGGCTCGGGCGTTGGGGTGGGCGTGGGCTCGGGCGTTGGGGTGGGCGTGGGCTCGGGCGTTGGAGTGGGCGTGGGCTCGGGTGTGGGGGTAGGCGTGGGCTCCGGCGTCGGCGTAGGTGTCGGCTCGGGCGTCGGAGTCGGCGTGGGCTCGGGCGTAGACGTGGGCGTGGGCTCCGGTGTCGGCGTTGGTTCCGGCGTGGCGGTCGCCGACGGGGTCGCCGTGGGCGTCGGTTCGGGCTCGGGGGTCGGCGTGGGCGCGGGAGTCGGCGTGGGCGCCAGCGCCTCCGCCACACTGATCGTGGGTGCTGGACCCGGCAGCGTCACCGCCGCGCGGCTGCTCACTGGGGGCAGCACCACATCCTCGCGCTTGGCCGCGACCACCTTGGCGCGTTCGATCAGATTGCGTCCGACGATTCCGGTAGCCACCGAGGCTGCCGCCACCACCGTGGCGGTGCCAAGAAACAGCCGTCGCTGTCGCCGCAACTGGATCGCCGGCGTCGTCTCCGCGGCAGCCGCTGGCTGCCGGATCAGCCGGATGAGCCACAAGAGCGCCGCCACCGCCAGCCCCACCGACACGGCAGCTGACGCTGCCCCATGGGCCGGTGTCGATTGGGCGTCGAAGGCGTTCGCCAGCCCGGCCAGGATTCCGAAGGCCGCGAAGCCCGCCACCGCCACCGGTCGAGACCGCAGCGCCACGACGCCGAGCGTGGCGCTGAAGATCGCCGTGAGCACCACCAGAAAGATGACGAGCGCCAGCTTGTCGCTGGTGCCGAACACGCTGATCGCGAACTCTTCCATGGCCCGCGGACTCAGGTCCACGATCCGTCCGCTCATGGAGACGAGGAGTGACGGCAACCCGTCGAAGATCCCGGCGTAGAGCTCGCTCACGCCCACGGCCAGCAGTCCGGACAAGACCCCCGCCAGCCCGGCGCGCGCCCAGGACCTCAAGATTTGGGCCAGCCGCCCGGCGATCTCGTCAGCCATCCATTTCTCCTAGGTGCACAGCGCCCGCACCCACTCATACGTACCTGCGGTCGAGTCGGATGCCAGGCCCGCCGCACGACGTCGATAGCTCACTCTGCGAGCGTTGGGTCTTCTCCGCAAGGCATCGCCCGTCCGACGCGCGGCATCAGCCTTCGAAATGATAGGCGACCGCCGCAATCGACCTATGCGACTCCCCGAACAAGTTTATGGTTTGTTCGGTCAGTTCAAACCAACTTAAGGAAGTTTTCCTACAGTTGCAACTTAAGGAAGTTTTTCTACGGTTAGCGCAGCATAGAGTTCCACTTAGCCCGAAGGTTTGACGGGGCATTGCCCCTGTTGTAGAAGACTGCGTTTGCGTAGCCCGCCGCGGTGGCGGGTGAAACTGGAGAAAGGCTTGCTCCGTTGATTCGTACTAGCACCGTGCCCGTACCGTGGCGTGCGCTGATGCTCCTGGTCGTCGTCAGTGCATTGGTGCTCACAACGCTCGCCCCGGCTCTGGCGGACATGCATCCCGCCGCCAAAGACGGCCAGCGGCTCGAAGACCAATCGGCTGACGTGCAGGCGGCCTACCGCGCGATCTATGGCGACGATGCCGCGGGTCAGTGGATCCACGATCACAACGCCGAGCTCGACTCGATGATGATGATGATGGACTCGCCGACCGACAACATGTACTACCACCGCATCGTCGCCGTGGCCGAAGCTCGCATCGCGGCCGCGAAGGCCATGGACATGTCGATGGGCGACGACATGTCGATGGGTGATGACATGTCCATGGATGACGACATGTCGATGGGCGATGACATGTCGATGGATGACGACATGGGCATGGGCCTGTCGCACCGCATCGCGGTTGACGTGATCGGTCGAGGCACAGAGGCCGAGTTCCTGGCCGGCACCGACGACGGCGTGCTCTACGGCGTGGGGACTCCGGAAGACGAGATCAACTCCATGAACGACATGGACATGATGTAGCGCTCGCCCAGAGCGTCTCGTCCACTTCCGACGCCAGCCGCGACCGGCGCGGCTGGCGTCGGAGCGTATCGGGGGGCGCCGCGCCCACTGCGCCAGGGCTGGAACCGGCTGCGCGCCGAGCCGGACGGGCGCAATCCCTTGCACGACCGTCAGTTCCCTCTCCCTTGAAGAGGGCGAGGGCTAGAGCCCGCCCCGTACTCGATACGGGGGTGAGGGCGATCCGATTCCCTCTCCCCCAGGGAGAGGGTTGGGTGAGGGTGCTCCGGTTCCCTCTCCCCCAGGGAGAGGGCTGCGTGGTGAGGGTCCTCCGGTTCCCTCTCCCTCAGGAAGAGGGTTGGGTGAGGGGCGTTCCGGTTCCCTCTCCCTCAGGGAGAGGGCAGGGTGAGGGTCCGGGGCGTGGGATATCGCCCCTTCATGCCAAGGTCTCCGAAGGCGGGAATCTCGCGTCCAGTCGACCTGTTCCCCCACGAGGCAGGGGCGGTTCACGAACCGCCCCTGCCTCGTTGACCAAGGGACTCCGCCACAACCGCGCTCGACGATCCACCGGGCCTGCCGCTCGCGGGGCCGACCGCGGTCAGGCCGTGCGGCAGTTGGGATAGTCGGCGCGGGCGGGGGCGGTGCTGGCGGGGAAGGGCGGGCCGAGCATCGCGGCGGGCAGCTCCTCGAAGAATGCGGCGTGCGCCGCGGTCACGTCGCACCAATAGAGCCCGAGCGCCTGGAACGTTTCGATGTCCGGCACGTGCCGCCACTGGTTCGTCTCCGCGTCCCAGCGGAAGATGCGCTCGACGTCGCCGTCCAGGAACCGCAGGGACTGCGACGGCGACGAGGGCAGCCCATCCAGCGGGATGGCGGCCAGCACGGTGGTGGGCACGGTGTACCGCGCGAGCACGTCCGGCCAGGGGATCTGGGAGACCAGCGGGCTATCGGGCGGGACCCAGCGGCGCACGATGCGGCCGTCGGTGTCGAAGGGCTCGCGCCGCACGACGAGATAGGTCTGCCCGTCGGCCGCGTCGCGGATGACGCCGCCCAGGACGACATCCTGGCGGTTGGCGGAAATGCTCCCGATGGCCAGTTCGATGACAGTGTCCGGCTGGTCGCGCCGCTCCAGCCGCAGCATCGTGCCGTCGGCCGACACGACCGCCTGGGCGGCGGCGGTTCCGCCGCCGTTGGTCTGTGACGGTGGCGGCGAAGCGCTCGTCGTCGTGGATGGCGGCGGGGGTGCCGACGGCGAAGTGGTCGTCGTCGTGGGTGGCGCCGGCGGTGCCGCCGACGTGGGCGCGGAGTCGCCCCGGCAGCGGCCGCTGCGCACCACCGTCAGTCTGGGGCTGGCGCGCGGAGTGGCCAGGCTGGCCGGAAAGTCGGCGTTGCCCAGCAGCAGCCCGCGATTGCCCTGCAGGTACAGCTCGGTCTTCAAGGGGATGCCGTTCCGGTCGTTGCCGGTCACCCCACTGCCGATATTCCCAAGGGCGCTGGGCACCGCGCCGCTGAGGGCGTTGCACGAGAGCGCCAGCACCTGGACCTTGGAGAGTTGCCCCAGCTCGGCCGGGATGGCGCCGGTCAGCCCCGCCTTGTCCAGCCACAGGTACTCCAGGTTCGCCAGATTGCCCAGCTGCCAGGGAATCCCGAGCGTCGGCCCCGCGGCGTCCGGCGTGGCGTAGCCGAGCTTCGGGTTCCGGTGCAGCGACAGGCTCGTCAAGGCGCTCAGGTTGCCCAGTTCGGTGGGAATCCCGCCGGTCAGCTTGTTGTTCTGCAGCCACAGGATCTGCAGGTTGCTCAGGTAGCTCAGTTCGGTGGGAATGCCGCCGGTCAGCTGGTTGTTGTTGAGCAGCAATTCCCGCAGGTTGCTCAGGTTACCCAGCTCGGTGGGAATGCCGCCGGTCAACCGGTTGTCCCGCAGATACAGATTTCGCAGGCTCCAGAGGTTGCCCAATTCGGTCGGGATTTGGCCGCTGAGCCGGTTCTCGGACAGCGACAAGGTCACCAGGCTTCCGAGGCTCCCAAGCTCGGCGGGGATCGAGCCGCTCAGCTGGTTGGCATACAGCCACAGGTACTGCAGGCTGCTCAGGTTGCCGAGCTGCGACGGGATCGAGCCGCTCAGTTGGTTGCCGCTGAGCCCCAACCGCTGCACGTAGCTCAGGTTGCCGAGCTCGGCGGGGATCGAGCCGCTCAGCCGGTTGGCCCACAGTTGCAAGTGCTGCAGGTTGCTCAAGTTGCCCAACGCGGCGGGAATGCTGCCGCTCAGCCGGTTTTCCTGCAGCCACAGGACCGCCAGGTTGCTCAGGTTGCCCAGCTTGGCGGGAATTCTGCCGGTCAACTCATTGCGTCTCAGCGTCAATTGCTGCAGGTTGCTCAGGTTGCCCAACGCGGCGGGAATGCTGCCGCTCAGCCGGTTGTCATGCAACCACAGGACCGTCAGGTTGCTCAGGTTGCCGAGCTGGGACGGAATCGAGCCGGTCAGCCTGTTGTTGTGCAGTTCCATTCTCAGCAGGTTTGAGAGACCGCCGAGTTCCCTTGGAATCGAGCCGATCAATTCCATATTTTGCAGACGCAGGGTCTGGAGATTGGGCAGGCTGCCCAGCGCAGGCGGGATCTTGCCCCGGAATCCGGCGCCGGAATCACTTCGCTCGCCGGAGAAGGACACGTGTGTAACGCCGCTGGTCGCGTCGCTCCACACGCCGGACCACCCGCTCATGGGCTGGCCCCCGTCCCAGGTGCTCAGCAAGTCGCCCAAGGCATCAAGCGTGGGCTTGGCCGTGAGCAGCGTCTCGCAGTCCCGGATCAGGGCCGCGCTGGCCTGCGAGCTACAATGGCTGCTCGCGTTGGCCCGGCCCGCGGCCACCAGGGCCAGCCCCAGCAGCAGGATCGCCGCGACCGCCCAGCGACAGGCATACGCGGCGCTTGAAGGCTTTAACGGCGGGGGGGGGGCACGGCGGCGTCTTCCAAACAGCGCCGCCCGCAGCGCGGTGGCGTTGCCCTTGGCTGAAGTTGCGGATGTCGACCATGGTCGCTCGGCTCTGGCGCACTAGGACCCCCATCGAATTCGGGTTACCACGGGCACATCGGGCCGGGCGGCGCTCAGACCCGCCGCGCGCGGCGTGGGCGGGCGCCCACACTGCTGTCTCCGCTTTTCCCCAAAAGCTCCGAACGGAATCATACACGCCTGGGTCTATTGGGCGGCTATCAAATGGGTCCGCTATTGCATAAACCTATGAATTCTCGGGGAGAATCCACCATTCACCCGAGCCGCGCGGCGGCCCGTGCGGCCCTTCAGAGCGGAGATACCCTCCATCCGCATCGTCTCCCTCGAGAAAAACCTGCGCGCACCCCTCCGCACTCCCGCCGTCATTCCCGCGAAGGATCCCCGTGCAAAAGCCCCGCCAGCAGGGACCGGGTCCGGCTCCCTCTCCCTTGAAGAGGGAGAGAGCTAGAGCCTGCCCCGTACTCGCTACGGGGGTGCGGGCGCTCCGGTTCCCTCTCCCTCAGGAAGAGGGTTGGGTGCGGGCGCTCCGGTTCCCTCTCCTCCAGGGAGAGGGTTGCGTGGTGAGGGGCGCTCCGGTTCCCTCTCCCTCGGGAAGAGGGTTGGGTGCGGGCGCTCCGGTTCCCTCTCCCCCAGGGAGAGGGCAGGGTGAGGGTCCGGGGCGTGGGATATCGCCCCTTCATGCCAAGGTCTCCGAAGGCGGAAATCTCGCGTCCAGTCGACCTGTTCCCCCACGAGGCAGGGGCGGTTCACGAACCGCCCCTGCCTCGTTGATCAAGGGACTCCGGGAGGTGGAAGGGACCCCGCTCAGGGACTAATCCCGAGCCGTCCTAGCGGTAAGCATCGCAATAGGCCGCCGAGAAATAATCGTCGCAGCGGATCACTTCAAGCGGCCGCTCGATGGAATTCGGCAGGGCATCGGCCTGGGGCAGGGTGACGGCGCCCTGAACCCGCTCGCCCTTGCCGCCCGCGTTCCGCGCCCGCACCCACACCCGGTAGGTCGCGCCGGCTTCGAGGTTGTCGAAGGTCACCGACGTCTTCTTCGCCTTGGGCGTCTTGGTCCGGCCGCTGCCGGTCTCGCCGCCCTCCGGTCGCAGGTGCACGATGTATCGCGCCGGGTCTCCGCCGCTCTCCGGGGCCTGCCACCGCACCGTCACGCTGGTCGCGGTGGAGGACAGCGCGAGGGCGGTCACGGCGCCGGGAGCTTCGACCGCCGACCGCCGCTCCTGGTCGCCGGATTGAGCCGCGACGGATCGGGCGTCAGACATGACGAAGACCGCCAGCGCGGCAAGCGCGGCGGCCAGAAGAAGCCGCGGAGCGAGGCGGAGGGCCGGCCTGATGCCTGGGCTCGTGGGAAGGGTCACGGGTCGTGCCGTTCCCGGCAGGCGGCGCACCCCGCTGCCGGCGTTTCCGGTGTCGAACATGGCTCGCATGCCTCCTCTCGGCGAGCGTTCCGCTGCATCGGTCGGGACGAACGCGCCGAACGCCGCCGGCGGCGACCTGTGCCCTTCGTCAGAGCGGAGACTCTCGGTTTCAGTCACGCGAAGCTATCCGACCGCCGCATACCCCGGGCGTGTCTTTCCCTACATATCTTTTGTGTAATCTGGTGAATAGTTTTCTACGAATTACCATGCGCCGTAGCCGCGTACAGGCACGGCTGGACTCAACTCGTGAAGTGAGAAACGCTTGCGCGTCGACCACCGGGACCGCGACTTCGAGGCGCTGCGGAAACGCCTGTCGCGGCTGAGCGCGGCCAGCCTCCGCATCAACGAAAGCCTGGACATAGACACGGCACTGCAGGCCGTGATGGACAGCGCCCGCTCCCTGACTCACGCGCCATTCGCCTCCATCATCACCCTGGACGATTCCGGGCAGGTGGAGGACCACCTGGTCCTGGGATTCGAACCCGGCTACTTGGAGCGGCTCTGGCAGGCTCCCCAGGGGCAGACGTTCTTCGAGTACCTGAACGCCCTGCCGGGACCACTGAGGGTCGGCCCGCTGGAGGAGTTCACCAAGTCGATCGGCCTTGAGGAGTTTCGCTCGCCCGTGGCGCTCACCGCCTTCATGGCGGCCCCGATACTCCATCAGGGGGTGCGCTCGGGCCACATCTACGTGGGGAGCGACGAGCCGGGCCGGGAGTTCACCCAGGAGGACGAGGAGACCCTGGTGATGTTCGCCTCGCAGGTGGCGCTGGTCATCGCCAACGCCCGCGCCTACCGGGAGGAGCGGCGGGCCAGGGCCGACCTGGAGACGCTGGTAAACACCTCGCCCGTGGGCGTCGTCGTTTTCGACGCCCGGACGGGACGGCCGGCGTCCTTCAACCGGGAGGCCGCGCGCCTGGTGGAGGGCCTGCTGGACGAGGGCCAGGGGCCGGAGGACATCCTCGACGGGGTGACCTGCGTGCGGTCGGACGGCAGGGAGGTCTCCCTGCGGGAGTTCCCCCTCGCGGAGCTGCTGAGCTGGGGGGACACCGTGCGGGCCGAGGAGATCGCCCTCAGGGTCCCCGACGGGCGCAGCGTCAGCCTCCTGCTCAACGCCTCGCCCATCCACGCCGAGGACGGGCGGGTCGCCTCTTTCGTCATCACCCTGCAGGACCTGACGCCGCTGGAGGAGCAGGAGCGGCTGCGGGCCGAGTTCCTGGCCATGGTGAGCCACGAACTCCGGACGCCCCTGGCGGCGGTCAAGGGCTCCATCACCACCGTGCTGGAGACTGCCGACGAGCTGGATCCGGCCGAGATGACGCAGTTCTTCCACATCATCCGCGATCAGTCGGACCAGATGCGTTTCCTCATCGGCGACCTGCTGGACGTGGCCCGCATCGAGACAGGCGCCCTCCCCGTGGACCCCGAGCCTGCCGACCTGCGCCTGCTGGTGGATGAGGCCGCCGGCAGGTTCGTGACCGGCGGGGCGAGGCATGTCCTCGATGTGGAGCTGGCCATGGACCTGCCCCTGGTGACGGCCGACCGCCGCCGCATCGTCCAGGTGCTGGGCAACCTGCTCTCCAACGCTGCCCGATACTCGCCCGAGGGGTCGCCGATTGCGGTGACCGGCGTGCGGGACGGGGTCTACGTCGCCGTCTCGGTGTCCGACCAGGGCCGTGGCATCCAGGCGGACCTGCTGCCGGAGCTGTTTCGCAGGTTCTCGCGGGCGTCCGGAGGCGAGGGATCCGGCTTGGGCCTCGCCATCTGCAAGGGCATCGTGGAGGCGCACGGCGGCCGCATCTGGGCGGAGAGTGACGGGCCGGGATTGGGGGCGCGGGTCACCTTCACGTTGCCGGCGGCGGTGGAGGCCGCTACTCCCGCGCCGGCCGTTCCCGCTTCGCGGCCGGCAGCCCGGCGCCGGGTCCGCGTCCTGGCCGTGGACGACGACCCTCAGGCGCTCGGATACGTCCGAAACGTCCTCACCAGGGCGGGCTACGCGTCCATCGTGACCGGCGACCCCGCCGAGGTGCCGCGCCTCTTGGCGGAAGAGAAGCCCCACCTCGTGCTGCTGGACCTGGTGCTGCCGGGGAGCGACGGCATCGAGCTGATGCACGACATCCGCCGGACGGCGGACGTGCCGGTGATCTTCCTGTCGATGTACGGCCAGGACCAGACCGTCGCCCGGACGCTCGACATGGGGGCGGCCGACTACCTGGTCAAGCCCTTCTCGCCGACGGAGCTGGCGGCGAGGATCAGGGCGGCGCTCAGGAAGCGGCTGGACCCGTTCCAGGGCGAGTCCTCGGGACCCTACGCGGTCGAGGGTCTGCGCATCGACTTTGCCGAGCGCCGCGTGACGATGGATGCGGCGCCGGTGGAGCTGACGGCCACGGAGTATGCCGTGCTCTACGAGCTGGCGGTCCACGCTCCCCGCGTCCTGACCCACACCGTGCTGCTGCAGCGGGTCTGGGGCCCGGAACGGGTCGGCGAAGCCTGGCTGGTGCGCGACGTGGTCAAGAGGCTCCGCCGCAAGCTGGGCGACGCCGCCGCCAACCCCACCTACATCCTCACCGAGCCCCGCGTCGGCTACCGCATGACCAAGGCGGAAACGGCGATCACGCAGGAGGTATGAGGTCGGAACCTTGCCGCACCCCCGCGGCGGTCCTGAGTCCAACAGAGGCGGGACGAGACTCGTCCTCCCGGTCGAGACGAGTGTCACGGTGAGAGCTCGTGGTCTTGTCGGGTGTCGTGGACCGCGTGAGACTCAACCCCACACCGCATGGAGTGCCGTGAATGCGTGACTTCGACGACTATCTGATGGAGTCCTATGAGCTCCGGGAACAGCTGGTCGCCGACAAGTTCCGGCCCAGGTATCACTTCGTCCCGCCGGAAGGCCGCTGGAACGACATCAACGGCGCGGTCTTCTGGAAGGGCCGCTACAACCTCGGCTACCTGCAGAAGATCGCCAACGGTCCGGGCGAGATCTACTTCTCCAGCTGGCAGCACATCAGCAGCCGGGACCTGCTCCACTGGCGCTACCACAAGGCCTCGCTGCGTGAGCCCCTGGAGGGCGCCAAGGGGGACTACTTCAACAGCGGCGACGTGATGGAGGGCACCGATCCGCCCACCATCATCACCAACATGCCCACGCGGGGCATCTGCATCTACCAGGCCCGCGACGACAACCTGGATCACTGGGTTCCGCTGCCCGGAGAACCCCGTCATTCCAATGGACCCGGGCCCGGACGGCGAACCGTCCAAATGCTCCAGCCGCTTCCCGGAGTGCGTGATCTTCGATCCCAGCGGCTGGCAGGAAGGCGACGTCTACTACGCCCTGATCGGCAACAAGAACCACCGACCCGGCTACGCGGGGGACTCCACCAGCCTGTTCAAGTCCACGAACCTCTGGGAGTGGGAGTACCTCGGCCCGTTCTACAAGTCCGATCGGCGGTGGACCGAGGAGGTCGAGGACTGCGCCTGCTCCGACTTCTTCCCGTTCGGCGACAAGCACATGCTGCTCATGCACACCCATTGGCCCTACAACAAGGCCCAGTACTACATCGGGCGGTACCAGGACGAACAGTTCATCCCAGAGATCCACGGGCAGCTGAGTCATCTGGGCAGCCTGGTCGCCGGCCCCGAGACGCTGGTGGACGACCGCGGCCGCAGGATCTTCTGGGGCTGGATCATGGACGCGCGGGGGGACGACTGGGAAACGCACGGCTGGAACGGCGTCATGACCCTGCCCTGGCACTTCACCCCCGGCGGCGACAACAGCCTCCGCATCGACCCCGTCGCGGAGCTGCGCGCCCTGCGCTATGACGAGCAGGTGCACGGCGACGTCACGCTGTCGGACGGCGAGGAGCGGACGGTCCCCGGATTCGCGTCGGATTGCATGGAGATCACGCTGACCATCGAGCCCAACGACGCCGCCCGCTTCGGGTTCAAGCTGCTGTGCTCGCCCGATGGCCAAGAGGAAACGGTGGTGACCTACGACGCCGGGCGCCAGCGGTTCGTGGTCGACTTCGAGAAGTCCAGCGAAGACGAGAGCTTGACCTACGGCTATGACGCCGGGGTCTTCACCAGGGGTGTGCGTCAACAGGTCGTGCCCTTTGCGCTGGAGGGCAACACGCGACTGGACATCGACCTCTTCGTCGATCGCTCCGTCATCGAGATGTTCGTCAACTCGCGCATCTGCATCGTCCAGCGGGTCTACCCCACCCGCGACGACAGCAGGCAGTTCAAGCTCTTCACCGAGGACCGGCCCCTCCGCGTCACGAACCTCGTCAAGTGGGAAATGGACGCCACCAATCCCTGGTGACTCCGAGGATCGTCAGCTCGCCCCGGCCGCCGCGTTTCAGAGGATGCGTGAGTGACACGCGTGTGAGCACGGGCGCCCCACGGGGCAAACATCGAGGGCGGTTCAGCTATTTTGGGGGCAGGTCACTGTCCAATTGCGGGGCCGCAGGTTTTGCGTCACGATGTATGGCTGGAAGGATCGAGCGCTATGGATCCTTCGCATGACACCAATAAAGGAGATTCGAACATGGGCACGATATCGGTGAACCGGCTAGCGGGGCTTTCCCTCATATTCGGCCCGGCAATCGCCTTCATCTTCTTTCTCCTAGAGCCGGGTGGCCTGCTGATCGATAGCGCCAACGTGACAGACGCCGTTGGCTCCGTTACGGCCAAAGGCGCCAACGCGGCGCTGACCAACGTGACCAACATCGGGATTATCCTCGGCCTGTCCCTGATCCTCTCGGGACTCTATGCGCTCATGCGGAACGTGACCTTGCAGGGCAACGGTAAGGCACTGGTTCAGATGGGCTTTTTCGTGATCTTCGTCGGCTTGACCGGTTGGATTCTATCCGGGGGCATGGACTTCATTCTGGCCGATGCCCAGACCAGCGACCAGATTAGCGGAAGCGTTCCCGTCTACTACGTGGGCTCCGCCTTCCTCTACGCCGGTGGGATTGCGCTTGGATTTGGCAGCTTCATTTTCGCGTTGGGCCTCTCCACGAGAGACGATTACATCCGGATAATCTCCCTGTTGGCTGCCCTTGTCAGCCTGGCCGTCATGGTCTTTTTCGTGATTGCCATACTCAACAGCGACGGCCGCAGCACCTTCATCTCCCTGGCCCGGAGCTTCTACGTGCTGCTGGTTATCTGGTATGGATATCTGGGCTTCGGGCTGATGCGGCGACCCGATCCCCTGCTATGGCAATAGCCTGAAGTTAGAACCCGCCGGCGGCCGTCCTTAGATCAGCCAACGGTGGCTGCACACGCGCAGCTGCTAGAGCGAGTCTGGGGCGTGCCTGAGGCAAGAGGTTGCGACGCAGGCTGGGCGACGACGCCGGCAGCTCGAATCACATCCTCGCGGAGTTGCGTCTTGGCTACCGCACGCCGGATGAGATGAATCCGCAGCCCAATCGTTGACCGCCGGTTGAGCTTGGATGGTCTCGATAAGGCAGCCCGTCCACCCCGTCATGTCCGTAGCGGTGGTGAACCTGGCGGTTGGGTCGCCCACCACCACCTCGGCGGGAGCGTCGGCATTGCCCAGCGCGACCAGCCGCCACTCCGTGTTGGTCAACGGATCCTATTCGCCGCCGCAGGCCGCCAGGGGAAACACGAGAACCGCCGTCATCGCCAGGGCCATGCTCTTCATGGTGACAAGTCTTCTCTCCGGGACTGGCCTCCAACGTTCAGCAGGCCCAGGGCCTCTTCAGCCGCGGCAATGCCGCTGGCCAGGGCTCCGTTGACCAGGGGAACTCGCGTGTAATCGCCCGCCAGAAAGAGGTTGGGGATTTCCTGTCCAAGCTCGCGGCGGCTGTTCGCCATCGCCTTGAACATCCCCGGCGGCCCCTTGCACACCGCGGTCTTCCACCGGTAGACGCGCGTGAACAGCCCGTCGTCGTCGCCCGGAAGGGCCGAACCGGGCGGCGGGTTTCGGCGAATGTCCCGCAGCAACTCGCGCTTGACCTCCTCATCGTCCAGTTCCAGCAGTTGCTTGGCGCGCTCGCGCCCCGCGATCAGGTCCAGCGTGCTCTTGCCCGGTGGCACGCAGCCCGGCAGGTTGATGGACCGGTCCAGCACCAGGGGAGTCTCGTCCTGCGGGTAGATGGCGCCGTGCCAGCCGGGAGGTAGCGGCGGGCGGTCCAGTCCCATCACCAACCGACACGCGGAGGAGTAGGTGACGTTGCTCAGCGTCTCCCGGATCCTTTGTGGAAGGCCGGGGATGATCTCCAGCGCGACCGGAGCGGGAACCGCGCAGATAACCGCGTCGGCCTCGATGGTCTCGCCGTCGATCACCACGCCCGTCACGCCCCGCTCCCCGACGAGCACCTCCCTCACAGGCGTCGAAACGCGGGTGACGTCTGCGCACGCATCGCCCAGGGCGCGGGCAAGTGCGCCCGCCCCTTTTTCCGGCTGCATCAGCTTGTGCGGTCGCAGAAACGTGTTGGCCAGGTATCCCCTGATGTACGCCTGGCTGGAGAGAGCGACATAGTCCAGCACGCCGTTCTCGACGAACCCGCTGAGCGTGACCCGGAGAGACTCGGACGCGCCCGTCTTCTCCAGGTACTCGCCGAAGGTCTCGTCTCCGTCGATCTCGGCCATGCGGCTGTTGCTGGCGAACGTCAGGTAGTCGGCTTGGCGAAAGACCCTATAGATCAGCTTCATCGCGCCCCAGGACAGCAGTCCCATGTGCGCAAATGCTCTCAGGTTGCTGACCAGGCCGGGAATGGACGGAGCAGCCGTGGTTACATGCCACCGTCCGTCTTTGTACCAGCCGAGCTTCTGGATCGAGCGGACCAGTGGCACGCCCAACTCCTCGCAGATGCGAAACACCGCGTCGTAGGAGTAGCAGAAGAAGTCCACCCCCGTATCGATGAGAAACCCGTCCACCTCGTCGGCCGCGAGCCGCCCACCGACATGATTCTCGGCCTCCAGGAGCACAGCATCGACACCACGCTTCTTCAACGTGTACGCCGCGCCCAGCCCGGCTGCTCCCCCGCCGACAATGATGACCCGTTTCATGTCCGTCGCCGCTTCTGGCATTTCCTTCTCGTCGCGTGTCCTTACCCAACCCCGTTGCGTTTTCGGCTGGACGCCTGTCGTAGGTATGCGGCCCTCTTGCGATTCAGGCCCTGCGGCTACGAGGCCGGCGCGACCGTCATCTCGAACTCGTCGCTGACCTCGTTGCCGTCGGGGTCGTTGAACGCGCCGGCCAGGGAGATCGCCCGCTGCTCCGGCCCCACCAGTCTCACGTCGGCCAGCGGCGCGGCCACCGTGGGCGCCCCGGCTGGGGATTCCGGTTCCGGCTCCACCGACAGGTCAAAGGCGTCGCTGGCCAGGTTGGCGTCGCTGTCCTGGGCCGTGACCGTGATCGTCGCCGTGCCCCGGCCCTGGGCCGTCAACGTCAACGTGGAGTAGTCGGCGGCGACGGACACCGTGTCCCTCAGATGCCGATTTCCATCGTGCCCAGCCCTCTCGGATTCGACCCCTGCCGTTCTTCTATCGGTATGCCCCATTGCGCGCGGTCGGATCGTCCCCCGCCAAGGGCAACGAAAACCGCCTGGAATACCAGCGCGACCCCGATCTGAAAGATTCTTGATTTTGTCAAGCTTGATGTGAAAGGTTCTTGACTTTATCAAGTCTGGTGGGCCGGGTGGGACTCCAACCCACGGCTTTCGGCAGCGTCCACCACACCGTGCGTGATGACTCTCTCCCGACCAATCCCGGCTCCAGGTCACTGGTGACGGGATTCCGCCGTGTCAGGGGTTGTCGGGTTCAGTTCGACGGCTGTCGCTTGCGCTCTCCATCGCTGGCCGAGCCGCGATGGCCTGTTCCCACTCGTCCCGGAGCATGCGATAGAAGATCACATCGACCCGCGAACGGCCGGGCCGGGGGGCGATGTAGTGGTTCCGGGCCAGCCCTTCGCGTTGCATGCCCAGCTTTTCCATCACCCGCCGGGACTGCAAATGATCGGCGTCGGCGCGGGCCCAAATCTTGGCCAGGCGACGCCGTCGAAAGCCCCAGTCGAGCACGGCGCCGGCGGCCTCGGGCATCAGGCCCTTGCCCCAGTGGGGCTTCGCCAGGCCGTAGTGCAGCTCGCCCGTCTGGTGTCTGACGTCAATGTCGAGGCTGATGATCCCGACGCAGGCGCCGTGCAGGACGATCGCCCAGGAGGGTTGGGCGTCCGGCGAAGCCAGCAGATGGCGCGCGACCATCTCCTCGGCGTGTCGTCGCGTAAAGGGCCGCGGAACCTCGTCGAGCAGATGTTCGGCCCACTCGGGGTCGCTGGTGTAGGCAAACACGTCGTCCACGTCGCCGGGTTCCATTGGCCGCAGCACAAGCCGGCGGGTGGACAGCTCGCGGAACTCGCCGCGATCCGTTGAGTCGTACTCGTCGACGGGTCCGGGTATCGGCGGCAAAGGCTCGCCGCGCCTGCTCCACTCGTCCCGCAGCACCGCGTAGTAGGCCGCGGCAACGCGCGTCCCGCCCATCGCTTCGCTCCGCAGCGTCCCCTCGCGGGTCATGCCCAGCTTGTGCAGCACCCGCAGGGAGCGCTTGTTTCGGGCGTCCGCCGCCGCGTAGATCTTGGCGAGCCCGTACGCGCGGAACCCCCAATCGCAGACGGCCGCCGTCGCCTCAGTCGCGATGCCCCGCCCCCAATGGTCTCTGGCGACGTCGTAGCCCAGCTCGGCTGTTTGGTCCTCGGCATCGACATCGAGGCTGACGACGCCAACGACGCGGTCGCCGAGGACGATGGCGAACCTGGCGCCGGTGTCCCATGACGCCAGCACGGCCTGCGCCACCATGTGCTCGGCGGCGCCCCGGTCGTACGGACGCGCATAGAACTCGGCCCACTCGGGATCGCTGCCGTAGCTGAGCACGTCGTCGATGTCGGACAGCCGGAACGGCCGCAGCAGCAGCCGCTCCGTTCGCAGTTCGATGGGATTCGCCAGCGTCGGTCCCTTTGCCACCGGATCGGCAATGTTGCCGGTCCACCCCACAACGCTACTACGGGCGTCGCCCGCCGCCGGCCGCACGCGGGCATTCGCCTCACGGCCCCAAACGCATCTGTGTGTTGCTCGGCGAGCTCTCGCCGCCCGGGGGCGTCGGGCACTTGTCACGAGCTGCCGCGTCATCGCGCTGGACAATCAGGGTGGGCCGGGTGGGACTCGAACCCACGACCTTCGGATTAAAAGTCCGCTGCTCTACCAACTGAGCTACCGACCCGGACCAAGCTTAATGGTCGGGTGGCCGGTTCGGCGCCTCGCCGCGTTGGTGTGCACGTAGCGGTTCGTCCGCGCACTTGTCCGTAAGTCCGCGCTCCCATCTGTCATTCCGAGCGCAGCGAGGAATCTAGGACGCTCATGCTCGGCCGCACGGGTGGGCATCACCGACGCACAGCCCGCCTCTGCCCGGGCCTCAGCTCCCGTCCGGTGTGCCCTCGATCTCGAGAATCGCGTCCAGAATCGTGCTGATCGACGGTCGGTCGCCTATGCCCTCGCCCACCTGGCGCCAATGCACCACGCGGTACTCCCCGATCAGCAGCACCGCCGGCGCGGAAACGCCGTCGCCCAGCAGGTCGAACACGCCGTAGCTCTCGGCCACCGCGTGATCCGGGTCGGCCAGGATCGGATACTCCGCTCGCGTGTACTGCGCCATATCCGCGGCGCCTTCGACATCGTCCGTGCTGATGGCGACCGGTCGATACCCCACCTCGGCGAAGAGGGGGATGGCTCCCTGCAGCTCCACGAGCTGCGCACGGCAGATTCCTCAGAAAAAGCCCCGGTAGAACACCAGGATGACGCCCTGACCGTCCTCAACCAGCCCGGACAGCGTCACCGCGTTTCCGTGCGCATCCTGCACGGTGAAGTCCGGCGCGATCTCCGCGCCCTCGGGCGGCCCGTCCTCGCCGCAAGCCAGCAGCAAGCTGCCCACCAGCGCAAGCGCGACCAGAACGACCAATGATTTCATGCGGCAAGGATACGGCAGCACCGCCACGCGTGCGGTGCTGCCCGGTCCGTCATTCCGGCGAAGAGCCTGCCCCCGTCTGTCATTCCGGCGAAGGCCGGAAACCAGTCGGGTTCTAAGGCTTGGCAGGCGGACCTGGACCCCGGCTTTCGCCGGGGTGGCGTGAGAGCGTCGGTGCGACTCGAGAGCGCCCTGTGCCGCGGCACCCCCCAGGTGTCCGCGTCAGGAGGTCCTGAACTATTCCGTCGCACTCCCGCTTCCCTCCGTCATTCCCGCGGAGGCGGGAATCCAACCCGGCCCATTCTCAACCCACGCCAGCCAGCTTGGTCCGGCTCCCTCTCCCACGGGGAGAGGGCGGGGTGAGGGGACTGCTCGGGGCCGATATCGCCCGCCCCCTTTAGACTGGACCTCACCCGCGGCTACCCGGCCTCACCTGGACCCCGCCATGCGCATCACCCGCGTGCGGCTCTTCGAGCTTCACGGCGAGCTCGAATACGACGGCGAGCTGTGGGAAGAGCGCGTCGTCCGCCCCATCGACGTCTATCCCGAGCACAAGCACGAGCGCGGCTACCCCATTGCGAGCGGCGGAGTTGGCCAGGAGCGCAATGCGCGCGGCGCTTACCCGATCTCGTCGATCTTCCTCTCGGTCGAAACCGACGAGGGCGTCAGCGGCCTAGCGGGAACCATCGACCGGCAAACGGCCTTCGTCATCGACACCGACGTCGCGCCGCTGGTCGTTGGCGAGGACCCGCTCGCCATCGAGCGCATCTGGGACAAGCTCTACCGCCAGCTGATCCACGCGCGCAAGGGCCAGCCCATGTTTGCGATCAGTGCGCTGGACGTGGCGCTGTGGGATCTCAAGGGCAAGTGGCTCGGGCAGCCGGTCTATCGCCTGCTGGGCGGTCCGGTGCGGGACTCCATCCCCGCCTACGCCAGCATGCTGGGCTATTCGCTCGAGCCCGACCGTGTCACCGCCCGCGCGCGCGAGGTCGTGGACGCGGGCTTTGCCGCCACCAAGTGGTTCATGCGCCACGGACCCGACGACGGCGAGCCGGGCGCCCGCGCCAACGTGGAGCTGGCGCGCACGGTGCGTGAGGCGGTGGGTGACGACGTCGAGGTGATGCTCGACGCCTGGAACAGCTGGAACGCGCGCTACGCCATCGACATGGCCCGTCGCATGGCCGAATACCGCCCGCGCTGGATCGAGGAGCCGGTCAAGCCCGACGACATCCCCGCCTACGCCCGCATCCGCGCCGCCTCACCGGTCCCCATCGCCGGCGGCGAGCACGAATACACCCGCTGGGGAACCCGAGACTACATGCGCGCCGGCGCCGTCGACGTCTTCCAGCCCGACACCATGTGGTGCGGCGGCATCAGCGAGACCATGAAGATGGCCACCATCTGCTCGGTCTACGACGTCCCGATCGTGTTCCACGGCTCAAGCGTGCCGGTCAACGTCCACCTCAGCGCCGCGCTGCCGCCCACCCTCTGCCCCTACGTCGAATACCTCATCAAGTGGAACGACATCCGCCAGCTGCACCTCAAGCACAAGGTCCAACCCGTCAACGGCCGCATCGCCCCCACCAACACCCCCGGCCTAGGCCTCGAGATCGACCACTCCACCATCACCGACCGGCGGGAGCTTTCCTGGCGGTAACTCTCGATTCCGAGTGCCCTCTGTCATCCCGGGTCCCGTCTGGCATCCCGAGTACCTTCCGACCTCCCGAGCGTCATTTCCGTCATTCCGATGGCCAAATCTGTCATTCCTGTGTGTCCACGGTAGGGGCGGGGCTTGCTAGGGTCCCGAGCACCCGGCGGGGGTGACTCAGTCATTCAGCGGCTGCCGGATGGCAGGCCTTGCGCTCGAAGCGTCCCCCCGCCGGCCAAGGCTCAGGGC
>JAJDUU010000050.1 GCA_022826485.1 Chloroflexota bacterium | reverse complement strand
ACCATCGACCTCCGGAACCCCGCCTAAATGTGTAAACCATGTCTCCGAACGTCTGTAAACCCTGTGTCCGGTCTGGACACAGGGAGAGGGCAGGGTGAGGGTCCGGGGCGTGGGATATCGCCCCTTTATGCAAAGGTCTCCCTCCGCGGGAATGACGGACGGGGAAAGACCTTTGACCCGCCCGCGCGGTCCATTGACGGCCGGCCAGGGCCAGCCGTACGGTCGATTCCGCTGCCCATTTCGGTGAGGATCGCGCCATCGCCAAGCCGCCCGTCAGCGACGCGGCCGTTGCCGCCAAGACCGGCAAGACCTGGGACGAGTGGTGCGCCATTCTGGATGCCGCCGGCGGCATGACCATCGGCCACACGGCCATCGCCGCCTATCTGCGCGACCAGCACGACGTCCCGCCCTGGTGGAGCCAGGAAGTCACCGTCGGCTACGAGCGCATCCGCGGTCTGCGCGAGGAGCACCAGACCCCGCGCGGCTACCAGGTGAGCGTGAGCAAGACGCTGCCGGTCGCCGCCGAGGCGCTCTACGAGGCCTGGACCGACGAGGAGATTCGCGCGCGCTGGCTCGGCGACGACGAGCCCCGGATCCGCACGGCACGTCCCCACAAGTCGCTGCGGATCACCTGGGTCGACGGCGTCACCCACGTCGACGTGGCCGTCTATCCCAAAGCGCCGGCGAAGGCCCAGGTGGTGGTGCAGCACTCCAAGCTCGCGGACCGTGATGACGTCGAGGCCAAGCGCGCCTATTGGAAGGCGGCCCTCGCCCGTCTCGTTGGCGAGGTGGGGTAGCCGCCCGCTACGCTCCCCAGGTCCATGCGCCGGGACTCAACCATGCTGCCCCGCGAACCCTATCTGCCCGCCGCCGGCGAGGACGTCGCCCAGTGGCATTCGGTCTGCTATATCGACGCCGGCCTCACCCGCCTCGAACGGTTTCAGACCAGCGGCGCCTCGGACGAATACCACGAGTTCGAGGAACGCACCTCGCCCGACAACGGGCGCACCTGGACCGAGCGCGAATCCCTGTCCGGCATCGTGCGGGATCTCGACGGCGGCGGCATCGTCACCTATCTGCCCGGCATCTTCATCGACCGCGCACGCAACCGCCGCTACCAGCTGCGCATGCGCCGCATTTGGCCCGGCGTGCCGGCCTATACCCACGCGTGGGGGTCCCACCGGCACCCCTGCAACGACCACGTGTTCGTCTGGGCCGGCGACGAGCCCGAAACGCTGCTCCGGTATGAAGACGGGCCGGACTTCGACCCCGAGAATCCGTTTGACCCCGAGTTTTGCGCGACCAACCGCGCCTATCCCGGACAGGGCATCACCATCGCGCCCGACGGAACGGCCTATCTGCCACTGGTGGTGCATCCCGCCGGGCAGGAAAGCGCGCACGCCGACGGCGGCCTCGTCGTCATGCGCCGTGAGCCCCGGTCGAGCGCGTGGCAGGCATCGAACATCGAGTTCCTCGGGCGGCAGCGCTCCTCGCGCGGCGTGCTCGAGCCGGAAGTGGCGGTGCTGCGCGATGGCCGCCTGCTCGCGGTGGCTCGCGCCAGCAACACCGACACCACCGCGGGGCGCAAGTGGTTCAGCGTCTCCGACGACGGCGGCCGCCGCTTCTCGCCGCTGGACGAGCTGCGCTACGACGACGGCTCGCGGTTCTACTCGCCATCCAGCATCCATCGCTTCGTCCGCTCCGAGCGCAACGGGAAGCTCTACTGGCTCGCCAACATCACCCCGGAACCACCCGACGGCAACAGCCCGCGCTACCCGCTGTACATCGCCGAGATCGACGAGGATCGCGTGGCGGTGCGACGCGAGAGCCTGCTCCTCGTCGACGACCGCGGCCCGAACGAACCTGAAGCGCTGCAACTCTCGAACTTCAACGTGCTCGAAGACCGCGAGACGCTGGATATCGAGGTCTACCTCACCCGCCTGGGCGAGGTCGCGGACCACTTCTGGCAGGGAGCCGTGTACCGCTACCTGTTCTCGCCGCCGGCCTAGGAGAGTTCTGGTTAGGTCGCTGAGCCGCGCCCCGATCCGTTCGACAGCCCCTTCGACAAGCTCAGGGCGAACGGATCGGGGCGCCAGCACGCGATCACCCCACTGTGGTCAGGGGCTTCCTAACCGCGCCTGGTCATCAGATAGAGGCGGCGTTTCGAGTCCGTGATCGCGTCGGACCGCTGAATCTCGAAGTGGCGGCCGAAGGCGGACTCGAATTCCGGCTGCGTGTACCAGGGGAACTCGTGGTTGCGCATCGCCACCAGACCTAGCGCCATGGGGTCGTCGGGCGGGACGAACTCGATGAGGAGCTTCGGCCCCAGCGCCGCAAAAAACCGCGCCAGGCGGTCGAAGCCGGTGTTGTTGCCGATCGCCACGTGGTGGATGAGCGCCAGCGCCATCACCAGACCGGCCGGCCCCCGCGAGGTGAGGGACGCGACCTCGCGGTTCTCCCATCCGAGCGCCGGGCTGGGGCTGGTGACGTCGGCCACGATCGGAAAGAGGTTCGTTTCTCCTGCGGCGGCCATGCGCCGGTAGTTCACGTCCACCGCCCCCGGGTCGCTGTCGATGGATACGACGGGCACGTTGCCGGCCGCGGCGATACGGCTGAAGTCGCCGGTGTTCCCGCCGATGTCCCACACCGATTCGACCGAGACATGGGCCAGGTGCTCGGTCACGAGGCGCTGCTTGTCCGCGAGGGCCACACTGGAGTAGCTCGTCTGGTCGCCATAGCCGGCCCAGGGCGTCTCATCCGGGCGCCACGAGAGCCCGCCCACCGTCGACTCCAGGCTCTCCAGCAGGGCGTCGAGCCGTCGCCGGCTCATGCGGCCGGCCAGGTCGGCGCGTTTCCGATCGGCGGAGGCGGCCCGCGCCTGCGCCCGGGCGTGGAGGTGCAGATGCATCAACAGCCCCGGCCGCAGGCGCGAGCGCCAGGGCAGCAGCCGCGATGCCAAATCCAACGGCAGGCCGTCCAGGTGGCTCTGTAGCAGGCTGCCCAGCCGAGCGTCGGCGGAGGCCATGACCGCCAGCGGCGCCAGGAAGTGCTGGCAGAACTGGCGATAGCCGACCCAGGGAAATCCCGACTCGTAGGGCTCGAACGACAGGGTGTCGATCAGCGTGGGGCGACCCGCGTGCAGCTGGATGTTGCGCGCGCCGGCGTCCTTGAGCGACAGCCCACGGTCCAGCGCGCGGCGCTGCACCCGCAAGGTCGTGAGCGCGGAGGCCTTGAGCTGCGAAAACGACCACTCGAACGGATAGGAAACGAACTCGAGCTGCGCGGGCCGGATGACGGCTGCGGCGCCCGGCTCCGGCGCCAGGCCCAGGTCGACGGACTCGTGGGGAATGAGCAGGCCGTCGTCGACCAGGCTGGCGTAGAGCCCCGAGTCCATCAGGCTGCGGAACGTCGGCTCGTAGGACCGGTTGACCTGTCGCAGATAGGCGCCGTCGCGCCGGAACATGAAGCCCGCCGGATCGCGGAATGACCCCGGCAGACGGCCGTCAGGGTCGGCGGTCATCCGTCGTCTCGGCTGGCCTCCTCGGCCGAGGGGCTCGCCTCAGGCGTCGACCGGCGAAACAGTCCGACGATTCGTCCCAGCACATAGCGAAACCACAGCCGCGCCGAAAGCAGCCCGCCCAAAACGGCCGCAACAATGATCTGTATCGCAAAGCTGCCGCTGCCGGGGTCGATATAGCCGCGGCCGCCAAGCTGCGCCGCGATCAGCCGCGTGACCTGAAGGCCAATGACCACTGTGGCCAGGCCGCCACCCGATCTCTTCGGCATCCGCGTTCCCAACTCCTCGGCGGTCACGTCAGGGGCTCGCCGTCGTCGTGGGCGCCAATGGTCGACGCCGCCACCACACTTTGGACGACGCGCCCGACCGGCGCAAGGCCGGCGCTTCCGGTCACTTGCCGGAGACCGCCTGCCGGCGGCGCCCAGGGCACGGCCCCGGAATCGTGGTGCCGAGGGCGGGATTCGAACCCGCACGAGCGGTTGCTCACAGCCTCCTGAGGACTGCGTGTCTGCCAGTTTCACCACCTCGGCCGGCTGGTAGCGGAGGCAGGAATCGAACCTGCGGCCAAGGGCTTATGAGTCCCCTGCTCTACCTCTGAGCTACTCCGCCGCGCCCCAAGCCAAAGGCGCCGGGGCTGGACTCGAACGGTACCACGGCTACCTCGGTGATTACCCCGCGGCCGGGTCCTGTGGCGGGTTGGTCTCAACGTGCCCATCTAGCCCGTGGGCGATCCGTGCCGCAACTGCGCGCACCAACTCCTCAGGGTCGCCGTCTTGGCCGCCCGACGGCGGGCAGACGCGATCGTCCCGCCCGCGTACAGTCCCAGGCTGCCCACAAGACCATGCCCTACCGCTGTCGCGACTGCCGCAAGCGGTTCAGCACGCGGACCGGCACCGTCATGGAAGGCACGAAGCTCAGCTACCAGACGTGGGCGCTCGCGACCTATCTGCTGACGACCGGCATCAAGGGCACGTCCAGCCTCAAGCTCCATCGCGACGTGGGGATCACGCAAAAGTCCGCCTGGCACCTGGCCCACCGCATCCGCGAGCCATGGCGGCGCCAGCAGGCGCGGCTCGGCGGCCCGGTCGAGGCCGATGAGTCGTACGTCGGCGGCTTGGAGAAGAACAAGCCCGCGCATCGCCGGTTGAACACCGGCCGTGGGCCAATGGGTCGATGGTCAGGCCCACACCAGTGAGCTGGAGTCGTTCTGGAGCTTGCTCAAACGCGGCTACCACGGGACGTTCCACCACATGAGCCCCGAGCACCTGGACCGATACGTCCGGGAGTTCGAGGGCCGGTACTACCGCCGACCGCTTGATACCATCGATCAACTGGTCGCGATGGTCCGGGGCATGCTCGGGAAGGGACTTTGTGACCGCGACTTGATTGTCGGCGGGCCGGGGAATCTGAAGCGCGGGAAGCCCGACTTGGCAAATGTCAACGTTTGTCAAACTGCTAGCATGAGGTGAGGGCGGCTGGCATAGGGGGACAGGTCATGGCGACCGGCACGCTAACCGATACCGAGCGCATCAGCCGTCTTGAGGGTGCGTATGAGCATCTGGCGACCAAGGCGGACCTGGAACGGCTGCGCGGCGATCTGATGGCGAACCTCAAAGACCTGGAAATCAAACTGACGGTCCGCTTGGTGGGAATCGTCGCGGTCGCCACAGGCGTGATTATTGCGGTTGACCGGCTAGTGACGTAAATGCCAAGTGGATGTTGCCGGTGACCGATGACGACGCAGCGATCGGATACCTCGTCCGCGAGTAATCCACCGCCAAGCAGCGGGTCGTAGGCCTCGCATTCGACCTCGGAATGGCCGGTGAGTTTCTGGTTTCGCTGGGCAATGGCCTGTGTGCGAAGCCAAGAGGCGTCGAGGTGCTGCCCGACCAGATGATCGTTGACTTAGGAACCTTCTGACTAAGCCTCCTTCCGGCCCCTTCTCCCTGGCGGGAGAAGGCTGGGATGAGGGATCTCCGCGGCAGGCGCAGTGCCCCTAGCGCGATTCGAGAATCGCATCCCGGGGAAGCCCGCCGTCGTAGCCCGTCCGCTCGTAGATCGAGCCGGGCGCATGATGCTCGACGGCGATGATTCCGGAGAACACCTCATAGGCGACGCCGGTCTCGCCAACCACCACGCGCGCCAGGGGCACGATGTGCTGGATTTCCACCAGACCGTAGCGCGGGTGCGTGCCCACCACGTTGAGCGTCAGCAGATAGGTTTGCCCGGGCGTGAGGCTGGACGCCGCGCCGCCGCCTGAATCGCCGTTGATTTCGAGGCGCCGCGCGTCGAATTCGATGCGGGCGATCTGCTCGGGCGCCACGAGGGCGGCTGGTCCGGTCCACCACCGCACCGAGGCCGTGCGCGGGTTTGGCTCGTCCGGGTGCAGGTCCACCCCGAGCGGACTGGCCGCATAGAGGCGAAACTCGGTGCCGGTCGAGAAGGCAACGTCCTCGGGGTTTCGATACCAGAAGTTGAGCACCGCGCGCTCACCGTCGACGCCGCCATCGAAGGCGAGGCCGGCGCTGGGCGCGTTCGAGTCGACCGCTCCACCCGC
Organism: Chloroflexota bacterium; assembly: GCA_022826485.1. Lineage (GTDB taxonomy): Bacteria > Chloroflexota > UBA11872 > UBA11872 > UBA11872 > JAJECS01. The sequence goes on along the minus strand of JAJDUU010000050.1, from coordinate 25,028 downwards.
GAATCGCGGTCGGATCTGGACGAACGGCGCAATCGCCGAATCGGCGCTCAGGGTGAGCGCACCGCAATCCGTGACCGGGAGTTGCACGACTTGCGGCAGGCCGGTGAGCAACAGGTCCGTCGCGCCGGTCGTCACGGTGGTTCCGGGTTCACCGAGCAAGCGCAAATCCACCTCGCCGTTTGCCGACTCGCAGAGGGATCGCGCCGGACCGGGGAGTCCCGCGCCGTCGGGGCCGATGCGCCAGACCGGCGACCACGCCGCCGCGAGGTCGTACGCGCGCAACCCATGACCGGTCCACAGAGCCTCGTCGCGTGACACGCCCAGCGCCGTCGGCTCCAGGGGGCTCCGCGAGGACACCAACGCCGTGCTGCGGCAGGTCGGCCACCGTCTGGATCTGTGGAATCCGCGTGGCGCGCTCGGCCGGGAGCGCAATCGAGGATTGCAGGATCTCGTGATGGGCAAGTGCGCTTATCGCGACTAGCTGGTGCAAGGGATACGGCGATCCCAGTGTGGTCACGGGTGCGCTCCGCGGCACGAGGTCGCGCAGGGCGCGATAGCTCGACGGCTCGACCTCGGACGCGCCGGCGCCCGGCATGACCTGATAAACGCGATGCCGCATCTCTGAGGCGGTGGTCACCTCAGCCAGCAGCTTGAAGTGGCTCGGGTCGTCCAGCAGGCGTCGCGCGGACGGGGCAAGGTCTGCCATCAATTGATCCGTCACGTGCAGGTGCGTAACGCCCATGGCGGAAAGGTCGTCGCGATGCAGGAACCGCAGCCCATCTTCGTAGACCCACGTGGTATGAGTGCCGACGAACATTTGCTGATCGCGATGGGATTGGGGCGATGCAACACCCGTGGCTGAAGCGCTGATGTGCGGCCTCGGCGTGAGGAGGCGCGCCTCGGTTGGCAAATTGCGCTGGAGCCAGGCATAGAGCTCCCAGTTGGCTTCAATCTCCCACCCCCAGGAGAGCCGATCACGGTAGTGATGCCCTGAGTCGTCGGCCGACGGGTCGACGACTTCGAGATCCTTCATCGCGAGGTGAATTCCGGCGGCCGCACGCGGCAGGCCTGTCGGCACGAGAACTAGGAGAGCCACAAGCACCATTGCCAGGCGCCGGGGCCACGGCCTCCGCGTTGCACCGATGAACATCCCCACTCCGGAAAGCGCGGCAATCATCGCTACGGCGTGGGTGATCCAGAGAATGCGATCGTCCTGCCACGGTATCTGCGACTGCAGCAGCTGGGCCTCCAGCAGCCCGAAGGCGCCGGCCGCGGTCAAGAAGCTCAGACCCCAACTGCGCCTCCGGTAAGCCGCCAAGGCTCCGATTGCGACGAGAGGAATCACTCCGACCCTGACCAGCGCCGGACCTCTCTGATGGAATGGTAGGAATTGGTCGACGTTCGGCTCCCACGCTACGCGCACCGCTCCTGCGGTGCCGCCGCGGCCAAAAATCTCATCGGAGATCGGGCCGCCGGCGAGCGCGACGAGCAGCGCGCTGACGACCAGCGCCCCGGCGAGGACGAGCCGCTCATTGCCGCGCAGCCGCATGAGGCGAACGACGGCCACCAGCGCCAACGCCGCGCAGGCGAAGATCATCACCGAGGTGTCCCCCAACGCCAAGACCCCCGCCGCCGTGGCCAGGATCAGCGCGTGCCGGGGTTTCACGCCCGCCTGAAGGGAGGCAGCGACAAGCACGACGAAGCCAACGGCCAGTGGCCGTTGCAACATCTTCATCCACAAGAACGCCGTTCCGGGGGACGGGCTCGACCCGAAGATGCCGAGGTAATCAAGATATCCATCGCGGTACCCGAGGAACACGCCACCATTGAAGTACCCGAATATCCGTCCAAAGAACAGCCCCACGGCGACGCCAATTCCAAGCGCCAGCAGCAGCGGGGTACCCGCGTCGTAGGCGAAACCGCCCACGGCGAGGACGAGTGCGGCGACCAGAAGAGCCGCAAGGGCGTCGAAGGCCGTCCAGGGCAGGGCCCAGCCCACGTTGACGATACTGGCGGCGAGCAAATCGGCCCCGTAGTGGTACCCGATCCCTGCGTCGACCCCGTAGGGGGTGACCGGCGGAAACTCTCCGCGAGCCAGGCGGAGGATTATCGCGTAGTGCCATTCGGAATCGAACGGGTACTCGTGCACCCGGGTCGCATAGGCGAGCGCAAACACGCCGACGGCCATCAGCGCCACCGCCAGGAGCACGGTCCGAGATCCCTGGGGGGGGGGGGGGGCGCGCAGTGCGCTGCTGCGCCGAGCGACGATCACTCCCAGCACTGAGGGAGCGATCAACCCAAACCAGGCGGAAGGTGCGCCCGGCATCACGTAGGCGGCGAGGTTGGTGACCAGCAGCACCGCCGCCACGCCGACGATCGGTGCATAGAATGGCCAGACGAGCCGCGGCCGGTCGCGAAAGACCGCGTACGACAGCAGCGCGCCGATGGCCGCGATCCACAGGCAGACGGCCACGGACGCGATCACCCCGGGCCAGGGAGAGGCGGCGGGATCCAGGCTCATCTAGTCATTCCGATGCAGCGCCTGCCGCCCGTCCGTCATTCCGGCGGAGGCCGGAATCCAGTCCGGGTCACCGGCGCGTCGGGTGGATCTGGACCCCGGCCCCGTATCGCGTACGGGGCCGGCGCTTCGCCGGAGTGACGAGGGATCGTGCTGGATCGAATGGCCCGCCGCAGCGACTTGAACACCCTTGACTTGCAACACCGATACTCCGAGCACAACCCATGGCGCCGTCCACCCCACTGAGCGCGAGCCAGGCAGCGGCTCATCCGCGTGCACGGGGCCGGCTGGGGTTGCCCTACGCCGCTTCGGGCGGGTCCACGCGCACGGTGATGATATCGGTGCCGTGGTATTGCTGGTGGTTCACGGACGTGGCGTAGTGCCGCAGCAGCTGGAGCGAGAGCTCGCTCTCGGCCACGATCTCCGCGTCGTGCTGCTGGAGCTGCCGGACGCGGTCCTCCAGGTTCTCCTCGCTGCCGCCGCCGATGAACTCCAGGTCCGCCACCGGGCCTTCGCTGGAGGCCACCACGACCAGCCGGCGCTCGTCGTCGTCATCGTCGTCGTCGTCGAGACTGAGCTTCATGGGCGCCAGCGTCAGCAGCGTCTCTTCCGCCACCGCGTTCAGACGGTCCTTCATGGCCGTGTCCCAGCCTCGGCGGTCGGCGAACTTGGTGACGAAGGTCGAGAGCTCCGGCAGCACTTCGATGTGCAGCTTCGACTCGAAGCGCATGCGCCGGTGGCTGGTCAGCTCCATGAACACGATCATCACGACCACGGCGAACCCGCCGGTCGTGACGCCGCTCTTGAGCAGCGTGCCCCACACCGTGCCGAGGTCCGGCAGGCTGAACAGGCCAAACTGGAACGCCGCGCCGATCCAAAATGAGAGGCCGGCAATGGTCAGCCGTTGGCGATTCTGCTCGGATTGGATAGCCGTCCGCGCACCGTCCACGAACAGCGTCCCCGTCACCAGGATCAGATAGCCCGCCATGACCGGTCCTGGCAGCGAGCTCAGCAGGCCGGAAACCTTGGGAAAAAAAGCCAGCAGGATGAACAGGCCGCCGATCAGGTAGCCCACGCGGCGGGAGGCGACGCCGGTGACCTGGGTGAACGACACGATGCCCGGACTGACGATGATGGGCACCGAGCCCGCGACGCCCGCCAGCACATTGGACACGCCGGTGCCGGCCAGCGCGCCCTGCACCTGGCGGAAGTTGATGGCCAGGTCCTCCCGCCGCGCCACCCGTTGCAGGGAGATGGCTTCGCCGTTCACCTGGATGGAGATGATCACGCCGAGGAACAGAAACGCGGGCAGCAGCGTCCAGAAGGGAATGCCGAAGTCGAAGCCCAACTCCGGCCCCGCGGTGGGAAGACCGACCCAGCCGGCCTCCGTCACCCGATCGAAGTCGTAGGTCCCGAAGGCCGCGGCAATGATCGAGCCAACCACGATGCCGATCATGGGCGCCCACAGACGCCAGACGGGTGAACCGCGCAGGGTGAGCGCGGCGACGACGACGAGCGTGGCCAGCGCGGTCACCGACGACGCCACGGGTTCGGCTTCCGCCGCGTCGTTGAGCAGACCGAAGACGACCGACGCCAGGGTGATGGAGAGAATCATCATCACGGTGCCGCTGATCGTGGGCGTCACGATGCGCCGCAAAATGAACAGCCACCTGGAAATCACCAGCTGAAACGCCGCCGCGGCCAGGATCAACCACATCAGCGTTGCCGGACCGCCGTCCCTGAGCGCCGTGATGCAGAACGGGATGGAGAACGCCGCCGTGAACAGCGGCAGCACGGCCCCGGCGCCAACCGGCCCCAGCCGCCGCACCTGCAGCAACGTGGTCAGGCCAACCACCACCAGGGTGGCGAAGACCATCCAGCCCAGGTAGGCGTCGTCCTGCCCCGAGGCCTTGGCCACGATCACCGGCGTGACCAGCAGGGCGGCGGAGGCGATCAGACCGAACTGAAGGGTGTAGCCAAGCGACGCGAGCAGCGGCGGGCTTTCGTGCGCCTCGTAGCGCGGATGCCGAGGGGTCGCCGCCGCCAGAACTACCTCCCCGCGAGCCAGGGGTTCGGTGAGCCTGCGCGCACTATACGACGATCCGGGGACCGGACGATGCGCCTGGGGAAAGCCGGCGATGCCAGGCCCGATTGGCGACCGCGAATCAGGGTCGGCGCCAGGCGGCTTCCGTCGCGACCAGGCGCTCGGCGCGCCTGGCGATGGCCCTGACCAACCCGCCGAAAATCCAGCGGTGGAGCGGATAGAGGCCGTACCAATAGGCCAGGCCGGGCAAGCCGGTTGGGATGAAGGCCGCCGTTTGCTCCAGGTGCGACGCGCCGTCCTGGGCTTCCCGCACGTCGAACTGCAGCCAGGCCCGTCCCGGAAGCTTCATCTCCGCGCGCAGACGCACCGAGCGATCGCGGTGAAGGTCCTCGACGCGCCAGAAGTCCAGCGCGTCGCCGAGGCGCAGGTCGTCGGGATGGCGTCGACCGCGGCGCAGACCGACGCCGCCCAGCAACCGGTCGAGCATGCCGCGCAGTCGCCAGGCCCAGGTGGCGAAGAACCAGCCGCGCGCCCCGCCGATGCCCGTGAACACCCGGTAGACGTCGCGCGCCGGCGCCGCCACCCGGACGCGGCGGCGCTCGATGATCGTCCCCTGGCGGGATTCCAGCCGGACGGGTTGCTCGCGCGGCGCGGGCGCGCCCAGGGCATCGCTCCACGAGGTGTCGATTCGCCCCGCGTTCAGGTCGTCGAGCAACCGGTCGATGGCCGAGGCGTAGTCCCCAGGCGCGACGTGGGGAAACAGGGTTCGGGCGAGGTCGTTGGTCACGACGACGTCGTTGTGGAGGCCCTCGATGAGCGCCGAGCTGATCCCGGTGTGAATGGGGGTGATCCAGTGCACCCAATAGGCGGACAGGCGGGGCGTCAGCACCGGCACGGGCAGCAGCAGCCGCTTGAGCCCGCGCGCCCTGGCGTAGCCCAGCATCATGCCCCGGTAGGTGACGACGTCCGCGCCGCCGATCTCGATGATTCGACCCTGGCTGTCCGGCGCATCGAGGGCGGACACGAGGTAGTCCAGGAGATCGTCGACGGCGATGGGCTGGATGCGCGAGTAGATCCACCTGGGGCAGATCATCACCGGCAGCCGCTCGACCAGGTAGCGGATCATCTCGAAGGAAATGCTGCCGGCGCCGACGATCACGGCGGCCCGGAATTCGGTGACCGGCACGCCGCTCTCCCGCAAGGCTTGTCCGGTGGACTGCCGGGATCGCAGGTGGCGCGAGAGCTTGGACGCCGGGTCGCCCAAGCCGCCCAGGTAGATGATCTGCCTGACGCCGGCTTCCTTCGCGGCCCGACCGAAGGCGCGAGCGGCCTGGACGTCCCGGTCGTGGAAATCGGCGCCGCTCGACATGCTGTGAATCAGGTAGTAGGCCGTGTCGATCCCCGCCAGCGCCTCGGCCAGGGCTCGAGGATCGAGCACGTCGCCCACCGCCACCTCGACCTGCGTATGCCAGGATCGGGCCAGCGCACGCGACCGACTGCGAACCAGCACGCGCACGCGGCGCCCCGACTCGACGAGCCGCGGAACCAACCGCCCGCCGATGTAGCCGGTCGCGCCGGTGACCAGGATCGGTTCGGGTCGATCCATTGGCATCCGCCCTGATGATGGAGCGACGTTCCGTCGCCATGTGCTCACGCGAGGCTAGAAAATCTCCACTCGAATCCGCACCTCTTCGGCGGAATCTTCACGAAGCTCCCCCGTCATTCCGCCAGACGCCGGAATCCAGCAGGGTCGACTCCGGCCGTCCGTCATTCCGGCGGAGGCCGGAATCCAGTCCGGTCGCCTCCGAAAGTCCGTCATTCCGGCGGAAGCCTGTCCCCGCGCAAGGAGACCTTTGCGTAACCCCTCCGTCATTCCCGCGGCGCCTGTCCCCGCGAAGGCGGGGAGCGGGAATCCACCGGACGCTGAACCTGTGAGCCCACGCGTAGGGGCGACGCATGCGTCGCCCTTGCCTCTTTATTCAAAGGTCTCCGCAAGCAGGGAGCCGGAATCCAGTCCGGCCGACTCCGAAAGCCCGTCATTCCGGCGGAGGCCGGAATCCAGTCCGGTCGAACGTGGCGGCGCGCTGACCCATTTGGGGCCGGGGACGAAGGACGACGCCCGACATTCCAGGTCGAACCGTTCGGCCACACACATCGACGACTCAGGACTAGCGCCAGCTCCCGGTCGTCATCAGATCGCCCTTCACCTCGATCTTGTGCCGCAGGCTGCCGATAAGCTCGGCGTCCTCACTCACGTAGGGAACCACGCGGGCCACCGGCTGGCCCCGCTTCGTGACGATCAAGCCATCGGCGTCCAGCCGATCCAGCAACGCCAGGCACTGCTCCTTGAACTTCGCCGCCTCGATTTTCTTCATGGCAGCCCAACGACAATCATCAATGCAAGACCTCTCGACTCGGCTTAGCTGGCGGGTCCACCTGGACTCTAACCAGGGACCGGCCGGTTATGAGCCGGCTGATTTGAATACCCAGAATTATACAGTGTCCGCTTTTGCCAAGAGATTCCTCGCTAATGCTCCGTACGACTTCCTCCACATCTTGAGATAGCCGACCCTAGGAAACCTCTGATTAAGCCTCCTTCCGGTCCCTTCCCCTTGGGGGGAAGGTTAGGATGGGGGGATTGAAGCGCGGCCTACAGATTTATTCAGAGCTTCCCTAGTCAATTGGTTTTCGACGATCGAGTGTGAGCACTTACCCTTGGCATATCATCAGCACATGTTCCATCAAACACGTAGGCACTTTATGAAGCGTTCTGGTGGGAGATTTCCCTGTGAGTTTTGTCGTCCAAACCTTGCTGGAAGCGTCTCGCCTATCGGAAGGCTTGACGAATCGTTGGCCGAGTCGGTCACCTTGACCGTCCCCATGAAGCCCTTTATCTTCCCTATCAGCCCCTCACGATTTCTTGGGAGCGACCAAGAGGTGTGACCCATTTCGCTGCATTGACAGTCGGCGCTCTGCGAGACTTGGCTCCCATCGTCGTTGTGATCGCATTCTTCCAGATCGTGGTGTTGCGGCAACCTTTTCCCGACCTGCTGGGCGTAATCTTTGGGTTGCTCTGCGTCATCGGTGGGTTGACGCTATTTATACAGGGACTGCAAAGCGGTCTCTTCCCGCTTGGGGAAGGGATCGCGCAGAGCTTCGGCCAAAAGGGCAGTGTAGCTGCGGTGCTTGCCTTCGCCTTCTGCTTGGGCTTTGGCACTACCGTAGCCGAACCCGCGCTGATCGCGGTAGCCGCCGAGGCCGCCGACGTAGCCGCGGAAGCCGGCGCCATCATCGATAACGACCAGGCGCGCGGCTCATATGCCTTCCAGCTGCGGATGGTCGTCGCCGTATCCGTGGGAGTGGCGCTCTTGGTGGGTGTCCTACGCATCCTCAAGGGTTGGCCGATACATAGATTGATTATTGGTGGGTACCTGATGGTCGCCGCTATGACCTTATTCGCACCCGCCGAGATCGTCGGAGTGGCCTACGACTCGGGCGGCGTGACCACCAGCACCGTCACGGTGCCGCTCGTGACGGCGCTGGGCGTCGGGCTGGCCTCGACCATCCGAGGACGGAACCCGATGGTCGACGGATTCGGTCTCATCGCGTTCGCCAGCCTGACCCCAATGGTCGGCGTGCTCGGCTACGGGATGGTGGCGTGATCGGCGACTTCCCGCGAGCGTTCGCCGACGCGATGCTGTCAACCGTTCTCGACGTTGTGCCAATCGTCGTGATCCTCCTCGTGTTCCAGGTCGCGGTATTGCGCCGCAAGCCGGCCAATCTGCGGCAGATCGCAACCGGTTCCATCTTGGTATTGTTGGGGCTTACCCTGTTTCTCATAGGTTTGGAGACCGCGCTATTTCCGATAGGCAACACAATGGCGCGGCAACTCACCGCGCCGGAGACTATCGGGGTGGAGCAGTTGAGCGACGGCGTGGACTGGCGGGACTATCTGCCGATCTACGCGTTTGCCGCCGCGATCGGCTTCGCGACGACGGTGGCCGAGCCTTCCCTCGTCGCGGTGGCGCTGAAGGCTCGCGAGGTGTCTGGCGGCGCGGTTCACGCCTGGGGACTGCGGCTGGCAGTGGCCATCGGCGTAGCCGTGGGCGTGGCGCTGGGCTGCTTTCGCATCGTCACCGGCACTCCCTTGCCGTGGTACATCATCGCCGCCTACGTCGTCGTCATGCTGCAAACGTTCCGGTCCAGCAAGACGATCGTCCCGCTGGCCTACGACAGCGGCGGCGTCACCACATCGACCGTCACCGTCCCCGTTGTCGCGGCACTCGGGCTGGGCCTTGCCTCGAATGTTCCTGGTCGAAGCCCGCTGATAGATGGATTTGGACTCATCGCATTCGCCAGCGTCTTTCCCATCATGTCCGTCCTGGCATACGCTATGGTCGCGTCCTGGCTGAGCCGCAGGCGAAAGTCGAAACTTCGTGAGGAGGCTTGAGCCGTGAAGCTGAACTTAATTGTCGCTCTAGTAAGCGACGACAAGACTGACGTAGTGGTAGACGCGGCGCGATCAGCCGGTGCAACCGGCGACACGATCATTCCCAGCGTACGGGGTGGTGGCCTCAGGCCCGAAAAGACCTTCTTCGGCCTCGACCTGTCCGCCAAGCGTGACGTCGTGCTGTTTCTCGTGGCCGACACGCATGCGCGCGAAATTCTGGAGCGGATCCGCGATGCCGGACGTCTTGATTCCGAGCCGGGCGCCGGCATTGCCTTCCAGGTGCCGATTGAGGATGCCGTGGGCCTGGCGACGCAGTTGCCCACAATCCTGGAGAAAGTGGAAGACGAGATATGACCGAAGATACGTCCATACGTGTAAGGGATCTCATGGTCACGGAGATGCACACTATTGACGGACTCGCGACCGTGGCCCAGGCGATGGCAATGATGAAGCGGCACCAGGTCGATTCGCTGGTCGTCAACCGACGTAACAGTGACGACGAGCTTGGGGTAGTAACGGTCGGTGACATCGCGCGCGAAGTGATCGCGGACAACCGCTCCCCAAAACGAGTTAACGTCTACGAGATCATGTCCAAACCGCTGCTGACCGTGCCGGAAGACATGCTCGCCAAGTACGCGGTCCGCCTGCTCGTTCGCTTCGAGCGCTCGCGTGCCGTGGTTGTCGACCGCCAGCGCAATGCTCTCGGCAGAGTGACCCTGCGCGACCTGATCATGGGGTACGCCGACGAGTGACGCCGTAGTCCCAAGTGGCGCCTCTCAGCTATAGACCGGTGGGCCTGAGGAGACGGTAGATGGCACCGTCTTCGAGCTTTGGCTGGTAAGGATGTCAGCCTAGTAAGGCCCTCGGTTCCAAGTATGGCTCGGAAGGGCGCAAGCCGAGGAACCAGTCCAGCCGACGCGCCAAGAGGCAGCCAGGGCCGGCGGCCCTCTCGATGTTCGTCCTGTTCGAGGCCCCCGCACGCGGGGCCTTCGCCGTTGTCCTGAAATCGCCGGTCGTCGTAACATTCGAGGTGTAGAAGAGCGGCTTGAGAAGGAGCGCGAGTGGCAAACGCAACGACCCCAGCGCGCAAGCGCAGGCTCAAGGAAGAGACGGCTCGACTCGGCGATGAGATCTACCAGCGGGACGTCAAGTCGCAGGTGGAAGCCAGCCACGACGGGGAGTACGTTGCCATCGACGTGGACAGTGGGCTCTGGGCGGTCGCCGAAAACGAGCTTGCCGCATCGGACGGTCTGCTGGCGCAATGCCCGAACGCCATCGACGTCTGGCTGCTTCGCGTGGGGTATAGGGCGGTGGCCAGCATCGGGGGCGGGGCTCTGCGGCGGGCCGAGTGATACAGGGGACTGTGAACGCAGCCTATGAGGCGGTTGTGTCCCTTCCACTGCGAGGTCCGGCAGGACAAGCGCGGGACATAGACGCCGTGGTGGATACCGGTTTCACCCGCTTCCTCACCCTGCCGCCGGCAATGGTCGCGGAGTTGGGCTTGGGCTACAGAGGCGTCAACAGCGTGATCCTGGCCGACGGCAGCGAAACAACACTTGAGGTCTACGGCGTGACGGTGCTGTGGGACGGCCAGCCAAGAGACGTCGTTGCCTACGTGTCCGATACAACGCCCCTCATTGGGATGTCGTTGCTGTACAGGCACAACCTGAACGTCGACGTCGCAGACGGGGGTCGCGTCGTCATACAGCCGATGGAGTGACGCGGCTCGGGTCTCAATGACAGACGAGAAGTTCCCTTATCCTCTGGAAAATATACGCACGACCACCACAGATTCGGCGACTTGGCTCGCTAAGCGTGAGAGACACGGGGCGACCAGGGTCGAGATGGATGAAATGTTTGAAGATGCAGTCGTCATCTTCTCATTTTCGACCAATAACCCAATTGCTGAGCCGTGCGTCGAGATGTCAGAGTTCATAGCTGCCGCGGCACGATCTGCAGTAGCTGCAATCGAAGTTCTCGACCGCCTGAACACGGAGGACGATCCTCATCTTGTCGCCGCCCTGAAAAGATATGTTGAGGAAACGGGGCAAGCACTGAAGGATGTGGACTGCCGGCTCAAGAAGCTGCATTCCGGGCTGAACGAGCTGTTCCCCGAGATTTCATCGTGGAAAAGCCTCATTCGTCGCCGCGATGTGATCGCACACCAAATACTCACTCTCGACGACAACAGAATCCGTGAGGAAGCGGACCGGGACTTCAGGAAGCTCTGCCAACTCCTGTCCAACATCCACTTCGCACCTACGTTCATCGATATCGAACAAGGCATCGGCCCAAAGGTCTGTGTTCGCTCCAGTTTACTGCGCGAGCTGGCGCCATCAGAGGCCGGTCAAGAGGGATTTGCGCCGGGCGGTGCGCTGGTAATTGTGTGTTTGGACGCCCGCAAGGGCATAGTGACCTTCAGGCTCGGTCGGGGTCCAGACAACCAGGCACTGCTGGCTACGTCGCATCCGGGCGAGCATAGGTTCACTGTTTGGGCGTCGAATTCACCAGCAGCCATACGGTCGATAGAGTGACGCCAACTGGCATTACCGCCGACTCCGTGGCTCAGCCCGACTTGCGCCAGAGCCGCGATCCAGTGGTTGCCAGGACGAGAGGTATCGGGACGGCGATGACCATCCAGATGACATTCGAGTGGACGCCGACCGATTCGCCTCGTCCAGGGCAAGCTGGTGGGCCCACCTGGATTCGAACCAGGGACCGGCCGGTTATGAGCCGGCTGCTCTGACCGCTGAGCTATGGGCCCATGGCAGGCCCGCAACGGGCATGTGTGGCGGTCCCGACCGGATTCGAACCGGCGATCTTCTCCTTGACAGGGAGATATGCTAGGCCACTGCACCACGGGACCAGCGTTGCGGGCGCGCCGCCGACCATGGTATCCGACGCCACGGTGGCGGTGGGCCGGGTAGGATTCGAACCTACGTAGCCGTAAAGGCGCCGGATTTACAGTCCGGTGGTATTAGCCGCTCACCCACCGACCCGCGAAAGGCGCACCCGTTCGCTTGCGTTGTAAACAGTCGCGCGGGCACGGCAACCGCTCAGCCGCCGCACCCGCCAATCGTCGCCATGGTACCAAGCACCAGGCGGATCGCCGCCCCCGTTAGCTAGTTTCATGGAGTGGCTGGGCGAGCAGCAAGCGGTGCTCGCGCCCTATTTCTTCCTGCCCCACCCGGTGGCCGTGGTCGCGGTGCTGGCGTTCGGCCTGTTCTGGTCCAGGCTCGGGCCGCCGCTCGTGCCGGATCGCCCGGCGTCGTGGTTTGGGTTCGTCGCCGGCGCCGGGGTCTACGCCGTCGCGCAGGTGTGGGTGCGCGGCGAGCCCACGATCGCGGTGATGGACCTCATCACCAGCAACATCGACCCGGCTCGCATTGACGACGCCCAGCCGCTCACCGGCGTCGTCGAAGCCCTGATCGCCGGCTACGCGCAGGAGATGGTCAAGCTCGTCCTGATGCTGCTGGTGCTGTTTGCCATGGCCTATTCGCGTGAGCCGCGCGCCGTCACCACGGCCGCCGCGGCCCCGGCGCTCGGCTTTGCCCTGTTTGGCGCCAATGCCTCGCTCTCACCCGACATTCAGCAGTTGCCCGTCGGCGGCGACCTGGTCTTTCCGATCGTGCAGCAGTGGCTGTGGATCGGCCTGCACCTGGGCACGGCCTATCTGCTCGCCAAGGGCTGGCTGACCGATCGCCTGGGCGTCTACCTGATGAGCGCCGGGCTGCTGCACGCCGCCGCCGTCTACACGGCGACCCTTGAAACGCTCGGCTGGCACCCGGTGGTGGTGACCGTGATCCTGGCGGCCGTCGCGCTGAGCGCCTTCTCGGGCGGCGCCGGCGCGATCCCCTCGCGGCGCTAGGGGCGAGTCTGGGACCCCCCGACGTCAGGCATTCGGCGACCCTCAGATTCGACCGGACTGGATTCCGGCCTTCGCCGGAATGACGGAGGGGTTGCTCAAGAGCCCCTCAAAGGGGAGGGGCGGAACGGGGACCGACGGCCGACGCCGCCCATCACGATGGCGGCGGCAACCGCCCCCACGGCAACGGCCAGGCTCACCACCCCAAGCCAGTCGCCGCTGACGCTATAGGGGCTGCCGGGGGTGGTGACGTCGACGTCGGCTGCCACCATGGTTTCCAGCTGGGTGGCGAGGGGCGTTGCCGCGACGATGCTGCCATCAGGAGCCACGATCGCGGAGCCGTAGCGCCAGTCGGCTTTGACAATCGCCAGGCGGTGCTCGGCGGCGCGCACGCGCAGGTGCGCCAGCTGCGTGCCGGCGTAGGCGGCCCAGTCGTGCGTGGGCACCGCCACCACCTGGGCGCCGTCCCGGGCCAGCCGCGCCAGGGCATCCGTGTAGCTGCCGTCCGGTCCCAGGGCCAGGCCCACGGCCACCCCGTCGACCGCGTAGACCGGGTGCAGTCCGGCGGTGATGCTGCGTTCGCCGATTACCCAGACCGGATGCGCCTTGGTCGTGGGGGCCGAGACCTGCCGATCCGGGTCGATGAGCACGGCTTCGTTGCGCGTGTGATCGATGTCGATGCGAATGAAATAGGGCCACACGATCGTCGCGCCCGACCGCGCCGCCACGTCGGCCACCTGCTGCGCCAGCGCTTGTCCCGTCGGCGTCAGGGGGTCCACCCAGCCGGAGGCCTCGGGCCAGACCACCAGCTGCGCGCCCTGCGCCGCGGCCGTCGGCGGCCCGTGCAGCGTGGTGATGACCTCGGTGAGCTCGGCGTATTGGCGGCGCACGATGAGCGGCCGCGTGAGCGGATGGTCCGGCACGTGCTCGCCCGGCTGCACCACGGCCGCGCGCAACGTGCCGGTTGATTCGGGCGCGGGGAGCAGCGCCAGAGCCCCGCCCAGAATCCAGGCCGCCGCCACGGTGCCGACGCTCCAACCAAGCGCCGCCCTCGACCAGAACCATCGACCCCGCGCGGCCATGATGAGCGCCGCGATGGCGCCGTTGGTGGCCATCACGATGATCGCCACCGTCCACATGCCGGCCAGCGGCAGGAAGGCCCGCAGGGGCGCCACGTCGATCTGCGCGGTGGCGGTCATGCCCCACTGGTGGCCCGCCGTCGTCACCAGCCGCAGGTACTCGATGCCCGCCCACATGAGCGCGGGCAGCCACACCACGCCCCATCCCCGCAGCGCCGCATGCAGGCGCGGCGTCAGCACGGGAACGGCCAGCAATCCCGCCACGAGGCCAAATGCGGCGGCCACCGCCACGCTGACCCCAACCCACTCGGGGCCGGTGATCACCTCCGGCGGGTCGATGCTCAGGGCCAGAAGACCGAAGAGGACGCCGCAGCCAAGTCCCGCGAGCGCGCGCGCCGCCGCGTTCGAACGCTCGGGCGCGTGCACCGCCAGCATCAGCGGCGCCCAGGCGACGAATCCGAGGACCGTCCACGAGAGCGGCGGAAAGCTCGCGGCATAGAGCGCGCCCGAGGCGATGGCCGCCAGAGCCGGCGGTCCCCCTCGAGCTAGACGGCGACCGGCAGCGGCTACCATTCGAATCGACTACCGGCGCACCAAGGGCGGGGGACATCGCTCGTGGAAATGTGGCAGCAAACCCTGGACGTGCTCAACGCACCGATCACCGACATTGACGGAATGATCCTGCTGCCGGTCGGCGTCATCCAAGTCGTCATCATCCTCGCGCTCACCCTAATGGCGCTGGCGCCGGCGCGGCGGTTTCCGCGGCAGGCCTCGAGCGAACGGTTCAACCTCGACGAACGCTCCACCGTGTGGATCGTACGTCTCTCGGCCTGGCTGGTGGCGCTGGTTGGGATATACATCGCTCTGACGTCGGTGGGCTTCAATTTCAACGTGCTCCTGGCGATCATTGGCGGATTGTCGGTGGGTATCGCCGTCGGCGCCCGGGACATCGCGCGCACTCTGATTTGCGGCGTCATCGTCCCGGCCAGCGTCGACTTCATGGCCGCCCAGGACGAATGACGGTTTGACTCCCGGCGAACGACCGCCCGACGCGCCCGGCCGTGGCTCGACCGGCGATCGCGCCGAGCGCCGGTTTCACCAGGGCGTGCTGGCGGCGTGGTATGCGTTCGGCATCGTCGTGGCCAGCACGGCGGTCGCGCCGTGGCTCACGCTCATCGGCGTGCTCGTACAGCTCACCGGGTCGGTGAGCCCCGGCCTGAGCCTGCCACGCGCCCTGCATCGGTGGCTCATGGCGCCCACGCGGCGCCAACGCGCGCCCGAGCCGCGACCGCCGTTCGATCGCGCCGACGCCCTGACCGGCGCCGTGGCGCTGGCAGGGACGGTGTTCGTGGTCGCGGGCGTTTATCCGCTGGGCTGGGCGCTCATCGGCGTGTGCGCGGTCTCGCTGGCGCTGGACGCCGCGCTGGACCGCGGCCCGCTGCGAGGTCTCGCCGAGCTCATGGCGCGTCTCGCGGGACCGGCGCAACGCTAGCGTGTCGGGTCTCGGCCGGCTACCCGGGTCCGTCGCGCTCGCCACGCTGCTGCTGATCTTGCTGATGGGCGCCACCTGCGCCGGTCCGGCCGGAAGTGGGGCTGCTGCGGACAGCCCGGCGGTCGACACCGGCTTGCTCCTGGCGGTTCTGGTGCCGCCGGTGATCCTGGTCTCACTGGCCTGGCTGGCCTATATCTTCCGCCTCCTCTTTCGCGACCCGCCCGAAGAACCGCCCCGCAAACGCTGACCGGCGGCTTCACTGGCGTAATCTGTTCTCACCGAGGTAGGGAGATTGGCTGTGGCGGTCGAGGACATAAGCCTGACAATCGACGGGCGACCCGTGTCCGTCCCGGCGGGCGCGACGCTGCTCGATGCGGCAACCGCGGCCGGCCTGGACGTGCCCACGCTCTGCTTTCACCCGAACATGGCGGCATCGGCCAACTGCCGCCTGTGCGTGGTGGAGCAATCGCTCAGCCCCAACGGCGCCCAATCCGAGCCACCGCCGGGCGCCGCCGACCGCCAGGCGTCAAAGCTGCTGCCCTCCTGCCGGGCCAAGGCCGAGCCTGGACAGGTCATCTTCACGAACAGCCACAACGTGCTCGCGTCGCGCCGCGGGTCGCTGCGCCTGCTGCTCGGCGGCGTCGACCTGAGCGAAGCGCCGGAGCTGGCGGACCTCTGCGACGTCTATGGCCTCGCGGTCGGCACCGCCGCCGAGCGAGAACCCTTTCCCATCTACGTCGACAACCCCTACTACATCCGCGATTACAACAAGTGCGTGATGTGCTGGCGCTGCATCGACGTCTGCGGCGACCAGGTGCAGTTCACGTTCGCCATCGAGCCGTCGGAGCGCGGGTTCGAGGTCCGGGTGGGCACCTCGGAGTACGACGGCATGATGGACACCACCTGCGTCTACTGCGGCAACTGCGTGCAGGTGTGCCCGAGCGGTGCGCTCAAGGGCCGCGCCCAATGGGAAGCCGAGCGGCGCGGCCGGCTCACCGACGACCGCGTGGTCGAAACCACCTGCTCCTTCTGTGGCGTCGGCTGTGGACTGACGGCGCACGTTCGCGACGGCGCCATCACCCACGTCGACTCGCCCGACGCCCACCCGGTCAACCAGGGCTGGCTATGCGTCAAGGGCCGCTACGGCTGGGACTACGCGCAGCATGATGACCGTCTCACGCATCCCCTGATCCGAGTCGGCGCGCGGGGCGAGGGCCGCTGGCGGCGCGCGAGCTGGGACGAGGCGCTGGACCTTACGGCACGGCGATTGGCGCACCACCGCGACGTGCACGGCACTGACTCGGTGGCGGTCTATGCCTCGTCCAAATGCACCAACGAGGAGAACTACCTGCTGCAAAAGCTCACCCGCGCCGCGTTGCAAACCAACAACATCGACAACTGCACCCGGCTCTGCCACGCCTCGTCCGTCGCGGCTCTGGACATCGCCCTGGGTACCGGCGCGTTCACCAACTCGCTCGACGAGATCGCCGAAAACGACGTGATTTTCGTAACGGGATCGAACACGACGGAAACCCACCCGATCACGGCCCTCAAGATGAAGGCCGCCGTGCGCGACGGGGCCCAGCTGATCGTGGCCGACCCGCGCGCCATCGAGCTCACCCGCTGGGCCGACGTGCACCTGCAGTTCCGCACCGGCACCGACGTGCCGATGTACAACGCCCTGCTCCACGTGGTGATCCGCGACGGGCTGGTGGACGAGGACTTCGTGGCGTTGCGGGTCAACGACTTCGAGGCCGTGGCCGAGTCGGTGCGCACCTGGACCCCCGAGCGGCAGGAAGCGCTCACCGGCATTCCGGCGTCCGACATCGAGCGCGCCGCCCGCATCATCGGCGAGGCCGGCAAGACGGCCTTCTACTGGGGCGTCGGCATCTCGGAGCAGACGCACGGCACCGACGCCTGCCTCACGCTCATCAATCTCTGCCTGGCCACCGGCAACGTGGGCCGGCGCGGCACCGGACTCAATCCGCTGCGGGGGCAGAACAACGTCCAGGGCACCAGCGACGTGGGCGCGATTCCGATGTACTTCACCGACTACCGCTCGGTCGCGGATGCCGGCGTTCGCGGCGTGTTCGAGAAGGCCTGGGGCGTCACGCTGCCCGCCGCCCAGGGGCTCACGACGATGGAATTCGCCGATGCCGTGGGGCATGGCGACCTGCGGGCCATGTTCATCATGGGCGAAAACCCCCTGATGTCGGATCCCGACCTGAACGCCGCCCGCGAGCACTTCAACCACATTGACTTTCTGGCGGTGCAGGACATCTTCATGACCGAGACGGCCGAGATCGCCGACGTGGTGCTGCCGGCCGCCAGCTGGGCGGAAAAAGACGGCACATTCACCAACACCGATCGGCGCGTGCAGCGGGTGCGGCCCATCCTCGACCCGCCCGGCGAAGCGCGGCAGGACTGGGAGATCGTCCTGGACCTCTCGCGACGGCTGGGCTACGACCCGGGTCTGAATACGCCGGCGGAGATCTTTGACGAAATTGCGCGGCTCACGCCCAGCCACGCCGGGCTGAGCCACGCGCGGCTGGACCGCGAGGGCGGCCTTCGCTGGCCGTGCCTGGACGCGAACGATCCCGGCGCGCTGTGGCTCTTCGGCGACCGGTTTCCCACCAGCGACGGCAAGGCCACCATGACCCCGGTCGACTGGACCGAGAACGTGGAGATTCCCGACGCGGAGTACCCCTTCATTTTCAACACCGGGCGGGTGCTCTATCACTGGCACACCGGCTCGGTGAGCCGCCGCTCGCGGCTGGATGACGCCTACCCCGAGCCGCTGGTGGAGGTGTCCCCGGAGGACGCCGATCGGCTGGGCATCCCCAAGAGCGGTCTGGTGCGCGTCAGCAGCCGCCGCGGCAGTCTCGAGGCTCGCGCCTGGATCACCCGCCGCGTCCCGCCCGGCACCGTCTACATGGGCTGGCACTTCGTCGAGGCCGCCGCCAACCTGCTCACCATCAACGCCCTGGACCCAATCTCCAAGATCCCCGAGTACAAGATCTGCGCCTGCAAGATCGAGGTGCTGGAGCAACAGGCGAGCCGCCAGTCGCGTTCGCTGACCAGCGCCCAGGCTTAGACGCCGGCTGAGGCCGGACAGCCCATGCCGCCGTTCAACGTTTCACACGCCCCGCCCGGGTACGACTGCCCGTTTTGCGCCATTGGGGCCGGCGCCGACCCGGAGTTCACCGCCTGGCGCGACGGCCATGTCGTCGTGCAGATTGCCAACCGTCGAGCCCCGGACAGCCCGGAGAGCCCCGGAAACGCGCTGGTGATTCCGCTGGCGCACCACGAGAATCTCTACGCGTTGCCCGACGACCTGGCAGCCCGCGTCGCCCACATGGCGCGTCGCGTCGCCATTGCCATGCGTCGCGGCTATCCGTGCGACGGCGTGACGGTGCGTCAGAACAACGAGCCGGCCGGCGGCCAGTACGTCTGGCACCTGCACACGCACGTGATTCCGCGCTTCACGGGCGACCGCCGATCCAAGACGCGCGTCGTGCGTCCGGACGACGCCGAGCGTGCCCGCTACGCCGCCTGCCTGCGACAGAGCCTCGCCGCCCTCGACGATACGCCCGGCCTGTCCTGAGTCTCGGGCCACCCGCGCGATCTCACATCCCATTCCGCGACCGCGTCACCGTGCGAGAGATCGCGCATCTCTCGACGCGCGTACCGATTGACATCTGAGCATCTTCACGACCTGCGGAGTGCAAGGGCGCACTTCCGCTTACTGTTGTGCCCATAAATTGACAACTGGTATATTGAACGCTGAGGAATGTTCGACCGACGTTCGTTCCTCAGGCGCGGCCTGGGGCTGCTGTCGGGAGGCGCGGCAGGAGCAGTTTGGGGAGGGTTGGCCGCTGCGTCGGGTCCGTCGGACGGACAGGCCCCTCCCGCCGGCTCAATCACGGATACCGGGTCCGAAGGCGCCGGTCGCCGGCCGATCGTCGAGTACATCTGCGAGGCTGCCAATCTCGATCCCAGGGAGTGCGCGCCGTGGTTGGACTCGCCGCCCGGTGCGTCGTCCGGACCGCTGCCGGTCTTGCAGACACACCCGATGCTCACCGTCTACGGCCGCAGCTTCGGCGTGGCCCCGGTGCTCGGGATGCTTGGAGCGCTCAACTCGTTCGATGAGCTGGAACACAGCGTCCAGTCCTGGGTCGGCCCCATGTCGGATCTCGCCCAGTCGCCCGTTAAGGTGGCGGCGCACCTGATCTACGGGCTGGCGAGGCCCTGCCAAAGCGCCGACGACTCCTGCATGATCTTTCTCGACGCATCGGGCGTTGATTTGATCGAGGACTACATCAAGCCGGCGGCGGATCGCGACATGAGCGTGGTTCTGGACACCCAGATCGGTCGCCTGCCGCCGACGTATTTCATCCGGCGCATGATCGACTCCGGCTATCTGGCCTATCCCAACGTGCACGTGGCGCTCGATCCCGAGTTCGCCACCGCGCCGGACCAGGACATGCCCGGCAAGCCGATTGGGACCCTCTCCGCCTGGAGCATCAACCAGGCCCAGGCCATGCTGGCCGCCTATGTGCGCGACGAGGGCCTTTCTCACAAGAAGGTGCTGATCGTGCATCAGTTCGTGGACGACGTCTCCGACTCCTGGTCCATGGTTCCCGGCAAGCAGAACATCGAGATCTACCCGGAAGTCGAGCTGGTCTTCGACGCCGACGGATTCGGCAGCCCCAATGCCAAGGTGCATAAGTACAACGCCGTCACCAATCCCTCGGCCTACCCCCAGATCGAGTGGCGCGGCATCAAGATCTTCCAGCACAACCCGTACGCGCCGCGGTTTTCGGATACGCCGGTCATGACCCCGCGGCAGATCTACGGCCTCGACCCCACGCCCGCCGGCTGGCGCATCTGGGCGGCGCCCCATCTCGTGGTGGTGGCCTAGCGGCGGCGTCACCCGGGCCGCGCGGCGCCCCGGCGTTCGACCTGACGCCTGGCATCTCCTAATGCCCGTCCCTTCCCGCCGGTCGCAGCGGTCGGACCGTTGACAGCCCCGCTGCGCGTGTGGCTTGGGGACGGAACGACCGATGGGTCGGCCCGTCAGCGTGCGGTGACACGATATCTGGGAAAGTGTCTTGAGCCCGGCCTAGATGCTGTACCCCTCACCCATACTGCTGCTAACATTGCGTTCAAGGAATGTTCGACAGGCGATCATTCCTCAGGCGCGGCCTGGGGCTGCTGTCGGGAGGCGCGGCAGGGGCACTGGTAGGGAGGCTGGCTACCGCATCGGCGCGGAGCGGGCCGGATGGCGCGCCGGATACCCTGCATCCTCCCGCCGACCACGAACATCCTCGACCACCGGCGTCGGTACTCCAATTCATTTGCGAGGCCTCCGAACCTCACCCCAGCACGTGCGGTTGGTGGACGCAGTCGCCGGCGCCCACGGCGCCCGAACCGGAGTCGGTCTTGCAGTCCCGGCCAATGCTCACAGTCTATGGCCGTAGTTTCGGTGTGGCCCCGATTCTCGGCATGCTCGGGGCGCTCAACTCGTTCGATGAGCTGCAGCGGAGCGTCGCGCCGTGGACCAGCGCCATGTCGGAGCTCGCCGGAGCGCCCGTCACGGTGGCGCCGCACCTGCTCTACGGGCTGGCGAGGCCCTGCCAAAGCGCCGACGACTCCTGCATGATCTTTCTCGACGCGTCCGGCGTTGATTTGATCGAGGACTACATCAAGCCGGCGGCGGATCGCGACATGGCGGTCATCCTCGACTCCCAGATCGGCCGTCTCAAGCCCACATATTTCATCCGGCGAATGATCGACGCCGGATATTTGGCCTATCCCAACGTGCACGTGGCGCTCGATCCCGAGTTCGCCACACGGCCGGACCAGAACATGCCGGGGCACCCGATCGGAACCCTCTCCGCCACCAGCATCAACCAAGTCCAGGCCCTCCTAGCCAGGTACGTGCGCGAGGAGGGCCTGTCGCACAAGAAGGTGCTGATCGTGCATCAGTTCGTGGACGACATCTCGGACTCCTGGTCGATGGTTCCGGGCAAGCAGAACATCGAAATCTATCCGGAAGTCGAGTTGGTCTTTGACGCCGACGGCTTCGGCAGCCCCAACGCCAAGGTGCACAAATACAACGCCATTACCGATCCCATGGCGTATCCACAGCTCCAGTGGCGCGGCATCAAGATCTTCCAGCACAACCCGTACGCGCCGCGGTTTTCGGACACGCCGGTCATGACCCCGCGCCAGATCTACGGCCTCGACCCCACGTCCGCCGGCTGGCGCATCTGGGCGGCGCCGCACCTGGTGGTGGTGGCCTAGCCAGGGATGCCCGAAATTGCGTTTCGATCCCCCAGCGCCGACTGGCGCATTGCCAGCGAAATGACGCGAGCAATGTCCGCCCGACCGCACGCGGCTATGCAATTTCCGAGGAAGTATCTTGCACTCTGCCTATTGGTTGAATCCGCATGAACATCGCTGATATAGTTTGGCCTAAGTAATGCTCAACCGTCGTTCGATCCTCAGGCGCGGCAGGCACGCTCTTGGGGAGGGTGGCCGCTGCATCGGCGGCGACCGAGCCCCACGGCGCCGCAGGCAGCCGGCAGCCTCCCGCCGAACTCGACCCGCCTACACCTCCAGACGCAATTGCCGACCTCATCTGCGAGGCTTCCGAGCCCGATCCCGGCGTCTGCGACTGGTGGTCGCACGTGCTGCCGGCCAATCCGCCCGGACCGCTGTCGGTCCTGCAGCGACACTCGTTGCTCTCGGTCTACGGCCGCAGTTTCGGCGTGGCCCCGGTGCTCGGGATGCTCGGGGCGCTCAACTCGTTCGATGAGCTGGAACACGGCGCCGAGCCGTGGGTTCGCGGCATGTCGGAGCTCTCCGAAACGCCCGTCAAGGTGGCGCCGCATCTGATTTACGCGCTGGCTCGCAACTGCTACACCCCGGACGACAGCTGCATGATCTTTCTCGACGCGTCGGGCGTGGACCTGATCGAGGAATACATCAAGCCGGCGGCGGATCGCGACATGGACGTGATCCTCGACAGCCAGCTCGGCCGCCTCTCACCCACCTACTTCATACGGCGCATGATCGATGCCGGCTATCTGGCGTATCCCAACGTGCACGTGGCGCTCGATCCCGAGTTCGCGACCGGACCAGACCAGGAAACGCCGGGCAAGCCGACCGGAACCCTCTCCGCCCATGACATCAACCGGGTCCAGGCCATGCTGGCCGCCTACGTGCGCGAGGAGGGCCTCTCCCACAAGAAGGTGCTGATCGTCCATCAGTTCGTCGACGCCGTCTCCGACTCCTGGTCCATGGTTCCCGGCAAGCGCAGCATCCAGATCTACCCTGAAGTCGAGTTGGTGTTCGACGCCGACGGCTTCGGCAGCCCCAACGCCAAGGTGTCTAAGTACAACGCCATTACCAGCCCCACGGCCTACCCGCAGATTGAGTGGCGCGGCATCAAGATCTTCCAGCACAACGCGCGCGCGCCCTGGGCTTCGGACACGCCCGTCATGACGCCGCGCCAGATCTATGGCCTCGACCCCACGTCAAACGGCTGGCGCATCTGGGCGCCGCCGCACCTCGTGGTCGTGGCCTAGCCGGAGATCCGCCTCAGGCGTTTTCCACCTGTACCCGCAGCCGGCGCACGTCGGTTGCGCCGGGTTCGGCGGCGGTCGCCCGTCCGTGCAGCGTGAGATAGGCCAGACCCAAGCGCCCGTCCCGCACCGGAACGGTGCGCTCGTTTTCGCCCACGGCCACGGTCGCGTCGCCCTTGGCGACGTCCCAGCGAATGGTCACCGGCGTCCAGGCGCCGGCCGCCAGCGCCTGCGCGTCCAGCGCAAGTTCGACGGCCGCATCGGGACGCCGGTCGTCCGGCCGCCAGAACGTCTCGTCGAGCATGACATCGACGCCGGCGGACCCCTCGTCGCGCCGCACGTCGAAGGACAGCGTGCCCTGAGCGCCGATGGGAAAGTTGCGCTCCACGCCCAGCGGCGCCTCGCCGGTGTGGCGCAGACGCAGGACGCGCCCCCCGTCCGCATCCGCCACCGACGCGCCGGCGGTGCCGTTCGTCGACCACCCATCCAGGCCGTGCTCGAAGTCGTCACGGTCCTCGGTCTCATCCAGCCGGTCGGGATCCAGGACCACGTAGTCCGTCACCACGTGCATCCAGGCGTCGGTGATGTGGTTGAACATCATCAGCACGCGACCGTCCGGCAGCTCCAGCATGCGCGGATAGCTGACCTGGTCGTTGATCAGCTCGGGCAGGGCCTGGCGGGCGTACTCCCGGTAGCCATGCCAGGTGCGCCCGTCGTCGCGTGAGACCGCGGCGTTGACCACGTGCCGTGAGGAGTAGACCTCCTTGCGCTCGCCGCCGAACGGCGGCCCCTGGGTGTTGTTCCAGGTGAACAGCAGCCGCCCGTCGCGCAGGCGCAGGAGGTAGCCCGGCGAATTGGCGGATTTGAACCGGCTGCGCGTGGCCTCCGACCAGATCCGGCCATCGTCCGAATACGACTCGTACTGCCAGCGGCTGGGCGTGCGGATGATCTTGTAGATGCGACCGTCGCCCAGTTGGGTCAGCGTGGGCTCGTTGGCGCCGGAGTGGCTGTGCCGTCCCCCCGAGGCCACGTGCAGGTCGGTCGAGTCGTTGCGCCAGGTGCGCCCGCCATCGTCGGAATAGCAGGTCTTGCAGCAATACATGCCCTCAGTCTGGTCCCAGTCGTAATACTCCAACGGCAGCAAAATCCGGCCGCTGTCGATCTGGGCCGCCTGGCGCAGGGCGCCGGTATACGGGTGGCCGTAGTCGACGCGCTGGGGCCCTTCCCAGCTCGCGCCGCCGTCGCGCGACACGACGTGATAGACGTCGCAGCGCAGCTCATCGCGTCCGGGACGCTCGATGTCCTCGGGCCACACCAGCATGCGCATGCCGAATAGGTGGATGGCCCCGTCGCAGTCCACGAGGATCGGCCCGCTGCCCCAATAGCCAAAGCCGATGGGAAGCTCCATCACGTGCCGCGGCTCGTCCCAGGTGACCGTGTCGTCGGCGAAGGTCCCATAGCGAACGATGAGATCCTGCCGCGCCCAGGGGTCGGCGAAGATGCCCTGCTCGAGCGCGATGTAGAAGCCGGGCCCCTCGGTGGTCCAGCTGATGAAGCGACCATCGGGCAGCAGCGCCACCCGGTCGATCGATTCACCGAAAGTGTGTCGTTCGAGCAGCAACACAGCCCTTCTCCTTAGCCGGCGGCATCGGGCGCCCCACCGGAACCGGTCATCCGTGACGCCCGCATTGTCCCCCGCCCCCAGCGCCCTTGTCGCGTGCAGCCAGTCCGTCCCCCAGCATCAATCAGCCAGACACACCACCACGAACCGGAAACCCCCTCACCCTAACCCTCTCCCCCAGGAGAGGGAATCCCAACTCCCCCACTCCCTCTTCCGACCCTCTCCCTCTGGGTGTGCAGACCGGAGACATCATTTACACGTGTTCGGAGACATGGTTTACACATCTGGACATGCACTGGAGGACCGGGATGTGCCGTTTGCGGAGCGACGAGTGAGTGATTTGCGGGCCGAGTTTGTGGCGCTGGCCCAG
>JAJDUU010000004.1 GCA_022826485.1 Chloroflexota bacterium | reverse complement strand
GCGGGAAGTCGACCTCGATTGCGTGGCTGGCGCAACAGCTGATGGGGCTGGAGGGGGACGGGGAGACGGTGTTCGACTCGGTGATCGTGGTGACGGACCGCAAGGTGCTGGACCAGCAGATCCGGGACACGATCCGGCAGTACGCGCAGGTGGGGTCGGTGGTGGGTCACGCATCGACATCGGCGGACCTGCGGGGGCTGCTGCAGACGGGCAAGCGGATCGTGATTACGACGGTGCAGAAGTTCCCGTTCATCCTGGACGCCATTGGGAACGATCACCGGGGGCGGCGGTTCGCGATCATGATCGACGAGGCGCACTCGAGCCAGGGCGGGCGGACGTCGGCGGCGGTCTCGATGGCGCTGAGCGCGAACGGCCGCGAGGTGGACGAAGACGAGACGACGGAAGACACGATCAACCGGCTGATGGAGTCGAAGCGGCTACTCAAGAACGCCAGCTACTTCGCCTTCACGGCGACGCCGAAGAACAAGACGCTGGAGATCTTCGGCACGAAGGACGCGTCCGACCCGGAGGCCAAGCACCGGCCCTTCCACGCCTACACGATGAAGCAGGCGATCCAGGAGGGGTTCATCATCGACGTGGTGTCGAACTACACGCCGGTGGACAGCTACTACCGGCTGGTCAAGACGGTGGAGGGCGACCCGGAGTTCGACACGAAGCGGGCGGCCAAGAAGCTGCGGCGCTACGTGGAGGACCACGAGCACGCCATCCGGCTGAAGGCCGAGATCATGGTGGATCACTTCCACGAGCAGGTGGCGGGGCAGCGGATCGGCGGCCAGGCGCGGGCGATGGTGGTGACGAGCAGCATCCGGCGGGCGGTGAGCTATTACGCGGCGATCCGGGATTACTTGGTGGAGCGGAAGAGTCCGTACAAGGCAATCGTGGCGTTCTCGGGCGAGCACGAGTTTGGGGACGGGAAGGTGACCGAGGCGTCGATGAACGGGTTCTCGCCGAGCCAGATTGCCGGGAAGATCCAGGAAGAGCCGTACCGGTTCCTGGTGTGCGCGGACAAGTTCCAGACCGGCTACGACGAGCCGCTGCTGCACACGATGTACGTGGACAAGATGTTGTCGGGCGTGAAGGCGGTGCAGACGTTATCGCGGCTGAACCGGGCGCACCCGAAGAAGCACGACGCCTTTGTCCTGGACTTCATGAACGACGCGGAGACGATCCAGAACGCCTTTGCCGACTACTACCGGACGACGGTGCTGGCCGAGGAAACCGACGCGAACCGACTGCATGACCTGCAGGCGACGCTGGACGACGCGCAGGTGTACGGCCAGGCGCAGGTGGACGAATTAGTGGAGATGTACCTGGGCGGGGCGGACCGGGAGTTGCTGGATCCGATCCTGGACCGGTGCGTGGAGGTGTACCGGGAGGATTTAGACGAGGACCGGCAGGTGGAGTTCAAGGGGCGGGCGAAGGCGTTCCTGCGGTCGTATGGGTTCCTGGCGACGATCTTGTCGTACACGTACGCGGACTGGGAGAAGCTGTCGATCTTCCTGACGTTCCTGGTGCCGAAGCTGCCGGCGCCGGAGGAAGACGACTTATCCAAGGGAATCCTGGAAGCGATCGACATGGACAGCTACCGGGTGGAGAAGCAGGCGGTGCAGGAGATCCAGCTGGCGGACGAGGATGCGGAGATCGATCCGGTGAGCACGGAAGGCGGGGGGCAGAAGCCGGAAGCGGCGATGGATGCGCTGTCGCAGATCCTGCGGGACTTTAATGACCGGTTCGGGAATATCGAGTGGCAGGACAAGGACCGGGTGGACCGGATGATTACGGAAGAGTTGCCCGCACGGGTTGCCGCCGACAAGGCCTACCAGAACGCGATGGCGAACTCGGACAAGCAGAACGCGCGAATCGAGCATGACAAGGCCCTGGAGCGAGCCGTCACGAACTATCTCCTGGACCCGACAGAGTTCTTCAAGCAGTTCAGCGATAACGAGTCGTTCCGGCGGTGGGTTTCGGAGACGGTGTTCAGGGCGACGTATAAGGGTGGGGCGGCGCAGGCGGGGGGTTGAGCGGAGGCGTGCGAGCGGGGGCAGTTTGAAATCGGCTTCTCTCTCCTAGGAGAGAGATTAAGAGCGAGGTCCGGTCTTACCAGAGGCGGTTAATGGCGTAGCGGTCAAAGGCGGCGTCGTTGGAGATGAGGGTGAGGTTGTGGGAGAGGGCCTGGGCGATGAGCATGCGGTCGAAGGGGTCGCGGTGGGGGCCGGGGAGGGCGCCGGCGCGGGCGGCTTCGGCGACGGTGATGGGGAGTTCCTGGAAGCCCTGGGCGGCGATGGCTCCGGGAATGTCGGAGGCGATGGGGTCGGCGTCAGGCAGTTTGCCGATCCGATGCTTGGTGGTGATTTCCCAGGCTGTGGCGGCGCTGATCAATACGTCGTTGTTCTCGTCCCGGATAGCTTGCCGAGCGGGCGGAGGTAACCTCGGATTGTCCTCGGACCACCATAGAAACGCGTGGGTGTCGAGCAGCAGCCGCACGGTTCAGCCACCCTCCCACAGGCGCAACTCTTCCTCGGGAAGCGGGTCGAAAAAGCTGTCGGGAACGACGACTTGTCCCTTGAATACGTCGGGTTGGGGGCGGCCTGTCTCGCGCGCGGGCACCATCCGGGCCACGGGCTTGCCATTGCGGGCGATGGTCACCTCTTCACCCGCCTCGACCTGCGCCAGCAGGCGCGACAGGTGAGTCTTCGCTTCGTGGACGTTCACCGTTGCCATGGCCCACTCCTCGGGCGCGTCGCGCGCGTGATTGACTAAGAGTATGACTAACACCGGGCCACCTCAAATGACGGGGCCGTCGTGTTACGTCTGAGCATCACGGAAGCGGGCGTTTCGACCGGCTGAGGCCTGGTTCCACCCGGCCGCTTTGACGCGGCGCATGCCGTTGGGTAGCGTGCGGGCGAGCCGGTTGGGCGGACCGGCGGGGTAAGGAACGGCTTTTGCCGAACAGTTCTGTCCTTGCCTGGCACCGTGGTGCCGCCGCGGCATTGGCAGGACGAGGAGCTTGCTGATGGCCAGCGTCACGCTCGATCAAGTCACAAAGCACTTTGGGGACGTCGTGGCCGTCGATGAGGTGTCCATTGATGTCCAGGATCGGGAGTTTCTCGTGCTTGTCGGGCCGTCGGGCTGCGGCAAGTCCACCACGCTGCGCATGGTCGCGGGGCTCGAAGAGCTGACCGGCGGCAACATCTATATCGGCGACCGCCTGGTGAACGACGTGCCGCCCAAGGACCGCGACATCGCCATGGTGTTCCAGAGCTACGCTCTCTATCCGCACATGAGCGTCTACGACAACCTGGCGTTTGGCCTGAAGCTGCGCAAGACGCCCAAGACCGAGATTCAGCGGCGCGTGGCCGAGGCCGCCGACTTGCTCAACATCAGCGAGCTGTTGGAGCGGAAGCCGCGCGCGCTCTCCGGCGGCCAGCGGCAGCGCGTGGCGGTGGGGCGGGCCATCGTGCGCGACCCCGCCGTGTTCCTGATGGACGAGCCGCTGTCCAACCTGGACGCGAAGCTGCGCGTGCAGACGCGAGCCGAGCTGATTCGCCTGCACGAGCGCCTGCAGGCCACGGTGATCTACGTGACCCACGACCAGATGGAAGCCATGACCATGGGCACGCGCATCGCGGTGCTGCGCGACGGCGTGTTGCAGCAGCTGGGCCCGCCGCAGGAGGTCTACACCGCGCCGAGCAACGTGTTCGTGGGCGGCTTCATCGGCAGCCCGGCCATGAACTTCTTCGACGCGCACATCTCGGGCGAGGACGGCCTGTGGGTGGAGACGGAGACCCTGCGCGTGGCCGTGCCGCCGGACCGGCGCGATGCCGTCGCGCCCCATGCCGGCAAGGACGTGATCTTCGGCATCCGTCCCGAGAACATCGTCGACCCGCAGTTTGCGGCCGGCGGCGTGACGCACCAGGCGACCATCACGGCGACGGTGGACGTGATGGAGCCGCTGGGCAGCGAGGTCATTCTCTACATGCTGGCGGGCTCGGACTCGTTCGTGGCGCGCGTGGATCCGCGCACCACGGCGCAGGCCAACCAGCCCTTCGAGCTGGCCTTCGAGATGGACCGCATGCACCTGTTCGACCGCGCGACGCAGGAGGCGATTGCGTAGCGCTACGCTGAGGCATTGTTCTCACCACCTCCGAGGCGCCATGTTTCTGGCCTATGCCCCCGATCGGATCGCCAAGGACATCGGCGCCGATCGCCAGCTCTTCATCGACGACGACGTGGTCGCGGTGGTCAAGAACGTCACCCGCCGCTTCCACCACCCGGTCAAGCATCCGGCCAACCCGGTGATCGAGAATGACCAGCCGTGGGAGGTGGTGCCCTACTTTCGCAGCTGCTCGTTCAACGTGCTGCGCGATCCCGAGGACGGCCTCTTCAAGTGCTGGTACGAGGACTATCCGAACTACTGGGGCAGCAAGGGCGTGCCGCGCCTGGGCAGCCGCATCTACTACGCACAGTCGACCGACGGCATCACCTGGGAGAAGCCGCTGCTTGGGCGCCACGCCATCGACGGCCAGGACACGAACACGCTCATCGTTTCGCCGGATGCCAACGACGAGTCCACCCTGTTCCCGTCGATCATGCTGGACCCGATCGAGACGGACCACGATCGCCGGTTCAAGAAGGTCCACGTCTACCGCGTGGGCAGGCGCGGGATGGGGCTGGGCCTAGCGATGTCGGGCAACGGCCTCGATTGGACCCGCCATCCCGCCAACCCGATCATTCCCGAGTGGGCGGCGGACTGCCAGGTGTTGACGTACGACACGATCGACGAGAAGTACGTGCTCTGGGGACGCTACGGCGACTCCGCCGGTGAGGCCTGGCACCCCGAGTTCGACCACTGGTTCGCCCCGGTGTGGCCCAGCCAGCCCGAAGGGGTCTGGGGCACGCGGCGACGGGTCTGGCGGCTGGAGAGCCAGGACCTGGTCAATTGGTCGCCGGCGGAGCTCGTCTTCGAGCCCGGGCCGGCCGACAACCTCGACGACGGGCACTACAGCTTCGTGCCCTGGCGCGCGGGCGAGATGCACCTGGGCATCCTCAACGTGCTGCACACGGTGGACGACACGCTGGATTTGTATCTGCACTACAGCCGCGACGGGCACACCTGGCATCGCTTCACCGAGCACCGGCCGTTCATTCCGCGTAGTGCCGAGGGTGGCTACGACTCGCTCGACAACGAGACCACCGTGCAGCCGCTCGTGGTCGGCGATGAGCTGTGGTTCTACTACGGCGGCAACAGCGTGCATCACGACTGGTGGATCATCGGCAGCGGGCAGGGTCTGGACGTACCCGAAGTCCACGACCCGAGCATTGCCGCGAACGGCCACCACCTGTGCCTGGCGACGCTGCGCTACGACGGCTACGTGTCGCTCGACGCCACAGTGCGCGAGGGCTACGTCGAGACCAAACCGGTGCTGCCGACCGGCGGCCAGCTCTTCATCAACGCCCGCTGCGAGCCCGGCGGCTACGTTGAGGCCGAGGTGATGGACCCGTACAACGACGTCTGGCCGGGATTCGAGCGCTCCGCCTGCCAGCGGTTCGAGGGCGACAGCATCCGCCACAACCTCACCTGGTCGGGCGGCGCGCCCGGCAACCTGCGGGGCGGTCTCAAGCTGCGCTTCCACCTACGACACGCCGAGCTCTATAGCTTTGGCTTTGGCGGCGAGTGACGGCGTTACATATGCCGCCGGCGACCGCTCCGTGACCCGGCGTCCAGACCTGGATGCCGGCCTCCGCCGGCATGACGGTGGGTAGGGGGTGCGCGAGCGAAGAGTGAGTGCCGTACGTGCTGTAGCGTTGGGTACGGTGACCGCCTGAGCGACGCGGACGGGAGAACGCCATGACGGAACGAGATCTCGGAACGACCGGCGCACGCGTGAGCAGCCTCTGCATGGGGTGCTGGGAGATCGGCGGCCTGTCGTGGGGGCCGATTTCCTCGCTGGATGCGGTGGCGTTGGTGCACGCGGCGTTGGACGCGGGCATTACGACCTTCGACACGGCGGAGCAATACGGCGGCGGTCGCAGCGAGACCGTGCTGGGCAAGGCGCTCGAGGGCGTGCGCAACGAGACGGTCATCGTCACCAAAGTCGGCTATCTGCCGGGCAGCGACGGCGCGCAGGATCTGCACCTGGACTACGAGCCCCAGGACTTCTCCCCGGCACGGATTCAACAGGCGTGCGATCTGTCGCTGCGGCGCCTACGCACGAATCACATCGACGCGCTGCTGCTGCACGACCCGCCGCTGCACATCGTGCGGCAGCCCGACCCCTTCGAGGCGCTGCGGCGCTTGCAGCAGGCCGGCAAGATTCGCTGGTGGGGCGTGTCGGCGTCAGCCCCCGCCGCGGCCGAGGCCATTCGGCTGTGGAACGCGCCGGTCGTCGAATCCCCGTTCAACCTCGCGGACGATGGTGTCGCCCAGCACGTGCTGCCGCTTGCCGCCGAGCGCGGCACCGGCGTGCTGGCGCGGTCGCCGTTCGGCAGCGGCATCCTGATGCTCGACGAGGCGGGCATCGACCGCCTCCCGGTCACCGACTGGCGCCGCCGCGAGTCGTTCCGCAATCGCGTGCGCCAATTGACCGGCCTGCGCGAGCGCTTGCAGGCCACGGCGGACGCGCGCGACGAGCCCGCGCACGAGACGGCCATCCGCTACGTGCTCGGTCACGAGGCGGTGTCGTGCTCCATCGTCGGCATATCAAACGAGCAGGACATCCGGCGCAACGCGCCCGCGGGCGACCCGCCGCACCTGAGCGCCAAGGAGATCGCGGAACTAGAGGGCGACTAGCTGGAAGTCCGTTCGTCCCTTCGGTGCACTCAGGGCAGGCTCTGAGCGAAGTCGAAGGGCGTGGTTCGACGGAGCCTGTCCCGAGCTTGCCGAGGGGCTCACCACGAACGGCAGCGGCTCACCACGAACGGATCCAGCCGATCAGCCCCGCTCCGCCCGGAACCGCCGGAACAGCCCGTCGATGTCCACGTCGTCTGGGCCGCCGTCGTGGGCCACGAACCGCGCGCCCAGCGTGAACGACTCGCCAGGCTCCAGCGTCATGGCGCCGTGCCGCCAAGGGCCCACGTAGATCGGGCCGTAGTCGCGCGTGAACCAGGGCGTGTCGGCGACCTCGGGATAGGGAAAGATGGCGACGCCGGCGACATGGTCATGCGTCACCGGACCGGAGTAGTCCACCCAGTCTGCGTGGGTGTCGAACGTCGCGGCCTCGTTGCGGGCGCCCGTCGCGCTGCGAATCTCGCCGCCGTCCAGCACGTCGATCTGGTCGGCGATCCGCAGGGCCAGGCCGGCGTCCTTGTCCTGGCCGAACTCCACCGGGTGTCCCGGCGCGGTGAGCGTGGAGGCCACGTCGACGGCTACATGACCGGCCCAGAGGCGCACGCCGGTCCGTCGCCGCTCGCCGAGCACGAGCCCGCCGTCGCCGTCGACCCACTCGATGCGCTGATCGAAGGAGACCCCGTCAGCCGTGACGTCGGTCCGTGTGTCGCGCACCAGAATCCGCGGCGGGGGGAATATGCCCAGCGTCTCGGGCGCCCAGAAGTTGAGACCGTTGACTTTGGAGTGAGCCACCCAGATCGACAGGTGGTGTAGGTGGTCCGCCGGCGCGGCCTGGGTGACCAGGTGGCCCTGCGCGGTGCGCACCGGAAAGACGTAGGGCCGATAGAGCCCCTGCTGCACTGCGGCCAGGTAACGTCCGTCGGCAAACACCTTCAGCTGGGCCTGGCGCTCGAATACCTCGTACTTGGTCATGGCCCTTCCGATCGCGACAGGGGATCGCCAGGCAGTCTACGCAAGCGACCGATAACGGTGGCCGGTCGCGTGATTAGCGAGTCCGGATGCGCGAAGGTTCGACACGCTCGCCACAAGCTGACGGCGACTTCGCCCACGCAACGTCGACGCACCATGCCGACAAGGCTTCCCAGCCGCCTATAGTTCGCTCAGGCGGGTCTGTCGACGGTCCGCTGGTGACCGAGGCCGGGTGCGTTCGTGGCGGCACGAATCGGAGAGACGGTGGGGGCGGTGCTGGGCACGGGGGCGTCCGGCCCGCTCACGGGGGAGGCGAGGGCCAACTTCCGGCGAGACCTCGCCTTTCAGCTGCTCACTGGCGTGTTCCTGGGAGTGGTGCTCAACTTCTTTCCGGTGGTGGCTCGCCGTCTCGGCGCCGGCGAGTTTCTCCTCGCGCTGCTCACAGCGGGCACCTATCTGGGGGCGCTGCTGAGTCTGGGCGCGCCATACGTGCTGCGCACGCTGCAGCCGGCGCGCCGTATCGCACTGATCTGGGCGGTCGGACGGGCGCTGTGGATCGCGGCGCTGTTTGTGACGGCGCCCACATGGTTCGCAATCATCGCGCTCGGCTACTTCCTCCTCTCGGGTCTCCCGCGGCCAGGCGTCACCTGGCTCATGCAGGGGGCCTATCCCGCCCCGCTACGCGGACGCCTCCTGGCAGCCGCGCGCATGGCCATGGCCGTCGCGGCGCTGATCACCGCTCCGATCGCCGGCCTGCTGCTCGACGTCGTTGGCCACGGTCCGATCCTCGCCGGTGCATCCGTCGTCGGCATGCTCGCCACGGCAGCTTTCGCCGGCATCAAGTCCTCGGACCCCCGCCCGTTTCGACGGCGGAACCCCTGGGTGCTCGCGCGCGGGGCCTTTGCCACGCCGTCCTTCCGCGGATTCGTGGGCGCCTGGAACACGATGGGCTTCGGGATCGCCGTGATGATGCCTGCGGTTCCGATCGTGCTGGTGGATCATTTGCACGCCAGCTTCGGCACAGTGGGCATGCTCTCGCTGCTCGCCGGTGTCGCGCAGGCGGTCTGCTTCCCCCTGTGGGGTCGGCTAATCGACCGGCGCACGGGGCCGTTCGGCGCCGCGCTGGCCATTTGCGTTCAATTAGCGTCGCCGGTCATATTCCTCGTCGCCATGGCCACGACTCAGGTGGGAGTCCTCGCCGCGGCCTATTTGGCGATGGGCGTTGCCGGCGCGGGATTCGTCCTGGGATCGCAGACGACCCTGATGTCGCTGGCGCGCCCAGAGGACACGCCGCCGCTGGCCACAACCTTCAATGCTTCCGCCGGGCTCTTTGGCGTCGCGGGCCCGTTTGCCGGCGGTCTTCTGCTCATTGCGGGCGGGCCGAACCTCACGCTCTCCGTCGCCGCCGCGCTCACATTTGCCGGGGCCGTTCTGATGCTCCGCGTCGCGCGCTCGTTTCGGCCCGCCGATGCCCTAGCGTAGGGACCATCGGGACATCCGACCGCGGCTCCCCCTTTGGCGCCAGCAACCCAATGCAGTCCAGATCGACAACCGCCCCCGCAACGCGTTCAACCAGCACGTCGAAGACCGACCAGCCCGCGGCGCCTTCGGGCAGCACCCGCGTCGTGAGCACGACAATGCGGGAGAGTACATCCGCCATCGCGAGGCGGTAGTCGGTCAAGCACTGCTCGGCGGTGTAGCCGGTCACGCCGCCTCGCGTCAGCGCCTGCCCATAGGCGCGCAGAACATCCATCTCCAGCGCGCGGCGCGTGTCGCGGTCCGTTGCCGACAGCAGAAAGTAGGCCACGTCCATCGGGCCAGGCCCGCGGAGCATTACCTGCCAGTCGACGAATGCCGCCGGCGCTCCGGCGCCGTCCGCCTCGAACATCACGTTGTCGGGGCGGAAGTCCCCGTGCAGCAGGGTCGGCGGCGCCTGCGACAGGGCGCGGCGCACGGTGTCCAGGCCGTCGAGCAGCGCCGGGCCGACGCGGTTGCACAGGTCGGGAACGTGGACTCGATACCGCTCCACGAACTCCGGCCAGGCCTCCCGGCAGATGGCGTGGCGCGTGGCGGTGAGCTGGTCGAAATCAGGGGTCCAGTCGAGGGATGCAAGCGCCGGGCCGTCCCACCACGCGGCGTGCATGCCGGCCACGCGGTCAACCGTGGCCTCGACCTGCTCCGGTGAGCAACCCGCCGCCGGATCGCCGGCGCGGGCCGGGGCGAGATCTTCGAGCAGCAGCACGTAGCGGTCACCATCCTGCGCGGCAAAGTGCAGCGCCGCGGTGGGCACGCCGGCCCGGTGGGCCAGCTCGCGGTAGAAGCGGATTTCGCGGGACGCCGCGCCGATGCGCCGGATTAGCTCGCGCGTGACCGCGATCGGGCTGTGCAGCTTGACGATGAAGCTGGACGGGACGCCGTGCGACTCGGCGTCATAGGTCGCGCGCAGGCGCCGCAGTTGCCCGGCGAATCCCTGGCTGCCGCCGAGCGGCTCCACCGTCACATCCGTCACCGCTCCGTCGGTGAGCACGCCGCTCGACCGCAGCGCGCGCGTGAGCCACGCCGCGTCGATGGCCGCCGCGTCGGCGGGAATGTCAGGCATGGGGGCTCGCAGACGACGCTTCATGGCACTACTCATCATGCCTGCCCGAGGTTGCGCCGCCGGGGGCCGTGATTTGCAAGGGTCCGTCATTCCCGTGAAGACGGGAATCCACCCTGAGCTCGCACGCAGGTCTACAGAGATCGCTGCAACTTTGCACGCCCCGGACAACTACACTCCGGCTGCGACGTCCGATCAAGCCACACTTAGGGCCGCCTGGCATGCCCAACCACTCGTTCACCTACAGCCTGGTGGTCAACGAAGTCAGCGACGACCTGGACGAGTCCATGTCGTTTGCTCGGACGCACGGCATGTCGGCGCTGGAGCTCGACACGGTGTGGGGCGTGCCCATCGAGACGGCGGGCGCCGACGACCACGCGCGGGTGTGCGACGCCCTGCAAGACACGAAACTCGAACCGGCCATGGTGCTTTCGCCGGCGTTCAAGGCTCTGCGATTGGCCGACGCCGACCCCGACGACATCGCCTCGCTGGCCGGCTGGCGCGAGCACCTAGACGAGCTCGAAGCGGCGATGGATTTCGCCGCGGCCATCGCCTGTCCGCGCGTGCGGCTCTTCACGGGACGCCGCGACGTGGGCGGCGACAATCCCAGCCCCCGATTGCCCGACGGCGGCGGCCTTCCCGCCGTGCGCCTGGCCGCGATCCGCGCGATTCTGCTCGATGCCGCCCGCCGAGCCGAGGATCTCGGCCTCACGCTGTGCGTGGAGAACGTGCGTAGCTGCTTCGGCAACACGGGCGTAAACACGGCGGCGATTCTGGCGGCCGTGGACCATCCGGCCGTGCGCGCCATCTGGGACCCCGCCAACGACTTCGTCAGCGGCGGCGATGACTTTCGGGCGGGCTACGAGGCAGTCAAGCCCTGGATGGTGCACGTCCACGCCAAGGACGCCACGGTGGCCAATGCCGAGACGGGCCTCACCGCCTGGACGGCCATCGGCCAGGGCAGCCTCAACTGGCCGGGTCAGATGCGCGCCCTCCTGGACGACGGCTACAGCGGCCATATCAGCCTGGAAACCCACTGGCACCCGGAAGGCCGCAGCCGCGCGCAAAACTCCCACGACTCGTTTATGGGCCTGCGCCGGGCGGTTCAGGCGGCCGCCGCGGGCCCTTGAGCTGGCCACGGTCCGGTCCCCTCTCTCAACGGAGACGCGTGCATAGCCGGGTGTGGGGCGGGCCTGAGACCCGCCTCTACGCGAAATGTCCAGCACCCCTCAGGTTCGACCGGACTGGATTCCGGCCCCGTATCGAGTACGGCGCAGGCTCTTCGCCGGAATGACGGAGAGTGTTCGCAACAGCTCTCCAATGGGAAACGGTGAGGGGTGACCGGGATTGCCCCGCACGCAAGTCCAATAACGTTGGATAATGTCCCCGGCGCGTCGCCGCGATCCGGCGAACGTGAATCCTCCGGGATCGAGACGAGGGTCAAATGGCCGAGCAACGCCAGCAAATCCTCATCCTGCATGCGAACAATCTCAACCTCACGTCGTCCGTGGTGGCCTGGGCGCTGTTCGACGGCACGCTGCCCAGTGACGAACAGATGAGGACCGGCGACGCCGACGAACCGCCCTACGCCACCGTGGTGGACGCCATGCGCGACGGTTGGCGTGTCATTCAGCTACCGCAGCCGCCCAACGAGCTCGATCCCGGTTACCTCGACCATGAATTCGTGCTGGAGAGGATGGTGCCTGCCCCATGACTACCGCCGCCGCGACCGCCGAGACCGCTGAACGACTGGATATGCGCCAGATGGCGCAGTTCGTCATGGACGGCTTCATCGAGTTCGACGACCTGGTGCCGGAGGACCTGAACGCCGCGGTGCACGAGGAGCAGCTTCGCGCGCCCACCGATGCCCGCTGGGAGCCCAAGATTCCCGACGCGTTCCTGGACACCTCGCCCGCCACGCAGGCCGTGCTGGAGCTGCCGCGCTTCAAGGCGATCCTGGCCAGCCTGCTCGGCCCGTCCTACATCCACGACCACTCGTATTTGCACATCACGCCCGCGGGCCAGCGAAGCGCCCAGTCCTGGCACGTCGATCACGATCGGGCCGGGCGGCGGCTCACGCGCGATGACTTCTACCGCTTCAACATCCTGATCGCCTACTTCACCCACGACGTCCCGCGCGAGATGGGCCCCACGCTGATCCTGCCCGGATCGCACCTGCGCCAGGTGGGCCACGACATCTCGCGCTATCGCAACATTGCCGGGCAGAAGCACCTCGCCGGACCGGGCGGGCGCATCGCCTTCATCCACGATGCGGTCTGGCACTGCGCTCAGCCGAACCTGACCGACCAGCCGCGCTTCATGTTCAAGGTGCGCTACCACCCCGCCGAGCCGCAGCGCGGACACTTCGACGCCACCGGTTGGGACAGCCTCGAAATGTGGGAGTTGTTCCGCGACAACGTGAACCGCCACGCCTGGCAAGGCTCCTCCAGCGACCAGGTCGCCGCCGTCCGCGATGACTGGTGGCGCTACCTCTGCGGGGCAGACGCCGAGGATGTAGCGGCGTAGGCAGCTAGGTCAGCCGGTCGGTCGCCGCTCTCGCAGCCGCGCGATTATCTCGGCGGCGGGTTGCACTCTACCCGCGGCGATCTGGCGGTCGCCCAGGGCCAGGATCTCCAGCAGAGCCAGGGTCTGCTCGGTCTGCGCATTGCTTGTCGGCTTGATCTGCCGGGACCGCTTCACGGGCGGCATCCTCCCGCACCAGATGACGACCCTATTTTGATTGCCAACGAGCCCTTGCCGAATTCGGTCCTGTGCAGGCTCACGTCGCCAAGGCCTCGCGAAACGGATTGATCACGCGCAGGCCGTCATAGTCCTGCTCCGGGTTCAAGTCCTCGGAATACACCGCGTCGCACCCAGCGGCGCGCGCAGCGGCGAGGATCGCCCCGTCCCAATACGACAGCTGGAACCGTTGGCTGTTGGCAACGGCGGAAGCAAATACCTCAAGCGTCATGGCCTGAATCGGAAATCTCAGAATGGGCTCAAGAAAGCGCACCGCCTGACGGTGAGTCAACCGACCCGGCCGCGTCGGACGCGTCGCCTGGTGATAGAACTCTTGCAGCACCTGCACCGACACGGCAAGGTCAGGCTGCGTCAGGAGTTGTCGCGCCCGACGGCGCTTGTCAGGCTCGACGGTTGCCGGGCTCGCCGCGTAGATGAGCACGTTGGTATCGACCAAGCGCACAACGGTTACTCGCCCGTCTGCGTCGGCCGCTCCGCTGCCGATGCGGCGATCTCCGCCCTGGCCCGAGCGCGGTCGTACAGCTCCTCCCGCGGCAGGTTGTCCCGCGGATCCAGGCCCACGCCGCGTCGGTCGAAGTCCGCAAACATCTCGCCAAGCTGGCGCCGGCGGCGCTGCAGCGGCGTCTCGGCTTCTGCGCCCATCTCCACGCCAACGCTTGGCGGGGTGCTCTCGCCACCCTCCACCAGGCTCCTGAGATAGCCGCGCACCAGAGCCGAGACCGACGTGTCCAACTCCGCCGCGCGAATGCGGGCGCGCCGGTAGGTGCCTTCGTCCACGGAGACCGTGATGTTCTTCATTGTCACAGTTTCACATATTCTGTGCTTCACAGCCCAATGACCCGCGCCCTGACTCAGGCCACCCACTGAACTTCGAGCTCCCCGCCCCAACGGCGAAAATGCGCAGATCGGTGTCGACGAAGGTCAATCGTTGGGAAGTCCCGCCGCCTGCGAGGCTTCGATCGTGCGCAGGTGCTCGTCCCAATCGGGTTCCGTACCGGCACTGCGGCGGGTGTCGCACTCGTCGAAGAACCTCCGAAGGTCCTCCGGGGAATTGAACGGTCCCGCCCGTTGTACAGACCGGTCGCGGTCGTCCTCAGGGATGCTCGACTGAACTCTGGACATCGGGACTCTCGGCCTGCGGCTAGCAGGGTGTACGCGCGATACACATTACTCGCCCGCTCGACCAGGTGTGCCGGGCGGCCCAGATCGCTAGGGTTGACGCATGCGTGAATCACTGCCCGCCGACCTGACATTTCGGCCGGTTGCGGCCTCGAACTGGACTGACTTCGAGCGGCTGTTCGAGTCGCGGGGCGGGCCGTCGTATTGCTGGTGCATGCCCTATCGGGCGACGCCGGAGGAGAACCGGCGGCTGGATCGAACGACTTGGAAAGAGGGCATGCGGTCGCGCGTGATGGCGGGTGTGCCAGTGGGGCTACTGGCCTACGCCGGCGATGATCCTGTCGGCTGGTGCTCGATCGCGCCGCGGTCCACGTTTGCGCGGCCCAACACCTCGGCGATCCCCGGCGCCGCCTGCTCCGACGATGCATCGGTCTGGGCGCTCACGTGCTTCTTCGTGCCGCGGCGGTTGCGCGGGAGCGGCCTGGCGTCGCGCCTGCTGCGGGCGGCGCTCGACTATGCCCAGGAGCAGGGCGCGGCGGCGGTTGAGGCTTATCCGGTCGATCCGGACTCGCCGAGCTACGGCTTTGGCGGATTCCCGCCCATGTTCCAGGCGGTGGACGCGCGTGAGTTGGGACCGCTGGGACGACGACGCCACGTGGTGCGGATCGATCTCGGGAGCGAGTAGGCGGCGTATTTCCAACCCCCTCACCCCAACCCTCTCCCACAGAGGGGAGAGGGAGTCGGACAGACGACGACGGCACGCGGTGCGCATCGGTTTCGCGGAAGAGGCGGCAGGGTCGGTCGAATCCCCCTCACTCCCGTAACGAGTTCGGGGCAGGCCCTAGTCCTCCCCCCGGTGGGGAGAGTGAATATTGGCTACCCGATAGGGACGGGCGGCCACTGGAGCCGCCCCACGCAGAGCGGATCGGCACGTCGCATGTCGCCCGGCCGTCCTGATATGGGAGCCTATCCGCCGTTATGGGATACCTCGTGGCAGCCGTGGCGCTGGCGGTGTCGTTTGGGCTGATTCAGCGCGCGGCGCAGCGGCGGCGCGGGCACTACTTCTTTGTGGCCGGCACCAACTACCTGGTCGCCGCACTCATGGCGCTGGTGTGGGTGGCGGCGCGGGGCGGCTGGGAAGCGTCGGCGCTCACCTACTGGGTGGGCGCGCTCAACGGCGTCGGGTTCGCCGTGCTCATCGTCTTGCAGTACTTCATGCTCGGACAGCGGGGCGTGGGCGTCACCTTCGCGCTCGGCTCGCTGGCGCTGCTGGCCCCGATCACGGTGTCGCTGGCGGTGTTTGGCGAGCCGGCCAAGGCGGTCACGCTTGTCGGCATTGCGCTGCTCGTGGTCGCCGCGCCCCTGATCGCCTATCGCCGCATGCCCATGCTGCCTGCGGCGCGGGTGGGCCTCTATTGGGCGGTGGTGGTTGGGCTGCTGGGATTCACCGCGGGCACGCTGATCTCGTGGAAGGTCGTCAGCGAAATCACGCCCGCCACGGATCGCGATGCGTTCGTGCTGGCGACGTTCGCGGGCGCAACGGTGACGGCGGGCGCGACGCTCGCCATCCGACGCTGGCGCGAGGGTCCGGGTCCGCCGCTGCGTCCGCAGGGACAGGCCGGCGCGCTGTCATGGATCCCGCTGCCGATCGTGATGGGCGTCGGCCTGGGCCTGTGCAACGTGGTGCAGCTGTGGGTGTTTCTGGCCGCGCTGGGCGAGGTGCCCGGCGCGGTGGCCTTTCCCGTGCACAGCGCGGGCACCGTGCTCCTCATCACCCTGGCCGGCTGGATCGTCTGGCGCGAACGTCACGGGCCGGTCACGTTGGTCGGAATCGCGGCGGCGCTGGTCGGTCTGGTGCTGGTCAACCTGTGAGCCGCGCGCCGATCCCGCCATTCGTCATTCCGGCGGACGCCGGAATCCAGGGACGCACTGCTCCTGGCCTAGTCGCCCCGCGTCGGAAGCTACCGTTGCGGCTCATCCGGCCGCCTCGAAGTTGGACCTGGTGAGCATCATGTCGAGCTCGGCATCCGCACTCAATCCGGCAGCGGAGTTGCTTTCGGCGCCGACCGCAAACCCCAGCGACTCGAACATCCGCCGGCTGCGCACGTTCCCCGCGTCGACGCACGCGTAGATGACGTCCACACGCTCGCGGTGGAACCCAAAGTCCAGCAGCAGCCTCACCGCCTCGCGGCCCAATCCCTGTCCCCACAGCGCCGGCACGCCGATGGCAATGTCGACGCGCCGCACGTCTTCACCGGGATGACGCGCCACGAGCCGCTGCAGGTTCATGCGCTGCAGCCAGCACTCACCGACGGGCCTGCCGTCCAGCTCCATGAGAAAGCAGTGCGCGTTAACGGATATCGCGCGATAGATGCGCTGCACCTCGTCCAGCGTGCGCGACTCGATCTCGTCGCCCTCGGCACACGCGAGCACCTTGGGGTCGTTGTTCCAGGCCAGCAGCGGCGCCCAGTCGTTTTCCGTCAGCGGGCGCAGCAGCAGGCGCGGTCCCCGGAGCGTGACCTCATGCCCCCGAAGCGTCGGCGGCGGCTGCGCCAACGCCTGGCGGTGCTCGTCCGTCGTGGCGTGAGCGTCCCCGGACATGGGGCGGGCCTATACTCCCAGGCTGGGCCGTAGGTTCGCGACTATCCCATGAAGCTGCGCAACGTCAACACCACCGATATCGCCGCCGCCATCGAGGCGGGCACGCGGACGATGGCGAGCGTGTTCAACGCGGACGACGACGACATCCCGTTTTTTGGCTCCGTGGTGTGGCCCGACCCGCGTCTCGCATTCAGCTCCGTGCACTCGGAAGCCCACGTCCCCGGACGGCATCTCAACGCGCTGCTGACGGCCGAGTCCCTGGGCTTTCCCATCGACGAAGCGGCGGTCAATAAGCACGCGCGGGCGGCATTCTTTTCCTATAGCGGCCCACTGCCGCTGCCGCTCAACCGCGAACGCATGGACGGTCCGCTGGTGAACCTCCGCCCGCACAACGTGCGCGAAGGCTTCCACGCGCTCTATGCCCTGGCGCAATTCCGGCACTCCGCGCAGGCGCATGACGTGGCCGAGGCGAGCATCGCGGCGATCAACGAGCTGTGGGATCCCGACCGCGACTGGGACTACGAAGGCGCCGCCCGCGACCACGGCATCGACGTGAAGGTCGAAACCACGTTCATTCGGGGGCTGGGGCGCGCCATCGGCCCGCTCGTGAAGTACTACCGCGCGACCGGCTACGGTCCGGCGCTGGAGTTGGCCATCCGGCTCAAGGACAAGGCGGTGACGGACCACTTCACGGCGGACGGCAGCTACTCCACGGAGCGCTTCGGCCCGCACACGCACTCCACCACCTGCGTCATGTCCTCGCTGGCGCAGCTCGCCGACCTGCTCAACGACGCGCCGCTCATGGAGCGCGTGCGGACGTTCTACAGCCGCGGGCTGTGGGAGATCCGAGACCAGCTTGGCTGGGTCATCGAGAGCAGCCTGCCGGACGCGGAGCCCGACTTTGGCGAGGTCAACAACACCGGCGACATTCTGGAAACGGCGCTGATTCTGGGCCGCTGGGGCTACCCCGAGGCATTCGACGACGCCGAGCGCATCCTGCGCGGGCATCTGCTGCCGAGCCAGCTGCGCGACGTGTCGTGGATCGCCGAGCCGTCCGATCCGGGAGGCGGCGATGGTCGCCGCGACGTGGCCCGGCGTCACCTGGGGGCCTTCGGATTCCCCGCGCCGTACGGTCATCGGCCGGTCGAGGCCGACCGCATCTCCTTCAACATGGACATCGTCGGTGGTGCCGTGGCATCGCTGTGCGAGGCCTACCGCGACATAACCCGGTTTGACGCCGCGGGCCACT
Organism: Chloroflexota bacterium; assembly: GCA_022826485.1. Classification (GTDB taxonomy): domain Bacteria; phylum Chloroflexota; class UBA11872; order UBA11872; family UBA11872; genus JAJECS01. Next base: position 14,105 of record JAJDUU010000004.1, on the reverse strand, counting down.
GGGTCAACCTGCTGTTCGACCACCGCACCGAGGACATTGAAGTCGAGTCGCCCTATCCCAGCGGCGTGCTCGGCGTCACGATCAAGCGTCCGGGGCCGCTCTTCGTTCGGGTGCCCGCGTGGGCGGACCCGGACGACGTCGTGGTTGAGGGCGCGGTCGCGACCGCGCCGCGCACGGGGCGCTATCTCATGGTGGCTGAGCCGCCGTACGCCCGGCGTATCGCGTTCAGGCTCGATCCACCGACTCACGAGATCGTTCTGCGGCACCGCACGCGCGACATTCGGGTCAGACTGCGGGGCGACGCGGTGGAGGCCATGGACAACTTCGGGCAGGACCTGACCTTCTTCGACCCGATCGACTAGCCGCGGCAGTCCTGCCGGCGCAACTCCCGCACGATCCGGCGCCGCCGCGCGCGCATGGCCAGATCGAGATTTGGCGCCTCAGGGTCGGCCGCGAAGACCTTGATGATCTCGCGCATGCCGTCCACCGACTCGGGAGGCAGGCCCTGCTGCTCGGCCCAATTCGCCACCGCTTCGAGCGCGGCGATTTGCGGCTCGCGGGCCAATCGCCGGGCCAGATCGGACCGACGGTCGCGCTCGGTTCCCGGATGGATTGGGGCGCCCGCCGCCCGTCCTCCATGCAGCATCCGGAACCGCCTTGCGACTCGAATTGGGAATCCAGTGACCACCCTCAAGTTGCAAGATACTACCATATTTAGTTGATTCTGTCGTAATCGCCGCTATACTTAGCAAATGATACCGTTCAGGTCTGAATGAACGTCGATTCGCACGCTGGCGACGCGTCCAGTCCGGAGCGCGGCGAGCTTGCCCGCCGGCTGCGGGCCTACATGGGCTACGCCGACCGCACGCTGGACGAGGTGGCGGCGGAGTTGCAGACGGCGGGCGTCAGCGTGAGCCCCAGCACGGTCAATCGCTGGGCGCGCGGCCAGGGGGCGCCGAGCGTATTTGCCGCGCGTGAGCTTGGCCGCCTCGTCGAGCGAGCCGGTCTGGCGGATGCCGGCCGCGGGACGGATTGGCTGCTCGGTGAAGCGCCGGTCGTGACCGCCGCCAGCCCGGCGCTCGACCGGGCCGTGCGCGCCTGGCACTTCCGCGCCGCGGACACGGCCCTGGCCGACGCCCTGGGCGAACGCGGCATCCCCGCGGGCTATCGGGCGCCGCTCGCCGAGCTTCTGGCCCGCCTGCTCGAAGAGCTGGCCGACGACCCCGACGCCGCGGCCCGATCCGACCCATCACCGCCAGACATGCCGCCCGCGGGTGGCGGCGGCTCGCGCTAGAATATCGAGCGGGCCGGTCCCGCCCGGCGGAAGTGGCTCAGTGGTAGAGCATCTCCTTGCCAAGGAGAGGGTCACGGGTTCGAATCCCGTCTTCCGCTCCGTCATATCTGGTCGGCAATCTCCCCATTGCCATTCCGACACGCTCCACGTCGTCATTCCGGCGGAGAGCCTGCCCCGTACTCGACACGGGGCCGGAATCCAGTCAGGGTTTCGGGTTTGTCGGACGGACCTGGACCCCGGCGTTCGCCGGGGTGACGGAGAAACGCGATCTGGGTCGAGCACCCCGCCGCGGCAGCTTTCGACGTTTGGGTAGGCACGATCCACCGAATCAACGCTCGGTGGTCAACTAGCGGCGGACTCCCCGCCTCCGGCAAATGGATCGAGCGCCTCCACGCCCGTCGGCTCGAAGTGCCTGACGTTGCGAGTCACGACGGTCAGCCCGTGCTCCAGCGCCGTGGCCGCGATGAGCAGGTCCGCGGACTCGTTCCCGAGGTCCCCCGACAGACTTCCCCACCGACGTGCGGTGGGAACACCGACGGCGATCACCCGGTCGCCGTACCAGGCGAGTATCCGGTCTAGCCAATCGGACAGCTCCGACGCGAACGATGGGTCGCGATGCCGCTGCTGGGCGATGCCCCGCTCGATCTCGCCGATAGTCACCACGCTCAGAAACACGTCCGATGTCCGCTGGGCCTGGAGCCACGCGATTGGCCCGGGATGACGGTCGGGCCGGCGGAGGGCGGATACGACGTTGGTGTCCAGCAGATACATCACCACTCAACGTCGCGAAGTTTGGTCGGGGCTCGATCGAACAGGTCATCCGGCCCGCCCTTGGGGATGGCGAGCAGATGCTCGACGAATGTGGGCGCGTTGGTCTTCTCCAGCTGGCGGAGGCGCTCGTACTCGTCCACCGCCAACACCACGACCGCGGGTTCGCCCCGGCGGGTCACCCGCTGCGGCGCGCCGGCGAGGGCGGCGTTGACCACGGCGCTGAAGCGGTTCTTGGCGTCCTGCAGAGGCCAATCGGTCATGCAATTGTCCTGGCTAGACTATCTGGCTAGATTTTATTGGGCTCAATTCCAGCCATCAAGCCGTCGCGCCTCCGCTACGCGGCGACGCAAACGCCCGTGGCGCTTAAGATCGCCAGCACCACGGCGATCACCACCACGATCAGGCAGCCCACTTCGAGGCAGGGATGGCTTCTGGTGTCCGGATCGGGCGAAGGGTCGTCCATCGCTGCGTATCTCCTCGGCCCGTCGTTTCAGCCACGCCGCCGCGACATTACAGTGTGCGGGATGGGATGAGACCTCCGGGGCACAATGTCACCGGCCCCGCCAACGATTGACGCGATGAACCGCCCGGACCCGCTCGCCGACCAGTCCTTCGAGCAGAACGACCCGTTTGGGCTGTCGAAGTTCTCGATCAGGCGCTATTCGATTCAGCACTTCCTGCTGATCTTCGTGATCATCGGCCTCTTGGCGGCCACCACGGTGCTGGCCGTGCTGCACGGCAATCCGGTGTTGATCGTCCTGGCCGGCACAACGCTGGCCGTGACACTGGGAAAGGCCGCGCTCGTCCTGCACGTGGGCATTCGGACGATCGCGGTGGAGGCCTGGATCCGCCGTCTGGGCATGGGCGATTTCGAGTACCGCATCGAGCCCCGGGGCAACGACGAAGTGTCCAAGGCCTGTCTGGCGCTGGAGACGCTGCGGCAGAGCTCCATCCGGGCCATGCAGCTTGACCTGGTGCGGAAGCTCTCGGATGAGTTGCAGGAAAAGAACGCCGCGCTGGAAGACACGCTGGACGAGCTGCGCAAAAGCCAGGACCGCATCATCAGCCAGCAGAAGCTGGCCGAGCTTGGTGAATTGTCCGCCGGGGTCGCCCACGAGATCCGCAACCCGCTGCAGTTCATCCGCAACTTCGCCGCGAGCTCGGAGGCCATTGCCGTTCAGATCAAGGACGCTCCCGCGCAGCCAACGGACGGCGACCTCGAGACGACGGACGAGCTCACCGCAGACCTCGTGGACAACATGAAGCGCATCGTCACGCACAGCGACCGCGCCGACCGGATCATCGCGGACCTGCTGGCGATGGGGCGACGCGGCGAGGGGACCTTCGAGCTGGTGGACCTGAATCAGCTCCTGGCGAAACAGGTGGGCCTGGGCTACCAGGCGGCGCAGGCGCAAATGCCGGGCTTCACGGCCGAGATTCGGCAGGAGCTCGACCCGACCATCGGCGAGATCAGCGCGGTGCAGGAGGACCTGGCCCGCGTCTTCACCAACCTGGTGACCAACGCCTGCCACGCCATGGCGAAGCGGGCGGAGTCAGCCGGGGACGACTATGAACCGGAGTTGCGAATCGCGAGCCGGCGCACGGCGGACGGTGCGGCCATCGACGTCCGCGACAACGGCACGGGCATGACGCCCGAGGTCATGGCCAGGGTCTTCAGCCCCTTCTTCACCACCAAGGAGAGCAGCCGGAGCACCGGACTGGGATTGACCCTGTCGCACGAAATCGTCCGCGAGCACGGCGGACAGATCGTTCCCGCGTCGGAGCCCGGCGCATATACCGAGATGACGGTGCTGCTGCTCCGGGATCCGGGTTCATCCGGCCAATCGAACGAGGTGCAGCTAGCCGATTGAGACCGAAACGAGCATCGTTGGTCGGTCTCAGCCGTAGTGGAGGGGTCCCCGAAGCGGAGCTAGAAGCTCGCTTGGTTGCCAAGACCGCGTGCTTTTCGGGCTAAGCTCCTGACATGGCCAATCTGGAAGTCCGAGACATCTCGGAGGATCTGCTCGAACGACTCCGGCGCCACGCCCGCGAGCACAACCTTACGATGAGCGCCCTGGTTATCAGCGCGTTGGAGCGTGAATTGGCGCGCGCCGATTGGCCCAGGCGGCTGGCTGAGCGCCCAATGACCGATCTCGGTGTCGACGCGGCGGTGTGGCTAGCCGAGGAACGCGCAAATCGCGACTCGGAAACCGGCTGATCCGCCAAATCGTCCGCTTTCCGATTTGAGACACGACCTGGCGTCGGCTTGGATTGACACGGTCAAATGCGCAGCACCACCAACGGGCAGCCATAAGGGCTGCCGCCACTAGGCCTCCTCGTCGGCCAGCGGCAGCGCCTCGTTCATCGATCCTGAGCGGAAGCCCTCCAGGTCGAGGGTGACAAAGGCGAAGCCGAGCGACTTGATGCCGTCCACGATGCGCCGGCGGCGCTCCGGATCGGCCACCAGCCGCGGCAGCGCATCGGCGGGAACCTCGATGCGGGCAATGGCGTCGTGGTGGCGCACGCGCAACTCTTCCAGCCCTTCGGCTCGCAGCAGCGCCTCGGCGCGCTCCACCTGGCTCAGGCGCTCCACGGTCACCTCCGTTCCATAGGCCACGCGCGAGGCCAGGCAGGCCTGCGCTGGCTTGTTCCAGGTTGGCAGGTCGAAGCGCTGGGCCAGCGCGCGCACGTCGTCCTTGCGCAATCCGGCTTCCACCAGCGGGGCGCGCGCGCCGCGCTGCCGGCTGGCCGCCATGCCCGGGCGGAAATCGCCCAGGTCGTCCACCACCGGGCCGTAGACCATATAGGGAATCCCGTGCGCGTCGGCGTAGCGCTGCAGGCAGTCGAACAGCTCCGCCTTGCAGTGGAAGCAGCGCATGCGGTCGTTGCGTCGATAGTCCGCGTTCTCGAGCTCGTGCGTCAGGATCACTTCGTGACGAATGCCGATCTGCGCCGCCACGTTGGCCGCCTCGACGCGCTCGGATTCGGCCAGACTGGCCGATAGCGCGGTCACGGCCACGGCCTCGTCGCCGAGGACGTCGTGCGCCACGCTGGCGAGCAGGCTGCTGTCCACGCCGCCGGAATAGGCCACCACCACCCGCGCCATGCGGCGCAGGTTCTCCCGCAGCGCGTCGAGCTTGTCGTCGAGCGGGGCGTCGACATCCATGGTGGGCGCGTAGCTTTGCGCCGGCGCGGCGGTGCTAATCGGAGTCCTCGTCCGGGACGATCACGAGCGACTCCTCGTTGACTTCGCCGCCGGTGAGCCAAAAGGAGCGCGCCACCGGGTCGCTCGGGTCCGCCAGCGAGACGATCACGAAGCGCGAGACCTCGCTGTAGCCCGACTCCAGCGCGTGGCAGAGGTCGGTGGCGGAGGGAAACGCCTCGCTCTCGGGGTGGGAGTGATAGAAGCCGAGCACGTCCCACTCTTGCACGTCCTCGATCTCGCGCGTGATGCGGTAGTGATCCTCGGGGTGAATCGTGTAGTGCACCCGGCTCTGGTCGATATTGCGCGTGCGGAAGGTCGCCAGGGCGCGGTCGCCCGATCCGCCGATGATCCCGCAGCACTCCAGGGGCGCCTCGTCGCGGGCGTGCGCCACCATGTCGTCGAGGTGGCGGCGGGTGATTTCCAGCGGCATGGCTAGATGCTGTAGGCGGGCCGCTCGCGGGCTTCCTGCATGTCGACGGCCAACTCGGCCAGGCTCACCTCTGCCAGCGAGGTCAGGATGGCCTCGCGCACGCGCCCCCACACCGGCCGCTGCGAGCACGTATCCGTCAGCTCGCAGGCCGCCGCGTCCTCCAGGCAATCCAGGATCGGCAGCGGACCTTCCAGCACGGTGACGATATCGCTCATGGTGATGGCGTCGGGTCCGCGCGCCAGCTCGTGGCCGCCCTGCGGACCGCGGGTGCTGCGCACCAGCCCGGCCTTGCGCAGCGCGCTGAACACCTGGTCCAGGTACACCGGCGGGATGGACATGCGCCGCGCCACGTCCGCGCTCTGGATCGGCCCCTGCCCGTGGTGCATCGCCAGGTCCGTGAGGGCGCGGACCCCGTAGTCGCTTCGCATGGACAGGCGCATGAATCAGGTCGCCGCGGGAGGGGTGCCTCAGTGTGGCACGCCCCAAGAAACCGCCACAAAGACGATGATCGCGGTAGCCAAATTCCCGGCCCGCTCAAGTCGCGACAGCACGGCGCAACTGGAGCACCCGACTCTAGCGAACGAGTCTTCATGCTGGAATTGTTATGTGAGGTTTCGCGAGCTACGGTGCCGATAGGTGATCAACTACGACCGCCTAGAGGAAGGAGACAGCAACGTCTCACTTGCTCACCCACACACGGGCCGTGGTCGGCGGCGGAGTCCTGGCGGTGCTCATCGCGGGGCTGGTGGTCGGCGCGCTGGCGGCATGTGGAAGCCCCGTGCCCGTCGCCCGGGCGCCCGCGCTCATCGTGCCCGAGGGGACGACCGTGCGCCTTGGGGATGTCGTCCCAGACGACGTGATCGCCTACTACTGGGACACCATGCATTCAGCCACGCGAGAGCGCCTCGGGGTCGCGTCACTCAATGGGCTGCATGACTATCGGGTGACGGGACCGGCCGTGATGCCCTACTTCACGACCAGCTCGCCCGCCGAGAGCTCCGAGGCCGTGCGGATCATCAGGGACCCCAGTGAGATCGAGCGGCGGTTGGCCGATGCCCGCTCGGCATACCCGCTGGACGACATGCGCCGGCGGGGCACCGAGGCCATCATCAACGCGCGAGTGCCCGCCCTGCACGTGCCGTCGGGCACGACCGTGCGCACGGGCGATGTGTTCCGCGACGAGCTCATTGTCTACTCCTGGGAGCGCATGTCCGACGTACCACCGGAGATCCTGCGCGAGGGCACGGGGTGGGCGTCGATTGACGATTTCCGCGACAGTCGCGGCACGGGACCGAATCTGCTGCCGGCCGTTGCGGGAGTAATTCCCATCGAGCCACCGGACGCCGACCCGTGCGGAAACATCGTGGTCAGCGAGGTCGTGGTTGAGGTTCCAGCCAGCGCCGACGACGCGAGCCTCCAGGCCTCGCCGTCATCCGAGATCACCGAGCCCGCGGTCGGCGAGGGCTGGGTCAGCGTGCCCGTCGAGACGGTGGAGCCCTGCAACGTTCCGCCGAACGCCACCACCCGCATCGTGTACCCCGACGACTAACTGAAGGAGGCCACAATGCCGTTAGGACCGATTGAGCTCGTGATCATCGTCGGGGTCGCCGCGCCGGTCGTCCTCGCCGCCATTGCGGCGGCGCGGTGGCTGTGGCTCAGCTTTCAAGGACCTAGATAAGGGAGACTCTCATGCGCATCCCACACCCGACCCTGACCGCCACCGCCATGACGGTGGCGACGCTTGCCCTGGTGGGGATCTGCGCCGCCGTCGTCTTCGGTACGGTCACCGCCGAGCTACAGCGGCGCGAATTCATGGAGTTCAGGGAGCTCGCGCAATCGGGGCCTGCCGATGACCCGTTCGCGCCCACCATCGGCCTCGATGAACTGGCGGCCGTCGAGGAAGTCACGGCGAGCGCGGTTGGGGACGAGACGGCCACGGTGCACCTATCGACGGGGATCTGGGTCGCAACGCTCGAGATCAACACCGAGGACTACGACGGCGTGGGAGTCGAGTCCGTGGACGGCTTCGGCCTCATGTGGTGGAGCGGCCATCGGTATGCCTTCGTGGTCGGAACCGAACACCCGCGATCGATGGATGCGGGCGCCGTGCGCGTCACGACGAAGGCGCTGCCGGGCTATGCGTGGACGGTGACGTTCACGCGGCACGCGGCGCGGTGACCACGCGAGCAGCTAGGAGACTCGACATGCTGAAACGTTTGGCGCGGATAGTCGGGCTGACCCTGGGGGGCATCGTCGTCGTGGCCTTGGTGTGGCACGTGGTGCGGTTCGAGCTGCTGTTATTGGGCGCGGGTTCCTCTGTCCAGGACCCCTACGCCACGTTCGAGAACGAGGAAATCTATCTCGAGGGCGTCGTGGTAGAGGTCGTGCTGGTCGAGGGCCTGGGGCGCGAGGACCAGTTCGTCACCCTGGCCCCTGGTTTGTGGCGTGCGACGGTCCAGGCCGACGGTTCCGCCATCGATTGGGCGCAGATCAGCGGTGTTGACGACTATCCCAGCACGATCGGTTGGAACACGCGAACCTTCAGCGGCCCGACGCGGGCGCAGCCAGCCGTCTTCGTGGTCGGCGACCGCGGCACGCAGGGCGTCACGCTCTACGGGCGCGAGTTTCGCGTCCGCACGAACGCAATCGACGACAACCACGCGTGGTCGGTGACGCTGGAGCGCTTCGACGACCGGTGGCCCTAGCGCGTAGCGTCCGACGACGGAACGACCAGGATGCGCGTCGGCCCTGGGTACAGCGGGGCTTCGACCTGGACGTCCACGGCAAGCGACGCAAACGGCGCTCGCCCCCATGTCACGGCGCAGCGCCCGTCCAGGGGCTGCATGGTCACGGCGATCCGTCGTGCCGCCGTAAACCGAGGCGACGTAGACGCCGGCGGCAAGTTTCACCGTGTGTGAGCCGGGGCCCGCGCCGCTGATGTCAACGGTGTCGGTGCTGAAGGTCGGGAACGGCGCGCTGCCGACCGCGCCCGTGGGCGCCAGGGACAGCGGTTCAGTCAGTGACGCCATCGGCGCGCCGTGCAACCGATCGCGCGCCATCGGCCACACGATCTCCGCGACGACCACTAGCGCTGTGGCCAGATGCACGGTCCGCCCGAATCGGGACGGCATGCCGCGGCGGTATCGCCTGACATTAGTGAATTCGTCTTCACGAAAGTATTGAAATGTGAGATTTTGCGAGCTACCGTGCCAACAGGTGGCCAATGACGACCACCGAGAGGAAGGAGACAGCAATGTCTCACATACTCACGCGCATACGGGCCGTGGTCGGCGGCGGAAGTCCGGCGGTGCTCCTTTTGGCCTGTACCCGCGCGCTCCGAAGCGCGCCAGAACCGACCGATCCGGTGCCCGACTCCCGACTGCCGGTCACGGTACCGACCGTTCAACGAGTCGCCGCGGTGATTGGCGTCCCGCTGATGATCGTGGGGCTCGTGGTGCTGTGGCGCATGTTCCGGGTAGTCGGTCGTGGTGATTCGTTGCCGGGGCGCAACGGCAAAGGAGCTCGACCATGAGACGGCGTCTTCTTGGGGCGATGGCCTTGATCGTCATCGGTATCTGGATGGCGGCAACCGCCGTTGCCAGCGCCGGCATCGGGTAAGCCATAGGCCCGATCGAGCTGCCACTGATCGTTAGGCTGCCGGCCGTGTTGATCCTCGCCGGGGCGGGCATCCATGGTCGGCCACCCTGGAGCGGTTGGGCGATCCGCTGGAGGCGCCGATTGCTCGGGGAACCCCGTGAGCCTGACATCGGCGAACGCCGCGGTCTTGGCCATTCAAGCTTGACGCTCGACTTGGCCGCTCCCTACAATTTTGCGGACGGACCTAGTGCGCAATTCGCACCAAGACACCCCAAAGCCCTTGCCGTGGCGTCGGGCGCCCTCGCCGGCAGAATGCTAGAGGCCCCGACGCGCATGCACCGATAACGGGCTGGTCGGAGGAACGACAGCATGCCGAAAGAGATCCTGCTCGATACCGAGGCCCGCGCCAAGCTGGTCAAAGGTATTGATACGGTGGCCAACGCCGTCAAGACCACGCTCGGCCCCAAGGGTCGCAACGTGGCGCTGGGCAAGAAATACTCCGGGCCCACCGTCACCCATGACGGCGTCACCGTCGCCAAGGACATCGATCTCGAGGACAACTTCGAGGACATGGGCGCCCAGCTCATCAAAGAGGCGGCCAGCAAGACCAACGACGTCGCCGGCGACGGCACCACCACCGCCACGGTGCTGGCCCAGGCCATCATCAAGGCCGGCCTGCGCAACGTGGCCGCCGGCGCGAACCCGATGATCATCAAGCGCGGCCTCAACACCGCCGTCGAGATGGTCGTCGAGCAGGTGAAGGCCGACGCCAATCAGGTGCGCGGTCGCGAGGAGATCGGGCAGATCGCCTCGATTTCCGCCAACGACGAGCACATTGGCCAGCTCATCGGCGAGGTGATGGACAAGGTCGGCAAGGACGGCGCCATCACCGTCGAGGAGTCCCGCGGGCTCGAGTTCGAGATCGAGTACGTCGAGGGCATGAAGTTCGACCGCGGCTACATCTCGCCCTACTTCATCACCAACCAGGACCGCATGGAGGCGTCGATCGAGGATGCCCTGATCCTCATCACGGACAAGAAGCTCTCCGCGGTCAACGACATCCTGCCGACGCTGGAGAAGGTGACCCAGGCCGGCAAGAAGGAGCTGGTCGCCATCGGCGAGGACGTCGAGGGCGAGGGGCTGGCCACCCTGGTGGTCAACAAGCTCCGCGGCGTGCTCAACGTGCTGGCGGTCAAGGCCCCCGGCTACGGCGACCGGCGCAAGGAGATGCTGCAGGACATCGCCGTCATCACCGGCGGCACCGTAATCTCCGAGGACATGGGCCGGCGTCTTGACGGCATCATTCTCGAAGACCTCGGCCAGGCCCGGCGCGTGGTGGCCGACAAGGACGACACCACGATCGTCGAGGGCGCGGGCGACGAGTCGGCCGTGCAGGCCCGCATCACGCAGCTGAAGGGCCAGCTCGACGAGACCACCTCCGACTACGACCGCGAGAAGCTGCAGGAGCGCCTGGCCAAGCTGGCCGGGGGCGTCGCGGTGATTCGCGTGGGTGCGGCCACCGAGACCGAGCTCAAGGAGAAGAAGCACCGCGTGGAGGACGCCCTGTCCGCCACGCGCGCGGCGATCGAGGAAGGCGTCGTCCCCGGTGGCGGCATTGCCCTGCTCAACGCCGCCAGCGCGCTCGACGGCGTCGAGGAGACGCTCAGCGGTGACGAGCTGGTGGGCGCCCAGGCACTGCGGCGCGCGCTCGAAGAGCCGCTGCGCTGGATCGCCACCAACTCAGGCGCCGACGGATCGGTCGTCATCGAGGAGGTTCGTCGCCGCCAGGAGGCCGCGGGTTCCAACAACATCGGATTCAACGTGGTTGACGAGGACTACGTGGATCTGGTCAAGGCCGGCGTGATCGACCCGGCCAAGGTCACGCGGTCCGCCCTCGAAAACGCCGTGTCGATCGCGGGCATGATCCTCACCACCGAGGCTCTGATCGCCGACGCGCCGGAGGACGAAGACGCAGCCGCCGCGGCCGCGGCAGCAGCCGCCGCCGGCGGTGGCATGGGCGGCATGGACTTCTAGTCCAACCCGACTAACGGTCGAGGCCCCGCCGTCGCGCGGGGCCTCGGTCGTTTAAGCGGTTGCCTGCGGAATGCTTCGTCACTCGGCGCAAGAGCCCATGATCTTCGCGCCAATTGTCATCCTCCTTTCTGTCACTGCGAGCAGCAGGCGAGGAGTCTCGGACGTTCGTTGTCGGGCATGTGGGTGGCGATTCCGGACCTGGATTCCCGCCTCCGTGGGAATGACGGACGGGCGCGGTGGCTCAGACTGGGCGAGTCCAGGGAGTCTCGCCAGTGACAGACGGCCCGGACCTGGATTCCGGCTTCCGCCGGAATGACGGACGTGGTCTGGTCAGGCTACGCCCGCCATGGCCGGCACCACGGTCGCCTTCAGGGCGGTCATCCGGGTCGCGGCATCGAGCGCTGACGTCACGCCTGCCACGCTCAGGTCGAACCTCGTGTGCAGGCGCGGCCAGTCGTGGTGGGACTGGATGGCGTGAAGGTCGCGCAGGGCCTGGGCCACCTCGTCCGGCGTGAAGGCCCAGCTGCCGAGCAACTGGACCTCCTTGGTGCAGATGCGATGCCAGCTGGTGTCGAAGCTGCCGGCGTCGGTGAACTGCCCCATCTCCACGAACGTCCCGCCGTCGCGCAGCATCTCCACGCCCTCGGGTCCGGCGGCGGGATTGCCCGAGCACCCGATCACGATGTCGGCGCCGCCGCCGCCCACGGCCTCGCGCACGGCGGCGATGCGCTCCTCCGCGTCGGGCGTCGCCGCCAGCGACACGGTGGCGTCGGCGCCAAAGGCGCGCGCCAGGGCCAGTCGCGGCTCCTCCGGATCGCCGACCGTCACCACGGTCGTGGCCCCGCGCTGGCGTGCAGCGACGGTGGCGAGCAGTCCGATGGGTCCGGCGCCCTGGATCACAACCGTAGATCCCGCCGTACCCGACGTAAGGCCCAGGGCGTCCACTCGATTGAAGGCCCGCGTCACCGAGCTGTAGGGCTCGACCAGCGTGCCCACCATCAGCGGCATGTCGTCCGGCAGGCGGAAGAGCTTGGTCGCGGGGAAGGCGTCCAGGTCCACGAACAGCATGTCGGCCCAGCCGCCCCAGAGATGCGGCGGTCGCTCGAAGGGAATCTTGCGCCCGTAGTAGGTCGGATTGAGGCACTTATTGGCGCGCTCCGGCGTGTCGACGCAGACCTCGCAGACGCCGCAGGCGTTGAGCGGGGGCAGCATCACGTGGTCGCCTTCGCGGAGCGGCGCGCCGGTGGCATCCGTGCGCAGTTGCGGCCCGATCTCCTCCACCACGCCCGCCAGCTCGTGACCCAGCGTGATCGGCCAGGGCAGCGCACCCGGCCAGTGGCCCTGGAGGATGTGCAGATCGGTGCCGCAGACGCCGCAAGCTGCGATGCGTATCAGCGCGCCGCGCGGCGGGATCGAGGGACGGGGCACCCGCCGCAGCACCGGGGGCGAGCCGGGACCGTCGAAGGTCGCCACGCGGACGTCGGAAGCGGAGCTCGTCATTGACCTCGGCGGCGGCATGACAGGGCTCCAGTATGCCCGCCGCCCGGCGCTCTGCTATCAATGCCGCGCAGCCGTACGCCGGAGCTACAGGCCATGGCCGACATCCGGGGCGTGATTCCCATCCTCAAGACTCCATTCGATCTCGAGGACCAAGTGGACGAAGCAAGCCTGCGCCGCGAGGTGGACTATTGCATCGACGCCGGCGCGCACGGCCTGGGTATCGCCTTTGGCAGCGAGCTGCCCAAGCTGAGCGAGGCCGAGCGCACGCTGGTGGCGCGGGCCGTCATCGAGCAGGCGCGAGGCCGGATTCCCGTTGTTATGTCAACCGGGTATCCCGCCACCATCCTGGCCGTGCGCGCCAGCCGGGAGGCCGAGGCCCTCGGCGCGTCGGCGGTCATGTTGATTCCGCCGGCCAATGGGCTGCCCGAGGCGGAGCTCCATGGCTACTTCAGGGCCGTGGCCGCGTCCATTCACATTCCCATCGTGGTGCAGGTGATGACCGGCGCCCACCTCACCGGCGACGAGCTGGCGGCGCTGGCCCGGGCGGTGCCGCAGGTGCAATACGCCAAGGTGGAGAGCGCGCCGCCGGCGGAATCCGTGGCCGAGGCCATCGACAAGGCCGGCGACCGGGTGACGATCATTGGCGGCGCCAGCGGCGGCGCGCTCATCGAGGAGCTGGACCTCGGGTCGCAGGGCACCATGCCCCACGCCGCCCTGGTGGGATCGTTCGCGCGCATCTGGGACCAGTGGCAGGCGGGCGAACGCGAGGCCGCCCGCGATACCTGGCAACGCGAGATCGCGCCTCTCAACGCCATCGGTGGGGCGGTGTACAAGGAGATGCTGCGACGCGAGGGCGTGATTACCCACAGCCACTTTCGCGCGCCCGCGGAGAGCCGCTTAGACACCGCGGCGCTGCGCAAGCTCGATCGACTCTGTGAGACGCTGGGGATCGGCTGACCCGTCACACCCGTCATGATGCGCCCATGACCGAGACCATCGTGTTCTTTGTCATCGTGGGGACGATCGTGCTCGGGATCGGGCTTGACTTGGGCTACCGCGTGTGGCGCGCCGTGACACGGCGTCAACCAAGTGACGCGCCCGCAGGCATAGCCCCGGAGTTGCCGGTCGACGAGGCCTAGGAGTCCGCGCCGCAGGACGGGTTAGGCTCGGTCGGCGGACTTGGCGGTGGGCCATTTCGACACATGTCCGTCATCGGTCAGCCGAGCATGGCCGTATCTTGGGCACCGAGCGGCCCCATGGCCCGATCTTGGCGC
>JAJDUU010000017.1 GCA_022826485.1 Chloroflexota bacterium | reverse complement strand
GGCCCCTCACCCCCTCCCCCCGCGGGCGGGGGCGGGGGTGTGGGGCCCCTCCGTCATTCCGGCTCCAGACTCCATCCCCCCGCGGGTGCGGGCCGGGGTGAGGGGGCCCTCCGTCATTCCGGCTCCGAGCTCCCTCTCCCTGAGGGAGAGGGAGATCGGAGCGGGAATGACCGTCCTGCGAGAGTCTGCGCCGCCGGGCCGTTTCGGCGTAGTCGAGCTCGGCGGCGATCAGGTTCCTGGTGGTCTCCCATTGCGCCAGCCAGGGGCGGATGATGACCGGCTCGACGATGAGCATGATCTTGTCGCGGTCGGTGTAGTGCGCGCCCAGCTGCGCGCGCTTGCCGGGGTCCAGGCCGCGCTCGAACAGCGTGCCGAGAATCGAGGGATCGACCTCCGACCAGTCCAGCGCGCCGGCGTTGCGCACGGTCTCGATCTGGGCGCGGTCCAGCGGCAGCGCGTCGTCGTTGTCGAAGAGCCCGCCGTCGAACCAGGCCACCGTCTCGAACCCGACGCGGCCGCCCACGGACATGGCGCCGAACAGGTCGCTGGCCAGTTGGGGAAACTCGGGCGGCCGGCGGATGGCGTGCTCCAGCATGCGGGTGAAGAGGTTGTCGGGCAGAAGGCCCACGTCCTCGGCGAACATGCAGAAGACCAGCCGATTGACGAAGTGGGCCACCTCCAGCGGGTCGTGGCCGCGGTCCCGCAGCGATTGCGCCAGCGTGGCGAACCTTTCCGCCGCGCGCTCGGTGAGCGCCTGCCGCGTCTCGCCGGGCCGCAGCCGCTCGGGATCCGACAGCGCCCACTTGAGCTTGTTGCGCGTGGCCGCGTCGCGCAGGTCCTCCAGCCCGAACTCGTGGGTCTCGCTGACGCTGTTGGTCCAGTTGGTGCGGATGCGGAAGCTGCGCAGGTCGGAGACGATCAGCAGTGGCGGATTCTCCAGCGCCAGGGCGTATTGCCGCAGCTGCCGGAAGGCGGCGTCCAGGTTGGCGTGGGGGCCTTTGTATTCCCAGGCGAAATGGCCGCGCTTCCACACGTCGGCCCAGCCGTCGCCGCCGGAGTCTTTTCGCGCGCCGCGCTCGAAGCAGTAGGTCTCGCCGGTGGGGTCGGCTTCGGTGGGCGTCTGCTCACCGAGCATGCGGCAGAGGTCGTTGAAGTGCGACTGGGCGGCCTGGCTTTCGTTCAACTCGGTTGCCGACCACTTGGCGATGAAGTCGTCCGGGGTCATGGAGTCAGTGTGTCACTCGTTGCTCGGAGTGGGAGGAAGTGAAGTCTGTGGCGCGCAGTCGAATCCCCTCACCCTGCCCTCTCCCCACGGGAGAGGGAATCGTTCGACTGCCCTGACCCTCGCCCTGGCCCTCTCTCCAAGCGAGAGGGGATCAGAGAGTGATTCATGCCGGTGTGGCGGGTGGTTCTCCGACTGCGAGGGGCTTCTCCATCCGATGCACGGCTGCCGATCCCGATACGAAACGCACCAGGTAGCCGTCCCACGTCCTGGTGGTCGTGTAGCCCAGCCGTTGGTAGAGGCGGATGGCGCCCTCGTTCTCGGTAATGACTCCCAGCGACATGATGCGCTTGTCCAGCGCCTGGGCCTGCGCCTCAGCCTCGTGCAGGAGGGCCGTGCCGACGCCGAGGCCGCGGAACTGTGGATCGACGGCCAGCGTCTCCACGAT
Source organism: Chloroflexota bacterium (assembly GCA_022826485.1). Lineage (GTDB taxonomy): Bacteria > Chloroflexota > UBA11872 > UBA11872 > UBA11872 > JAJECS01. Next base: position 74,842 of record JAJDUU010000017.1, on the reverse strand, counting down.
GAACTCGTCGGGCCGGACGCCCTCGGACAGCAACAGCAGATTGCCCAGCATGCGCAGGGCGCGCACCGGCGTGAACCGCGAAAACAGCGCGACCAGGCTCAGGCGATAGAACTCCCGGCTGCCGGACTGGAACGTCAGGATGCCGGCGAAGCGTCCGTCGACCGTGGCGGAGAGGCAGCTGGTGGTGTCGACCGAGTCGCCAAAGAGCCGGATCAGGTCGTCCGCGTCGCGGAAGCCGAGGCGGAACTTCTTGGCGAAGGCGTCGAAGCTCAGGCGCAGCGCGTCATTGACATAATCCTGGGGCACGCCTTCCCTAATCCTCACGTCAGACATCGATGCTGCTGCTCCACGGGCTTGGTTGGGCGTGCCGAGCGTATGGCACCACGCGAGAGGGCGTCGGACGGTGTGCGCGGGAACGTGGCTGGCGGGTGGGATTGCGTCGCCAAGTCTCGATTCCGACCCGCCGGCGCGATCACTGCCGCGGTGGAGTGCTCAGCCGCGGGCTCGTTCACTCGTCACCCCGGCGAAGGCCGGGGTCCAGGTCCCCCCGACGCGCCCAAGACCCGGACTGGATTCCGTCCCCGGATCAAGTCCGGGGCAGGCTCTCCGCCGGAATGACGGAGGGGTTGCGCAATGGGCTCCATCGCGGGGACAGGCTCCGCCGGAATGAGGGAAGGGGCGGGGCCGTTAGGAGTTGACGGGCGTTGTGCCTCCTCGCCAGTTCCTTAGATTCCTCACTCCGTTCGGAATGACAGGTTGTGGTGGCCCGCGCTGCGCGCAGCGTGGGCCACCGGGCTGTTGGGGAGTGTTCGAACGGGGCGTGGTTCGACAGGCTCACCACGAACGGAGGGTAGGCTCACCGCGAATGGCGACGAGTGCAGACCCTCACCCCCGTGTCGAGCACGGGGCAGGCTCTATCCCTCTCCCAAAGGGAGAGGGGACCGGACCCGCTCCACGGTCCCTGCTGGTGGGGTTCTCCAAAGGTCTCCCAAGGGAGCGGGACCGGACGGTCGGACCCGGAACTTTGATTTGAGCTAGAATAGCCATATGAAAAGCGCCAGTGTGAGCGAAACCAAGAACGGGCTCAGCGCGCTCCTCGATGAGGTCCGGCGGGGGGAGACCGTGCTCATCACCCACCACGGCACACCGGTGGCCCGGATCGAGCGCTGCGACCCGGCGGACCTGGCGGCCGACGCGGCCGCGGCGGCGCTGGTGCAGCGGGGCGTGGCCGATCCCCCGCGGGACGCCCTCGACGTGGACGGCTACCTGGCGGCACCCGTGCCGCGCCTTGCCCAGGGGCTCAGCGCCAGCCGCATAGTCGCGGCGGAACGGGACGAGGGTCGGTGAAATACTGGGATTCCTCGGCGCTGGTGGCGCTGATCGTCGAGGAGTCGACCAGCGCGGAGCGGCGGGCGGTCTTGCGGCGGGATCACCGCATCGTGACGTGGTGGGGCAGTTGGATCGAGTGCGCGTCGGCGGTGAATCGACTCCACCGCGAGGGCGGCGTGGACCGAACCGAGCTTGGCCAGTCGCTCGAGCTGCTCGAGCGTCTCGCGGCGACCTGGCTGGAGGTCCGACCGCTGGAGCGCGTGCGGCGGCGGGCGCTGCGCTTGCTGCGGATCCATCCGCTCCGCAGCGCCGATGCGTTGCAATTGGCCGCCGCGCTCACGGCCGCCGACGAAGATCCGACCAGCCTCGACGTCGTGAGCAGCGACGCCCGGCTGTCGGCTGCGGCCCAGATGGAGGGCTTCCGGGTCGTCTGAGGTGCGTCGAGAGCCATTGCAAGGGGGTGCTGAATTGCCATCCTCAAACTCCGGATTGCCCTCACCCTCGCGCTCTCCCTGAGGGAGAGGGAACCGGACGCTCTCGCCTGAAGCTGTGGCCTGTCCGGTGGCCCAGGCTGCGTGCAGCCGGGGAGACTCGACGAGGGCGACGCGGGCCTACGTATACAGCCCCACCAGCCCGTGGCGGGCGGCGTAGCGATCGAGGCGGTTGAAGACGGCGATGCCGCCGACGGCGCCTATGACCGCGGTGAGCGCGAGGATCAGCAGCTCGGCCCAGAAGGGAATCAGCGTCGGCGTCCCCAGCAGCGTGTGGCGCATGGCGTCCAGCGCGTAGGTGTGCGGCAGGCCGTAGCTCAGCCAGCGAATCTCGGCCGGCAGGACGCCTATCGGAAAGGCCGAGCCCGCCATGAGAAACAGGATGCCGTTGACCAGGGCCGGCGCGCGCCACTGCCGCAGCAGCATCCCGGCGCCGCCCATGGCCAGTCCGATGCCGAAGAACCCGATCAAGCTCAGCACGATGGCCGGAATGCTGAGCAGGCTCACCGCCGGAAGTCCGCCCACCGAAATCAGCACCACGGCCAGGATGACCCCCGTCCACACGAGCATCTGCACCAGCTCGAAGAGCGTGATGCCGACGACCGGCACCCAGCGCGCCACGCGCGTGGTCCACAGGTGCGGCAGCACGCCGGTTTCATTCGCGTGGCGCAGAAAGCCCTGCGCGCCCAACAGCGTCTGGTGGGCCACCTGCATGGCCAGCCATCCCAAGGCGATGAAGGCCACCACATGCTCGCCGCCGCCGCTGGCCGCGAAGCCTTCGCTGCCGAACGCCAGTTGCGCCAGCAGCACGGGGAGGAGCACCGCCGCGATGTTGACCAAGACCGCCACCCACCGGAGCTTCTGCCGGCCGACCTCCTGCCATTCGCTCAGAAACGACGCCCACACCGCCGCCAGCGCGGGTGTGAGTCCCGGAATCGTGCGGCGCATCAAAAGGCCTCGAGCACTCCATGGCGGCGCGCGGCGCGCTCGAGTCGCCCAAACAGCCGCCAGCCGACGATGCCCAGGACCACTGTCATGCCCAGCAACACGCCCGCGGCCAGAAATGCCTCCGGCGCGTTGCCGAACACCAGCGCGGCTCGAAGTCCGCGGGCGATCCAGGTGAGCGGCAGGGCGTGTCCCACCACCTGCGCCCACTCCGGGAGCACGCTGATTGGATAGGCGATCCCGGCCAGGCTGGCCGAGGCCATCAGCAGGGTCGCAGCCAGCATCCCGGCGTCCCGATAGCGAATCACGAATCCGACCAGCACCACGCCCACCGCAAGGCTGGCCATGAATCCCGTGACCAGAACCAGAATCAGCCCCAGGGGCGCGACCGACAGCTCGAAGCGAAAGAGCACCAGCAGGGTCGCGAAGGAGACGACGCCAAACCAGGCTTGGGCCAGCGCGCGGCCGGCGGCGTCCGCGGCCAGCAGCAGCATTCGCGGCGCCAGCGAGGCCCAGGCGACGCCCAGCGTGCCCAGGCGCCGCTCCGTGGCGAGCGCGATGGAGACGGATTGCATCGTCGTCAATACCCACGTAAAGACGACGATGCCGATGGCGGCGAACGCGAGGTAGTTGTCGGTGCCCGCCACGGCGGCGAAGCGAGCGGCTTGCTGCTCATCGGGTCCGGCGAGCGCGCGGGCGCTGAGCAACACCGGCACGGTGAGCGTGAGCGCGGCGATTACGCCGACCTGCCAGAACCAGCCCTCGCGCCACTGCATGCGCCAGGCCTTGGCGGCCACCGCCACGAACGCCGCCACGTGCGCCGGCGCCCGGCGCCAGAGGTCAGACACGATCGAACGGGCCCTCCAGCCGGGTGCCGGTGAGCTTGATGAAGGCGTCCTCGAGGGTGGCGTCGCGCAGGCGGGCGTCGTCGATGGTCGCGCCGTGCGCACGCAGTCGCTCGTCGAGGGCGTGCGCCGTGCGCCAGCCGTCCGCCGCGCGCACCGCCGCCTCGATGGAGCCGTCGTCCGCCGGGTCGCTCCACCACAGCGCCCGATCGCCCAGGGCGGTCCGGGCGGCCTGGAGATCGCCGCTGAGGCGCAGCTCCAGGCGCGGCTCCAGACCGGCTTCGTGGATGAGTTCACGGGGCGCGCCCTCGGCCACCAGCGCGCCGCGATGGATGATCCCGACCCGGTCACAGATCTCCTCGGCCTCGTGCATGCTGTGCGTGGTGAGCAAGACGGCCCGGCCCTCGCCGCTGAGCTCGCGAATCAGCCGGCGCGTGCCGCGCGCGGCGGCGGGGTCCAACGCCGCGGTGGGCTCGTCCAGCATCAGCACCGGTGGGTCGTGCAGCAGCGTGCGGGCCAGGTTGAGGCGCTGCTTCATGCCCGTGCTGTAGGTCTCGACGAGCTGATCGGCGCGGTCCGCCAGGCCCAGGTGGTCCAGCAGGCGCCCGCCGCGCTCGCGGATGGCCGACCCGGTCATGTATTCCATGCGCCCGACGAGCTCCAGGTTCTCGCGTCCGGTCAGGCGCCAGTAGAGCCCGCGCTCCCCGGCGAACATGACGCCGATGCTGCCGCGCACGTCCGCGCCGTGGCGCACCGTGTCGTAGCCGCAGACGAGCGCCGTGCCGGCGGTCGGCTCCAGCAGGGTCGAGATCATCTTCACCGTGGTGGTCTTGCCGGCGCCGTTCGGACCCAGCAGGCCGTAGCACTCGCCCGCCGGAATCCGCAGGTTCAGATCGCTCACCGCCACGATGGGCTCGCCCGCTGCCTGCGGCGCTCGTCGGCGCACGATCTCCCACGGGCGACTGCGAGGCACGCGGGGCTCGAAGTGCTTGGTGAGCCCGTGCGTTTGGATGAGGTGCGTGGGTGGTGGGGTCCGGGTCATGGAGCAATCGGTCTTACGCGCGCCGCCGCGGCGCGACTGGTCCTGGTTACAGCCAACCGCGTTGGACGCCCGGCGTCAATCGACTGCCAGGCCCGGTGGCCCATGCTGCGCGCAGCATGGGAATCCTCCGCACGGCGTACGTCCGCACCGCTCGACCTGTCACTCCGAGCGCCCCGGATTTGTCATTCCTGTGTGTCGAGCGCAGCGAGGAATCTCAGGTTCGCGACTCCGGCCGCCGGGACACGCGCTCTAGATTCCTCACGTTCGTTCGGAATGACAGGAGGGGTGTTCGGCATGACGGAAGGGGTATTCGGAGTGACAGGCGGGGTGTTTGAAATGACCAGTAGGATCTGCGGCGGCACTAGGCGCCGCCGGCGGCAGTTCCGGTGATCAGACCCGGAAGCTCGCTGAGCGCGTCGATCGATTCGCCCGGCCACGAATCTCGTTCCGAGCTGTAGGCCGAGCGATCGATCGGCGCCGTGAGCGTGTTGAAGAGGTCGAACACGACCGCCCGCACCGGCACGCTGCCGTTCGAGTCGTGACGGCGTTCAGCCACCCTGCGCCCCAGGCCTCCGCGTGCGCAGCGGGACCTCCTTGAGGAACATCGTCACCACAAACGAAATCGCCAGTCCCGCGGTCACTACCAGGAACACGTCGCCGATGGCCGAAGCCAGCGTCTCGCGCAGCGCGGTGAGGAGCTGCTCGACCATCGCGGCGCCCTGCGGTCCGCGGCCGGCGAACCCGGCCTGGAGCTGATCCAGGGCCTCGGGATTCACCAGCGCCTGCGGATTGTTCGACATCTCCGCGAGCTGGCCCTCGGGCAGCGCCTCGCGAAGCGGCGGCGGCAGCGCGTCGTCCAGGCCGGTGGCGAACCGGTTGGCCATGTACGACCCCAGCACGGCCAATCCCAGCGCCCCGCCCACGGAGCGATAGAACTGGGTCGCCGAAGTGGCGGCGCCGAGCAGATTGGGCGGGATTGCGTTTTGCACCGCGATGGTGAAGCTGGGGAACGTGATGCCGAGTCCGACGCCCGTGATCACGATGCCGGCCACCGCCTGTCCGAATGACGTGTCGGCGGTCATGCGCGAGATCAGCAGCGTGCCCACCCCCATCACCACGATGCCCACCAGGCCCTGGATGCGGTAGTGCCCGCCCAGGCGCGACAGCGTCTGTCCCGACAGCGCGGCGGCCACGACCATGCCCAGCATCATCGGGGTGAGAAATGAGCCGCTGCTCGTCGCCGACGCGCCGAGCACGCCCTGGAAGAACAGCGGAATGAAGATGATGGACCCGAACATGCCGAATCCGGTGAGGAAGACGGCCACCAGCGAGACGCTCACCGTGCGGTTGGAGTAGATGCTCAGCGGCATGATGGGGTCGCTCGCCCGCCGCTCCACCGCCACGAAGACCAGGATCATGACGGCGGCAAAGACGAGGATGCCGATGATCTGGGGCGAGAGCCACTCGTACTGAATGCCGCCCAGCGACAGGCCAATGAGCAGCGGCACCACGATTAGGGCCAGTAGCGCCATGCCGGCGTAGTCCAGTCGATGGATCCGCCCCACGGGCCGGATGTTGGGGAAGAAGCGAATGAACAGCGCGACCACCGGCAGGCCCACGGGCAGGTTGACGTAGAAGACCCAGTTCCACGACAGGCTGTCGGTGATGAATCCGCCGAGGGTGGGCCCGATGATCGACGAGAGGCCGAATACGCCGGCGACGATCCCCTGATACTTGCCGCGTTCCGCGGGCGAGAAGAGATCGCCGATGGTGGTCAGGGACATGGCCATGATGCAGCCGCCGCCGATGCCCTGAATCGCGCGGAAGGCGATCAGTTGGTTCATGGACTGGCTCAGGCCCGCCAGCACGGACCCAATCAGGAAGATGCAGATGCCGCCCAGGAAGAACGCCTTGCGCCCATAGAGGTCCGACAGCCGCCCGGCGATGGGGACCACGGTGGTGGACGCGACCAGATAGGCGGTCGTGACCCAGGTGAACCGGTCGAACCCGCCCAGGTCGGCCACGATGCGCGGCATGGCGGTGCTGACGATCGTCTGGTCCAGCGATGCCAGAAACATGGCGAGCATGAGCCCGCCCATGGTCAGGACGATGTGGCGTCGCGGCAGCGGCTCGGCGTCCGACGGTTGGGCTGAATCCGGGCCGGAATTCGGTGGCTGCGAGTCGGCCGGCTGATTGGCGGCCTTCGCGGTCACGCGAGGCGTTCGATCCCGGGACAGGCGTCGAATCCTTGATCAAAGCTGAGGATGCGATTGATCCCGGCCGTTCGCATGATCGCCACATGCAGGGCGTCCCGTGCCGAAAGACCGTCGACGGAGCCGATCAACGCTCTCGCGGCGCGGATCTCCGACATGCCAAAGGTCAAAACGTCGTCGGCAATGGTATCCAGGCTGTCGAAGGCTGCATCAATGGCGTCCACACGCTGCGTTCCCGTGTATCGATGGAGGATCTCTTGGTAGACCTCGACATCGGTAACGAACCGCTCCCCGTTTCCGACGAGCTGCGTGAGGACGGCCACCGCGCGATCCTTGTTCGGATGCGACGCTCCGACCAAGTACATCGGCACATTGGAATCGACGAAGATCACGGCTGCCGGTATCCGGCCTCGATCTCCTCGAGCATGTCCTCGATGTCAGCAGTCGGAAAGCTGTGCCGTGACGCTTCGGCAATGGCCCGCAGCTTGGCGTTAATCGTTCCGGCATCGTCGTTACGGGCCTGACGCAGCGCTTGGCGGACCCATTCCGCGACGGTCACCCGATGCCGTCGGGCAACTCCTTGAATCTCTCGGTATTCCTCGTCGTCCAAGAGAACCTGTAGTCGTTTGGACATGCTGGCAGTCTATTTGACTCATAAAGCATGAGTCAATTCGCCGGTGTCACCGGGCAGCCGCGAAAGTGGCTCGTGTCTAGTGGTCGGCGGTACCTGCTGCTTCGCGTCCGGCGCCTGCGCTTCGAGCCCGGCCGGTTGCTAGCGCACGCTCCACTAGAATGCGCGGCCTGCTAAGCGCAGGCCCCGGTGGGGGCGAGCACATGCGAGCATGGTGGCGGCGGGCGGCTCTGGCGTGCCTGATGCTCGTCGCCGTGGGCGGCACCTGCGGTCCCATCGACGCCGAGCCTGCCGTGTCGCCGCCGCCTGCCGCGCGCACCGTGGCCGAGCAGAGCCCGTCACCCGCACCGGCCCCCGCGCCGACCGTCGCCTTGGCGCCGCGAGCCACACCCACGCCGGCCGTCCAGGCGGCGGCGCCCATGCCCACCGCGACGCGCCCGGCCCCTGATCCGACAACGACTCCAACCTCCGCGCCCACGCAAGCTCCATCGCCCACCCCGACGCCGGCGCCGACACCGATACCGACAGCCTCGCCCTCGCCGGCGCCGGGGACGCCAACGGCGACCCCGACGGCGATTCCCTCAACCGCTGCCGCCGAGCCGTCGCCTGCCGCGGCTACGCCCAGCGCACCGGTGACGGAGACGCCGGCGACTCCGACCGCCCCGCCGTCGCCCACTCAGGCGCCACACGGCCTTCAGCTGGAACCCGGCGTGGGCACGCGCGATGAGAGTTTCGGTGTGTTTGTTGGAACGTCTTGGCGCGATGTTTTCGACTCGCTCTCGGCGAGCGAGCAGACATGCATCCGAGGCCAGTTGGGCGTGCTCCGGCTGTCGTCCGTGCTCGGGCTCCCGCTCTTGAACCTCATCACCCCGCCGGCGGAATGGACGGTGGATTTCTTTCGTTGCCTGGAGCACGAGGCGGCTCTCCGCTTGCTCATCTTTTGGCTCGGCGAGGGTTGGTACGACATCACCGAGAACAGCTTGAGCTGTGCCCGTGAGTCGTTGGCCGACGTCGAGGTCGCTGACTACTTTGCTGGGATCCTCCCCGACGCCAGCTCGGAAAGCTCCGACGTCTCACGGCAGATTCGGCGCGACCTCCTCGCGTGCAACGTCAAGCCAATTCGAGACTCTCTGCTTCATTCCGGACCGGGGATCACCAAGACCGAGCAGTTGTGTCTTCGCTCCAGGTTTGATGAAGATCTGGTCGCATGGCTGGTGGAGCGAGAATCCGAAGCTGGCTCCGACCCATGGCAAGCGCAGGTCTATCGCTGTCTGGGAGACGCCAATGTCGCCCGCTTGTTGTTCAAAGTTCTCCCAACCGAGGCCGGCGGCGTCTTCAGGGACCAAGAAAGTTGTGTTCGAAACCGGTTAACGGATGCGGAAATTGCCGGCGGACTGTTGCCCGCGACGCATCCAGACCGGGCAGCGGCCATTCAAGCCCTAATCGATGTACTTCGGTCATGCATCCCCGATCTCATCCTGTCGGGTGATGATGCGCATCCCGTCGACCGCAGACTTAGCTTGTTCACCAGCGCGGATAGCTCGTGCGTAAATGTTGAGATCGGCGAAACGTTCTTGAATCTGGCATTGGGTAAACCGTTTCGTCCAAATCCGGACATCGTGTTGACCATGCAGGGCTGCTTCGTCAAACCGACTGCCGCGGCAATATCGCTGGCAGTCCTCTCAAGGGAGCTCGACGGCATCACTGCTGAGCACGAAGCCTGCGTGCGGTCGCATCTGGCGGATGCAGAATTCAGCGCCGTGTTACTGCCGGCCGCGAGACCATCGGGCACGCCGGAATTCCAGGCATTTTCCGCAGGCTACCGCGCTTGCATCGCCGATCTCCTCGCGTCGGTCGACGACGGCACTGGGTCGGCGAGATTCGCTGCGTCACCGCTCTGGAGGTTCTCCACCGGCGGCCCGGTCGTGGCGGCTCCGGCGGTCGGCGACGGCGTCGTCTTTGCGGGCTCGGACGACATGCACGTCTACGCCCTCGACGCCGCCACCGGGGAAATGCGGTGGAGCTTTGCTACCGGCGATGCCGTCAGATCCTCGCCGACGGTATCCGAGGGCGTAGTGTTCGTCGGATCCAACGACAACCACCTGTACGCGCTGGATGCTGGCTCCGGCGACTTGCTGTGGAAGATTGACACCGGCAACTGGGTGCAATACCGACCAACCGTCAGCGACGGCGTCGTCTACCTCAGCGTGCAAGACGCCGATGCTCACGAGCTACACGCCGTTGACGCGAAGTCGGGTGAGCGAATCTGGGCGAGCGAAGTCTCAATCGCGTTCAGTCCAGAAACCGCGCCGGCGGCCGTGGGCTCTCAGGTGTACGTGACCAGCGCCGCGGGAGATCTCGTGGCGCTCAGCACTTCGACCGGCGACGTGCTATGGGCGTTCAGCCCGAATGATGCGCTGACGGCTCGATCCCTGGTGGCCGGCGGCACGGTCTACGTGGCGGCTGGCCGAAACATCGACGCGCTCGATGAAGAAAGCGGCCGGATCCTCTGGAGCCGCGACTACTACTGGTCGGTTGACCACGACGGTGCCGACGTGCCGCCATTCATCGTCGACGGCATTGTCTACTTTTCACCTGGCGACAGCATCTATAGCCATGATCCCGCGACGGGTGAAACGGTTTGGTCATTCCAAGTGGACGGGATTATCGATTCGCCTCCGGCAAGCGCTCACGGACTTGTGTACATCGGTTCCGACGGCGGGCAGTTCTACGCTACAGACCCTTCGAAGACCAACTACCTGCCTGAAGAGCTCGTGTGGGGATTCGACCTGGTCGGCCGCACGCTGCGCCATCCAACGGTGTCCGATGGGGTTCTCTATGTGCAGTCGAGCGACGGGAAGCTGCAGGCATTCAACGCAGCCAAGGGACGCTTGATTTGGACATTTGACCTGGGGGAGCTGACCGATCGGAAATCCTTCACCGTCGTCGAGGACACGGTGTACGGAGGGGCTGGTGACGGCAGCGTCTACGCCATCGTCACCGAAATGCCCGACCTGGCGGAGGTGCCCCCCGCGCCCGAGGCCACGCCGGTGGCCCAGGAAACCCCGAAACCTCAGGAGGCGGCGCCGGAGCGGGAGATTCCGGCTGAATTAGGCCGCGGCTTCGGCTTGTATTCGACAGTGACAAACGATGATCGTGCAAAAATCGATGCAACGGTGGGCGGGAAAGATCTCACCCTTCTCGCAACGTGGAGGCGACCGAATAACGTCGTTCGGTGGAGCGAAGATGGCTCCCGGTTAATCCTCCTCGTGGGTCCTGAGGTTTATCAAGTCGCAGCCGACGGATCGGACGTGCAGTCCCTAGTCAACGTCAGTGCCGAGATGCGACGGACCGCAGGACCCGACTATCAGGGCTGGGCGTTTCATGCCGTCGATGTCTCGCAGGACGGTGCGTACATCTCATATTCAACGTTCGAGCATCCTGAACGACCTGTGGAATACACCCTACCCGGTGCCTATGAATACGAGATTGGGCTCTTGGAAATCGAAAGCGGATTCCGCAGGGCACTCACTGTCAATAGGGCCTACGACGACTATCCGGCATGGTCGCCGGATGCCTCGAAGGTGGCGTTCATCCAGTGGGACTTCGACTCTGGCTACGGTATTCGAACGGTCGATACGGACAGCTCCCAAGAAACGGTGGTGGTTCCGGGCTATGTGCTGCCCCGCGAGGCTACGAATAGGCAGACGCCGGTCTGGTCGCCCGATGGAACCCGCATCGCCTTCGTGGGCTATGACCGAAACGAGTTGCGTGGTCCGGCGATTTACATCGTTGGCGCGGATGGCTCAGATCTTCAGGTTGTCGCGGCGACGAACAGCCGCCCGGCATGGTCGCCGGATGGCCAGCGAATCGCCTTCGCGAAACCAGACGGCGACGAATTGGCGCTCTATACGATTGCTGCGGATGGCACTGACGAAAATCGGATTACGACCGTAGACTTATCCGTCGATCGAGCATCGTACATCAACAGTAGCAATTCCTCCGCAAGAACCAATTATGGTGTGACGGTCCCAAAGCCTAAGGATACCTGGGTCGATACGGTAGCGTGGTCACCCGACGGATCGATGATCATGTACAGCTGTGGCGCACTAATCTGCATTACGGAAACTGACGGCACGCACGTGGGCACGTCACCGGTTGATCTCCCGTCTGGATTAGTTGGCGCGTGGTCATCTGACGGATCGCGAATCGCCATTGCGGCGCGCAAACTCCAGCAATCGTTCGGCGACGGCGGTCTTGCCCTGTACACCATGGCGGCCGATGGGACCGACGTGCGCCTCCTTGCGCGCCACTTCGCACAGGGTGATCTCCACCCGCTGGGTGTTCGGCCAGCAACCGATCCCGCGTCGACCGCCGGCTGTGCGGCAGGCATTGCCGTCGCCAACCCGGCCGATAACCCCGGCTTGGTCCGCGACTGCGAGACGTTGTTGAGTATCCGTGACATTCTTGCCGCATCCCCGCCGCTGGACTGGAGCGGAGACCGACCAATCTCCGAGTGGGAAGGCGTGGCAATTGATGGCACGCCGCTCCGGGTACGGGGGCTGAATCTGGAATTCCGTGGCCTTACAGGCGTGATTCCGACCGACTTGAGGCTGCTAACAGAGCTTGCGGAGTTGAATCTCAGATCGAACTACTTGAGTGGCGGCCTCCCGCCACAGCTGGGTGACCTGTCGCGCCTTACAAGTCTACTTCTATCCAGGAACGATTTGACCGGAAGCATACCGAAAGAAATTGGCAATCTCACCAACCTGTCGTTGCTCATGCTAAATGGGACATATCTCCACGGACAAATTCCCGAGGAAATCGGCCAGCTACAGCAGCTTCGTATTCTCTGGCTTGGGCACACCTTGCTGAGTGGCCCCATCCCGGAGGCGATGACCAAACTCGCCAATTTGCAGACTCTGGTAATAGAGTACACCGGACTGACGGGAGAGATTCCGAGGGGCTTTGGAGGCCTTGCAAATCTCGCCGCACTCATACTGAGCCGCAACAAGCTCTCGGGCGAGATCCCGTCGGAGCTCGGGCAGCTTTCAAACCTGTGGAAGCTTCAACTCTTCGGCAATCAACTGATCGGCAAGATTCCCCCGGAGCTCGGCAATCTGGTCCGGATGAAAGAACTGTATCTTGGCGACAATTTACTATCGGGTCCTATTCCGGCTGAACTCGGCAATTTGGATCAACTCGAATCGCTGAGTGTCAGCGGAAACAAATTGACGGGTCCTATTCCACCAGAGCTTGGCAACTTGAGTTCAGCTCGCGCGCTGTATCTCAGCGACAACCGATTGGATGGTCCCATACCTCCTGAGATCGGGCAGCTATCGAGTCTTGAGGTGCTCTATGTTGAGGGAAACCAATTGTCCGGTGTGATTCCGGCAGAGCTTGGTTCGCTCTCGGAGATTTGGTTGGTCTCGCTGAATGACAACCGATTGAGTGGTCCTATTCCGCCAGAACTCGGCCAAATGCCCGCTCTCTCGACCCTCTACCTTCAAAACAATGAACTGACCGGATCCATCCCGGCCGAATTGGGTCAATCACCGCGTCTAGGGATCCTGAATCTATCGAACAATGAATTGAACGGTGTTATCCCAGCAGATCTCGGAGATCTGTGGAATGCACGAGAGATCGACTTGCGAGGCAATCAACTCACCGGAGAAATACCGCGGGAGCTCGGGCAGCTTTCTCAACTCTTGCGCCTAAGCCTCCAAGATAACGGCCTGACCGGGGAGATTCCGCCGGAGATCGGTTTGCTCTTTGAACTTGAGGAGTTGAATCTCTCCGGAAACCAACTGAGCGGGGCTATACCCGTCGACCTAGGCCAGCTAGAAAGATTGAATCGGTTGGACCTTTCGGGCAATCAATTGTCCGGTACGATTCCGCCGGAGCTCTTTCGCACATTGCTGGATGTCGTGGACTTGTCCAATAATCGTTTATCTGGCTCGATCCCGGCCGGGATTGGTCAGCACTTCAGCCTCGAGGAGCTCGATCTGTCCGGCAATGAACTGACAGGTACCATACCAGGGGACCTTGGAAACGTGGCGTATCTGCGGTTGCTATTCCTTGATGGAAATCAGCTCTCGGGCGAGATTCCCCAGGAATTCGCCGGGCTCTTCCGGCTCGAGGAAATCAGTTTTTCCGGGAACCAGCTTTCAGGCTGCATTCCGTCGGCGTTGAGGTTCGCGGTGATCCATGAGCTCGAGAGGCTCGGGCTGGCCTACTGCGAGAACTAAGGGCTCGCGGTCCATGCACGCGTGATGGCTGTGGGGCGGCGTCGGCGGGCCTCATGCTGCTTGCCCTGGGCGGCACGCGTGGTCCGATCGAATCCGCGCCTGCCGTCCAAACGCCGCCGCCGCGGTTAACGCAGGCCGCGGCTGACCGGGCCCCATCGCCCACGCCGTCGCCCGACCCAACGCCCGCGCCGATCGACACCCCGCCGCCGAGTCCGACTCCCGGTCCGACTACCGCCTTGCACCTCTACATCCCGCCTGCAGGTGTGGATGGCGCGATGCCGTCTGACGCGCCGCCGCCCGAGCCGACCGCCGAGGACTTGCTGGCCGAGGGGCTGCGCCAGGTCGTGCAGGAAAGCACTCGCCAAGAGTTCCCCGATGCCCAAGCCCAGCCGGTGCATGTTTCCGCTGGTGCTGCCCGGCGCGGAGGGTGAGTTCTGGGGCGCGGTCACGGACGGCCCGTAGCCCGCCAGGATTACGGCCGATCACGAGTTCGAGAACTTCTTTCACTTCGCGGCGGTGTATCGGCTCTCCGAGGAGAGCGAGTGGATCGAGGTCGATCGGCTGGAGATCGAGCTGGCGCCGCAGCGAACGCAGGTCGATCTGACGCCGACCGGCTGGGCTCTGCCCGACGGCGCGCTGGCGGCGTGGTTCACCGTCCGCGGCGGCACTGGCGCGCACGCCGGAACCCTCAACATCATCAGGATCGATGGCAAGACGCTCCGCACCGAGCTCTCGTCGCGAGGCTACGAGTTTCACGGCATCCCGGGTGCGGCGCCGGACCAGCCAGGGCCGACGCCACTCCCACGCCGGACGACGCGGAACCCGCCGGCGCCGACGCCACGGTGACGCCCAGCGGCTGACGCGGCATCCGATGGATCCCCAGGACTCAGCTTGGTCGTCAATCCTCGGCGATGCCAGCAGCCTGAGCGGGCAGGCGCGACTCGATGGGGACTCGTGATTGCCTAATCGCCCGGGGGCGCATCCGCTACCCTATGCCCGCCGCCGGACCGGAGTGTTTTCTGCTGCCCTTGCGCCTTGTGCCCAAGCGTTTCATCAAGGCGATGCGACGCTGGCGAACACGACCCCTACGGATCTGCTTGATCGCTGGGGCGGGACTCTTGCTGTTGAGCAGTTGCGGGGACTCCACGCGACCGTCTCCCGAACCCCAGCAGACCACGGCGGTGCAGCAGTCGGCGTTCACACCTCATCGAGCGCCGAGCGAGACATCGCCAAACGTGCCATGGGCGATCACGAATCCGCCGGCATCTCCCGCGCCCACCGCTGGACCAACGACCCCGACCGCCCAGGTTGCTACCGCGGCGCCAACGCCGGCCGTCGCATCGCCGAGCCCGACGCCGGACCCAACGCCGGCCGAAGCGGCGCCGAGCCCAACGCTGTCCGCCACGGCCACGCCAAGACCAGAGGTCTCCCCGACCGCCACTGCGGCGCCGGAAGACACCTGGCCAGCTCAGACCGAGTTTGTGCAGGTGGGAACCGGCGAGAACCACGCCTGCGCCGTGCGCAGCGATGGGAGCGCGCAGTGCTGGGGCGTCAATGACCAAGGGCAGTTGGACCTCCCAAGCGATGTCAAGTTCCGGTCGATCGCCTCGGGCTGGCGCTTCTCCTGTGGCATCACGACGGAAGGAGCGCTCTCGTGCTGGGGCCGGAACAATCACCAGCAGGCCACCCCGCCCGACGGCCAGTTCACCGCGGTGTCGGCCGGCTGGGACCATGCCTGTGGCATCGGCCCGGACGGTGCGACCTGCTGGGGACGGGGGGCGGATGACCGGACGGCCATCCCGCCCGGGGTGGCGTTTACCGCCATCGGCGCCGGCGCGGAGCACAGCTGCGGCCTGACGGCCAACGCGGACTTGATGTGTTGGGGCAAGAACGACAATGGACGTGCCGATTCCCGCGCGGGTCCGTTCCGCGCCCTCGCCGTTGGACTCCTGCATACGTGCGTCCTGCGCGACGACGGCACGGTCCTGTGCCAGGGCCAGAGCGACGACGGACAGTCCGACCCGCCCGCGACCGTGTTTGACCGCATTAGCGCTGGTGATCACCGCACGTGCGGTGCGCTCACGACCGGCCAGGTCGAGTGCTGGGATACGTCGCCCACCGACGCACCATCGGAGTCGTTCGGTCCGCCCGGGGCGTTCACGTCGCTGAGCGTCGGATGGCGTGACGTCTGCGGCATCAATGAGGTTGGCCAAGTTGCCTGCTGGTCGTCCGAGCCGGATTCCCTCCCTGAACCCTATGACCGCCTGCTCGTCGCGAACGCCTTTCCCGACGTCGATCTCGCTGAGCCGGTCGAATTGATCCCCTGGCCGCATGGCGGTGTGGCGGTTGCCGAGAGGGCAGGCTCAATAGCCGTGCTGTCGTCGGAGTCTGGATCACGACAGGTGCTGGACCTAACCGACGTTGTTTTTTCCAACGCGTCCGAGGCCGGATTGCTGAGCATGGCAATCGACCCGGATTTTCCGAATTCACCATTCCTCTACGTGTACTACACGATGCAGGACGACCGCGACGAAGACCGATTTCTGGCTCGACTCTCACGCTTTCCACTCGTGGATGGCATGGTCCCGCGCGAGCGGGAATTCGTCATCCTCGACATCCCGAGAACAACCGAGGCGAAACAACATTGGGGTGGCGCCATCAGGTTTGGACCCGATGGGATGCTGTATTTGGGCATCGGCGACGGTCAATGCAGCGAGTGTGCACAGAGCCTAGACTCATTGCATGGGAAGATCATCCGAATCGACGTAGCCGGAGCATCGGCCGATCGACCCTATCGGATTCCCGCCGACAACCCGCTACAGGACCGACCGAACTCGCGACCCGAGATTTGGGCATACGGACTCAGGAACCCCTGGCGCATGGCATTCGACCCGAAGGGTGGAGATCTATGGGTTGGCGACGTAGGGGCACTTGATGAAGAAGAAGTGTCAATTGTGACCCCTGGAGCGAACCTCGGCTGGCCGTATTTCGAAGGTTACAGATGCACTCAATTTCACCCCGATATTACTGCCGATATTGACCGCAAGATCGGATCCGTGAGCATGTGTCAGAATAACTTGGATTACTCGAGTCTTACAATGCCATTAGTTTACTATAGCCGCGTCGATGGTTGTGCGATCGTTGGCGGAATTGTCTATCGAGGAACCGCCATCCCGGATCTCAATGGCGTCTATCTCTTTTCCGACTATTGCACTGCGCGAATTTGGGCTTTCGACCGCAGTGCGGTTCCTGGCTGGCGTCTCTTCGAGATTGCGGACCTACAACTGCGGGTTAGTTCCTTCGGAATCGATGCCAACGGTGAGGTGTTCATGCTGAGATTTGGCGAGCCTGCGGTACGCCTAGTCCAGACCGAGCTTGGCTACGCGCCGTCGGTGACGCACCCAGTGCGCGTCACGGCCGTCGGGGAGCCGCTCGACACCCAGATCTCCCTTACCCTCGGGAATCGAGAGCCGTAGTCGTACGTGGGCTGATCGGGCACCCATCGCCAGCGACGCCTGCCCTTGTCTATTGCTGCGGTCCAAGCGTGCGAGGTGGGCAGAACGCATGTGGGCCTGACGGTGCGGCGGCGGGCCTGCTCCTCCGTCTAGGCGTTCTCGGGGGTCGGTGAGCCCGAGCCTACAGATCAGGCAACGCTTCGAGGAGTGGGAGCACGAAGCGTTGCCGCGTGCAGGCATGGCGACAGCGACAACCTGGCGCCGGCTCGCACGGGCGAACAGGGGCCGCGGCCACCTGCATGTCTTCTCAGGCCGCTAGGACGCCAATTGGCGCGACGGGTCGAATTCGTGAACCGTTGTTTCGGGCTCGGGAATTGGGCATCCATCCTCACGCAAGCCCTCGATGTGGAACTCGATCGCCTCGCGCACGCGCAGTTCGGCTTCCTCGGGCGTGCGCCCGGTGGCCACGCAACCAGGGAGCCGCGGCACGTAGGCCGAGCAACCGTGGGGCCCTTGTTCGACTACTACGCGATAGGTCATTCCGGTCCTCCCTTCAGTTCAGCTTGCCGCCGGATGCTAGCCCAAGTGCCCGGGCGCAACTCCTCGCCAGGTTGCCCGGCGATGGTGACACGACCTCGCCGGCTCGGGTGCTTGTACTGCCGGTGGCTGCCGCGTGTACGGGCAAGGTACCAGCCAGCACTCTCGATCAGGCGAATCGCCTCGCGTACGGTTACCGGCACCTCTTACACACCGCTCCCGTTACTGTGGCGCATGCCAGACTCACTGCATGGCCGCGGCAGCCGATAGCGGATCGTGAGCCTTGTTCCCAGGCCATTCGGTGGTCTACGGCGAAACCAGTCGCCCGGCGCCATCAACGCGATCATCGCGCCGCAAACGCAAGGCGTGCGAGTCGGCCCATGGGGCCATAGCCGTTTCTCCACCTCTCCGGCACGAATGTCGACATGCTGAGCGCCTTTCCGCTCGGCCTGTTTCAGCAAGGCCGCAATATGCTTGCGGGCTTCAGCTCCCCACGCTCGCCGTCGTGCCCCCATCTCACCTCGCTACCAGCGTGAAGGCGCTCAGGAATTGCCCGGCCCTCGCCAGAGCCGCCAGCCGGTGGTGGCGAGCACTAGGGGGATCAGCAGCGCGATGATCTGCCAGATCACCTCGTGGTGCACGCTGGTGACTTCGCCGGGGGCCAATATCAGCAGGCGGATCCAGTTGTGGAAGTACCAGATGGCCAGCCCGGCGTTCGCGTAGACCAGCGTGGTCGCGCCCAGCCGGGTCAGGCCCGGCGTCTCGCCGCCGGACAGCGAGCGCAAGCGCGCCAGGTTCACCCCGAGGGCGATGAGAATGCCTATCCCCGAGATGACGTTCAGCACGCTCCACACGCGCCCCGGATCGTCGTAGCACGCGCTGAACAGGTATTGCGCCAGGTAAAGCCCCACGTACCCCAGCATCAGGCCGCCGACCACTCGCGAAACCATCGCCATGAATCACCTGCGCTTCCCGTGCCGCCGCCGGAGGCATCTGACCGCCGTAATGGCGGCTGCTCACGATAGCGCAGCGTTCACGCTGCGGGGGTGGGGTGGGCCGGCGTCGCGGGGTATGAGGCCAGAGCGTGGGTCTCCCTACTCTCAGCCTGGGAATTCACCATTTGAGGCTGCGGAACGGATCTGAGCCCTCACATGCCCGGGCACCCTCGTTGCTCGGGAGTTGCCCACGAGCGCCTGCGCCAGCCTGAGCCGGTCCGAGCGGCCAGGCGACGTCGCCAAGAACCTTCGCCCGCACGCGACGCGAGTTGCCGGGCAGATAGGCCAGCGGCAGGTCCTCGACCTCGACGACCTCCAGCGTGTCGGAATCGGCGCCGGCGGCGATGGCGTCCGATCGGGCGGCCGTGGTCGCCGCTGCGATGGCCTCGTCGCGCGGCACGTTGCGGTAGACCCGGTCGGATTCGCCGCTCACCTGGGCCATCGCGGCGCCCACGGCGTTGGCGACCGCGGCATGCGGGACGCGGACCGTGTCGCCCGCGCCGGCCAGGCGGTCCGGTACCAAGAACGCCGCGCCACCCACCGCGATCGCCGGCCGGAGCTCCGCGTCGGGCTTCACGCGATCAATGGCGTCCTCGAGACGGGCGCGAACCATCGCCATCGCCGCACCGACCAAACCGTCCGGCAAATCGGCCACGCGACGCGGATCGCCCAGGGATGAGACTCCGGCGGCCACGGCCACGTCGGTGCCGGTGGTGACCTGGCCGCCGAAGACGCGGCCAAGCTCCCTCAACCGGAACCCCACGCTCTCCGGGCCGATGGCCGGCGGCGACGTCTTGACTCTCGACCCGCCGCCGAGTGGCAGCGACAGCAGGTCCGGCATCTGGAACAGCGTGCGCACGCCGCCGATCTCGACCTCGCGGTTGGCTTGGCGCGGCAGGCCGTGCCGCAGATAGCCGATGTCGGTCGTCGTTCCGCCCACGTCGATCACGAGCGCGTCGGACATGCCCGATAGAAACGCCGCGCCCCGCATGCTGTTGGTGGGTCCGCAAGCGACGCTGAGGATTGGCAACGCCGCCGCCCGCTCCATCCGGGCGATGGTCCCGTCGTTCTGAGTCAGATAGACGGGCGCGTCGATCCCGACCATCCGCAGGCCGTCGGCAAACGCGGCCGTCGTCGTGCGCGCCAGGTCGACCAGGCTGGCGTTGAGAATGGTGACATTCTCGCGCGGCAGCAGGCCGATGCGCCCCAGCCGATGCGACAGCGTGACGCTGGCCTCGGGGCACGTGCGGCGCACGATCCGGCCGGCTTGTTCCTCCTGCGTTGAGTCGAGCGGCGAGAACACGGATGCGATCGCGACGGCTCGGATTCCGGCCTCCCGGATCTCGCGGGCCGCAGACTCCACCGCCTCCGCATCGAACGGCACGATTGGGCGACCGTCGTATTCGTGACCGCCGCGCACCATGAAGTGCCGCGCGTTGATGGCCGCTGCCAGATCGGACGGCCAATCCGTGAAGGGCTCCAGAAAGGCCGTCGCCGGCAGGCCGATGCGGATCGCGGCGGTCGGAGTCAATCCTCGCCGCTCCACGATGGCGTTGGTGAAATGCGTCGTCCCCAGCATGACCGCGTCGACGCTTGCGGCGACCGGTCCGGCCGTCGCCAGCAGCGCGTCGAGCGCGGCCGTGATGCCCGAGCTCACGTCGGCGGTAGTCGCTGTCTTGACATAATGGTGCACCGCACGCTCATGCAAGAGCACGGCGTCCGTGCTGGTCCCGCCGACGTCGATCCCGATAACCCTCACCGGATCACCGCGTGAAGAGTGGGTGGAAGTCGAGGTCGTGGCCGAACGCGCGCGGCCCCGTGAGCTCGAGCCCGCGCGCGGTCAGCAGCATCTCCGGCGCGGGAAGCGCGACGACCGCCACGCGCTGCCCAAACCGGATCACTTCCGTGCCGATGGCTTCGCCCGAGTCCTGATCGAGTACGCAGATCAGATCCGGCGTGGTCGCGCACGGTTCGTCGTCGCGCCAGGCCACGGTGAATTCGTTCTGAAACGCGATGCGGATCGTCTCGCCGGCGTATGTGTCGAGACCGGCAATGTCGACGCGGCCGCGCAGGTAGCCGCCGGTGGTCTGCCGCTCCACGTCCGTGACCTTGCCGCGCAACAGCTCGACGCCGCGCTCGTGACGCAGCAGCGCGACCACCGGATCGCGGTGCTCGGTCTGGGCACGCCTGACTGTCTGTCCAATGCGAAGGGCCTTGGTGACCGTATGCAGATGCGAGCCGGTCTTCACCTCGTGGCCCGTGCGCGGCGGGTTGCAGGTCGCGGCAACGGCGCCCAACTCGGTGCAGGCGCGGCGGCGCAGGCGCTCGAGCCATTGCCAATCCGCCGCCTCCGAGATGATCACGGTGTTGGGCCGGATGTCGGCCATCACCAACGGATGGCACGTGAAGTCTTTGACGGCGAAGCTCGTCATCTGCGCCTCGGGGAAGGCCCGGCCCATGGCGTCGGCGTCCACGACCGGCAATCCGAGCATGGCCGCCGCCAGCAGCGGCTGAAACGCATTCCCGCCGCCGATCTCCCAGGGCATCACGGCCGTGAATCGAATGCCCGCATAGGCTTCCATCTCCCGGATCGCCCGCGTCACCGTCGCCGGATCGGTCAGCCGCTCCTCGGCCGGCAGCGGCGACCCCATCTGGTTGACGGCGGCCACATAGGCGTCGTCCGGCAGGTCCATCGGGTCGATGACCTCGACCACGCGGCCTTGCGCGTAGAGCTTCTTGAGGCAGAGATAGCCGTAGGTGGGATCGCCGCCGCCGCCCGTGCCGAGAATCCAGGCGCCGACCCGCAAGTCGTCGATGTCGGCCTCGGTCAGCGTCGTCCGCTCGACGCCCTCGAGGTCGTAGGGAACTTGGCCGCTGCCCACAGTGCAGTGGATCGTACTGCGGACGCCCCTGACGAGCCTGCGCGGTGGGACCGAATCGACGCCCGAGCGCGGGCCCCGAGACGGCTCATCAGAAGCAGCGGAGCCCTCGGCCCCCGAGCACTGGTGACCACCGGCGGCGTGGGCCATACTCACCCATCAGCGTGAGGGCATCACCCACACAAGGACGAGATCCCATGACGGCGACCGCCCCAAGCGTCCCGCAAGTTGCCCGCCTCACCGAGAGCCAGATCGCCGAGTTCAAGCGCACCGGCTACCTCGTGCTCCCGGGTGCGATCGACGCCGACCTCTGCCGCCGGGCCCGCGATCAAATGTGGGAGACCGTGGCCGAGAGCCGGCCCAGCATGAAGCGCGACGACCCCGCCACCTGGGTGCCGTTCACCGACGAGGAGAAGGCCGGCTACGAGCGGCCCGAGGTCGGCGGCGATCCCTATTTCTCCGGCGGCGGTCATCGCATGATCATTCGCAACGGCGCGGAGGATCTGCTGCTCGATATCGGCGCCCGCGCGGTCTGGGACATCGCGGAGCAGTTGCTTGGCAAAGGCGAGGTCGTGTTCCCCGGCGGCGTCGACGACTCCGGCTGCAGCACCGGCCCCTGCTTCATGACCAAGAAGATCGCCGACGGCATGGAAGTCCACATGGGCCCCCGGCACGAGGAGTGGACCGGCAAGGGCTCGGGCGAGACGGAGTACCTGCGGCTGCCCAGCACCGGCCCCCACTGGATGACCGCCCAGGGCACCCGCGGCATGTATTGCACCCTGCCCAACAGCCCCGTATCGACCCCGCCCGATTGGCGCGGCGCCCACGCGGGCGAGGGTCTCTACCACACGCGCCAGCTCTTGCAGACCGCGGTCTACTTCGACGACGTGCCGCCCGGCGCGGGCGGGCTGATGCTCTTTCCGCGCAGTCACACGCGCATCTGGGACTACTGGGAGGCCAAGAACCACGGGGACACCGCCATCGTGAACGGCGAGGACTCGCCCAAGTTCATCGGCTACACCGATCCCCCGATCGGCGACATCAAGGCCGACACGGAGCCCGTGATGACCGCGGGACCCGCCGGATCCGTGGTGCTCTGGCACACGATCATGCTGCACCTGGCCGGCTGGAATGAACACCCCGACATCATCCGCCAGGCCACGCTCTACGGCTTCCACAAGAAGCCCGACACCTGGTCCGACGAGCGGCTCGCCGCCGGCCCCAAGGGCAGCATCTGGACCGACTGGTCCGACGAGGTCAAGGCGGTGTCCGTCTAGCTGAAAGAGATGCAGCGGCTAATGTCTACTCCGTCATTCCCGCGAAGGGAGACCTTTGCAAAATCCAGCCGGGCTTGGGGGTGACCGGGCGCATCCTCACCGCCCCCAGGTTCAATGAGGGGTGGATTCCCGCCCCGTATCGAGTACGGGGCAGGCTCTTCGCGGGAATGACGAAGGGTTTCGCAGGGGGCTCCGAAAGGGGGAGTCCAGGCCCTGAATCCCTCCGCGATCCGTGTAGGGGCAGCCCTTGTGGCTGCCCTTTGCCGTCCGCCCAGGACGCCGGACTCCGACGGCTGGGAAGTTGGCGGCGAAATCGAGTGACGCACAGGCGGAGCTGACCGATCACGATCAGCGGCATCCACGACATGGGCGGCGTGCCGGGCTACGGTCGCGTGGAGCCGGAAGCGGATGAGCCGGTCTTCCACAGCGAGTGGGAGGGCCGGGTGTTCGGATTGGTGACCTCGGTCAAGGGCGGGCTCTCGCGCCCCAGGCTGGAGAGCCTCGAGCCGGACGAATACCTGTCCGGCTACTACCAGCGGTGGATGCTCGCCTTCGAGCGCGGGCTCATGGCGCGGGGTGCGCTCGATGCCGAGGAGCTGGCGGCAAAGACCGAGCACTTTCGCCAGCATCCCGACGCACGACCGACGCGCAGGATCGACCCGGCGCTCACCGCGCGCGTTCGCGCGGGCATGTATCGCCAGCGGGACGTTCGCCAGACGCCGGCGCAGCCGCCGAGGTTCACGGTGGGAGACGGCGTAAGAGCCCACAAAATCCAGCACGGAGGACACACCCGCTCGCCTGGCTATGTGCAGGGCAAGCGCGGCGTCATTCACACCGTCTATGCCGCCTACGACCTCCCCGACGACAGCCCCGGAGGTGAGGCAACACCCCCACAGCACCTCTACAGTGTCAGATTCGAGGGACTAGAGCTGTGGGGCGATTCGGCGGAGCCGGGCACGGCCGTGCACATCGACATGTGGGAGGGCTACCTGGAGCCAGTCGAGTCACGGAGCGCCGAACGGAGCGACGGGTGAGCGGCGACCACGACCACGATCACCATCCCGAGCCGGAGTCATACGCGGCGGTGCGCGCCAGGGCGCTCGAGTCGCTGCTGGTCGAAAAGGGTCTGGTGACCACCGACGCCATCGACGAGATCGTGCGGACGTACGAGCACGACATCGGACCCATGAACGGTGCCAAAGTGGTGGCCAGGGCGTGGGTCGATTCCGGCTACAAGCGGCGTCTGCTCGAGAACGGCACCGAGGCAATCGCCGAGCTTGGATTCGGCGGCGCGGAGGGTGCCGAGATCGTGGTGCTGGAAAGCACGCCCCAGGTGCACAACGTCATCGTGTGCACGCTCTGCTCGTGCTACCCCTGGCCGGTGCTCGGTCTGCCTCCCACCTGGTACAAAGACGCGGCCTACCGATCCCGCGTGGTCCGCGAGCCGCGCGCCGTGCTGCGCGAGTTCGGACTCGAAGTCGACGAGTCGAAGGAGATCCGGGTGTGGGACAGCACCGCCTCGCTGCGCTACATGGTCCTGCCGGAACGCCCCGCCGGTACCGGCGACTTGCCGGCGGAGAAGCTGGCCGAGCTCGTGACGCGCGACTCGATGATCGGGGTGGGCCTGGCACGGTCGAGGACGGAGATCGCGTAGATGCCTGGCAGCTCCATCCGCCCCAGCCCCTACGGCGACGTACAGCTTGGCGCGTTTCGGGAGGTGCTCACCTATCCGGGCCGCTATCTCAACGACCACTGCCTGATCCGGCACGAGGGCCTGTGGCACTTCTTCGGCATCATCGGCGACGTGACCGGTCCGGGCGAGATGCACGGCGTCGAGGACTCGCTCGCCCACGCCACGTCCGCCGATCTGATGGAGTGGACCCAGCATCCACCCGCGCTCACTGCCACCGGCGTGTGGCCGGAAGAGGTGACCTGCTTCGCGCCCTACGTCATCGAGCACGAGGGCTGCTTCTACATGCTGTATTGCGTCACGGACGTGCACCGCACGCAGCGCATGTGCCTCGCCACGTCGACCGACCTCTTCAACTGGGAGCGCTTTCCGGGCAATCCCGTGATCGTGCCCTCGGTGTCCTGGGCCAAGTGGCCGGGATTCGGTCTGCCTCCGCCGGACGAAGTGGAGCGCATGCATCGGGACGCCGGCGAGGACTTCCTATCCGTCGCCCGTCGGCTCGGCGGCTCCTACGGCGGCTGCCGCGACCCGCACATCATCCGGCTCGACGACGGGACGTTCGTGGCCTATTGGGTGGCGCGGGTGCAGGAGAAGTTCGGCCACAACCTGGTGTGCGTGGCCGCGTCCATGTCGCACGATCTGCTGCATTGGCAGGAGATCGGACCGGTGTTCACCATGAAGGCCTGGACCTTCGATGAGGAGCCGACCCTCGAAGTCGAGTCGCCCTGCGTGGTACCCAAGGACGGCAGGTTCTGGCTGTTCTTCAAGCACGGCTGGTGGACGCATTTCGTGGCGTCCGAATCGCCCTACGACTTCCACGGCTACGAGCCGCAGCGGTTGGGCTTCTGCCACGCCTCGGAGGTCTTCCGTTGGGAGGGCCAGTGGTGGATTACCCACTGCTCGGCGGATCCCCAGGACTTCCGCTACCGCGAATCCAACCGCACCCGAGGCCTGTTCATAGGTCACCTGGACTGGCCCGACGGCGCCCCGCCGCGGCTCATCCCGCCCGGCGAGAAGCCGTGAAACAACGCATCCGGTCCCCTCTCTCTGGAGAGCCGTGCGAAATCCCTCCGTCATTCCGGCGAAGGCCGGAATCCAGTCCGGTCAAACTTGCGGCGCGCTGGCCTTTCTGCGTACGGGGGGTCTCAGACCCGCCCCTTCCCGATTACGTACACGTCTCTCACGGGAGAGGTTAGGGTGAGGGCGATGGCAAGCGACGCTCAAGCCGAACGCATACGGAGGAGACGAACGTGACCCACGATCAAGGCGTCGTTGGACTTGCCGCACCTGCTGACACGGGCAATCTCGGCGGGGCGCCCTGGCCGTCGCGCGACGACCTGGCCGAGATGCAGGCGTCGGACTACGTGCTGCACGCCGCCGGTGGACGGCTGCATAGGGTCCCCGTGGCCAAGTCCACGCTGCCCCACGATCCCGCGGGTCATCCGCAGATGATCCACGCCGCGCGCGCCCCGGACGGCGCCATCTTCGTCAACCAGGGCTCGCTGCTGTGCCGCTCGGACGACGAGGGCCGCACCTGGACTGCCCATGCGCGCGGCGACGCGGCGGGACGAGAGCCGTCTGCCGTGGTGGGCCTCGACATGTATCCCTACCGGGGTCCGATTGCCGTCATCGACGACGGAACCCTGGTGCACGTCGGCTCGAACGACGGCATCCGCTCGGATCCCATCGAGATCATGGGTTCGGCCGACCAGGGCCGCAGCTGGAGCTTGCACGCCGAGCTCACGCTGCCGACCCGCTACGACGAGCGCTACTACCACTCCCTGCGGCTGATCGAGGGCCGCACCCTGCTCCTGCTCTTTTGCTGCCGCGACCGCCTGGTGTGGGAGCCGCCCGCCAGCGGCGTCATGCATCTGGTGGCCTTCAGATCGAGCGACGGCGGACGGACCTGGTCGGAGCCGTCACTCGTGTGCGATTGGGGCACCGAGGGCGCGGTCGCGGAGCTAGGCGGCGGCCGGCTGCTGGCGGTGGTGCGCTACCAGCGGCCCCGTATGCCCGACGAACTGGAGCCGCAGGGCGCGCGGGGCAATCTGGCCTGGAAGCACGTGTTCCTGGCCGATTCGCCCGACGGCGGCCGCACCTGGGGCAACCTGCGCCAGCTCACCACCGTCTTCGGCCAGTGCTTCGGCGCACCCGCGGTTGCCGGCGACGGAACCATCGCCGTCATCCACGACACCCGCTACGGCCCTGGCCCGCCGAGCGGCCGGGTCATGCTGAGTCGAGACTCCGGCGAGACCTGGGCCGACGAGGCGGTCTATCTCTACTACGGCTCGGGCGTCAGCGGTTTCAGCGCCAGCGTGACGCTGGACGACGGCGACGTGCTCTCCATCGTCGGCGCCTGCGACCACGAGCCCGCGCGCACCGTGTGGGACGCCGCGATCGGGCACACCCAGGTCACCGCCATCCGGTGGAACCCCGGGAAGCTTGCTTCATGAGCCCACTCACCCGTTCGTGGTGAGCCCTTCGGCAGGCTCAGGGCAGGCTCTGTCGAACCATGAACGGCGCCCTTCGACGTTGCTCATCGCCTGCCCCGTACGTGATACGGGGGCGAACGGGTGAGCCGCCGGGACTGAAACTTGGGGCTAGATCCGGTGCCGTCACATCCGGTCGAGCTTCCACTGAAAGAAGTCCAGCGGGAATAGGTCCGGCGCGAAGTCGGGAAACCGCTCCGGACCGAACAAGAGCTTCACCAGCTCGCAATCGCTCACGTCGAGCGTGCGGTCGCCGCGGCGCAGCCGCCATCCGTCGGCAGACGCCGTTGCCTCGACGTCGGTTAAATCGAGCGCGCCCAGCAGCGATTCGAGATTGATGACCTTGATCATGTAGTGATGGGTCTGGCCGTACGGGATGCCGGTCTCCAGCAGCAGGCCGGCGAGGCCGTCGTTCCATTCGGGCGCGATGACCTCCAGCGTCACCACCGTGCTCTCGCCTGGAGGACGGTCGGTGGTGCTGGCGCGGGGATCGTCGATATCGCGCAGCAGGCGCCGCAGCAGCGTCACGGTTGCCGCCACGTCGCCGCCGTACTCGAGAACCTCCCGCTGGCGCTCGGCCAGGTACGCCACCGGCGCGCCGTCCTGCAGCGCGACCAGCACCCGGTCGGCCCGGGACTGCGCCACCAACGTGAAGTAGTGCTCGTCGCGGTCGGCGCCCAGCGGCTCGCGGGCGTGCATGGCCGTCAGCGCCGCTGCGTGGGGGCGCCAGTCCTCGGTGATCTCGAGGTCGGGGCTGGGCGGCAGCAGGTTGATATTTGCGCGGTCCAGCATGTGACTCCGCTGCCGCATGCCCATCTCCCAGCCGAAGCGGCGGTAGTAGTTCTGGCTCACGGTGCCCAGCATGGCGATGTGATGGCCGCTGGCCCGCATGATCCGGTGCGCATCGTGCAGCACGGCGGTTCCAAGCCCACGCCGGCGGTGGTCCGGGTGTGTGACGAAGCCATTGATGCCGCCAAGCTCGATCCAGCCGCGCGGCGTGCGCACCGTGGTTGGGGCGATCGCCACCGCGCTCACGACCAGTCCGTCGTGCGTGATCACCCGGATGTTGTCGAGGTTCCCTGGGTAGTAGACGTGCGGCCAGTCCAAGCCCATGGACGGCATGCGAGCCGGCTCTCCGGCGCGAGAGTTCAGGGTCCGCAGCGCCAGGTTCTGCAGGTCGAGCATGGCCCCGAACTCATGCGGGTCGCAGGCCCGCGGCCCGTTGTAGCCGTCCGGCACTGGGGGCGGATGCTCAGCCAACGGCAACTCCCCGGCGCTGGAGCTCGGCGGTCAGACGCAGCGCGGCGTCCGCCGTATCCACGTCTTTCTTGCCGTAGCACACCGCCATGGTCAGTCTTCCCGCCTCGCTCGCCCGCCGGACGATAGTGGCACGTTCCCTGATCTGAGCATCGCTGTAGCGCAAGCGTCCGTCGTCGCCCGCGCTCGAAGCAACCGCCGGGCCGCGGAAGCGGAAGTACGCCAGGTCACCGGCATCCATCGGCCACGCCGCCTCATCCGACGCCGGCGGGTCGTGGCGCACGCGCACCATGCTGTGGTTCTGCAACTCCCCCGTGATCTGCGCGTCGAGCTGGGAGTCCGACGTGTCCGGCAGTTGCACCGCCAGCGGCAGATCGCCGAAACCCTCGCGCAGCATCGCCAGCGACCGCTCCAGGTCGATCGCGGCGCTCAGCTTTCCCGGAAATTGCAACAGGTAGGCAACGAATTTGCCGGCGTCAACCAGCGGCTGCGCCATCGCTCGGTGCCGCGCGAATCCCTGCGCCTCCGCCTTGTCGGGGTTCCGCAGCCACGACGAAACAAAGCGATGCGCCTTGAGGCTCAGCATGAATCCGTCGGGCGTCTGCTCGGCCCACCCGGCCACGGTCTCGCGCTGTTGCATGCGAAAGAACGTGGCGTTGACCTCGACGCCCGACAGGCGTGCGGCGTAGGCCGCCAGCTTCTCGCTCTGTTTGGTTCCACGCGGGTAAAAGCCGCGCAGATCGTTCCAATTCGCCGTGCCCACGATGACGCGGCCACGTGGACTCATGGCGCGGCCGCCCGTCGGTGTCGGCTCAGACCGCCTGCTGGTGGACGCGCGGATCGGTGGGGTCGCCCGGATAGCCGTAGGGCTGGTAGTCCACCGGCCCGACCTTCGGCCAACCCTGGCCGCCCAGCGCCTGGAAGTCGTCCAGGCGCCCGCACAACCAGAAGTACATGCGCGCCACGGCCAGATAGGAATTTCGCGGTGCGGGCGGCGCGTCGGGCCCAGGGCCGTAGACGGCCGTCGCGGGGTCGAAGTCCGGCTCGCGAATCCAGTCGCGCTGCGGCGCCGTCGTGCGCCAGTAGTTGTACTTCAGCAGATTGCGAATGCCCGAGGCCGTCGACTCGGTACGCCGGTGCCACACGGAGTAGGCCGAGATGAAAATCGACCCGGCGGGCGCCGCGCTCGACACCGTGCCGCGGTACATGCCGTAGAGGCCGGAGCTGCCCTGCCCGAACGGCCAGTACAGGTGCGAGCCGGGCAGAAACGCCGTGGCGCCCATCTCCACCGTCGTGTCCTGCGGGTAGTAGTAGACCTGCAGGTAGTTGAGCTCGTGGTTCGACAGCGAGCCGCCGTCGCGGTGCCAGCCGTAGGCGCGGGCCGGCATGTGGACGCGGTGGCTCGACATGATCCTCGGCAGCGCAAAGTCCCGCCCGAGCAGGCAGCGCACCGCGCCGGCCGCCACCGGATTGCACATCACGCCGTCGATGAACCAGTCCTCGTCGAGGATCTCGTTGGGCTCGTGGTTGGCGAAGTCGCCCGGCTCGATGTGCGGGGCGTGATCATTCATGAAATCGACGACGCGCTGGTTGACGTCGTCGGGAACCACGCCCTCGAGCGGCAGATAGCCGGACTTGCAGAAGTCGAGCACCTGGGAATCGGTGAGTGTCGGTTCGCAGTCGTGGGTACGCATGACGGGCTTACCTCACCTTCTCCAGGATGAATTCGACCCCCGGTCCGTGCAGCCTGGTCTCGTCCAGAATCACGGCCAGCTCCGGGAACTTGATGATCCGCCAGCCGTCGTTCAGGGCGTCCATGACAGTGTCGTAGGGCATGTCGTCGGGGTCCGGCGGACCCTCGTCGATCTCACCGTCCCGCGCGATGAACATCCCAATCACGCCCGAGTTGACCGACGCGGTGCCGGCTTGGAGGTACAGCAGCTCCTGGCGCTTGTCCTCGCCGTCGGCCAGCGACTGCAAGGTGTCTCGCAGCTCCAACTCGGTCAGCGTGCCGCTGCGAAACCGCTCGATGCACGACTCGATGGCTGCCTGTTGGGGCAAACTCATGTGGGCGCGCCTCCGCTCGATCCGAGGGGTCGATTCTGGTGCGGCAGCCTATCACGGGGGTGGCCCGAGCCTGCCGCCCGAACGACCAATACTCCGCAGGCAAGATTCGGCTCCCTCTCCCTATGCAGACCCTCGCGTAACCACTCCGTCATTCCGGCGAAGGCCGGAATCCAGTCCGGTCGAACCAGGAAGCGCGCCGGATGCTTGGCGTCGGGCGGGTCTGAGAGCCGCTCCTACAGGCTTATGCAAATGTCTCCTATAGGTGAAGGGTCGGGGTGAGGGTGACAACCGCCGGCCGAGGCCGCGTCATCGGCCGTCACCCCATGCCGCGTAGACTGCCCGTCACAGCCCAACGCACGAGAGGCGCACTGCAATGCCGCGAGTTGGGGCCGTCCGTCTGCCATCTCCATGAGCTGGCGCGTCATCGAGCACATTACCGTCTACCGCGAGACCGGCCACTACGCCACCGCGCCGAACGTCGTGCGCACGCCGGCGGGCGAGCTGCTGGTGCTCTTCCATCGCGCGCCGCATCTGGGCCACGCCCATCACAGCCATCCGCTGTTCGACGTGCGGGCCGTCGCGTCGCGCGACGAGGGCCAAACCTGGAGCGAATCCTGGCTGGTCACCAACGATCCGCGCGGCGGCGTGATCGACTTCGGCACCCACACGCTCGCCGACGGCAGCATCTTTCTTCATGCGTCGAGCAACGAGCTCGTGCCTGCCCAGGGATTCGCCGAATTCATCTTTCGCGCGCCGCCGCACGCACGGGACGTCGGCTCGCCGCAGCATTCGACCTGGATCTCTCGACCCGGCATTCCCTTCTGGGTGCGGTCCCGCGACGGCGGCCGCACCTGGTCCAATCCGGTGCGCTTTCCCCGCCTGCCGGACGCCGCCTGGGGCCACCCGGCCGAGCACTCGGGCGTGTGCCGCAGCGGGCTGCTGGAGCTGCCCGGCGGGCGCCTGCTCATGCCCAGCAAGGCCACCGAGCGTCCCCGGGGCGAGCAGCCCTACTTCGGCATGCTGCGCGTCTCGGACGACTTCGGCGAGACCTGGACCTACGGCGGCCGCATTGCCGAGGACCCCGTCGTGCACTTCAGCGAGCCGGCCATACACCGCACGCCCAGCGGACGCCTCGTGGTCTTGTATCGCTGCCATCCGCGGGGCTCGCCGCGAATCCGGCTGTCGGGCAGCCAGGGCGGCACGATTGTGGCGCGGGTCGAGTCGGACAACGACGGCCAGACCTGGACGCCGTGGCAGCCCACGTCGATCTACGGGAGCCCCAGCCACATGCTGCCGCTCAGCGACGGACGCGTCTTCGTGACCACGGGGACGCGGTGGGATGGGCAGCGCGGCTGCACCGTGCGCGTCACCGACCCAGAGTGCGCCAACCTCGACACTTGTCCCGTCCTCGACGTGCGCAGCGACTCCATGACCTCGGACTGCGGCTATCCCTGGGCCGTCGAGCTACGGGACGGACGCGTGCTGGTGGTCTACTACTTCACCCACCGCGACCTGCATCGCGGCATCGAAGCCACGGTCGTCGAGGAGGTCTGATCGGCACGTTTCGGGGGACATGGCGCAACCCCTTCGTCATTCCCGCGAAGCATGTCCTCGCGCACGTGGGGAGCGGGAATCCACGCCCTGCGTCCTCAGGCATCGGGCGCGCCAATCGGCGGCGCGGTAGCCTCGACACGGCACGTCAGGCGATCACAGCGCACGGAGGTTTCCCATGGAGCGGGTCTGCTTCACCTTTCAGATCAAGCCCGGCACCGAAGACGAGTACAAGCGCCGTCACGACGAAATCTGGCCGGAGCTGGTTGAGGCCATCCGAGAATCTGGCTTCACCAACTACTCGCTGTTCCGCCGTGGACTCCAGGTCATCGCCTATGCGGAGTGCGAGCCCGACGTCGCCACCGCCTTCGGCAAGATCGGGTCCTACGACGTCAACACCCGCTGGAGCGCGTGGTTCGAGGACGTCATCGAGCAGCTGACCGACGACGACGGCCAGATGTTCTTCGCGCCCGAGGTCTGGCACCTGGACTGAGGGTGCTTGCGGGCCTATTGAGACCGTTCGTGGTGAGCCCCTCGGCAAGCTCGGGACAGGCTCTGTCGAACCACGCCCTGCGACAAGCTCAGAGCCTGCCGCCTTCCGTCATTCCGGCGGAGGCCGGAATCCAGTCCGGGTCACGGGCGCGTAGAGCGAATCTGGATCCCGGCCCCGTATCGAGTACGGGGCAGGCTTCTCGCCGGGGTGACGGACCGGTGGCCCAGGCTGCGTGCAGCCTGGGAAACGCATCCGCGGCCGGTCCCACGCTGCACGAAGCGCGGGCCACCGAACCGCCCACCCTGTAGCTCCGAGCGCCCCACCTCTGACATTCCGAGCGCAGCGAGGAATCTAAGACTCCCGATCACGGCTGCGCGGGAGTCGTGCGTTCTAGATTCCTCACGTTCGTTTGGAATGACATGTCTAAGGTGTTTGAAAGTCAAATCAAGGCTCGGCAGCAGGGAGCGCGATCAAATTGGAAACTCGCGCCGCCGGCCTACGCCATCGGCATCGTTGGCCGCCGCTGATCAGGGCGGTTAGGGTAAACGCCTAATCCCGCAGCCAACCCTTACCCAGATGCCCAACACCTCCCAACCCAACTTCCTCTTCATCACCACCGACCAGCAGCGATGGGACGCCCTGGGCATTCACAACCCGCGCATCCGCACGCCGGCGATGGACAGCCTCGCGCGCGACGGCATGCGCTTCGACCGCGCCTATCCCACCAACGCCATCTGCGCCCCCGCGCGGGCCAGCATGATCACCGGCCGCAGCCAGCGCGGGCATCACGTCTTCAATAACGTCAATCTCAGCGAGGCCATCCCCGTCGTGGGCGACTCGCTGCGACAGGCCGGGTACGCCACGGCGCTGGTCGGCAAGCCGCACTTCAAGAGCGGCGAATACGAGGACGTGCTGCCGGATCATCCGCCGCCCGGCGCGCCGGTCGATCCCGACGACGGCCTCTGGTATGGACCGTATTTCGGCTTCGACTACGTCGAAATCCTGGGCGCGCACACCTACCCCAAGGGGCACTGGCGGGTCTGGCTGGAGCGGCATCACCCCGAGGGTCTGGAGCTGTGGAAGCCGGTCAACGCGCTCGCGCCGCGCACCGGCGCCTTCCATAGCTGGAAGAACGCAATTCCCGCCGAGTGGCACTACACCCACCGCACCGCCGACCGCACCGTCGATTGGCTGCAAGATCACGGAAACGAGCGGCCCTTCTTCCTTTGGATGTCGTTCTACGACCCGCACCAGCCCTTCACGCCGCCGCGTCCCTACTGCGACATGTACGACCCGGCGGACATGCCGCCGGCCGTGCCGCGCGAGGACGTGAGCAACAAGCCGCCGCAGTACCAGTACGCGCGCGACGGCCTGCCCTACCAGGGCTACGACACCACCAGCGGCTGGGACGGCGACCATCACGGCGAAATCGTGGCCCACTACTACGGCATGACGACCTTCATCGACGACGGCATCGCCCGCGTGCTGGCCGAGTTGGATCGGCTGGGTCTGGCCGAGAACACGCACGTGATCTTCAGCTCGGACCACGGCGAGGGCCTCAACGATCACGGCATCGCCGCCAAGCCGATGATGTCCTACGAGTGCGTCAACCGGGTGCCGCTGCTGTGGCGTCACCCGCGTTCGGTCGAGGCGGGCCGCGTGCACGCCGGCGTGATGACGCAGCTCGACCTCGTGCCAACCTGGCTCGACCTCGCGGGCGCGGATCCGCTGGTCGGCCAGGAGGGCCGCAGCTTCGCCCCGCTGCTGCGCGGCGAAACGGAGACGCATCGCGACGCGGTCATCGTCGAGCGCATCGCCATCTTCGGCAGCGGGATACCTGAGCTTGTCGGCGCGGGCAAGGCGCATCCGGCTCCCATCACGCACCGGGTCAAGATGCTCGTCACCGAAGACTGGAAGCTCCTGCACTACGGCACCACCGAGTACGGCGAGCTCTACAACGTCAAGGACGACCCCGAGGACCTGAACAACCTCTGGGACGATCCGGCGCACGCGGCCGTCCGGGCCGAGCTTGTCGAGCGACTCCTCATCGAGCTGATCAACGAGGAGGGCGGCGATCCGCACCTGGTGACGGACAGTCAGCCGGTCGCCGGCAGCCTGCGTGACGCGCGGCTCATGGAACCGCAGCCGGAGGCCAAGGCCGACCTCTCCCAGCGGCTGCGGGACCTGCTGGCCTAGGGCCGGGTCGCCCGGCGCCTAGTCGGCTCGCGCGCCGCGTCGCAGGGGCGCGGATACGGCGTGCAGATGCCGCAGCGGCTCCAGGATTCCTTGGAGCGGTCCGGTCACCGCGTAGTCGACCCCGCGCTCGGCGCAGAAGGCCGCCACGATCGGCTGCGCCGCGCTCAACCTGTTGCGCGCCATGGCCGGAAACAGATGGTGCTCGATCTGATAGTTCAGTCCGCCGTAGAGGAAGTCGATTACCGGGTGCGCCGTCACGTTGCGGGCCGTGAGCACCTGCTCCCGCAGATAGTCCATGCGGTTGGACTCGTCGATCATCGGCATGCCCTTGTGGTTGGGGGCAAAGACTAGCGTGTTGTAGAGCCCGAACGTCATCTGATGCATGAAGAGGAACGCCAGGCCCAATCCCCAATGGCCGATCTGAACCAGCAAAACCGCGTAGAGCAGTGCGTGCAGGACCAACGCAAGCCCTTCCGCCCTTCGTCGCGGCGACCTGCCGCTCAGCACCTGCGCCACGGCCTGCGCCCGCATCCCAAACGCCTGAAACGCGCCCAGGAACAGATAGAGAACGGCCTGATAGGCAATGACGGGATAGAAGAAGCGCTTGCGGTGCCGGATGCTCGCTGACTCGAAAACCAGCATCGGATAGTCCAGGTCCGGGTCCTGCTCGCTGTGGTTCGGCGTCGCGTGGTGCTGGTTGTGCTTTGCCGTCCACCACGAATAGCTCACGCCGATGAGCAGGTTGCCGACGATGAGTCCAAGCGACGAGACCAGGCGCGAATTGTGGGAGATCTGCCGATGGGCCAGATCGTGGCCGAGGAATCCCACGTGCGTGAAGACAAATCCGAGCAGGACGGCCGCGGCGAGGACGACGGCCGGGTGATCGAACGCAAGCACGACGGCGATGTTGATGGCGAATAGCAAGGCCGTGCTCACGAACTTGAAGGCGAAGTAGCGCGGCTGGGACTCGAGCAGTCCCGCGTCCTTGATGAGGCCCTTGAGCGCCGCGTAGTCCGGCGACGGCGGCAGCATCGATCGCGTGCGGCCCGCAGTCGTCGCGCCTACCGGGGCGGGCGCGTCAGGCGCCACGCGTTGTCGCGTAATTCAGGTGCAGCCGGTGACAACGCCAACGTGATCTGGTGCTCGCCATCGGTGGGGATGCTGCCCGTGGTGCCGGGGCAGAGCCCCAAGATGCGCCCTTTGTACAACACATCGGCGCGGTTGCCACGGCGCCTGCCAGGCGGCCGGGCGTCGCGATTTGCCCAGTGGCGCCGGAGGGCAGGTTTCAAACCTGCCCTCGCCCAGCCCAAGGCGCTCCCGCGGGCGTAGCATGGTTCAGCCGCATCCTTCCCGGCCTCGCAACCGCGCGCTCATGGCACGCCCACGCGCCGACTTCGTCACGGTATTCGCCGTCCTGGCGGTGACGGCCGTCGTGTCCACCGCTCCGGGGCCGCTGCTCGTCGTGATCCGCGGAGAGTTTGGGCTCACGTATGCGGAGTTGGGGTTGATCTTCTCCGCCCAAGCGCTGGCGGGCATGCTCACCAACATTCCGGCCGGCATGGTCGCCGACCGCCTGCCCGCCCGCGTGCCGATTGCATCCGGCGGCCTGGGACTCTCCGCCGGCACGCTGCTCATGGCGCTGGCTCCGAGCTACCTCGTCCTTCTGGTAGGCAGCCTGGTGGGTACGGTGGGCGCGACGTTCATCGTCACCAGCAGCATCGCCTACACCGTGGCGCAGGCCGACGCGGAGCAGCGCGGACGCGTCACCTCGCGCGTCATGTCCGGCGTCCAGGTCGGTGCGTTCATCGGTCCGGCGCTGGCGGGCGTGATCGCCGGCATTCTGGGCTGGCGCGCGGCGCTGGTCGCGCCGGCCGTGCTGAGCCTTTGCGCGGCCGCTGTCGTGCTGCTGGTCATTCGCGGTGAAGCGCCGCCACGACCGCGGGTTCGGGACCGGGCATTCGGGCTGAGCGAGATGCGCCTGCCGCGCGTGGTCTGGCCGATCATCGCGCTGGCCATGCTGCTCACCGGTCCAGTGATCGGGCAGAGCCGCGTGGTCCTGCCGCTCTACGCCGGCGAGGGGCTTGCCTTCGAGCCTGCCGTGGTGGGGTTGGCCATCTCGGCCATGAGCGCCGCCCGCGCCGTGCTCACGTTCCTCAGCGGCAACCTCATGGACCGCGCCGGTCGCGGCATCGCCTTCTACGCGATGGTGCTCGGAGCATTGGGAGCGGGGCTGCTGTTCACGCTGCCGGTCGGACTGGTGGTCTTCATCTTCGCCGGCATGTTGTCGGCGGTCACCGGTCTGGGGGCCGTGTTGCCGTCGGTGCTCATCGGCGACCGGGTGCCGAAGGCCTATGTGGGCCGATCGCTGGGCGTGCTGCTGACGGCGGGCGCCGTCGTTCAACTCGGTGTGGCGCCGGCGGTGGGCTTCCTGCTCGACGTGCACGGCTACGAGTTGGTCGGCATCGCCATGGCCGTCCTGATCGGCCTGGCGGGCATCATCGGCTGGCGGGTGGTCGGCGACCTGCCGTGGAAGCGGCGGACGCCAAACGACTTGTCGGCGTGATGCGATGATGTGCCTATGCGAATAGCCGATGCGATCGCCGAATTCCTCGCAACTGCCCTGGCGCTGGCCGAGCGAAAGAGAAGCAGCCTTGGCAGCGCTGTGTCCAAATTGGCGCGACGCATCTTCCGGGGCGCATCGACCGAGCGTGTTGATCGGGACCCAACGGTGTTCGCCGTGGCTGCCGACGCCGAACCCTTTACCAGCGAGGATGTCAATCGATCACTGGATGAGTGGCCGTAGCTGCGCTCTATCGGGGCATCGATTTAGGTGACGTGGTCGACGGTCGGGGCGGCGGCCGTACCCATTGGCATCCTCATTCAAATGCGACGGGAACGAGCAGCCGTGCTGGTGCCGCGAAATGGTTAGGCGCTGTGCTTGCCTGATAGCGTAGGCACAAGCACGAGTTGGCGATATTCCATGCGAATCGCCACTACCTGGGAGTGAGACGCTGATGGACATATTTGCGGGTCTATTAGAGAACATTGCAGTACTTGGCATAACTCGCGATCAGCAGATCATTGTCGCCTTGGCAGTCGGCTTGGCCTGGTTGTCCTTTGCCGTCGGGACGGCATGGTCCGCCGTTCTCCGTGGACATGGTTGGCTTGCATGGTTCATCTGCGGTCTTTTCGTGGGGCCGCTAGCACTGTGCTTCGCACTTAGCTTGCAAGACTACCGAAGGGACCATCAGTAGAGATTGCATAGGACCTCACAAGTGCGACTCCCGCTAAAGCACTCATGCTGACATCCTCGCCAACACATCCATCGCGGCTACGGGCGCTACGACGTGAACCTGATCAGAGGCGCCGAGCGGTCGTTCTCGCGGACAGGGGCTCCACCTCGGCAGCCGCCGACTCGATCCATAGGCCGGCGTTGTCGTGAAGCTCTGACAGGACGGCGACGCGCAGGTAGTTCACCCCACGCGTCTCGTGCAGCTGGGGCGACGTCGTCACCTGCCGCCCGTCCACTGACACGCGACACGCGCGGTCCCCCTGCGTGTCCCAGGCCAGCTCAAC
Organism: Chloroflexota bacterium; assembly: GCA_022826485.1. Classification (GTDB taxonomy): domain Bacteria; phylum Chloroflexota; class UBA11872; order UBA11872; family UBA11872; genus JAJECS01. Next base: position 36,636 of record JAJDUU010000017.1, on the reverse strand, counting down.
CGTGTGCCAGCGCCCGGCCTCGAGCGCCGGTTCATCCGCAATCTTGCCGCCCGGCGCCACCGAAACGTTGAAGGTGTTGTGGAACTGGTCCTGGGGATCGAACGGGGTCGAGAAGTGGTCCGTCAGGCTCAGCCGAAACCGACCGGCGCCCGGCTCCAGGCGCAGTCGGACTTGCACGCGCCCCCGCCGTCCGGCGGGGAAGTTCCACACCGCGCCCGACGTGCGGCCGGGCGCCTGCTTGGTGAGGCGCAGCGCATAGGCGCCGGCGCGGTCCGGATGCGGCTGCCGTTCGACGCCGGCGGTGCCGAAGATCGACCAGTCCTCGTGCCCGTCGGCGAGGTCGCTCGCCTGCTGCGTTTCGTACAGCCACGCCGGGTCCAGCCGGACCATCAGGACGCGGCCCTCGCCCTGGCCCGAGACGATGATGACGCGGTCGTCGCGTGTCACCACCGGGAACGGATAGGCGGTGCCGAAGTCGCCCTTGGTGGGCGGCGGATCGTGGCGGCGCGGATCGCGCAGCACCTCGCGGCGTCCGCGCCAGGTCAGGCCGTCGTCTTCCGAGATTGCCGCGTGCAGCACGTGGCGTCCGCCATAGGCGTAGGGAAACCGCTGGCAGCAGTTCCAGATCAGCACTAGGCGATCGTCGCTCAGGCGCACCAGGCCCACGGGTGAGTCGGACGAGACGAGCGGCGTCGGACGGGCGACGGACCACTCCGCGCCGTTGTGTGAGAACGACTCGTAGAGCCGTCCCGTCTGCGTGCGCAGCAGCATCCACACGCGCCCATCGAGCTTCTGGATGATCACTGGCTCGTCGGCGCCGTAGGCCGGAATCGGCGCCCAGGACTTGATGTCGCGCGTGCCCTGGCGCCAGGTTGCGCCCGCGTCGTCCGAGTAGACCACCGTCGAATAGAAGGCGCCCGCGAAGCTGAAGGCGTCCAGACCCTTGTCGACCCGGTGCGCCCAGGTTTGGCCCGTGGCCCAGGCAAAGGGCAGCACGATGCGGCCGCCGCGCAGCTGGATCACGCTGTTGAGCGCGCCGGTGAAGCCCTCCCAGATTCGCTTCGGCTCGGTCCACGCCGCGCCGCCGTCGCGGGATCCGAGGTGCCAGATGTCCAGGAACTTGCCGTGGTAGGGGCCCTCGTGGGCCACGCCTTCGCCCGCCAGCGGCGCGCCGAAGACGCCGGAGCCCCGGTCGTGCATGAAGAAGCAATGAACCTCGTCGTCGGCGTCGGCCAGCACTTCCAGGCCGCCCCACAGCCCGCCGGTTTCGGGCAGCGTCAAAACGTCGGGCGCCTCCGACCAGGAGCGCCCGTCGTCGTGCGAGGCGATCCGCGCGAGGCGCGGCGTCGGGATGTCCGTGTCCTTGAGAAAGAATCCGTCAAGGCGACCGTTACGGCGACGGACCACCATCGGCCGCTCGACGCCCGCCGGTAGCTCGATCAGGGCTGGTTGCATGATCTATCTCCTCCCGCGCGCGCACCGGCCGTCCAATCTGGGGCTGCCGGGATCACGTTTTCCGCTTGGGCTCGGTTCCCTCACGATTCGCACCGCGGGCGGTATCGCTCGTGGTCGGAGGTGACGAGCCGGGCAGGTTCCGCACCGTTGGCTGGAGATTCCGTCTCCCGGATTCGGTTGTCTTCGGCAGCGTCGTGAGCACCCATATCCAGACGAGAATCCAGCCAATGACAGTCCACCCAACAATGAGATTTACAAAGAAAACAGTCGCCCCACGTTCATGTTCTTTGAGGTGAGCAACAATGGATGGGGAAAAGTAAAGAAAAGACCCAACTATAATGACCACCGCTGCCAACAGAATTCCGGTAGCTGTAAGCTCAGATCCAGTATTGTCGAACACTACTCGTTGCTTCCTCGTCTATTCGAGCACCCAATAACCGGCGACACTTAGCTCAGGCGCTTCCCCAGTGCACCGGTTTGTGCACTGTATCTTAACCGCCGCGCGGCCTCTTCGACCGCCCTGCCGCGAGGGCGGGCTAGCGATCGGGCGCCGGGTCTGCGATATCCACGTGCTAAACCAGGTCCGGCAGGTCGAAATCCAGGTCCCTTGGCTTCGGCAAAATGACCGTGGCGCATGACCACGGTTTGGTCGGCGAGCAACAGGGCCGGTCGACTTGTGATGACGCGGTCGATGGCTGTGCGTTGCTCCTCGCCCCCTCAGCTCGAACGGTCCGTGATCCGCGTGCGAGTCCAGCCCGCCGTCGGTCAAATCTCGCGTCGAGATTGCGTCCCCTCACGATTCTCAACGCCTCGTGCAGCTCGCGTCGTGCGTGGTGACGAACTGGAGAGGCTCCGCACCGTCGGTCGGAGATTTCTCCGTCCGTTGTCGACCTTCCGTGGAAGAGTGGTCAACGTCCATGCGAGCGCTAGAAACCAACCAACAAGCGTCCATCCGAAGACGAAGTTCATTAGTGTGATAGATTTTCTGCGCTCGTGGTCTGTGAAATGAGCAATAATGGATGGGGTGAAGTAGACGATGAGAACGAAAATTGCAAATAGCGCAGGCCCAAACATATTGAGGAATGTCGCATCCATTTTCTGGGACACAGCGTAAGCATGGGAGCTAAAGTGCATGCGAAAGCCACCTTAGATACCTTGCCAATCGCTTGATCAACATCATGTTGGGCAAAGCGATAAGCGGCTGATCGGCGCTGGCCGCTGCCCGTATGCTACCACGCAATCTATCCGGCTGGACCCGCCGCGACGACGGCCTATGAGCTGGCGGAATGTAAGCCGCCCTCGGCCATTGAGTCCACAATCTCCACGTGCTGCACCAGGTCCGGCAGGTCGAAGTCCAGCGGGCCCTCGGCTTCGGCAAGATGCCCGTCGCGCATGACCATGGTTTGATCGGCGATCTGGCTCAGGGCGGGGTCGTGGGTGGCCACCACGGCGGTCACGCCTTCTTCGGCCACGATGTGACGAAACAGCAGCATGATCTCCAGGCCAGTGTTGCTGTCCAGCTCGCCGGTGGGCTCGTCGGCCAGCAGCACGTCGGGTCGATTGGCGACGGCGCGGGCAATGGCCACCCGCTGCTGCTCGCCCCCGCTCAGCTCGAACGGGCGGTGGTCCGCGCGCGACTCCAGGCCCACCATCCGCAGCACCTCCAGCGTGCGCTCGCTCCACGTCGCCGACGGAGCGCTCGCCACGCGCAGCGCTAGCTCCACGTTCTCCCGCGCCGAGAGCACCGGCAGCAACGCGAACGTCTGAAACACGAAGCCGAGACTGCGGCGGCGCACGGCGGCCAGCGCGTCCTCGCTCAGCGCTCCCAGGTCGGCGCCATCGAAGATCACGCGCCCCTCGCTCGGCACGTCCAGCCCACCGATCAGGTTGAGCAGGGTCGTCTTGCCCGAGCCGGACCGTCCGCGCAGCGCGTAGAGACCGCCGCGCGCAATGTCCCAGTTCGCCCCGGCCACGGCCGTTACCGCGGCGGGGCCTTCCCCGTAGCGGCGCGACACGTCCTGCAGTTGCACGACCGGCGTCATGGCGTGGACTCGGTTTCGCCGCGGGCGCCGGAGGGGTCTGCCGGCCGCACCACCAGCCGTCCCTCGGCGGCGTCCACGTCCACCGTGGCGCGTCCCGAGATGCCCAACTCCTCCAGGTAGTCGCGGGGAATCTGCAGACGGCCGGTCTCGTCGACGATCACGTACTCCTCGTGCGCCGGCTCGTCGGCGCCCGGCAGGCCCACGCGCTGCACGATCTCCGAGCTGGTCTGCCCGTCGCGAATGGCAACGACGCGGCTCACGTGACGGGTGACGTCACGATCGTGGGTGACGATCATCACCGTGAGCCGGCGCTCGGCGTTGAGCCGCCGCAGCAGCTCGTAGATGTCGCCGGCCGTCTGGTTGTCGACCTCGCCCGTGGGCTCGTCCGCCAGCAGCAGCTCCGGCTCGTTGGCGAGAGCCACCGCGATGGCCACGCGCTGTTGCTCGCCGCCCGAAAGCTGCGGCGGCCGGTGGTTCATCCGCTCCGCGAGACCGCAGGCCGCCAGCAGCTCGCGCGCCCGCCGCGCCTCCGTCGCCCCCGCGCCGCCGGCGAACAGCATCGGCGCCAGCACGTTGTCCAGGGCGCTGAGATAGGGAATCAGATTGCGCGCGCTCTGCTGCCACACGAAGCCGACCTCGTAGCGCTTGTACTCCGCCAACTCCGCGCCCGAGGCGTCGACCAGGTCTAGCCCGCCGACGCTGCACGCGCCGGCCGACGGACGGTCGAGACCGCCCAGAATGTTGAGCAGCGTGCTCTTGCCGCTGCCGCTGTTGCCCACGATGGCCATCATCTCGCCCGCGGCGACCTCCAGATTCAGCCCGCGCAGCGCCACGACCTCGAGGTCGGCAATCTTGTAGATGCGCACCAGGTCTTGACAGTGGACGTGAGCCGCGGCGCTCATCCAGTTTCCTCGCCGAACTTGATGGCTTCGTGCGTCCGGACGCGTCGCAGCAGCCGGATCGAGAGCGGCAGCGCCGCCGCGATGAGCACGCCGAACACGACGTAGATCTTGCCGACGTCATCCCAGGCGGTGTCGACGATGAAGGGTGGAAACGCATCGCGCTCGCCGGCGCTGAGCTCGAGAAACGGCACGAACAGCGCGGCCGTCACCATGCCGATGACCGTCCCGACGGCCGTGCCGAGCAGCACCAGGAATCCCTGCTCCAACGCCACGATGGCGGCCATCTGGCGCGTCGAGATTCCCATGGCGCGGAGGATGCCGAACTCCTGGACGCGTCGCCGAAACGACAGGACCGCGTGCATGCCGAATCCGCTGAGAGTCAGGCCCGCGGCCACGATGAACGCCAGCGTCAGCAAGCCGAACGTGCCGACCAGCACGGCGTCGCTGCGCGCGTCCACGATCTCGGACCTGGCGTCCACGGTGCGCAGCGCCCGGATGTCGAGGTCGTTCAGCGGCTGGATCAGCTCTTGCGCCGGCGCGTCGGGCACCAGGCGCACCAGGGTGTTCCATGGCGACCGGCCGATCACTCGACCGATATAGGTGAGATTGGCGACGGCGAACGAGCCCGCGCCTTTGTCGTGTGACGGCAGGGCGTCCATCCAGCCCACCACCACGAAGGGCAAGACCACGCGATTGATCTCCATGGTCACCTTGTCGCCGATCTGCACGCCCATGGTTTCGTGAAACGCCTCGCGCTCCAGGATCACGCCGCGGTCGTCCGCCGCTAGCGCGTTGGCCAGCGCATTCAGCGATGTGGTCGCGTAGTCCTCGCGCCAGGCAATCGTGCGGGCGAACGGAATGGGATCGACCGCGTGCAGCCGAACCTCGCGCAGCGCATTCACCGACGGCGTGTCGACGTGCAAGAGCGCGTTCTTGACCCAATGTCGCGCCGCTTCCGTGACGACTTGCCGGCCGTCCTCGTCCACCACGTCCAGGTGGCGGTCGACCGGGGCGATGTACCAGGACCTCGCGTCGGGGTCGAAGTGCCCGCTCTCGAAGATCCGGGCGTCGGCGCCGGTGGCGTAGTAGACGCGATCGATGATGTTGCGATCGATGGTCGCCGCAAACGACGCGCTGAAGGCTCCCAGGGCGAAGGTCAGTGAGAGCAGCAACACCAGGCTGGTGTAGTGCGCCGGGCTGCGGCCGATCTGCCGCAGCGCCACGAAAGCGCTCACGCCGGACACCCGCGAGGTGAGCGCCGCGAGCGCTCGCACCGCATAGGGAAACGCGCGGAGCGCGAAGACCGAGACCGCGAAGATGAAGAGAATCGGCGCCAGCACCAGCAGCGTGTCGGCGAGCAACAGGTCGTCGTCGGTCTCGCCGGGCAGCGCGTCGACGCTCCGCAGCAGGAACAGCCCGGCAATCGCCGCCGCCAGCAGCAGCACGTCCAGCAGCCGCCGCTGGTAGAGCGGGCGATCCAAGCTGCGCGAGGCCTGCTGCTTGGCGCCCACAATGCTCAGCCTGGCGGCGCCCACCACCGGCCCCAACATCGCCAGCAGACTGACCCCGATGGCCGCCGCGCCCACGGCCACCTGGCTCCCCGTCAGCGTGATGTCCAGCGGCGCGCGCGCGTCGAAGGCCAGAAAGCTCGCCGTCTGTCCGATGGCCTGCGCAAAGCCCAGGCCCAGCGCCAGACCCGCAACCAGCGCCGGCGCCCCGATCAGCAGCCCTTCGACGAGATACACGCCAACCAGCTGCGCCACGCCCACCCCGCGGCTGCGCAGCAGCGCCACCTCTTGCCGCTGGCGTTCGATGGCCAGCGATACCGAGAGCCGCATGAATCCCAACACCATCACCACGATCGGCACGCTCAGCGCCAGCAGGGCCACCGTGAGCACGGCCAGGCGGCTCTCGAACCGTTCGAGGTCGCGCTCCAGGCGAGTCCTCACGCTCATGAACGGCAGCACCCGCTCCGCAATCGTGCGCACGGCGAAGATGCCCTCGTTCGTCCGGCCGGCGGACGACGCCTGCAGCGCGGCGTCGTCCAGAGGCGCGAACCACACCGCGCGGTCCAGGAGGCGCGGATGCCAAACCTCGGGATAGCGCGCCAGCAGGCCATCGACAAACGCGGCCGGCGGCGTGAAGAGGGTGTTCTTGGTGAGCTCCTCGACCTCGGCGGGCCAATAGGCCCGGCGCCCATCGATGGGGGCGAAGCGCCCCACGATGTCCACGGCAACCACCGCCTGCGGCGTGTCAATCGCCCGCGGGTCGCCGAAGCGCAGTTGCACCTGGTCCCCGACCACCAGGCCGGCGGCGTCGAGCATGTCCGTGGCGGCCACCGCCTCGACCAGCGGCGCCAGCGCGCCGGACGGCAGGCGCAGCGTGTAGACCTCGTCGGCGGCCGCGCGGCCTTCCAACATCTCGACGTTGTCGGCCAGCCCGGTAATCGCGGCCAGCCCGCCCCAGGGAACGCCCTCGCGCAGGGGCGCGTCCGGGTCGTCGGACGTGAACAGCAGGTGCCGGTTGTCGGATCGCACCAACCGCACGATGGCTTCCGCAGGCACGCCGAGATAGGTGGCCGCGGCCTCGCTAAGGATTCGGTCGGCTCGCCGATACGCCGCGGGCGACGTGGGGGGATCGTCGGGCAGTTGCGCCTCGCCGTGCTCGATCACCACGCCCAGATCGAGCGGTCCGGGCGAGGCGCGCAGGTGCTCCCGAAGCAGGCGGGTGCTCATGCCCTCGGCGTAGAGCGGCACGGCGGTGATCACGCCCACCGTGAGCGAGAGACCCAGCAGCGTGGTCAGGGCGTGAATGGGATTGCTGCGCAGCCGCCGTGCGGCGAACCCCACCAGCGCGAGCACCGTGCGCCCGGCCGCGCCGACGCCCGAGAAAATCACGAGCGAACGGTGGCGAAGATCATGTCGCCCTCGGACAGGCCGTGGATGATCTCGACCTCGTCGTCAGTCTCCATGCCCAGGGTCACCGGCAGCGTCCGGCGGCGACCGTCGATCAGCGTCTCGACGAACGAGCGACCGTTGAGCGTCCACACCGCGGTCGCGGGCACCTTGAGCACGCCGTCGGACGCCCCCAGCAGGACGCTGATGACGCCCTGCAGGCCGATCGTGACCGGCAGGTCGCCCCATTCGACCTTGAGCTGGATGAAGGGCGAGTCCGCAGGGTCGCCGGTGTCCAACGGCAGCGTGACCACGGTGCCCGCTAATGGCGCGCCGGCAAACTCGCGCAGTGTGACCTGGACCGTTTGATCGAGGCGCAGGTTGGCGGCATGCGCCGTGGTGGCCGCTGCTTCGAATACCAGGTCCGAAGCCCGTGCGAGCTCGATCGCCGGATCGCCGGGGGCCACCTCGCGCCCGCGCACCGTGAGCACGCGGGAAATGATCGCGTCGTAGGGCGCCGCGATGTCCAGTTCGGTCGTGCGGCTCTCGAGCAGGGCGACTCGCTCCTCCAGGCGTACGGCCTCCGCCCGCAGCCGCTCGGCGTCCGCGGCGAGGGGCGAGGTGCCCGAGTCGAGGGCGGCCAGCGCCTCGTCCGCGAGGTCGTACTCGTACTGCGCCGAGGCCAAGGCGGCATCGGCCGCGGCCAAGTCTTCGAACAAGGGGCCGGCCGTCAGGCGCTCGAGGCCGGCCTGAGCCGCCAGCAAGTCCGCCTCGGCGGCGGCCAGCTCGCGCCGTGCCGAGCGCAGCTGCGGCGGTCCATCAGGCCCCGTGGTCTCCCGTTCGTGCGTGCGCGCCTCGGCGACCGCAAGCTCGGCGGCAGCCAGTCGCGCCTGGGCAACCGCGACCTCCCGTGGCGATGCATCCTCGGGCACCGCGTCGAAAGCGGCTTGCGCATCGGCGAGATCCGCCTCGCGCAGCGCGACGTCGGCCTGCGCAATCGCCGCCAGCGCGTCGACCGCGCGCTCTGCCGCGACCACCGCCGCCTCGCGGTCGGTCACCACCGCCGCCAGCAGCGCCATCCGCCCAAGGAGGACATCCACCTCGGCGACGGGCGGCGGCGCGGTGAGCGCTGCCCACACGCGTTCCTGCTCGGCAAGCTTGGCCCTCGCCGCCAGCACGGTGCGCTCGGCGGCGATCCGCTCGGCGGCAAGCCGGGTCTCGACCGTTGCCAGCTCTTCAAGAATGGCCACGCGCGCCTCGCGTGCGGCGCCGATCTCGGCATTCAGCGACTCCGCGTCGAGTGACACCAGCACGCTGCCCGCCTGCACCATCACCCCGCGCTGGCCGCGCACCGCGCCGACGACGCCGGGCACGTCGAACGTCAGAATCTCTTGTCCCCGGGCCTCGACCAGCCCGGGAATTCGCAGTCGGTTCTCCAGGCGTCCGCGCTCCACCGCGACCATCGGATCGCGCTGCTCGGTCGATGGATCGGGCGCGAGCGTGGGCGTGGCGTCGGCGGCGGGCTCGATCGGATCACAGGCGGCGACCGCCACGACCATGGCGCCGCCGACCATGCAGGCCGCCAGCACGGGGCCCAGGCGGCGGACGGCGCCCAGGTGCATTCGAAGTGAGGCTCTGTGATTCAGGCCCAGGGGTTGTTGCCTTGCGCTGGCACCGTAGATTGAAGTCTAGGCCACGGCAGGGTCGTCGCGTCGGCTCGACCGGGCGTTGCCCGGCGCGCTCGCGCTGATTTTGCGACCATGGGCCGACGCACCCGCGGGAGGTGACTCCATGTCCATTAGGCTCGCCTGCGCCGACTTCACCTGGCCCCTGCTCCGACACGAGCAGTCCCTGGCCCTGATCTCCACCCTCGGATTCGAGGGCGTCGACCTGGGAATCTTCGGCAACCGCTCGCACATTCGCCCGGAGGTGATCCACGGCGACGTGCCCATGTGGGCCGGCATCCTGCGGGAGCGACTGGAGCAGAACAACCTCGAGCCGGCGGACGTGTTCCTGATCGCGAGCACCGAACCCGGCGGCATGGTGCCGAACAATCCCGATCCGGCCCAGCGCGAAGCCGGGCGCATGTACTTCAACGACGTGGTGGAGTTGTCGCGCCGCCTGGAAGCCAAGGGCATTTCCTCGACCTGTGGCGTGCCGTTCGAAGGCGAGTCGCCCAGCGAGTCGCTGCGCAACTCCGCCGAGGAGCTCAAGTGGCGTGTCGACCAGGGCGACAAACACGGCATCGCGGTCTCGGTCGAGCCCGCCGTGGGCACCAACGCCAACACCGTGGATTTGGCGCTGGAAATGCTGGACCTGGTCCCGGGGCTCAAGCTCACGCTGGACTACTGCCACTTCGTCTATCAGGGCATGGAGCAGACCAGCGTGGACCCGCTGCTGCCCCACGCGCGCCACTTCCACTGCCGCGGCTGCGCGCCGGATCGGATGCAGGTGGACTTTGACGAGAACGTCATCGACTACCGCCGCATCATCGAGAAGATGCAGGAGGTCGGCTACGGCGGTTGGTTCGGCGTCGAGTTCGTCTGGACCGCGATCTGGAACTGCAACCAGGTCGACAACACGGCGGAAACCATCCGCTTCCGCGACCTGGCGCTGGCCGTCATCAACGGCACCGAGCACGTGCCCTTCATGCACACGATTTAGCGGAGTCCCGGTTTGATCCCCTTCCTCCTTCGCGGGGAAGGTGGGATGGGGGGCGACGAGCCGGAGTCTTTTGACGTGTTCGGCATTTAACTGCGACTCCGAAATACGATTCGACCCGTGCGCGTCGGGACCGCGAGAATCGCAGCAGGGCGAGAAGCCCGAGTCTCGTGTACTTGATGGTCGTGAGTGCCACCGTGGAGGGCATCGAGTGAAGAGCATCGCGTTCAGCGCTGATGCCGGACTGATCGCTGCGGCCCGTCGGCGGGCCAGGGCCGAGCGGACCACTTTGGACGCCGAGTTTCGGCTGTGGCTCGCGGACTACGCCGGACGCAAACACCGGGGCGACTCTGCCGTTGCGACCATTCACGAGCTCCAGAGCGAGATTGCGACGGGCGGTCGGCAGTTCACGCGGGACGAAATGAATGAGCGTTGAAGACCTCCTCGACCTGGACGCCTTCATCTACGTGCGGGGCGCCTGACAATCCGCCACCCGATCGCAAGTCCCTAGCGGATAGGCCTCCGGTGGCCCGCGCTGCGGGCAGCGTGGGATTGCTGCTGAACCCTTGGGCGCTGCACGCCTGACGCCAGCGGCGATACCATGAACAATCCGGCGGAGAGATGCCGCGACCTGAACGGTGGGTGGGCACCATGACCGACATGGCGGATCGGAACGGTACAGCGGCGCGGCTTCGGGCGGGATTGCTCCTGCTCGTGGTGCTGGGCGTGGTGGGCACCGCCCTGGCGCTCGCCTATGAACGCCACTGGCTCAGCCCCTGGCAAGTGGCCCCGTGGATAGTGATCGGCATCGTCAGCGTCGCCACGGTCGCCCTTATCGTTCGTCAGACAGCGCTGACGGTCAGGCTGGCGCGGGCGGTCGCCGCTTTGGCCATCCTGAGCGCCGTGCTCGGGACCTGGCAGCACGTGGATGCGAATCTCAACCCAGACCATGAGGGACACCAGCACGCAGACGACGGTGCGAGCCTGATGACCAGTGCCCAGGACTCCCATCACACTGAGTCGGCGGAGGAGAACGGCCACCACAACGGCGACGAAGGGTCGGAGGGCGACAGCCACCACAACGACGACGAGGGGTCGGAGGGCGACGGCCACCACAACGGCGACGAGGGGTCGGAGGGCGACGGCCATCACCACGACGACGAGGGGTCGGAGGGCGACGGGCACCACCAAGACGACGAAAAGAGCTCGTCGAGCGATGACCGCGACTCCGCGGAAGAAGAGACCACGTCGCCCGGCCCGAGCTTTGTCGACGTGGTGATCGGCGCGGTCGGCCATGCGCCAGTGCCGGCCGCGCTATCGCTCGCGCCGATCGGGCTGGCGCTCGGATTGGCGACCATCGGCCTCGGCGGTGCAAGGAGAGAGTCGCAGGAGTAGTCGGCGACCGCACGCTCGATTGATCCACGACCGGGCTTCGGGTGGATTCCCGAGACTCACAAACGAAGTGCAACACCCCGCCGGCTGGTCGATAGTGCGCTTCGCGCCACCGCCTCCTACGATGCAGGTGGTCGCGTGTGGCGCGGCCTCAGGGGTGGAGCACAGCGATGATCAAGCAGGCGAGGTACAGCAACGGCGCGCGCGAGGTGGTGATCTCGGCGTCGGAGCCGGACGTGTGGGTGGAGGCGACCGATAGCGTCATCAACTTTCCCGGTCTGGTGGAGCTCGAGGGCGACAACCTCTTCTTGTCCTATCACCGGGGCCGTCACGGCGGGGTGGAGCCGCTGGCGGCGGTGGTCACCAGCGACCTGGGGGCGACCTGGCAGCCGGCGCCGGACGACTCGCCGTTCATCGACCGGCATCCGATCACCGGCCTGAACACCATGGATTTCGGCTCGGGCATCATCGGCTACCCGAGCGACGGCACCATCACCCGGATCGATACCTACCCCCTGGAGAACTACCAGGAGCCCTATCTGAGCGCCGAGGGGCCGTATCACGTCGTCCAGCAGCGGGCGGACTCGACGTTTCAACTGCGCCGGTGGACCAAGTCCGGCGAGCTGCTGGAGCTCCACCCGTTCAAGGTCAAGGGGTTTCCCTGGGACATGGCGTCGTTTGAGAACTACTCCCGTCTGATCGAGCTGGACAACGGCGACTACATGACGGTGACCGAGCAGCAGGTCGGGCCGCCCGAGCTGCTCGACGGGCTGAGCCCCAGCGGACGGCAGCTGGTGCAATACAGCTTCTCGAGCGCCGTCATCCGCTCGTCCGACCGCGGACGCACCTGGCGATTCGTCGAGCACTTCCATCCCGACGACCACCAGCCGGTCTACGGTCCGGGGGATCGGGCGGTGGACGAGGGATTCGACGAGCCCGACGTCATCCAGCTCGACAACGGCGACATCCTCTGCATGATGCGCACTGGCGGCTACTCGCCCATGTTCCAGGCGCGCTCGACGGACGGCGGCGAGACGTGGTCCGCGCCGGAGTCGGTTGGCTGGCAGGGCGTCAAGCCGCGCCTGCAGAAGCTGCCCAACGGCGTGCTGGCCTGTGTGGCCGGGCGCGGGGGCTATGGCCATCCCCAGGTCACCCACGTGATGCTGAGCCTGGACGGGACCGGCGAGCATTGGGAATACCCGTTCGCGTTTCACACCGGTCCGGGCTGCTCGTACACGTCGGTGATGCAGCGCGGCAACAAGCTGCACGTGGTCTACTCGCACTCCGACTTCACGCGCGAGCTGGGCACGAACGAGCTGCCGACGCAGTCGATCCGGCACATCGTGATCGATGTGCAGGTTGCGTAGCCGCCCAAGGAATCTGACGTGACGGCCATCGCGAACGTGCGCGCGCGGGAGATCCTTGACTCCCGGGGCAACCCGACGGTCGAGGTGGACGTGACGCTCGAGAGCGGCGCCATTGGCCGCGCCGCGGTGCCGTCCGGCGCATCGACCGGCGCCCACGAGGCTCTGGAGCTGCGCGACCAGGACCCCGAGCGCTACCAGGGACGCGGCGTGCGGAAGGCCGTCCACCACATCCTCAGCGTGCTCGGTCCCGAGATCGAGGGCGAGGACGCCACCAACCAGAGCGCCGTGGACGCGATGCTGCTGGCGGCGGACGGCACGCCGAACAAGTCCTCGCTGGGCGCCAACGCGATCCTGGGCGTCTCGCTCGCGGTGGCGCACGCGGCGGCGGACGAGGTGGGGCTGCCGCTGTACTGCTATCTGGGCGGGCCGTTCGGGAACACGTTGCCGGTGCCGATGATGAACCTGCTCAACGGCGGACAGCACGCCGCAGGCAGCACCGATTTCCAGGAGTTCATGGTCATGCCCGTGGGCCGCCCCACGTTCAGCGAGGCGCTGCGCGCGGGCGTCGAGGTCTATCACGCCCTGCATGACGAGCTGTCGCGCCGCGGTCTGTCGACCAGCGTGGGCGACGAGGGCGGCTTCGCGCCGGCCTTGCCCACCAACGCGGCGGCGATGGAGTTGCTGGTGCAGGCCATAGAGTCCGCCGGGTATCAGCCCGGAGCGGACATCTTTCTGGGGATCGACGCCGCGGCGACCGAGCTAATTCAACCCGACGGTCGCTATCACCTCGACCGCGAAGACCGCACGCTGACGCGCGCCGAGCTGGTCGAGCTGTGGGTCGAGTGGGCCGACCGCTTCCCGCTGCTGTCGATCGAGGACGGCATGGGCGAGGACGACTGGGCGGGCTGGCGCGAGCTGACGGAGGCTATCGGCGACCGCGTGCAGCTGGTCGGCGACGACCTGCTGGTCACGAGCACGGAGCGTCTGGAACGCGCCGTGGAGGAAGAGTCGGCCAACAGCATTCTCATCAAGGTCAACCAGGTCGGCTCGCTGACGGAGACGCAGGCCGCGATCGAGATGGCGCAGCGCGCGGGATTCAGCGTGGTCGTCTCGCACCGCTCAGGTGAGACCGAGGACACGACCATCGCCGATCTCGCGGTGGCGACGAATGCCGGGCAGATCAAGGCCGGGGCGCCGTGCCGCACCGACCGCGTGGCCAAGTACAACGCGCTGCTGCGCATCGAGGAGGACCTGGGCGCGGCGGGGCGCTATGCCGGCCCGCGGGCGTTCACGAGCATTCGCCGAGTCCTGGTGTGACGCCCGACGATCTGCGGGACCTGCTGGAGCAGGTCGCCGGCGGCGCGATGACTGCCGACGCCGCGATGCAGCGGCTGCGCTATCAGCCCATTGACGACCTGGGGTTTGCCCGCGTCGATACCCATCGCGCGCTACGCACCGGCATGCCGGAGGTCATCTACGGCGCGGGCAAGACTCCGGCCCAGATCGCCGCCATCGCGGCGTCGATCGCGGGCCATGGGCAGCCCGTGCTGGTTACCAAGGCCGACGCCGCGGCCTTCGAGGCGGTGCGCGACGAGCTGTCGGACGCCGAGTTTCACGCCGACGCGCGCATGATCACCCATGCGCCCGAGCCACGGCCCGCGCCTCGGGGCAACGTGTTGGTGCTGACCGGCGGCACGTCCGACGCGGCGGTGGCGGCGGAAGCGCACGTCACGGCCCGGACGCTGGGGGCCAACGCAACCACCATCGGCGACGTCGGCGTGGCCGGTCTGCATCGGCTGCTCGGCCAGCGGGAGCACCTGGACGCAGCCGACGCGATCGTGGCGGTGGCGGGCATGGAGGGCGCCCTGCCCAGTGTCGTCGGCGGCCTGACGGACCGGCCCGTGATCGCGGTGCCCACCAGCGTGGGCTACGGCGCGTCGCTGGGCGGAATCGCGGCGCTGCTGGCGATGCTCAGCGGGTGCGCCCCGGGCGTGTCGGTGGTGAATATCGACAACGGTTTTGGCGCGGGCTATCAGGCGGCGCTGATCGCGCGGCGCGCCGGCGGAGCGACGACCGAATGACCATCGCGCGCGTCGACGGCCCGTCCGGCGCGAGCGGCAATATGTTCCTGGGCGCGTTGCTCGACGCCGGGCTGGACCAAGCCGCGCTGGAGGCCGAGCTGCGCACGCTCGAATTGCCGCCCTGGCGTCTGGTGCGACAGGCGGTGCGCAAAGGCCCGATCGCGGCAACGCACATGGATTTCGCAATCGATACGGCCGCCGGCCATGGAACGCTGGGCGATCCCGCGTCGATGGCGGCGGTCATTCGAGCGAGCGGGCTGCGGGCGCCCATCAAGGACCGGGCGCAGGCCATGGTGCGGCGGCTGGCGGAGGCCGAGGCGGCGGTTCACGGGGTGGACCCGGACGACGCGCATTTCCACGAGCTCGGCGCGGTGGACGCGGTGCTCGACATCGTGGGCGCGTGCGTGGCCGTGGACCTGCTGGGCATCACGGCCATGAGCACGTCGGCCATCAATGCCGGCAGCGGAACGGTCAACACCTCCCACGGGGTTCTGCCGGTCCCGGCTCCGGCGACGCTTCAGCTTCTCCAGGGCTCGCCACTCGAGATCTACGCGAACGACGTTGACGCCGAGCTGCTCACGCCTACCGGCGCCCTGGTGCTGACCGAGTTCACCACCCATGCCGGCCGCGCGCCCGCGATGCGCGTGACCGCCACCGGATACGGCGCGGGAACCGCCGACCTCGCCATCCCCAACGTGTTGCGCGTCACGCTGGGCGAGGCCACGAGCACGCTGGGCACGGACGTGGTGACTGTGATCGAGGCCAACGTGGACGACATGAACCCGGAGCACTACCCGTCCGTGAGCGAACGGCTGTTCGCGGCCGGCGCGCTCGACGTCACCCTCACGCCGCTGACGATGAAGAAGGGACGGCCCGGAACGTTGATCCGCGTGCTGGCGCAGCCCGAAGCCAGCGACGCCGCCGTCGACGTGCTCCTGCGCGAGACCTCGACGCTCGGGGTGCGGCTGCACGACGCGCGGCGGGTGAAGGTGCCGCGGCATGTGCTGCGCGTGGACACGCCCTATGGCGAGATTGCGGTGAAGGCCTCCTACATTGACGGACGCCTCCGCGACGTGGCGCCCGAGGCCGACGACTGCGCCCGCGCCGCGCGCGAACACGACGTGCGCTTGCAGACGGTTTACGATGCGGCCCGGGCTGCCGCATGGGAGGTCGCGTCCCCAACTCAGCCGGCAATGGGAGGCCCAGATGACCGATCGTGACAACCACCAGCCATTGCAACAGGCGCGCGGCGAGACCGTTCGTACGGACCGCCAGCCCCTGGGCGTGGTGCGCGCCGAAAATGCGATCGTGCGCGGCGGCTCCGTGCGCCGGATCCAGACCGATGTCCTCCAGAGTGACGCCTCGGCCATCGGCGTGGCGCAGGCCGATGCGCTGGCCACCGGGCAAACGTTGGTGGGGGGCGTGGCGGCGCGAGAGGCCACCGTGCGCAACAGCGCCGTCGCCGGCGCCCTGGCCGCCAACGCGAAGCTGGAAAACGTGGCCGCGTCATGGGTGGTGGCGGGCAACGTCCAGGCCGATCGGGTGCTGACGCTGGCCGTGGTGGGCGCCAACATCCAGGGCAATGTGCGCGCGCTGTTTGGCCCGCGGGCCGCGGTGGCGTTCGGCGTGGCCCTGGGGCTGTCGACGCTGTTCGCGCGCCTGATCGGGCGGCTGCTGAAGTAGGGCCGCGCCGCTACTCTGGAAGGCGCGTCGATCCCGAGCGATCTCGCCTCGATGGAATTTCGGACTCCCACGCCGCACGCAGCATGGGCCACCGGGAGCCCTCATCCCGGGGTCAAGTGCGGCGCAGGCTATTGCGCTCTTCGATCGAAAGACCCTTGCGCACCCCCTCCGTCATTCCGGCGGAAGCCGGAATCCAGTCCGGCCGAACCTGGAGGGACGCTCGAGGCGTGGAGTACGGGCGGGTTTCAAACCCGCCCCTACCTGGCGGGGCGCCAATCCCCGTCCCGAGCATCGGAGGCGGCTGATGGAGGCTGAATTCCGCGTCTACCGCAGCGACGACGACGAGGTGCGGGCGTTCCAGCGTCTGACGCCTTCCGAGCTATTCCCCGTCTGCGAGCACTTGCTGGGCCGCTGGCAGGACGCGGGACTGCCGCTGCGACCGACCTCGCGGGGATTCGCCCTGCAGGCGCCGCTTGGCGAGCGGCTGCAGAGCATCGCCTGGGTCTATGCGCCCGATGCCCGGCATCGAGAGCCGCGCCTGGAGGTCGCCCTCGATCTGCTGCGCCGCCGCGGCGTGCCCGTCCACGACATCGAGGCGCTGCGCGAGCGCCTGGACGTCTACGGCGAGGCCGAAGGGGCGGCCGGACTGGCGACCGTCGCAATCACCGCGTCGATGTCCACGGACGACGCGGAGCGGCTTGCCGGGACGCTGGTGCAATTCGCGCATTCGCTGAGCTGACGCGCGGGTCGGCGTGAACCGGATGCCCCGCTCGCGCAAGTGGACCACGCTGGCGGTGGTCATGACCAGCGTGTTCATGGCCACGCTCGATTCCAGCGCCGTCAACATCACGCTGCCCACGCTTGCCGCAGAGTTCGACGCCACCTTCGACGCCCTGCAATGGGTGGTTCTGGCGTACCTGCTGGTCATCACCGGGCTGCTGCTGCCGTTTGGCCGCGCCGCGGATGTGCTGGGCCGACGGCGCTTCTTCGTGGCCGGACTCGCCACCTTCGTGGCCGGCTCGCTGCTGTCGGGCATGGCGGTCGACGTCTGGATGCTCGTGGCGTGCCGGGTCCTGCAAGGGCTTGGCAGCGCCGCCACGCAGGCCATCGGCGCCGCGCTGGTGATCGACGCCTTCCCCCAGAATGAGCGCGGGCGCGCCATGGGCTGGGTGCTCAGCGCGGTCTCCGCGGGTCTCATCACCGGGCCGCTTGCCGGGGGCGTGCTCGTGGGCACGATTGGATGGCGCTGGATCTTCTTCCTCAACGTTCCGGTTGGCCTGGTGAGCCTGGCGCTGGGGTTGCGGTCCCTGCCCTACAGCGCGCCCATCGGTCCGCGGCGCTTCGACGTCCCCGGGGCGGCGTCGCTGGTGGCCGGCGTCATGTTGGTGCTGTTCGGGCTGAACAGGGTGCAGGTGGCCGGGCTTATCGCGCCGCTGGCGCTGACGCCGTTGCTGACCGGGCTTGTGCTGCTCGGCGGATTCCTGGCGTGGCAGCGACGCTCGCCCGCGCCCACGGTCGACCTCGACATGTTTCGCGTGCGCGAGTTGAGCGCGGCCACGCTGGCGGCCTTCCTGGCATTCGCCGGGCTGTCGTCGCTCGTGTTGCTGCTGCCGTTCTATCTCCAGCGCGGGCTGGGCCTGACTCCGGTGCAGGTCGGACTGGTGCTGGCGACGATCCCCGCGCTCATGGGGTTGCTCGGACCGCCTTCCGGGGCGCTCGCCGATCGTCTGGGACCGCGCCCGGTCGCGTCGGTGGGGGTGGCGCTGACCGCGATTGGGCTCGCGCTCATGGCCACGCTGGGCGACTCGGCCGGTCCTGGCGACGTGGTGGTGCGGACCCTGGTGACGGGGGTGGGTCTTGCCCTGTTCAACAGCGCCAACGCCAGCTCGCTCATGGGGGCCGCAGCGCCGCGCCATCGCGGACAGGCCAGCGCCACGATGTCATTGGCGCGGAACACCGGGCAGTCGGTGGGACAGGCGCTGTGGGGAACGCTGTGGGGCGTGCTGGCGGCGGGCATTCTGGGCGTCGCCACGGTCGGCGACCAACCGCTCGATACCGCCTTCGACGCCTTTCGCGTGACCTGGACGGCGGCCGCGGCCGTCACCCTGCTGGCTGTGGTCGCCTCGCTCGCGCGCGGGCCCGGTCGCGACGACGACCCGGCGGCAGACGGCGGCGCCTAGGCGCGATCCCTCAGACCGGACGCTCGAGGTCGATGACGTTGGCCGCCGTCGGGATGTTCTCGGGGCCTGCGTCCGCCTGCGGCCGCAGCGGATCCGGTGATCCGCCCTCGGGTCCGCGCAGCCGACGCAGGAGGTCGAGGGCCTTGCGCGTATCGCTGGCGACGCGCGGAGCGACCGACGTCCGCACCCGAAGGCGAAAGAGCCAGTAGATGAACGACTTATAGGCCGGCCAGGCCAGGCGACTCGGCGGGTTGTCGCCGCGCTCCTCCGCGTAGGCCGCCAACAGCTCGCCCAGCGAGCGTCCGTAGATCCGCTCATGGATTCCCAAGCTGGCGGAGGCGTCCAGCGCATGGGACTTGGCCGCCTCCAGCTCAACGGCGCAATGCAGCGCCTCCTCGACGGTGACGCCGTAGAAGTAGGTGAGATACGCCGAGTAGCTGTCCGGCCCCAGGGCGTCCCGGAATTCGGACTCGGTGAGCAGGATCGGCGGTTCGCCGGTGAAGAGGAGGCGGTCGAGCTCGGCGCGCGCGGCGCCGCCGCCGGCGGCGACCAGGCGCTCGACGACCAGCAGCAGGTCCAGCGCCTGCCCGTCGATGAGGTAGACCAGCCGCCGCTGCCGCACGATCTCGGAGCGAAGCGTCCAGGCGCCGGCCGCGCGGAGCGCCGCCAGATACCAATGCGCGCCGAGCGCCAGCTCCGCCCGATAGCGCTCGAACGGCCCCGTGGCGTGCAGCGGCGCACGATCGGTCATCGTGGAATCCCGTCACGGAGCCTCTTGGGTAACCCCTCCGTCATTCCCGCGAAGGCGGGAATCCACCCTTCACTTAACCCGGTGGCGAGTGGGATTCGCACGGCCATCCTTCGTCTGTCCCGATGTTGCAAAAGCCTCCCACGCCGGTAGGTACGATCACGCGCGCGAGCCACGCACCATCGGCGAGGGCGACCATCAAGCTCACCATTCACTGCGACGGCGCCAGCCGCGGCAACCCGGGACCGGCGGCCGCCGGCGTGGTCGTGCTCAACGCGGACTTCGAGATCGTGGCCCGCTCGGCCCTGCGGCTCGGCCACATGACCAACAACCAGGCCGAGTATCACGCCGTGTGGACCGGCATGCAGCTGGCCGGGCAGCTCGGGGCCACGGAGATCGAGTTCCGGCTGGACAGCGAGCTGGTGGTGCGGCAGCTCAGCGGCGAGTGGCGCATCAAGCACACCGGCTTGCGCGCGCTCGCCGAGCGCGTCCGAGCCTCGCAGCCGGCCGGGGCGCAGGTGCACTACGCCCACGTGCGCCGAGAGGCCAACGTCCTGGCGGACCGGCTGGCGAACTGGGCGCTGGACCGCATCGATCCGGCGGACGCCACGCCGGACTAGCGCCGGCGCGGACGCGCGGGCGGTCGCGGCCGAAGAATTTCAAGGAATTTTCGGCAAAACACTTGACGCCCGGTGGGGCCTATGGTTTACTTCCGCCGTTGAATCACCACAGAAGTGGTGATTTGTGGGGGAACGTGGGGAGGATGACCGCGAGCCATACGCAATCTCGCGAGTGTCATGAGCAATGCACGGCATCACCGGACTTCGAGTCCACCAGCTCGACGCCAAGGGGCGTTTGGCCTTCCCCAGCAAGTTTCGCGCCCTGCTTCCCGGCGGCGGCGTGCTCACGGTGGGCGCCGAGCGGTGCCTCACATTTTATCCGAGCGAGCGCTGGCGCCAGATCGAAGAGCGCCTGGCGGACATGGATCCCCTCGACCCCGACGTGCGCGACACCAAACGACGCGTCTTCGGCATGGCCGAGCGCGTGGACTTCGATGGGCAGGGACGGATCAACATTCCGTCGCACCTCATCGACTTCGCTGGACTGGCAAAGAAAGTCGCCGTGATTGGCACCGGCGATGTCATTGAAATCTGGGACGCCGATACCTGGCGCGATCAGCGCGACCGTATCGACGCGGACGCCGTCGCCATCATGCGACGCGCCGGTGGAGGCGGCCCACACTAACTTTCGGGTGTTCTATGGGGGACGCAGTGCCTCCCCTGCGTCCCCCATACACCAAACCTCCGAAGGGAGCGTCGCCAGTTCACGCTCCAGTGCTCGTTGCGGCGGTCGTTGACCTCACGGGGGTATCGCCGGGAGGAAGCTACGTGGACGCAACGGCCGGCGCCGGGGGGCACACCCAAGCACTCCTAGCCGCCGGAGCCGCACGCGTCCTGGCCCTCGACGCCGATCCCGACGCCGTCGCGCGGCTGCGTGAGCGATTCAGCGACGAACCGCGCGTTTCACCCGTGCAAGCGAACTTCCGCGATCTGGCGCGCGTCGCCCCGGCCCACGGATTCGACGGGGCCGACGGGGTGATCTTCGATCTTGGACTCTCCAGCGATCAGCTCGACGATCCCTCGCGCGGCTTCTCGTTTCAGCACGACGGGCCGCTCGACATGCGCTTCGACCCGACCTGCGGCCGTTCCGCGCAGGACCTCGTCAACCGTCTGCCCGAACCGGAGTTGGCCGAGTTGCTGCGTCGCTTCGGCGACGAGCGGCGAGCCGGGCGCATTGCCCGCCGCATCGTGCAGCGCCGACCCATCACCACCACCGCGGTGCTGGCGGCGACGGTGAAACGCGCCATACCCGGTCGACAGCGCATTCACCCGGCCACGCGCACGTTTCAGGCGTTGCGCATGGCCGTCAACGATGAGCTTGGGGCTCTGACCGCCGGCCTCGAGGCGGCACGCGGGGTTGCCGGCCCGGACGGGCGCGTCGTCGTGATTGCGTTTCACAGCCACGAGGACCGCATCGTCAAGCACCGCCTTCGTGCTTGGGCGTCCGCGGGCACGGCGGAAATCCTCACGCGCTCGCCGCTGCGCGCCGACGCGGCGGAAGTGACCGCGAATCGGCGGGCGCGCAGCGCCAAGCTGCGCGCCGCACGTGTGACGCCGCCCCCACTGGTGGATGATCTCAGTGAGGATCGCCATGGCCGTCCGTGAGGCGCGGATTCAGCGGCGCATGGCGCTGCCGGCGCAGCTGGTGCAGGTCGTCGTGCGGCCAATCAGTGCGTCGCGCCTGGTGCTGGCGCTCATCGTGGCGGCCTTTGTGCTCGCCATGGTCTGGGTGCAGCAGACGCAGGCGATCGTTCGGGTAGGCGGCGAGGTGCAGTCGCTCGAACGGCGGCTCGAAGTGCTCTTGCAGACGCAGCAGGACCTGCGCGCGCAGCTGGCAACCGAAAACGACCTCCCAACCGTCCAGCGGGTGGCCTTCACCGACCTGGACATGCGCGAGCCGACCAATCCGCTGTATGTGAGCAGTCAGGCCCTGCCACCCGGCGTGTCGCTGGACCTGCCGGTCTGGGCGGCGCCGGGTCAGCGGCTGTATGAGATGCCGTGGTGGGAAGCCTTTCTTCGAGCGATCAGTGCCAAGATCACCAGCCTCCGCGAGTAAGCGCTCGGGCCGCGCCAGCGCCCACGCCCCCGTCGACCCGAGCCGGCGGCTGGCGATGATGCTGGGCGGCGCGGCGCTCGGCGCCGGCGTCCTTGGCTGGCGTCTGTACGACTGGCACGTCAATCAATCGGCGGTCCTCGCCGCGCGCGGCGCCGGTGAGCTGCTGGCGCGGACCGAGCTCCACCCCCGACGCGGCACCATCTTCGACATCTCCGGCGACGTGTTGGCCATCGAGCGCAGCGCCACCCGCGTGGTGGCGGATCCGAGTGTGGTGCACGAAGAGAGCGCGCCCTTCGACGTGGCCAACCGACTCGGCGACATCCTGAGCCTGGATCCCATCCCGATCGCCAACGCCATCAGCAATCCACGGTCGCGCTACGCGTTGCTGGCGCGCGGCATGCTGGACGACACGCAGCGGCGGTTGCGCCAGGCGGTGGCGGACGGCGAGTTGCCGGGCATTCGGCTCGAACCGGACCGCGTGCGCATGTACCCCAACGGCCGGCTCGGCGCCCACGTACTGGGCTTTCTCGGCGAGCGCGCCGACCGGCCGGGCGACGTGATTGGGCAGGCCGGCGTCGAGGCGCACTATGACGATTTGCTGTCCGGCAGCCCGGGCCTGCGCACGTCGGACCTCGACCGCCTGGGGCGTGAGATCCCGATCGGGCGTCACAACCTGCTGCCGGCCCGCCACGGATCGCACCTCACGCTCACGCTCAATCGCACTATTCAGCACATCGTCGAAGAGGAGCTCGAAGTCGCGGTCGAGCGCTTCAGCGCGGCGTCCGGCTCGGTGGTCATGATCGATCCGCGCACCGGCGCCATCCTCGCGCTGGCGAACGTGCCCGACTATGACCCGGCGCGGGTCCACGAGTACCAGTCGTTCGGCCCGGAGTTCGCCAACCGCGCGCTGAGCCATGTCTACGAGCCCGGCAGCACGTTCAAGCTCGTCACCATGGCCGCCGGGCTGGACAGCAAGGCCATCACCCCCGAGTCGACCCATGATCTGCCGGGAACCCTTCGCTACTTCGGTGAGGAGTTCAAGAACTGGGACCTGCAGACCTATCCAGACCAGAACATGACGAGCGTCCTGCGTCACTCAAGCAACACCGGCGCAATCTTCGTGGCGGACAAGACCGGTCCGGACCGGTACTACAGCTACATCGAGAAGTTTGGGTTCGGCGAGCCCACCGGCGTGGACCTCAGCGGCGAGGTGCCGGGCATCGTGCGCCGGCGCGGCGACCGTGGGTGGTTTCAGGCCGATCTGGCGGCCAACTCGTTCGGTCATGGAATCGGGGCAACCGCGCTGCAGATTGCCGCCGCCATCGGCGCGGTCGCCAACGAGGGCGTGCTCATGCGTCCCCACATCGTGCGGGCGGTCGAGCACCCCGACGGCCGGCGGGGCTTCGTGCAGCCACAGGAGGTGCGGCGGGTCGTTTCGGCCGAATCGGCGCGCACGCTCATGCAGATGATGGAGAGCGCCGAAGGGGGCATTGTGAACAACCCCGCGACGGTGGCTGGATATCGCACCGCCGGTAAGACCGGCACCTCCGAAATCCCGGTCGGCGGGCGCTTTCAATCCGATCTCTCAATCGCGTCCTACGTGGGATTTGGCCCGCTGGAGGACCCCCAACTGCTCACGCTGGTGGTCATCAACCGTCCTCAAGAGGGCTACTTTGGCGCCTTTGTGGCGTCGCCGACGTTTCAGCGCATCATGACCCGGGTGTTTTCGTACCTGCGAATCCCGGCGCGGGCGGCATGAGCTGATGGCGACGCAGGCACAGCCCGCCGCGCGTGGGCTCCGCTGGCCGCCGCAGGACCCAATTCTTCTCCTGCTCACGGTGCTGCTGCCCTTGGGCGGCGCGGTCATGGTCGCCAGCGCGCGCATTCCGGCGGTGCTTGGCGAGGGGGCGCCGCTCGACGCCGACACGATTCAGCAGATGATCTTCGGCATCGCGGGCCTGGTCCTCGCATTGGGTCTGAGCGCCGTGGACTACCAGCGGTACGAACGTTTGGCCCTGCCGGCCCTCGGAATCGCCTGGGTGCTGCTGCTTGGGGTCTTGTTCTTCTCGAACGCGCCGCCGCAGTTGGCGGCGCGTCGCTGGTTTGTGATCGGTGAATTCACCTTGCAGCCCAGCGAGTTCGCCAAGCTCGCGCTGATTTTGGCCCTGGCCAAGCTGGGCAAGCACGTCGGCGACCGCATACGGGATTGGCGCATCGGTCTGCTTGGCGGCGGGGGACTGCTGGCGGCGGTGGTGCTTCCGGTGATCGCCGAGCCTGACCTGGGAACGGCCGTCACGATGGCGGCGGTGGGTCTGGCCATGCTGTTCGTGGCCGGCGCCCGGCTGCGGCACCTCGTGGTGCTGCCGATCAGCGCGCTGGCCGCCGGCGCAATTTCCATTGCCATCCACGACTACCAGCGGGCGCGCGTGGTGGCCTTTCTCACGCGTGACCCGGAAGTCACCACCACCGGCTATCAGGCGGCGCAAGCCAAGATCGCTCTGGGCGCCGGCGGCGTCACCGGCCGCGGCCTGGGCGCCGGCACCCAGAAGTTCTTGCTGCCGGTGCCTGACTCCGACTCGATCTTCGCCGTCATCGGCGAGGAGTTCGGACTGGTCGGCACCGGGCTGGTGCTGGTGCTGTTTCTGGCGCTCTTCGTGCGTGGGATCCAGATCGCGGGTTCGACCGAGGATCCCTTCGGCCGCCTGTTGGCGGTCGGCATCGTGACGCAGCTCACGTTTCAGGCCTTTGTGAACATGGGCGTCGTCACGGGTTTGATCCCGGTCACGGGTCTCACGCTGCCGTTCGTGAGCCTGGGCGGGTCGTCCCTGCTCGCCTCGCTGCTGATGATGGGCATCTTGCTCAACGTGGCGCGAAAGTCCGCGTTGCGGCGTCGCGAATGAGAATCGTGCTGGCCGGCGGCGGCACCGCCGGACATATCTTTCCGACCCTTGCCGTGGCGCGCCGTCTGCGCGAGTTGCTCGGCGCCGACACGGTGGATCTCACCATCGTCTCCGGGGCACGCGAGCTCGATCGCGAGCTGTATCGCGGCGTGGAGTTCGATCTCTTTCCGATCCACGTTCGCGGCATCGTGGGCGTGGGGTACGCGCGGCTTCCGGCGCGGCTCTGGCGCCTGCTCATTTCGACGCTTGCCGTGTGGCGCGACCTTGGGCGTCGACCGCCCGACGCCATCGTCCTCAGCGGGGGCTATGTCAGCGTTCCGGTCATGCTGGCCGGGTGGCTGCGCAGGATTCCACGCCTGATCTTCTCCGGCGACGCCCAACTGGGGTGGGCCACCAAGGCGCTCGCCCCGCTGGCCACCGTCGCCACGGTGTCGTTTCCCGAGGCCGTACGCCAGCTTCGCGGCACGCGGGTCGAGTTCACGGGATATCCCCTGCGCGAGGCGTTTGCCGGCCCCGATCGCGACGCCGGCCGGGCCGCGGTGGGCGTGAGCTCGGGCGAGGCGATGGTGCTGGTCGTGGGCGGCAGCCAGGGAGCGCATGCCATCAATGCCGCCGTCGCGCGGGACCTCGCCCGGCTGGTCGAGCGCGCCGTGATCGTGCATGTCACAGGACCCCGCGACTTCGAGTGGATCGAGTCCGCGCGCGAGAGCCTTCCCGCCGAAGTGCGCGCGCGCTATCACGTCCATGCGTTCATCAGGGACGGCTTCGCCGACCTCATGGCGGGCGCCGACCTGATCGTGACGCGCTCGGGCGCGACGTCGGTGGCGGAACTCGGCGCCGTTGGCACGCCCGCCGTGATCGCGCCGGGCGCTTTTGGCGCCGGACACCAGATCGCCACGGCCAACGCCGTCGCCGAGACCGGCGCGGCGGTCGTGCTGCTCGAAGACGAGCTGACGCGAGGCGCGCTCGGCGACGCGATCCTGGGCCTGCTCGCGGACGGTCCACGCCTCGCGCACATGCGCCAGGCGGCCGCCGCTCGGGGACGGCCGCAGGCCGCGGACGCCGTGGCCCGACTCGCCATCGGGCTTGCCGACCCGACCTGGCAGGCGGCGCCCGCATGAGCGCCACGACCGACCGGATGCTGGGCGCCGGGGTGAGCCGCGTGCATATCGTGGGGATTGCCGGCGCGGGCATGTCCGGCATCGCGGCGGGGCTGCTCGATCTTGACCTGACGGTCAGCGGCAGCGACCTGCGCCTGACCCCCGGCACCGAGCGTCTCGCCTCGCGCGGCGCTCATATCCAGCACGGCCACGACGCCGCCAATGTGCGCGCGGCGGACCTGGTGGTGCACTCCGCCGCCGTTCCCGCCGACAACGTGGAGCTCGTCGAAGCCCGAAGCCGCGGCGTCGTCGTGGCCTCGCGCGCGGCAATCATCGCCGAGCTGTTCAACGCCTCCCGCGGCATCGCCGTCGCCGGCACGCATGGCAAATCCACCACCAGCGCCATGATCGCGGCCGTGCTGCGGGCGACCGGTCGCGATCCCAGCTTCCTGCTGGGCGCCGCCAGCCCATCGCTCGATCACGCCAACGGCCGCTATCGGCGTGACAGCTGGATGGTCGTGGAGGCCGATGAGTTCGACTCGGCGTTTCTCGCCTATCGGCCCGACATTGCCGTCATCACCAATCTCGAGCGCGATCACCTGGACTACTTTGGCACCGAGGCGCGCATGGTGGAGACGTTCGCCGCGTTTGCCGCCGGGCTGCCCGCCGACGCCCGACTGATCGTCCGCGGCGACGTGGCGCATCTGCGACAGGTCGCGGACGCCGCGCCCGCGTCGGCGGAGTGGTTCGGCCCGGGCAAAGCCTGGGACCTGGAGGCCTATTCGGCGGACTCCGACGGGAGCACGGTTGAGTTCCGCACGCCGCACGGACCGTTGGTCTGCCGCCTGCCGCTGCGCGGGCGGCACAACGCCTGGAACGCGCTGGCGGCGCTGATGGCTTGCACACTGGCCGGAGTACCCCTGCCCGACGCCGCGCGCGCTCTCGAGTCGTTCGCCGGTGTGGAGCGGCGCTTGCAGCTGCGCGCCTGCGGTGGCGGCGTGCGCGTGCTGGAGGACTACGCCCACCATCCCACCGCCGTGCGCGTCACCATCCAGGCCGCGCGCGAGTTCACTCACCGGCGACTCTGGGCGATCTATCAGCCGCTGCTGCGCAGCCGAACGCTCGACCTGCTGGACGACTTCGTCGATGCCTTTGCAGACGCCGACCGCGTGACCTTCGCCGAGATCTACTCACCGCCCGGACGCGAACGCGGCGTCAGCGCCAGCTCATCGCTCTTGGCCGCCCGCGTGCGACATCCCGACGCACGCTTCCTCCCCTCGTTCGACGCCATTGCCGACCTGGTCGCCGCCGAGGCGGCCGTGGGCGACGTCATCCTGGTTATGGGTCCCGACTCCGTGACCCCGCTGGCCGACCGCATCGGCGCGTGGGTCTGCGCACGAGCCGCGGCATGAGCGCCACGCTGTCACTCCCGGAGCACCTGGACGTGCGCCAGCGTGAACCGCTGGCGCGGCACTCCACCTTTGGCGTCGGCGGTCCGGCGGACCTATGGGTCGACGTGCACGCCGTGGACGATCTGGTCGCGGTGCTCGACGCCGCCGAGGCGGCCGGGACGCCGCGCACGGTCGTGGGACACGGCACGAACCTGCTGGTGGCCGACGCGGGTATCGAGGGGCTGGTGCTGGCCAACAGCTGCGTCGGACTGACGTTCGACCCGGCGGGCGGTTTGGCCCAGGTCGAATCAGGACACACGATGGCGCGGCTCGCCCGGCAGGCCGCCGCCGGCGGGCACGCCGGTCTCGGGTTCGCGATCGGGGTGCCCGGCACCGTTGGCGGCGCCGTCTTCGGCAACGCCGGCGCCTGGGGCAGTGACATCGCAGCGGTCCTGGAATCGGCCCAGGTCTGGTATCCCGACGGTGTGCGGCGGCTCGGCCCGGACGATCTGGCGTTCGCCTATCGCCACAGCGCCCTGCAGAACGATCCCGAAACACCGGTTGTGCTCACCGCGGCGCTCCGCATCGAGCCCGGCGACCCCGCTGAGCTGGAAGCGCAGTTGCAGACGTTTGCGCGCCGCCGGCTGGATACCCAGCCGCGCGGACAGAACGCCGGCTCGTTCTTCAAGAATCCGAGCGGCGACTACGCGGGGCGGCTCATCGAGTCCGCGGGACTGAAGGGCTGCGCCCGCGGCGGGGCGTTCGTCTCGCCGCTGCACGCCAACTTCATCAGCAACGACGGCACCGCCACGGCGGCGGACGTCTTGTCGCTGGCGCGGCACGTGCAGACCATCGTGCAGCAACGGCACGGGATTCGCCTGGAGCCGGAAGTGCGCCTGCTCGGCCGCTGGGAGACCGCCGCCTGGGAGCTGACGGCATGACCACGGAACCCCGCATTTGGCACCTCCACCTGCTCTCGCTGGTCATCGCCGGCCTGGCCACCATCCTGCTGGTGTGGATGCTCACCTCGCCCGTGATGAAGGTGCGCAACATCACCGTGCACCGGGCGGCGTCGTCGCCGCCGCCGGTGGTGAGCGCGGAACGGATCGAGTCGTTTGTCGGCCAGTTCGTGGGAGCCAGCGTGTTTCGCGTCGATACCGCCGCCATCCGGGAAGAGCTGCAGGAGATCCCGGGCGTGGCCGATGCGCTGGTGGACGTCTCCGTGGACGGCCATCTCACGGTGACGATTGCCTACGACGCGCCGGTGGCCAACTGGATCATCGGCGGCCAGAGCTACCTGGTCGACGCCGACGGCCAGATCCTGGCGGCGCGCTACCGGCCCGATCTCGAATTGACGATCGAGGACACCGCCGTGCGCGAGGCTGTCCCCGGCGAGCATGTCAATCTGCCCGCCTTGCTGGCCGCCTACCAGCTGCAGAGCAACCTGCCGTTGCTGCGCGTGTTTCCCAACCGGATTCAGTACGCCGCCGGCAACCTCACGGTGATCGACCACTCCGGCCGTGAGCTGCGCTTTGGGAGCATTGACCAGCTCGAGCCGAAGCTGGTGGCGCTGCAGGCGGTGCTCGAACGCGCCACCCGCCGCGGCGAGCGCATCGCGTCCGTGGACCTGCGCCCGGTGGACCGCCCGACCTATCGCACCTCCAACGCCCCGCCGCTGATCAGCACGATCGGGGACTCTCCGTGAGATAGCGCGCGCGGGTTGGACTGAGTCAGCAGACATCCGGGAGGCACTGGAGGAGCAGACGTTGGGACGCAATCGAACGGTCGTCGGGTTGGACGTGGGAACGACCAAGACGTGTGTGGTCGTCGGTCAGGAATATCAGGACGCGCGGCTGCATGTCTTGGGCATCGGCACGGCGCCGTCGCTCGGCCTCAAGGGTGGCCAGGTGGTTGACATCGTGCAGACGATCAAGGCTATTGACGACGCCGTGATGCGCGCCGAGGAGGCGTCGCAGACGCGGGTACGGCGCGTGGTGGCCGGGATCGCCGGGGGGCATTTGCAGTCCCACAGCCAGCATGCCGAGCTGCGGCTTGGCGCCGACGATCCGACGGTGCGGCCGCGGCACATGAACACCATCGTGCGGAGCGCGGCGGCTATCTCCCTGCCCGCCGAGCGCGAGATTGCCGCTGTCATTCCCAAGACCTTCAGCGTCGACCATCTAACCGACGTGCTGGATCCGCGCGGCCTCACCGGTCGCTGCCTGAAGGTCGAGGCGCACGTGGTGACGGGCGCCACCAACGCCATGACCAATCTCGAGCGTTGCGTGTCGGGAGCCGGGTGCGAGATTCGGGACCGGGTCTTGCAGCCGCTGGCGTCGGCCGCGTCGTGTCTCACGGAAGACCAGCGGCGCGAGGGCGCGGCGGTGGTGGACATCGGCGGCGGCACGACGGATGTGGCCATCTACGTGGGCGACGCCTGCTGGCACATTGCCGTGCTGCCCATGGGCGGGGCTCTCGTGACTTCGGATATCGCACGCGGCTTGCGGCTGCCGGTGCGGGTGGCCGAGGCCCTCAAGATTCAACACGGCCGCGCCGATCCCTATGTCGATGCCGACGAGTCGTCCGTCGAGGTGCCGGGCTTTGACTACGGCGCGCCGGTCGCGGTTCGCCGCCGCGACCTGGCCCAGGTGATCGACGCGCGCATGGAGGAGATCTTTACGCACGTGAAGGACGAAATCGTGCGCAGCGGGTACTACGACGTGCTCACCGCCGGCGTCGTCCTGACAGGCGGAGGGTCGCTGATCCCGGGACTCGCGGCCAAGGCATCCGACATCCTGGAGCTTCCCGTGGCGCTGGGTCGGCCGCAGGCGCTCTGGGGTCTGGACGAGGGCATGCGCGAGCCGCAGTTCAGCACCGCGATCGGTCTGACCCTCATGGGCGCCGCCCCGCCTTCGGACCACGGCTGGCTGGACCAGCGTCCCGTGCGGCGGCCGGGCGGCGTGCTCACCAGCCTCGG
Source organism: Chloroflexota bacterium (assembly GCA_022826485.1). Classification (GTDB taxonomy): domain Bacteria; phylum Chloroflexota; class UBA11872; order UBA11872; family UBA11872; genus JAJECS01. Next base: position 6,187 of record JAJDUU010000017.1, on the reverse strand, counting down.
CGCCTGGCTCCGCGGCCTGGCCTCGCCCGCCGCAGCCTGACGAAATGTCCCACAGACGCTTTACTCTTGTGCATAATGAGTGGCCGAGCGCGCGAGCTGACCGAAAGACGTCCGCCAGCGCTGGACTCCGGCGACAGGGGACCAAGACATGAACGACGATACCGGCAGCACGGGACGCATTACACGCCTCACGACGCCGCGGCGCCCGGCGGCCTCGGCGCCTAGCGAACAGTCCGCCACCATCAAGGTGGTCGGCGTGGGCGGCGGCGGCAGCAACGCCGTCGACCGGATGATCGACGTCGACGTCAGCGGCGTCGAATTCATCACCGTCAACACCGACGCGCAGGCGCTCATGCGCTCACAGGCCTCCGCGCGCGTGCACATCGGCGAAAAGGCCACTCGCGGTCTCGGGTCGGGCGGGAACCCGGTGATGGGTCACAAGGCCGCCGAGGAGTCGGCCGAAGACCTGCGCCAGTCGCTCGAAGGGGCCGACATGATCTTCATCGCCGCCGGCATGGGCGGCGGCACCGGCACTGGCGGCGCCCCGGTCGTGGCCGATATCGCGCAGGAAAGCGACGCGCTGACCGTGGGCGTGGTCACGCGGCCGTTCGCGTTCGAGGGCACGGCGCGCGCGCGTGTGGCCGACGACGGAATCCAAGACCTCGGCGAGCGCGTCGACACGCTGGTGGTGATCCCCAACGACCGGCTGCTGAACGTGGCCGACGCCAAGTCCACGATCAGCGAGGCCTTCGCGCTGGCCGACGACGTGCTGCGGCAGGCCATCCAGGGCGTGTCGGACCTCATCACCATGCCCGGGCTCATCAACCTGGACTTCAACGACGTGCGGGCCGTCATGACCGATGCCGGGACCGCGCTGATGGCCATGGGCGAGGGCCAGGGCGAAACCCGCGCCACCGACGCCATCACGCAGGCCCTCAACAGCCCGCTGCTCGACACCTCGATGGACGGTGCGCGCGGCGTGCTCTTGAACTTCACCGGCGGCACGGACATGACGCTCTACGAGGTGAACGAGGCGGCGGAAATCGTGGCCAAGACGGCCGACCCGAATGCCAACATCATCTTCGGCACCGTGGTCGACGAGGCGCTCGAAGGCCGGATGCACGTGACGGTGATCGCCACGGGCTTCCAGCTCGAGCGCAAGGAAGTGCGCCCGGCCGCACGGACCCGCACCCGAACGCCGTCCACGCCGCGGGTGCGCGAGCTCGACTTCTCGCCCGGTCGCGACGACACGCCCGAGATCGAGATCCCGGCATTCCTGCGGCGCAAGTCCGCGGGGTAGTCGAACGACCGGCCGCCAACCGTCGCAAACGCCCGTCCGCGCCTAGAATGGCGGGATGCAGAGTGCGTCCACGGTCGAAGAAGGCTTACGCCTGCGCATTGCGGCGGTGCGCGAGGAGATCGCGGCGGCCTGCGCCGCGGTCGGCCGCTCGCCGGATACCGTTGAGCTGGTGGCGGTGACCAAGACCGTGCCGCCCGAGGTGGTGCGCGAGGCGCTGGCCGCCGGCCTCACGACGTTTGGTGAAAACCGGGTCCAGGAGGCCGATGCGAAGATTCCCCAGGTCGGCGGCGGCACATGGCATCTCATCGGGCATTTGCAGCGCAACAAGGCGCGGACGGCGGTGCAACGCTTCGGCTGCATCCAAAGCGTCGACTCCTTGCGACTGGCGCGCCGGTTGGACGCGGTGCGCGAGACGCGGCCCGTGGACGTGTTGGCCCAGGTGAACCTCACCGGCGCGTCCACCCAGGAGGGCGTAGCGCCGGCAGACCTCGGACGGCTGTGCGAGATCATCGACCGCGAGACGGACCTGACGCTGCGAGGCCTGATGACCATCGGTCCGCTGGGAGGCGACCTCGCCGCCCTCCGCGCGTGCTTTCGCGAGCTGCGCGAGGTGCGCGACGCGCTGCGCCCGAAGCTCCCCAATCAGCCGCTGACGGAGCTGTCCATGGGCATGACGGATGATTTCGGCGCGGCGATTGCCGAGGGCTCGACAATGGTTCGCGTGGGACGGGCTATCTTTGGCAGTCGCCCGACGGCTGCGAGCGCCGTGCCCGCGCCGCCACCAATGGACTCGCCATGCTGACCGGTCTCATCGGCCTTCTCGACATCCTGGTCACGATCCTGGTGTTCGCGATCGTCGGTCGCGCGCTGCTGTCCTGGTTCGTGCAGGATCCCAGCCACCCGCTGATGCGTCTGCTCATCGACGTCACCGAGCCGATTCTCGCTCCGATCCGCAATCGATTGCCCTCGTCCTGGATGATCGACCTGTCACCGCTGATTGCAATCGTGGTGATTCAGATCGTGTGGCGGTTGATCGTGGCGCTCGCGCTGCAATAGCGGAGTGCCATGTCTAGCGTGCAGCCTCGCGCCGCGGGCGCAGCTCCGATGAGCGCGCCGTCGCCAATGCCCGACGCCCGTGCCTAGCTCGGGTCTCCGGCGGCCGCGCGGCACGGCCGACCGCCTGCCCGCCGATGCGCCTGCGTGGGAAGACGTGCGGCAAACGTTCGCGCGCGAGTGCCGGCTGCGCAACTTCCAGCCCATCAGCACGCCGACCTTCGAGACCACCGAGCTGTTCGACAAGGGCACCGGCTCCACGACCGACATCGTGCAGAACGAGATGTATACCTTCGACGACCGCGGGGGCGATTCGGTCACCCTGCGGCCCGAGGGCACCCCCTCCGTCGTCCGCGCCTACCAGCAGCACGGCATGCACGTGCTGCCGCAGCCGGTGAAGCTCTACTACGTGCTGCCGGTGTTTCGCTACGACCGACCGCAGGCGGGCCGGTTGCGCGAGCACCACCAGATCGGCGCGGAAGCGCTGGGCGACCCCAGCCCCGCGGTGGACGCCGAGGTGATCGATCTGCTCTGGAGCACGCTCCAGGCCCTCGGGGTCACGGACCTGGCGCTGCACGTCAACTCGCTTGGCGACCCCGAGTCGCGGCCCGAATACCGCGCCGCCCTGGTGGACTTCTTCACCCCCCACGCGGACAAGCTGTGCGCCGATTGCCAGATGCGGCTGACACAAAACCCGCTGCGGCTGGTCGATTGCAAGAAGCGGACGTGCGCGCGCGTCAGCGCCGATGCCCCGCGTTCCCTTGACTACGTGGGCGACGCCGCGCGCCGGCACTTCGACACGCTGCGCGACCTGCTCGGTGCGCTGGACATTCCCTGCACCCCGGACCACCGGCTGGTCCGCGGCCTGGACTACTACAACCGCACGGTCTTCGAGATCGTGCCGCCGGACAGCGGCGCCCAGGGCACGGTCGGCGGCGGTGGGCGCTACGACTATCTGGCCGAGGCGCTCGGCGGCCCGCATCTGCCGGGCGTCGGGTTTGGCAGCGGCATCGAGCGAATCTTGCTCAATCGCCGGCGCGTCGGGCTCGAGGAAGCGCCGCCGCCGCCGCCCGAGGTATACGTCGCGCCCCTGGCCGACGAAGCACTGCGTGTGGTGACCACCGTGGCTGCCGATTTGCGGCGGGCGGGCATCGTCACCGAGGCCGGCTACGCCGCCGCGAGCCCGCGCTCCCACCTGCGCCGCGCCAACGCCGCGGGCGCGCGGGTGGCGCTGATCGTCGGCCGCCGCGAGGTCGAGGCCGGACGCATATCCGTGAAGCCCCTCGACGGCGGCGACCAGGTCGACGTAGCGCTCGATGCCGTCGTGCCGTCCACGCAGGCCGCGCTCGCCGGTCCGGTGACCGCGAGCGACGCATGATCGCGGTCGTCGACTACGGGGCCGGCAATCTCCACAGCGTCGAGCGCGCGCTGCGGCACGTCGGCGCCGAGATCACCGTCACCCACGATGCGTCGGAGATCGGGGACGCCACCGGCGTGGTCCTGCCCGGCGTGGGCGCCGCCGCGGACACGATGCGCGGACTCGATCGCGCCGGCGTCGTCCCGGCGATCCTGGACGCGATCGACGCCGGCGTGCCCTATCTGGGCATCTGCATGGGGCTCCAGGTGCTCTACGAGGCCAGCGACGAGGACGGGGGGACCGCCTGCCTCGGCGTGGTGCCCGGCCGCGTGGTGCGCTTTCCGCCCAGCCAGCACGTGCCGCACATGGGCTGGAACCAGGTCCGCCAGCAGGTCGAGTCGCCGCTGTTCGCGGGCATCCCGCAGGACGCCAACTTCTACTTCGTGCACTCGTATCACGCCCCCGTCGACGGCGCGGCGCACGTGGCCGCGACGACCGACTACAGCGTCACTTTCACCAGCGCACTGCTCCGCGACAACGTCTTTGCGACGCAGTTCCACCCGGAGAAGAGCGGCGCCGCGGGCCTGCGGCTCTATGCCAACTTCGCCCGCCTGGCGGGGCAGCACCACCCGCGCGACGACGCCAGTCCGTGATGGAGGTCTATCCCCCCGTCGATATTCGGGGCGGTCGCTGCGTGCAACTCGTGCAGGGCGACTTCAAACGGGAGACGGTGTTCTTCGACGATCCGGTGGAAGCGGCCAATCACTGGGTGGCGCAGGGCGCTCCCTGGCTGCACGTCGTCGATCTTGACGGCGCCCGCGACGGCGTCAGCAGCAATGCGGCGATCATCGAGGCGATCATTGCCGCCGCCGGAGAAGTCCCGGTGCAGGTCGCGGGCGGCATCCGCACGCCCGCCGACATCGAGCGGGTGCTTGGGCACGGGGCTGCGCGGCTCGTGCTGGGCACCGCCGCCGTGAATGATCCGAAATTGCTGGCGCGCGCCGCCGGCGGTCACCCCGGCCGCGTCGCGGTGGCGGTGGAAGGCCGCGAGGGCATGGCGGTCACCGACGCCTGGGCGAAGGAATCCACGTTGTCGGTCGCCGAGCTGGCGGCCCGGGCGGTGGACGCCGGCGCCGCGGCCATCATCTATACCGACGTGGTCGTCGAGGGCATGCTCAAGGGACCCAACGTCTCGGGCACGCGCGACCTGATCGAGCAGGTCGGGGAGCACATTCCGGTCATCGCCTCGGGCGGTGTGGCGTCGCTCGACGACATCGCCCGCCTGCGCGAGGCCGGTGCGGCGGGCGTCATCATCGGCAGCGCCCTCTACCGCGGGGCGTTTTCGCTCGGCGAAGCCATCGAAGCTGCGAGAGAGACACGTGCCTAGTCTCGCAGTGATTCCCTCGGACCCCTCCGTCATTCCCGCTAACCCTTCCGTCATTCCCGCGAAGGCGGGAATCCACCCCCAGCCTGGTCCATCTTGCCGGAGCGCCCTCCCGTGCTGACCCGCCGCATCATCCCCTGCCTCGACGTCAAAAACGGCCGCAACGTGCGCGGCGTGAAGTTCTCCGCCGACGTGGACGCCGGCGATCCCGTCGAGCTGGCGGCGCGCTACGACCGGGAGGGCGCCGACGAGCTGGTCTTCTACGACATCACGGCCTCCGCCGAGGGCCGCGACATCATGGGCGACCTCGTCGAGCGGGTGGCGTCGGAGGTGTTCATTCCGCTCACCGTGGGTGGCGGCCTGCGCAACGCCGACGACATGTACGCCATGCTGCGGCGCGGCGCGGAAAAGGTGTCCATCAACAGCGCCGCCCATCGCGACCCCGACCTGATCCGGATCGGCGCCGACCGGTTCGGGTCGCAGTGCATCGTGCTCTCCATCGACGCGCAGCTTCGCAACGACCGCGCGGCGCCTTGGTGGGAGGTGGTGCTGGATGGCGGGCGCACGCCCACCGGCCTCGATGCCATCGAGGTCGCTCAACGAGGGGTCGAGCTGGGCGCGGGCGAGATCGTGATGAACAGCATCGACGCCGACGGCACGCGCGCCGGTTACGACCTGGACCAACTGCGCGCCGTCTGCGACGCCGTGCCGGTGCCGGTCGTCGCCTCGGGGGGCGCCGGGTCGATCGAGCACATCCGCCAGGCTTTGGTCGAAGGGCGTGCCCACGCCGCGCTGGCGGCTTCGATCTTCCACTTCAAGATGATCAGCATCGAGCGCGTCAAGCGCGAGCTGGTAGCCGCGGGCCTGCCCATGCGCATGGACCCCTTTGAGACGGTCGCCGTCTCCGGGCAACCGGTCCGTCATTCCCGCGAAGGCGGGAATCCAGGCCGGGCCTAGGAGTCTGCGCCGTAGAAACATGGGAACATCGGTCAAGCCGTTGACTGAGCACGTGGCCCATGCCGACGACCTTCCGTCCCTACGAGCCCAACCAGACCCTGCTGCTGCCCCCAGATCTGCGGGACTGGCTGCCCCC
>JAJDUU010000007.1 GCA_022826485.1 Chloroflexota bacterium | reverse complement strand
GGGGCAGCCAGTCCCGCAGATCTGGGGGCAGCAGCAGGGTCTGGTTGGGCTCGTAGGGACGGAAGGTCGTCGGCATGGGCCACGTGCTCAGTCAACGGCTTGACCGATGTTCCCATGTTTCTACGGCGCAGACTCCTAGGGAACCTCTGAATAAATGGGAGACCCTTGCCGACAGACGTCCCCATCCGTTCGTCCTGAGCTTGTCGAAGGAGTTGCCGAACGGATGGGGACGCGGCACACCGGCGTAGTCCGAGCTTCCCTAGTTGCTGACGACGACGGCGCGCAGGTCGATGGCGCCGGTTACGGCGTCGATTCCGAATCCCGTGATGCGTGGGTGAAGCAAGTAGGCGTCGGCGTGGTGGCCGATGCCGATGGCCGGTTGCTCCGCTTCGAGCACGGCGTCGGCGGCGCGATAGGCATTCCGCCGAGCTTCGGAGTCGGCGGACGCTGCCGCGTCCTGCACGTGCCGGTCGAACGTCGCATTTCGCCAGCCGGCGCCCAGATAGTCGGCGTCCGAGAGCCACAACGTGTCGTACCAGTTCGCGGGATCGGCAAACTCGGACGTCCACCCGGCGCGATAGAGGTCGAAGTCGCCCGGGTCGTCGGTGAACGACAGAAAGTCGCGCCACGAGCGCTCGTCGGCCTCGACCTGGATGCCGAGCGCCTCGCGCCAGGTTGTGGCCAGGTATGCCGCCAAGCGCTTCCAGGTGTCGGTGGCGTGGTAGGTGAACCGCAGGGTCGGCAAGCCCTCGCCGTTCGGGAATCCGGCGGTGCTCAGCAGGCCGCGCGCGGACTCGACGTTGGGAGACGGCTGGGCAATCTCTCGGGGAAGCGTGCTGGGCGGCACGATCGTCCATCCCGGCAGGGTCGGTTCCTCGAACACGGCCGCCGCCATGGCTTCGCGGTCGAGCACCAGGCTAAGCGCCCGCCGAACCTCGACTCGATTCCAGGGCGGCTTGGCGGTATTGAAGACGAGAAACCAGCTGCCCCCGCGCTCGAATAGGCGCAGGCGATCGCGCAATTGGTCGTCGCCGCGCGCCGAGCGATAGGCAGACCCTCCCACCGGCGCCACGTCCACGGCGCCGCTGCGAAACGCCAGCAACGGCGAGCCATCCTCCTCCGGGAACCGCACCACCACCTCGCCAAAGCCGCCCGGATCGCCCCAATAGTGCTCGTTGCGAAACAGCGTGAGACCCAGGCCCTGGTCCCACTGCACCAACCGATATTGGCCGTTGCCGCGCAGTCGTCGCGGCTGCGTCCACGCGGCGCCGTAGGACCTGATCTCACCCTCCGGGAGGGGATAGAAGATCGGCGCGGCGACTCGCGCCGGAAAGCCGGGGGATGGCTCGGCGAGGCCGACGCGGAGCGTCAAGTCGTCGGGCGCGCCCACGCCGACCACTTCCGGGTCCTTGTAAAGCCCGTAGGCGTAGTCGCGGGCGCCCCGTACCGGAAACAGGAGGTAGTTGAACGCGCCGCCGATCCGCGGGCTGAGATTCCGGCGCCAGGCCCACTCGAAGGCGTCGGCGGTCACCGGCTCGCCGGTCATCCACCGGGCTTCCGGACGCAGGGTGAACGTGATGGTGTGCCCGGCATTGCTCACCTCCCAGCTCTCGGCCACCGCCGGCGTCGGCAGCCCATCGCCGCTCACGCTGATCAGCGGCTCGAAGAGCGCGTTGAGCACCGTGAATTCGTTGGGTGAGGACGCCAGCGCCGGATCGAGCGTGAGCGGTTCGCGCAGCCAGAGCTCGATTTTGCCTGCGTCGGCGGAGGGCCGCCCGTCGTCGGGCTCGCCGCAGGCAGCCAGCACCGAGGCGCCCGCCGCGGCGCCGAGCCCGGCAAGGAAGCGCCGGCGCGGCAGCCTGGAGCTAGCCGGCCGCAATCTCAACGTCGGTGAGCCATTCACGCACCACGGGTTGGCCGGGGTACTGCGTCACCCATGGTTGCACGAGCTCGTGCGACACGCTGTGATAGATGGGGACAACGGCCCCGCGCTCGACGATGCGCGACTCGGCCAGCCGGTACAGCGCGAGCCGGCGCTCGTGCCGCGGCTCACTGCTCGCCAACGCCAGCAGCAGGTCCACGAAGCCGTCGCTGAATCCACCGTAGTTGTCCGGGCGGTTCGATCCGAAGAGCATATCCAGGAAGCCGAACGGATCGGGAAAATCGGCGATCCAGCTCACCAGATAGGCGTGATGCGAGCTGGCGGCTGTCGCGAGATCTTCCACAACGTTCAGATACTCCTGGAAGTCGAACTGCTCGACCGAAATGTCGACGCCGAGCTGGTCGCGCCACGGCTCCACGACGGCGCGCGTGATTGGGCCGGCGCTCAATCCGGCTCCCGGCGTCGCCACAATCAGCTCCGGCCACCCGTCCACGGGGCCATGCCGCGAGAGCTCGAGTTCGCGCCGCGCGGCGTCGAGATCGAACGGCAACCCGGCGTAGTCCGCGCGGAATCCGGGCATGCCGGGCGGCAGGATGCCGCGAGCTTCGGCGTGGTGGCCCCGCAGGGTCACGCGATTGATGCGCGGGCGGTCGATGGCGTGCGCGAAGGCGCGGCGGGCATGGTGGTCGTCGAAGGGCGGTCGCGACGTGTTGAAGCCGAGATACGCCAGCGCGAGCGTCGGCGTTTGGCGCAGCTCGCCCGCGCGCGGCTCCCGCGGGTCCGAGAATCTATCGACGTTGGCGCCGCCGACCCGGATGACGTCCAGCTGATCCTGCTCGTAGCGCAGCAACGCCTCCCCCGGGGCAAGCTCGGCGAGGCGGACGATCGCCGGGCCGGATTGCCGCGGATGGTAGGTCGGCGCCGACTCCAGCACGACCTCCGACCGCCGCTGGAACGACGTGAGCCGATAGGGACCTGAGCCGTTGGGGCGTAGGGACCAATCCGGTCCCTGCGCGACGTTCTCGCGGTCGACGACCAGGCTGGCCCCCTGCGCGACCAGCGCCGGAAAGTACGCCGCGCGCTGCACCAGGCGCACCTCGAGCAGCCGGTCGCTGAGCGCGCGCACGCCGGTCAGGGTGTCGGTTGCGCCGCTCTGCAGCGCCTGGGCGCCCTCGATGTTTCCCAAGGCTACGCCGGCCGTGTGCGATCCGGTGCTGGGATGGAGCGCGCGCTCCCATGACCAGCGCACGTCGTCGGCTGTGAGCGGCCGCCCGTCGTGAAACTGGAGTCCGTCGCGAAGCTCGAACAGATAGCGGCGCCCGCCGTCCGTGACCTCCCAGGCGCGGGCGAGCGCCGGCTCGGGCCGCAACTGCGCGTTCACGCGCGTGAGTCCGGCAAAGACCTCGATTGCGTAGCCGGCGGAGCCGGCGTCGCGCACGATTGCCGGGTCGATGGTTTCCGGCGTGATGGTCTCCAGCCGGAGCGTGCCGCCCGCCGCACCGGCGCGCGTGACCGATCGCCCTCCGGTCGCGGCCAGCGCCCCAATCGCCGCCGCGCCAAGCTTGAGGACGTCGCGGCGTTTCAGAGAGGCCGGTCTCCTAGGTCGCCGCGCCCTCGGGCACCGTCCGGCGCAGGCTCTCCTCGGCGCGCACCATCACCGTGCGCTCGTTGGCGTGATGCAGCATGCGAATCGCGTCGGACACGCTCACCCAGCGGGCTTCCACGTGTTCGGCGGGGTCCGGCCGAATGTTGCCACCGCGGGCCAGCAGCAGGTACTGGTGCACGATCTTGGGCACGAACCCGGTCCAGAGGTCCGGCCGAACCTCATAGCGAATTTCGCCGAGGTTCTCCTGCACGTCGCTGACGATCCCGGTCTCCTCGAGGACCTCGCGGACGGCGGCGTCGTCGGGGGCCTCGCCACGCTCAACGGCGCCCTTGGGCAGCACCCAGGCGCCGCGCTGCGTTTGCACCAGCGCCACCTCGATGCGACCGCGGCGCACGCGATAGACCACGCCGCCGGAGGATTCCAAATACGGCTCGTCGTCCTTGTTGACGGCGGTCGGTTGCTGCGGTTCGGAAGTCATCCTGATTCATTGCCTCCACTCTGGCTCGGGACGTCGTTGAATCCCAGGTGCGCCCGGCTGGGCGTCGATTCCGGCTGGCCCTGATACTTGCTGCCGAGACCGGGAGATCCGTAGGGCCGCTCGGCGGGCGAGGTCAGATGCATGATGGAGAGTTGGCCGATCTTCATGGTGGGCCACAGGAGGATCGGCAGGGTGGCGATGTTGGCCAGCTCGAGCGTGAACTTTCCCTCGAACCCGGGGTCGACGTAGCCCGCGGTGCTGTGCACCATCAGCCCCAGCCGGCCCAGCGAGCTCTTGCCTTCGATCCGACCCACCAGGTCGTCGGGCATAGCCACGTACTCGATCGTGCCGCCGAGCACGAACTCGCCGGGATGCAGCACGAACGGTTCACCGGGACTAATGGCGACCTGCTCAGTTAACGTTTCCTGATCTATGCGTGGGTCGATGTGCGTGTCGGTGTGGTTCAGGAACACCCGCATGATGTTGCCGAGCCGCAGATCGATGCTGGACGGCTGGACCGCGGCATCGTCAAACGGGTCGATGCGGAGGCGCCCTGCGGCGATGACCTCGCGTAGGCTCCTATCGCTGAGAACCACTCGTGCGCAACCCCTGTTGAACGTCATGCTACCGTACCCGACCCTTCGGACTCAGGCACTGCCGTGATCCTTGCGATCGACCAGGGAACCAGCGGCACCGCGGCGCTGGTCGTGGCGCCCGATGCGACCGTGGCGGGTCAGGGACGTGTCCCGATCGCCGCCCGGCATCCTCGGCCCGGCTGGGTCGAGCAGGATGCGGCGGAGATCCGGCGCAGCGTACAGCGCGCGGTGCAGCTTGCGCTCGCCGACGCCGGCGATCCACCGCTGGCGGCCGTTGGTCTCACCAATCAACGGGAGACGGCGGTGGCGTGGGACGCCGAGTCGAGCCGCCCGCTGGCGCCCGCGATCGTCTGGCAGGACCGGCGCACGGCGCCGCGCTGCGAGGAGCTTCGAGCGTCCGGCTGGGGCGCCCGCATCGAGGCCCTGACGGGGCTGACCGTCGATCCCTATTTCTCGGCCACGGCCTATGAGTGGCTGCTGGCCAACCATAATTCGGTGCGTGATGCGGCGGCGCGCGGCAGCCTGCGGCTCGGCACGGTAGACGCGTGGATCCTGTGGAACCTCGCCGGCGGCGCGCACGTCACCGATGTCTCGAATGCCTCACGCACGATGCTGATGGACTTGGGAACGCACGCGTGGAGCGACGAGTTGCTGGAGCTGTTCGGCGTGCCGCGCCAGGCGCTGCCGTCGATCGTCGACTCCGCCGGGGACATCGCCCGCACCGGCGAAGGCTCCGGCCTCGCGGCGGGTGTTCCAATCACCGGACTGGCCGGGGATCAGCAGGCGGCGCTGTTCGGCCACCTGGCCCATGCCCCCGGCGACACTAAGGTGACCTATGGGACGGGCGGGTTTCTGCTCCAGGTCGCCGGCGAGGAACGTCCGGCAGACATCGAGGGGCTGCTCACCACCGTCGCGTGGCGCCGCGAGAATCGCGTGACGTTTGCCCGGGAGGGCAGCGTGTTCGTGGCCGGCGCGCTGATTCAGTGGCTCCGCGACGGCTTGGGGCTGGTCTCGCAGGCCTCGGGGTGCGAAGTCCGAGCGAGCCGCGTGCCGGATTCGAGGGGAGCGGTGATCGTGCCCGCGTTTGCCGGCCTGGGCACGCCCAACTGGGATCCGCGGGCGCGCGGCGTGATCGTGGGTCTGACGGCCGGCGTCACGGCCGATCACCTCTGCCGCGCGGCGCTGGAGGCCATCGCGCACCAGATCGCGGATGTGCTGGACGTGATGGATCCCAGCGATGCGCCGCTGCGCGTGGACGGCGGGGCGGCTGCCAGCGACTTGCTGCTGGAGCTGCAGGCCGCGATTGCCGGGCGCCCGGTGATTCGCCCGGACCAACTGGAAACGACGGCGCTGGGCGCGGCCTTTCTTGCCGGTCTGGCGGCGGGCGTATGGGACTCGGCGGAGGAAATTCGGCGTCACCGTCCGCCCGATCGAGTGGTCGAACCGCGCGGCGATTTGGGCGCGGTCTCGCGCGACACCTGGCACGCCGCCGTCGATCGAGCACGATCCTGGGCGCCCGCCGAGGAGCCGGACGCGTGAACGACATGAATCACCCCGAGCCGTTGTGGCGGCCATCGCCGGATGCCCCCAAGCACAGCCAGCTTGGGCGGTTTTGGCGAGAAACGGAGGCGCGCGCGGGACGGACGTTTGCCGACTACGCCGCGTTGCACCGCTGGTCGGTGGATGAGCGGGAGGCGTTTTGGGGCCTCTACGCCCAGTTTGCGGACATTCGGTTCCACCGGCCGGCCGAGCGCGTGAAGGGGCCCGACCGGATGCCGGGCACGGCGTGGTTTCCGGGTGCGCGCCTGAACTACGCCGAGAATCTCCTGCGGCGTCGCGACGACCACACGGCCCTGATCGCCGTCACGGAGGACGGCGTGACCGCGAGGGTCAGCTACCGGCAGCTTCAACGCCAGGTTGAATGCTGCGCCGATGCCATGCGCGAGGCCGGAATCACGACGGGCGATCGAGTGGCCGGCATGGTCAGCAACGGCGTCGAGGCCATCGTGGCGTTACTGGCCAGCGCGAGCATTGGGGCGATCTGGAGCGCGTGCTCGCCGGACTTCGGCGCGCAGGCGGCCCTGGCCAGGTTGGGCCAGATATCGCCCAAGCTGCTCATCGCCAGCGCGTCCTATCGCTACGGCGGGCGCTACTACGACTGCCTGGACACCGTGCGCACGGTGTCCAAGGAGCTGCGGAGCTTGCGCAAGGTCGTGGTCGTGGCTCCGGAGGGCGAAGCGGTGGCCGACCCCGGTTGGGTCGCGTGGAGCGCATTCGTGGATCGCCCCGGTGCGGCGCCGTTGGCGTTCGCGCCGCTGCCGTTCGATCACCCGCTCTACATCCTGTATTCCTCGGGCACGACCGGTCCGCCGAAGTGCATGGTCCACGGCGCGGGCGGCAGCCTGATCCAGCACCGCAAGGAGCACCAGCTTCATACGGACGTGACCCCCGACGACGTGTTGCTCTACGTCACCACCTGCGGGTGGATGATGTGGAACTGGCTGGTGACGGGCCTGGCGACGGGCTGCACGCTGGTGCTGTACGACGGGAGCGCGGCCCATCCGAGCCTGGGCACGCTGTGGCGGCTGATCGACGATCTTGACATAACGATCTTCGGCACCAGCGCGCCGTTTCTCGAAACCTGCATGCGGCGGCGGACGGCAACCTGGGCGCATCCCTCCTTGCGAGCGGTTCTCTCGACCGGATCGCCGCTGTCGCCGGCGGCGTTCCGCTGGACGCAGGCGGCGGCCGGGGCGGACGTGCGCATCTCGTCGATCGCCGGCGGCACCGACCTGGTCTCCTGCTTCGTCCTGGGCAATCCGCTGCTTCCGGTCTACGCGGGCGAAATCCAGTGTCTCGGTCTCGGCATGGACGTGGCGGCGTTCGACGCCGCCGGGCAACCCGTGGTCGGTACGCAAGGCGAACTCGTGTGCCGCCGTCCGTTCCCCTCGATGCCGGTGCGGTTTTGGAATGACCCCGACGGAAGCGTATATCGCCGCGCCTACTTCGAGACGTATCCCGACGTGTGGCATCACGGCGACTTCATCGAGATCACGCCACGGGGCGGCGTGATCATGTACGGCCGCAGCGACGCCACGCTGAATCCCGGCGGCGTCCGTATTGGGACCGCCGAGATCTATCGCCCGCTGGAGCGGATCGACTGGGTGGCCGATGCGCTGGCGGCCGGCATGGTGCGTGGGGCGTCGGAGGAGATCGTGCTGTTCGTGGTCGTGGCCGATGGCGAGGGGCTGTCGCGCGCGCGAGTGAACGAGCTGCGTACGGTGATCCGCCGCGAGGCCTCGCCGAGGCACGCGCCGCGGCGGATTGTGGAAGTACCGGACGTGCCGCGCACCCGCAACGGCAAGCTGGCCGAGATGGCGGTGACCCGAGTTCTGCGCGGTGAGGGCGTGCCGAACCGCGAGGCGCTGGCCAACCCCGAGTGCCTGGACGCCTTCGAGCGCGCGCGCGACAACCTGCTGGCGGCTTCCGCGAAGTGAATATCATGATCAGGACGCCGTGGCGCGAGTTTCGATCGAAGGGTTCACAGACATGCGGGCACTGATCATGGGCGGCGCGGGAAGCATTGGGTCGCGTCTATCGGCGGCGCTGGTCACTCGCGGCGACGAGGTGCTCTCGCTGGACGTTAGCGCCGAGCCGGTGGTGCCGTCCGATGCCTTCGGCCAGGTGGACGCCCGCATCGGCAGCGTTCAAGACGCGGCGGCGGTGGACGAGGCCGTGACGGATTTCCGGCCCGACGTGATTTTTCACCTTGCGGCGATCCTGTCCGGGCTTGCGGAAACCGATTCCGAGCTTGCTTGGCGGGTAAACGTGGACGGCACGCGCAACGTGCTGGAGGCCGCGCGCAGGTTCGGCACGCCGAAGGTCGTGTTCACGAGCACGGTCGCGACCTACGGCGCCGGGTTGCCCGAGCCGATCACGGAGGACGTGCCGCAGTGGCCGGCGGGGCTCTACGGCGTGACCAAGGTGCTCGGCGAGCGTCTGGGCGTGTACTACCACCAGCGGTTCGGGCTGGACTTCCGGGCCGTGAGGCTTGCCGCAATGGTGGCTCCCACCGCTCCGGCGGGCGGGGCGGCCAGCGCCTTCGTGTGCGATCTCTTCGTCAATGCCGTGCGCGAGGGCAGGTACGACCTCTATGTCTATCCAGACACCCGTGTGCCGATCGTCTGGGTGGACGACGTGGTGGGCGCGCTGCAGCTGCTGAGCGACGCCGATGAAGCGAGCTTGTCGCGCCGCGTCTATCACATCATCGGGGCCGGTCCGAGCGTCCGGGAGATGGTCGACGCGGTGCAGGCGCGGCTGCCCGAGGCTCGCCTGCGATTCGACATCGATCCGGTGCGTGCGGACATCGTGGAGAGTTGGCCGTCGCGCATGGACGACTCGGCGGCGCGCGCAGATTGGGGCTGGCAGCCGCGCTTCGACCTGGAGCGCATGACCGCCGCCAACCTGGACGCCCTGGGCGCGCCGGCCTAGGTCGCAGTCACCAGCGCCGATGAACCCTCGCTACCGCGACCTGGCCGCGCTGGCGCAGGCGGCGATCGACGGTCGCCGCGACGTGTCGCAACTGACGTCGGCGGACATCGATCTGGCGCGCCTTTACGCCTATGCCTACCGCACGCAGACCGTGGGGGCGTTTCACGCGACCCGGCTGGCGTTGGACCCATTCAGCGACGCGTCCGCCGTCCAAGCGGCGCAGCGCCGCTTGCGTGACTTGCAGGCCCTGGCGATGCGCCCGGTGCCGGCGGACCTGCGCGCGGCGGCGCCGACGCTGGCCTGGTATCACGCCTGGAGCGACGAGGTGCTCGCCGCGCTCACGGATCCCGAGGCGCCGGCGGAGGCGCATGCGATTCGGGATCGGTTTCAGGACGTGATCGACGCCATTCGCACGTCCGACGGCATCGTCCCCCAGCGCGACGACGACCTCCCGGAGCAGGCGAGCTACAAGGTACCGGGCATCGAGGTCGTCATCGTGCCGCTGGTCTACGGCGATCACATTTCATGGAACACGGCGTTCGTGACCGCGGCCAGCGGCGGCGCCACCACGCACCGGCACGCGCGGCAGGTCGAGATTCACCTGGGGTACGAGGGCGTTCACGGACGGACGCTGCTCGACGGCCGCGCGGCGACGGTGACCGAGCCCTACGCCATGCCCATTCCGCCGCTGCTCGACCATGGGTTCGACAACCTCAGCGGGCACGACCATTTCGTGCCGTTCGTATTCGGCTCGCGGACGCTGGATGGCTGGGGCGTGTTTTTCGATGTCGAGCCGCGGCCGTCGCCCACGCACGACTGGCCGGAGACGCCGCTCGAGTCGGCGGGCATGAACGGCTCCGTCTTCCTGGGTCCGGCGCTTGCCGCGATGCGGCAGGCGCCGGCCGGTGAGCGGCGCGTGCTCATTGACGCTGAGCGAACGGCCCGGCCCGCCACCGGCGGGTTGGAACTGGCGGCGATGCACGTGGGTGAGGAGTCGATGGCGCTGAGCTTCGACGAGTTTCACGTCCTCTCGGTGCGAGAGGGACGGGCACGGCTCTCGATGGCCGGGATCTCAGTGGAGCTTGGTCCGCGGGATCACGTGGGCATCCCCGCAGGTTTACGCGCTACCCTGCGTGGGCTCGATGGTGAGTGCCTCCTGCTCGAGGCCTCACTGCAACCCGCTTGACACGCACGCGAAACATCGCACCTGCCTAAGGAGTTCGAAATGCGGATCGGCGCCTGCTTGTGGTCCCTGCCTGAAGACCCTCATGAGGCCGCGGCCTGGGCCAAGGACGTGGGCTTCGAGGCGATCGACGTGGACCCGGGGTTCGCCGCCGGGTGGGACGCGGCGAGCGGATTGCCGGTGGCCAGCCTGGCCATTGCCCACCTTATTCCGGATGGCGCGGCCCTCGAGGCCGCCGACGACACGGCGCGGAAGCAAGCGTTCGATCACGTGCGCGCCGGCATGACCGAGGCGGCGGAGCTGAACGCCGAGTTCGTCTACTTGCCGCCGGCGTCGGAGTCGGCGACCGATCCGGCGTCGCGAGCGCGCTTTCGCGAGGCCGTGGTGGCGCTCACCGAGGAGTCCGCGCGCCTGGGCCTCAAGTTCGGCATCGAGCACTTTCCCGGCTACGCGCTGCCCAGCGTGGCGGAGACCCTGGCCTTCGTCGAAGATGTGGCGCATCCCAACCTGTACATCCTGCTCGACATCGGCCACGCCCAGATCAGCCGCGAGAGCGTGCCGGACGCCGTCGCCGCGCTGGGCGACCTGCTGACATTCGTCCACTTCGACGACAATCGTGGCGAGCTGGACGATCACCTGGCGCTGCTGGACGGGCTCCAGCAGGAGCAGGACCTCGTGGACGCCGTGCGGGCACTGCGCCGTCACGGCTACGACGGGCAGATTTCAATCGAGATGAACCCGACGCTGCCGGACCCCCGCGACGCGATGGTCCGCAGCTTCGAGATTCTCAAGCGGGTGATGGCCCAGGCGTAGGCCGCTGGCCTACTTCTCGATCGGCACGCCGATCATCGAGCCCCACTCGGTCCACGAGCCGTCGTAGTTGCGCACGTTGGGCAATCCGAGCAGCTCCTTGAGCGCGAACCACGTGTGCGAGGACCGCTCGCCGATCCGGCAGTAGGCAATGATGTCCTTGTCGGCGCTGGCGCCCTTGCCGCCGTAGATGTCCTGCAGCTCGTCGGCCGACTTGAAGGTGCCGTCGTCCTCGTTGACCGCCGTGAGCCAGGGCACGTTATGCGCGCCGGGAATGTGGCCCATGCGCTGCGCGGTCTCGGGCAGGCCCGGAGGCGCCATGATTTCGCCGTTGAACTCCGCCGGCGAGCGGACGTCGATCATCACCGACTCGCTGTCGCCCAGCGCGTCGAGCACGTTGTGCTGAAAGGCCCGCAGGGCCGCGTCGGGCGCCTTGGCCTGGTAGGACGTGGACGTGATTGACGGAGAATCGGTCGTCAGCGCGCGTCCGTCCTTCTCCCACTTCAAGCGCCCGCCGTTCATCAGGCTCACGGACTCGTGCCCGTAGAGCTTGAAGATCCAGTAGGCGAATGCGGCGAACCAGTTGTTGTTGTCGCCGTAGAGGATGACGTGCGAGTCGTTGGCAATGCCGGATGCGCCCAGCAGCTCTTCCCACTGGGACTGGGTGGCGATGTCGCGGCGGACCTGGTCCGAGAGCTGCGACTGCCAGTTCCAGCCGACCGCGCCGGCGATATGACCCGACTCGTAGGCCGTCGTGTCAACGTCCACTTCGACGAGCCGGACGTTCGGGTCGGCGCCGTGCTCGGCGACCCAATCGGCGTCGACGAGGGCGTCGGGATTCGCATACTCAGCCATGAAGATTCTCCCTGCGTGGTGCCGTTGTTAAGTTTGTCAGGCTACCTGCCAATGTATCTTGGCAGCCGAACTCGCGACCTTACAACAGGAAAACTTCAACCGTGAGCAGCGCCCGTGATGCGTGATCCGTTCTCCGGTCCAGGCCACTCGGAAGCCGTGGTGGAGGCGGCGCGGCGGTCGTCCGGCCGGTTTGGCTTCGTGATCGCGCGGGAGGGCGACGGCGGCTGGTGGCTGCACGTGCAGCCGGCACCGGCCATCAAGAGCATGTCGCGACGTTTTCGCGAAAGCCACGCGCTGCGGGTGATGGGGTTCACGCCGGTCAGGGCGTCGCGATTCTTTCCCGGCGCTTGCACGTTCGCCGGGTGCTACTCGCGCGAGATTGACTTGCCCGAGGGTGAGAGTGGCGCCGACGAGGCGGCGGAACGAATCGCGGCCCGACTGGAGAAGGCCGTTGACGACTTGATCGAGTTGGCCGCGGAGCTCGAGCCGCTCGGGATCGACCTGCCGCTGCCGGACTAGCCCGGGTTGGGCTAGATGCGTCCGGCCAGCCGGTAGGCGTCGTGGACCAATTGCATGGCGTTGGCGCAGTCCCTGGCGGTGATCGCTGGCGGTTCGCCGCGTCCCGCGCGCTCGAGCATGTCTCGGATCAGCGGCGGATAGTTGCCGGCGGCCGAGGCCGCGCCGGGATACCGGTCGTCGCGTCCCGGCGCAATAACTTGTAGTCCGCCCGGCACGACGCGCAGCGCCGCCTTCTCGCCCGCGACCTTGAACTCGAGGTCGCTCTCGTTGGCGGGCCACGTCGGCCAGGTGTAGCCAACCTCGACGTGAATCAACGCGCCGTCCCCGTTGCGCAGCGTGGCGAGGGCGTAGTCCTCGACCTGGGCCTGGTGCACGCGGTTGCTGATGACCGCCGTGGCAACCGACACGTCCGGTCCCAGCAGCATCCGAGCCAGGTCCATGCCGTGGCCGCCGAGGTTGAGCAGCGCGCCGCCACCGGCGAGCTCCCGGTCCCACATCCAGGGCGAGTCCCATTCGACATAGCGCTGCATGGTGGGGCGGATGAGGCGCATTACGACGTGTGAAATTCGCCCGAACTCGCCGGCCTCGATCATGGCCTTGGCCCGAACCGCCCACGGCAGCAGGCGATTCGGGAACGGCACCGCCGCCCAGGCCCCGCGCGCTTCCGCAAGGTCCGCCAGCGCGTTCACGTCCTCGGCGGTGGTCCCCATCGGCTTTTCCATCATGAAGGGAATCCCGGATTCGATGAGAAAGCGGGCGATGGCCGGCATGTCGATATGCCGGCCGAGCGCCACGACGAAGTCGGGCTTGGTCTCGTCGATCATGGCGCGGTAGTCGGCGAAGGCTCGGCCGCCGAAGCGTCGCGCCCGGTCCTCGGCGAGTGCGGCGTCCGCATCCGACACGCCCACGATGTCGACGTCGAGGTCGCGCAGCACCTGCAAGTAGGCGGCGTCGTAGGACGAGTGCCAGTGATTGACTTCGGTTACGGCAATGCGCCGCGGAATTGGCATGCAGCATCACAGGTATGCGCGGGTATCGGACCGTACCATGCACCGTAGGGGTAGGCTTGCGGTAGAGAAGCTTCTGGTATTGGGGGTCGGAGATTTGACGGACAAGCAGTCCTGGCAGGAGAAGGCGCGAGATCTGGCGCGTCAGGCCGAGGCCGAGTTGAAGAGCGAGCGTGTGCAGCAGCGGATTGGTGAGGCACGGGAGGCGGTGGATGAGGCGCTGGCGAGCGACCAGGCCAAGCGCCTGCGCGAGGACGCCAAGGCCTTGGGCGCCAGGGCTCGCACCCAGGTCGAGGAGACGTTGGCTCGCGACGACGTGCAGCAGATTGGCGAAAAGGCCCGCCAGGCGGTGGATGCCGCCGTGCAGCGTCCCGAGGCTAAAGAGTTGCGCCGGAAGGTCGAGTCGGTAATCGAAGACGTCGCTGAGCGCTTGCGCCCGCCGGCGGCGGAGGACGAGAAGCAGCCGCCCAAGGAGTCGGACGGCTCGTAGCGCCCAAAGCCCATCCGTTGACATAATCAATGGGATGCTGGCGAGCGCGGCGGGCGGGCGGTTGATTCCAGACGGCTAGGGAGGGGTGAAGCGATGACGCGTCACGCTTGCCGGCGATGAGCAGGGTCAAATTGGCTGACGCCGCGCCTCCGCTCGTGCTCAGCCTGGACATCGGCAGCTCGTCGGCGCGTGCGGCGCTATACGACGTCCGCGGCCGCCGGGTGCGCAAGACGGGCGCGAAGATTGGACACCGGTTCCTCTCGACCACCGATGGTGGCGTCACCGCGGACGCCGCGACTTTGGCGGGCTGCGTCGTCGCAGCCATTGACGAAACCATGGCCAGGGCCGGGTCGCGGGCGGATGACGTTGCGGCAGTTGGATGCAGTGTGTTCGCGTCGAGCATCGTCGGCGTGGATGCGGCGGGCGAGGCGCTCACGCCGGTGTATACCTACGCCGACGTCAGAAACGCCGCCGATACCGCCGCCTTGCGTGACGAGTGGGACACGGCGGCGCTCTATGACCGCACCGGGTGCCCACTCCACGCCAGCTACCTGGCGCCGCGGTTCCGCTGGCTGGCGCGCACGCAGCCGGAGCTCCTGGAACGCGTGCATCGCTGGGTTTCGTTTGGCGAATACCTCTACGGGCGTCTATTCGACCGGGCCTGCGGGCTCGGCGTGTCGGCGGCCGCGTGGAGCGGTCTGCTCGACCGGCGGACGATGGGCTGGGATCGGACGACGTTGGACGCCCTGGGACTCGATGCTGACGCCCTCGGGCGGATCGACACCGCAAACGCTCCCCTGCGCGGACTGGCGCCCGCGTGGGCGGAACGCTGGCCGGTCCTTGCCGAGGCGGCGTGGTTTCCAGCCGTGGGCGACGGTGTGGCGAGCAACGTGGGGACGGTCCCCACCGACGCCCCGGAGGTGGTGGTCAACCTGGGAACCAGCGCGGCGGTGCGGGACATCGTGCCCGGACCGGTCGCGGTGGTGCCGCGGGGCCTGTGGGAGTACCGGATCGCGCCGGACCGATCGCTCCTGGGAGGCGCCCTGACCGACGGCGGCAACATGGTGCGTTGGGTGGCGGAGTTGACCAATTCGGGTCCCGCCAAGGGCTGGGATGCGCTGGTGGAGGACTTGCGGCCCGACGGACACGGCGTGACCCTGCTCCCGTTTCTCAGCGGCGAGCGCAGTCCCGGCTGGGACGACCGGGCGCGGGCAACCATTCACGGCTTGCGACGGAACACGCGGGCGGAGGAGCTGCTGCTCGCGGGCATGGAGGCCGTGACCTATCGCCTCACCCGGATCTACGACCTGCTGTCGGCTGAGTTGCCGTCCGCGCATTCGGTCACGCTTTCGGGCGGGGGATTCCGACGGTCGAGAGTTTGGGCGCAGATGGTGGCCGACGCGTTTGGCCAGCCCGCGACACGGTCGGCGACAGTCGAAGCCACCAGCCGGGGCGCGGCGTTGTGGGCGCTGGCTCATCTGGGCGCCATTCAGTCCTGGGCCGCGGTCGAGCCGCTTGGCGGCGAGACGCTGGAGCCGGACGCGGTCAATGGGGCGGTCTACCGCGAGGCCATGGAACGGCAGGAGCGGCTCTACCGCCGAATGGCCGGAGCGGGAGATCTGGCGGACGGAGACACGCTCGGCTGAGGCCGCTCCAGCAAACATTGACGGCGATTGCGCCTCACCATTGTCATTTCGAGCGGAGCGAGAAATCTAAGGGGCTGGGAGAAGGCACAGCGTCCTTAGATTCCTCACTGCGTTTGAATGACTGACCATCAACCTGGCGCGGCACCGCTTGCGTATCCTTAGCGGTGAGGCCCATGCCGGCGACGGTGCCGGTGCGACAGGAGACACGCATGCGCGTTGCGGTCGGCGTCGACCATCGCGGTTTTGAGATCAAGCACGAGCTGCTGGCGCTGCTCGTGGACGCCGGTCACGAGGTGCTGGACCTCGGCACGGACTCCGACGCGTCGGTCGACTATCCCGATTTCGCAGCGGCCGTGGGCCAGGCCATCGTGGAGGGCGAGGCCGACCGCGGCATCGTGGTCTGTGGCAGCGGGGTCGGCGCGTGCGTGGCGGCCAACAAGATTGCCGGCGTGCGTGCGGCGACGTGCCACGACACCTACTCGGCGCACCAGGGCGTCGAGCATGACGACATGAACCTGCTCTGCCTGGGCTCGGCGATCGTGGGCATGTCGCTGATCACCGAGATCGTGGCGTCGTTTCTCAGCGCCGAATTCGCCGACTCGGAGGAGCGCTATGTGCGCCGGCTGCACAAGGTGCAGGCGCTCGAGCGCGGCGAGCGGATCGCGCCGTAGAGAAACCATCATGGCGGGATCCCCGCCGCTGCTACGCTTCCCAAGGAACAGGTGGTCCGGTTCGTAGGGAATCGTCCGACCTCGATGTCCCTTGCGGTGTGTGCGGACAAAGGAGTCGCCATTCATGATGCGTAACCCGCTGCTGGAGCTCGTCGACCAGGGCCAGAGCGTCTGGCTGGACTACCTGAGCCGCGACCTGATCCGCTCGGGACGCCTCGAAGAGATGATCGCGACCGACGGCCTGCGCGGCATTACGTCGAATCCAACGATCTTCCACGGGGCCATTTCCGGCAGCGATACCTACGACCAGGAGATCGCGTCGCTGGCGGCCAGCGGTTTGGACGCCGAGGAGTCCTTCGAGAGCCTGGCGATCGGGGACATTCGCGCCGCGTGCGACATCTTGCTGCGGGTTTACGAGGCTACCCAGGGCCGCGACGGCTTTGTGAGCCTCGAAGTCTCGCCGCATCTGGCGCGCGACACGGACGGCACGGTGGCGGCCGCGCGTCGGCTGGCGGATCGCGTCGACTATCGAAATTTGATGATCAAGGTGCCGGCCACGCGCGAGGGACTGCCGGCCATCGAGACGCTGCTGGGCGAGGGCATCAACGTCAATATCACGCTGATATTCGCCCAGGAGGTCTATCGCGCAGTGGCGGAGTCCTATTTGAACGCGCTCGAGGCGCGCGCCGGGCGCGGCGAATCGCTCGATGACGTGGCGTCCGTGGCCAGCACCTTTGTGAGTCGCATCGACACGGCCGTCGACGACCAGCTCGAAGCGCTCGCGGCCAGCCGTCCCGACGCGGCGGCGGAGGCCCGCGACCTGCTGGGGCAGGCGGCGATTGCAAACTCCAAGGCCTGCTATCGGATCTTCGAGGAGATCTTCGGCGGCGAGCGGTTCCAGCAACTGGCGGCCCGCGGCGCGCGCCGGCAGCGGCCGCTGTGGGCCAGCACCAGCACCAAGAATCCGGCGTATCCGCCCACGCGCTACGTCGACGAGCTGATCGGCCCCGACACTGTCAACACGATGCCCGAAAACACCATGACGGCGTTCCGCGATACCGGTGAGGTGCAGGAGACGGTTCGCGCCGACATGGACTTCTGGGACGAGGTGCTCGAGCGGCTCCAACGGCTGGGCATTGACCTGGACGCGGTGATGGATCAGCTGGAGGACGAGGGCGTCCAGAAGTTCGTGGATTCCTACGACGAGCTCTTGTCCGATCTAGACGCGAAGGCAGCCGCGCTGGGCGCGTAGCCATGTCCACGATGCCGCGGCTGGCGATGCACGCCACGACCTTGGACATCTCCGACGCCGAGGCTCGGGCGGGCGCGGAACGGCTGGTCTCGCGGCTCTCCGGCGAGGACGCGTCGCTCTGGTCCGACGAGGCTGGGCAGCAGGCCGAGATTGCCAATCTGCTGGGCTGGATGCGCATTGCGGAGCGGATCGAGCCGGAGACCGACGCGATTTCGGAGTGGGCGTCCCGGATCTCGACAGGGATCGACGACGTGGTGTTGCTGGGCATGGGCGGCAGCAGCCTGGCGCCGGAGGTGATGGCGGCGATGCTGCCGGCGGACGCAGGGCGGCCGCGCCTGACGGTGCTCGACTCCACCGACCCGGCAACCGTGCGGCGTGTGAGCGACGCCATCGAGCTCGGACGCACGCTGTTCATCGTGGCGAGCAAGTCCGGCGGGACCCTGGAGACGGCGACGTTGTATGCGATGTTTCGGGCGCAGTACGCGGAACGCGGGATTCCCGACGCGGGGTCGCACTTCATCGCGATCACCGATCCGGGGACCTCAATGGCCCAACGGGCGGCGGACGACGACTTCGCCCGCGCGTTTCTGAACGATCCCCGGATCGGCGGACGCTATTCGGCCCTGTCGTACTTCGGGCTCGTGCCGGCGGCGCTGGTAGGTCTGGATATCGCGGGGGTCCTGCGTGGAGCGGTCGAATTCGGGCAATCGACGCTGGCGGAAACGGACATCGATCAGAACTCGGCCGTTCGCTTGGGACTGGCGCTGGGCGAGCTGTCACGGCGCGGACGCGACAAGCTGACCCTGGCGCTTTCACCGACCACGGGGCCGCTGGGGGCTTGGATCGAGCAACTCGTCGCCGAGAGCACCGGCAAGCAGGGGCTGGGCATCGTGCCGGTCGACGGCGAGGCGCTCGGCGACCCGTCGGTCTACGGCGACGACCGGGTGTTCGTGGGCATATCCGTGGGCGATGAGTCGCTCGACGGCTTGGATGCGTTGGCGAATGCGGGCCATTCGGTAATCCGGCTCACGCTGAGCAACGTCCACGATCTGGGCGCCGAGTTCCTGCGGTGGGAGCTGGCCACGGCTGTTGCCGGATGGGTGCTGGGAATCAACCCGTTCGACCAACCGAACGTCGAGGAGAGCAAGGCCAACACGGCGCGGGTGCTGGAGGGCGTGGCCGACGGCGCCCAACCGCTGCGGGATCGGACCGGCACGGAGACCGGAGAAGCTCTGGGAGTATCCGGCGCGTCCGGCATGACCGTGGCCCAGGCGGTGACGACGTTCCTCGGCGACACATCGCCGGGTGACTACGTGTCCATCCACGCCTATCTCGACCGAACACCGGCGCATGAGACGCCGCTGCAACGAATTCAAACGTCGATACGCGACCGCACCAAGCGGGCCACAACCCTGGGATTCGGCCCGCGGTTTCTTCACTCCACCGGCCAACTGCACAAGGGTGGACCGAATAGGGGCGTATTCATGCAGATCATTGGCGACCACCGCGAGGATGTACCGATTCCGGGCGAGGCATATGGCTTCGCCACGTTGATCGACGCGCAGGCCGAGGGCGACCTGCGGTCGCTGCGCGACAAGGAGCGTCGAGTGCTGCGGCTGGTGACGAGCGATCCGGCATCCGGGCTCGACGAGCTTGTGGCGGTTGTGGAGACGCTGTCGTGAGCGCCGCGCAGGAAGTGGCGCCGGCCACGGCGGTCGCGTCCGACGGCCAGGCGGCGCGCGGGAGCGACGATGCGCCCAAGCCCGGCGACCCGCAGGCGCTCATCATCTTCGGCGGTTCGGGTGACCTGGCCGGACGCAAGCTCATACCGGCGCTCTACAACCTGGAGCGGGACGGCCTGCTGCCGGACCGCTTTGTGGTCGCGGGGCAAGGGCGCCGTCCCATGGACGACGCCTCCTATCGCACGACCTTGCTCGAGGCGGCGTCGAAGTATTCCCGCAGCGGGGCGCCCGAGCCACAGAGTTGGGACGAATTCGCGCAGCGTGTGCACTACCTGAGGGGCGACTCCAGCGACGACGAGGGCTTCGACCGGCTCACCGAGGAGCTCCCGCGCCTGGAGGAGGCGCACGGGACCGGTGGCAACCGAATCTTCTATCTGGCCACGCAGCCCAGCCTGTTTCCCGAGATCATCCGGCGTCTGGGCGCATCCGGCTTGACTGACTGCCCCGGAACCTGCCGCATCGTGATCGAGAAGCCGTTCGGACGCGATCTCGAATCCGCCGCCGCGCTGCACGCCATTGCCAACAGCGTGTTCGACGAGTCCCAGATCTATCGGATCGACCACTACCTGGGCAAGGAGACGGTGCAGAACGTGCTGGTGTTTCGCTTCGCGAACAGCATCTTCGAACCGGTGTGGAATCGACGCTACGTCTCCCACGTGCAGATCACGGTGGCCGAGGAGGTGGGCGTCGAGGGCCGCGGCCGCTACTACGAAGAGGCCGGGGCGCTGCGCGACATCATGCAGAACCACATGATGCAGCTGCTGGCGGTGGTGGCCATGGAGCCGCCGGTGGACTTTGGCGCGGACGCGATTCGCGACGAGAAGGTGAAGGTGCTGCGCGCGCTGCGGCGCATGAGCGTGGCCGACGTGCGGAAGCACGTGGTGCGGGCGTCATACAGCGCCGGGCGGATGAACGGCGCCGACGTGACGGCCTATCGCAGCGAAGACGGCGTGGCCGCCGACTCGCTCACCGAGACCTATACCGCGGCGCGGTGGTTCATCGATAGCTGGCGCTGGCAGGGGGTGCCCTTCTACATGCGCACCGGCAAGCGCCTGGCGAAGCGCGCCACCGAGATCGCGATCCAGTTCCGCAGCGTGCCGCACCGGCTCTTCAGCGATTCGAGTCCAGACGGCGTGCCGCCCAACCGCCTGGTGATGCGCATCCAGCCCAACGAGGGCATCTCGATCACCTTCGAGGCCAAGCAGCCGGGACCGTCGGTGCGCGTGCGACCGGTGCGGATGGATTTCGGCTATGGGCAGGGATTCGCCGAGGAATCGCCCGACGCCTACGAGCGGCTGCTGCTCGACGTGATGCTGGGCGATCAGACGCTGTTCATCCGAGGCGACGAAGCCGAGGCGGCCTGGGCCGCGGTGATGCCGGTGCTGTCCGCGTGGCGGTTCGACGAGGGGCACCCGCTGCACTTCTACCAGGCCGGAACCTGGGGCCCCGACGCCGCCGACGATCTGCTGGCGTCGGACGGGTTTCGCTGGCGGCGGTTGTAGCCGAACATTCCGTCACCCCGGCGAATGCCGGGGTCCAGGGCCGGGGATCGCCGGCAGCACACGGGCAACCGGACTGGATTCCGGCTTCCGCCGGAATGACGGACCAAAATGATCCACCGTCCGAGGTTCTGTGACCTCATTGTGTTCGCATTGTGTTTGGTATAGTCACCGCACGGCAGGGCAGCGAAAGGCAGCCGTGCCGTGCGAGTGGACGTTCGTCCGATCGAGTGCCGCTCCGCGCTCAATCGCGTGCGCGGCATGCCGTTCGCGTGGAGCCTGAATCCCTATCGCGGCTGCAGTCACGCCTGCTGGTACTGCTACGCGCGGCAGACGCACACCTATTTCGACCTCGACGGCGGCCGTGACTTCGAGCGCGTCGTGTTCGCCAAGGTCAATGTTGCCGAGCGACTGCGGGCCCAGCTTCGATCGACTCCCTGGAAGCGCGAGACCGTGGCCGTGGGCGCGGCCACCGATCCTTATCAGCCAGTCGAGGGACGGCTGAAGCTCACACTGGCATGTTTGCGTGAATTCCTGGCCGCGCGCTCGCCGATCGGCCTGATCACCAAGTCGACGCTGGTGCGCCGAGACGGCGATCTCTTGCAGGACCTGGCGCGGGCGGGCGGCGTGACCGTCACGGTGTCGATTCCCATTGCCGACGCAAATCTCTCCCGACGCATCGAGCCGGGGACGCCGCCGCCGGACGAGCGGTTTCGACTGGTCGCCGAGTTGGCGCGGTTGAATCTGGACGTGGGCGTCAACATGGCGCCGGTGCTGCCGGGACTGACCGATTCGAACGCCGCCATCGAAGAGGTGATGCGGCGGGCGCGCGATCACGGCGCGCGTCGTGTGGGCGTGGTGATGCTGCATCTCGACAACGAGCCGAAGCGCTGGTTCATGCACCACCTGCGGCGCTATTTTCCGCACCTAGAGCCGCTCTACTCGGGGCTATATCCCGGAGAGACGCGCTACGCGGATCAGTCGGTATCCAACGAGCTGCACGCGCGTGCACAGAGGGTCCGAGAGACAGTCGGCGCCATGGGCGATTCGTTGCCGGTGCTTGGTCCGCCGCCGACTCCGGCCCAGCTAGCGCTGGCGCTGTGACGGCGCCTGATTCGTCAGTTGCTCCATCCATTCATCCACCGCGCGCTGGGATCGCATGCGCACCGCCAGTCCGCCGCGATGCTCGAGCTCGGCGGCGAGGGCGGTGAACTGTCTCCGCCGCAGTCGGTGGACGCGGAGATTCCAGATCCACGGGCTTACCGGGCTCAGGACCGAATGTCGCAAGGACTCGCGCTGCGTGCCCCATAGCGGCTCGCTCGAACCTACGCGCCGCAGGCTGCGCCACAGCGCGCGCCAGGTGGTGAGCCACAGCGGCAGGTCCAGCCACACCAGCAGCTCCACTCGTGCCCAGTACACGGCGCGGGCGCTCCGGTAGTTGCCTTCGACCACCCAGTCGTCGCCGGCCAGGGCGCGTCCCACCGCGGCGTGGAACTCCTCGTCGGGCGGCTCGACCCAGCCGGGATTGACCCAGTGCAAGGCGTCGAGCTCGACATGCGGCGCGTTCACGAGGCCGGCAAGCTTCCGGGCGACGGTGGTCTTGCCGGAACCCGAGAGGCCGACAACCGAAATCCGGCATGGAAGATGGCGCGGCGGCGGTCGGCCCACGGACGGTCTCCGTCGGAGCGGCGGCTTAGGCCGCGGCGAGGCGAATGAGGCTGGTCAGCTGTCCGGCGGCCAGGGCGTCCAGGCGCACGTGCGCCGCGGCCATCTGGTTGGCGAGCTCAACCAGCGAGCTGCTGCGGTTGTGGCGGCGGTCGGCATCCACCACGAGCGCCGGCACATGGTCGCGGGCAATGGCGCCGGCGGACTGCAGCGCGTCCGTGATCGGATCGGAGCCTGCCGACAGCCCGACGTTGGCGACGCCGTCCGTCAGCAGGATCAGGATGGGGCGCAGCTGGGCGTCGCGCGCGCGCTCCCGCTCGACGACGAGGCGGGCAAGCTCCAATCCGTGAGCCAGCGGCGTGCGGCCGCCGGTGGGAAGCTCGTGCATGCGGGCGTGGGCCACGTCCAGACTCGAGGTCGGCGGCACGGTCTCATAGGCCTCGGTCTTGCGGAACGTGATGACGCCCACGCGGTCGCGCCGCTTGTAGGCGTCCGCAAGCAGCGAGAGCACCGCGGACTTGGTGAGTTGCATGCGTCGCTGGGCGGCCATGCTGCCGGAGCCGTCGACTACGAAGAGCATGAGATTGCCGACCTTGCGCATGCGCCGGTGCACGCGCAGGTCTTGCACGCCAATCTCGGGGGCGCCCTTCTGGGGCCGCCGCGCGGCGGCGGCTCGCACCGTGTCGACGATGGCGATATCGGGCGGGTCGTCGTGGACCATGGGCCGGCTGCGCACCGAATGGCCGCGGCGGCCCTTGACCTCTGCGCTGGTTCGTCGTCCCGTGCGCGGCTTCTGGAATGGGATGCGCTCCGGCGCGTTGACCGGCGGCGCCGTCGTCGCCTCGTCGCTGGCGAGTCTCTGGTCCGCCTCGTTGGCGTCCCCGGGGGGACCGTTGTCAGCCGGCGTCGAGCTCATCGTCGAATCGTCGGCGGCGCCGGCGGCCCCATCCGTCGCGTCGGCGGCGGAATCCGTGGCCTGAGCCGGCGCGGGCCGCGCCTCGAAGGCTTGGATCGAGCGGTCGAGCTCGTCCGGGTCGAGTCCGGGCGGCGTGAACGGGTCGCGGCGTCGGCGGTGGGGCAGCGCCAGCTCGGCGGCACGGCGCACGTCCTCGAGGCTGACGGCGCTCCGTCCGTCGAGCGCCGCAATAGTCCGGGCGGTCTTGTACATGACGATGTCGGCGCGGTGACCGTCGACGCCCATGGCATTGGCGATATGCGTGATCAGCCCGAGCAGGTGGTCGCTGACCTCCACCGTCGGCAGCAGGCCGCGAGCTCGCTCGATCAGCGCCATCACGTCGTTCGTCGCCGGTTGCCATTGCTCGAGGAACGCGGCCGTGTCGGTCTCGTAGGCGAGCCGGCGTCGGACGATCTCGGCCCGCGCCTTGGGATCCCGATCGCCCTTGATCTCGGCGGCGAGTCCGAATCGGTCGAGGAGCTGCGGGCGCAGATCGCCTTCCTCCGGATTCATCGTGCCGACGAGAATGAACTCCGCCGGATGATGGAAGGCGACGCCTTCGCGCTCGACGCGATTGACGCCGGACGCCGCGCTGTCGAGCAACGTGTCGACCAGGTGGTCATCCAAAAGATTGACCTCGTCGACGTAGAGAATGCCGCGGTGGGCGTCGGCCAGCAGACCGGGCTCGAATGATCGCCGCCCATCCTTCAGCACGGTTTCGAGGTCGATGGTGCCGACGACGCGGTCCTCGGTGGCGGAGACGGGGAGGTCGACCACGCGCACGCGCTGGGACTCGGTCTCGATCGACACGGAGGCGTCGAGCTTTGCGCGGCATTCGTGACAGATATTGCCGGAGCTCGGGTCGCAGCGATAGCGACAGGTGGAGACGGTGATGGCCGGGAGGATCACCGCCAGCCCGCGCACCGCGGTTGACTTGGCCGTTCCGCGCTCGCCGCGAATGAGCACGCCGCCGATGGCCGGGTTGACGGCATTTGCCAGCAACGCCAGCTTCATCCGGTCCTGCCCGACGATGGCCGCGAAGGGATAGGTCACGCCGATCGTGTCGGCCGTGGCGTCCGTGGTCGCGCTCATCGTGGGCGCGGCGGTCGCGGCGGGGTCGGAGTCGCCGCCTTGGCGGCAACCCGCCTCTGCCACAGGTGACGGAATACCCAGATCGCGGTCACGACGAGACCGATGATCCCGATCACCTGCGACTGCTGCAGCCCGGCGAACAGCATGTTCTGGTCCAGACGCAGGTACTGCAGACCTAAGCGCAGCGCGCTGTAGCCAGCAACGACGAACCAATAAGTGTAGAGATTGCCCATGAAGCGGAAGACGAGCCACAGGGCGGCGGCGAAGATCACGAAGTCGCCGAGCATCTCGTACGTGGTGGCGGGGTGGACGGGAAAGCCTTCGATCTGAGGCCGGACAGGGCCCTGGCCGAGCGTGTTGGGGTGGGTGTAAAGCACCGCCCACGGCAGGTCGGAGGCCAGGGCGTGGTGCTCGCCGTTGATGAGATCGCCGATGCGTCCGATGCCCATGCCGAAGATGGTTCCCGGCGCGCCGATGTCCAGCGCGGTGCGGACGGGGAGACGCATCCACCAGGCGGCGCCGCCCACGCCGATGGTTCCACCGATGATGGCGCCCCACACGGTGATGCCGCCCTGGTTCAGCTTGAAGATGCTGGCGAAGTCGTGGGCGAACTCGATCTCCCAGTTATCGATGACGTAGAGCGCACGCGCCACGACGATGCTGGCGGCCACGCCCCAGAGGGCGAGGGTGGTGACCTCGTCGGTGGTGATGCTGGACCGGCGCGCCAACCGTCGCGCGACAAACACGCCCACGATGATGCCGATGACCGCCCACAGGGAATGCCAGGTAAACCGGAAGTCGCCGATGGCGAATAGATCCGGGTCCCAAGGGATCTCGATGGCGAACACGCCGCAGCCTCAGTCCGAAACGGGGCCCACCAGTGGACCCGCCGCCCGATGGTACCTGCCGTGGCGAGGGCGCCGGCGGGGAGTCGATACGACGATTGGGCGCTTGATTGTCGCGATTGGCATGCACATGGCGGATGCGTTGCTCAGGCGGACCCTCACCGTCACCCTCTCCCAGAGGGAGAGGAGACCGGATCGCGCTGGGCTTGCAGCTCTTCCGCTAGGGCGGCCATGCGGGCCTCCACCGGCTGTCCCGAGGACATCACGTCGTCGATGGCCGGCAGGATCCTCGACTGGGCGATCTCCGCGCCCGGCACGTCGAGCGACGGGCGGCGCCAGTCGGGGGCGGACTCGGTGAGGTTCTCCATCGAAAGACCCGATGTTTCAGCGAACTGCTCGAATGCGGGCCGCCATGCCGGCAGGCCGCGCGCGCCGGGAGCCGGCCAGGCCTCGGTTGCGAGCAGCGACGCGACGTCGGCCGCGGCCTCGACGTTGTCGGCGTCGTGCGCAACGGCCACGTAGTCCGCAGCCACCGGCACGGCGCGGCGGTTGGCGCCCCACGCCGGCAGCGGGACCACCTGCCAGGCGGCGCCGTTGGGCAGCTCGTTGAGCACCCACGCGGACCGAATGGTCATGGCGATTCGCCCATCGACAAGGGCGCGGTGCGCCCCCAGCAGCCCATCCCAGGCGTATGGCGGCGGTGAAACGGCTTCGCGATGGATGAGGTCGGCATACCACTGCCACCCGGCGCTCGGGGCGACCTGGGCGCCGGTCCAGAAGCGCCCACCGGACGACGTAGCCACGGCCTCGATCTCCGGCACGTCGGCGACGACTCCCCAGCCGTAGGTGAATCGCTCCCGATCGGTGAGGCGGCGCGCGGCGTCCAGCCACTCCTGGTAGGTGGCGCCGGGCTCGGTGACGCCCGCGCGCTCGAAGGCCTGTGGATTGATGAAGGAGTAAACGGGATACCCGCTCAGCGGCAGTCCGATGCGGGCCTGGTGATGCCGCCCCAGGCGCTCGATGGCGGGCAGCAGATCGAGGCCGCCGAGCCAGGCGTTGAGCGCCAGCACGAGGCCTTCTCGCGCGAGGCGCGCCAGCTGAGTGCCGGGGATTCCGGCGACCACGTCGAATTCGCCGCCTTGGCGCGCGCGGGCGATGAGTCCGGCGAGACCGATCGGCGACGGTGCCACATGCGTCGCGTGCAGATCGATCTCGGGCCGCCGCGCGGTGACGGCCTCCAGGCGCTCAGTCCAGGGCGACTCGTCGCGACCTACCACCAACAGGCGCACCGTTGCGGCGTCGGCCGCAGCGGTCGTGGCGATCGACGGCTGATGCAGGTGTTGGCCGACGAATGCCGCGCCGGAGGCGGCCAGCGCCCGAGCGGCGACCGTCGAACCCGCGCCCAGCAGCATGCTCCGGCGTGAGATGCGCTTGCCGACGCGGCTGCCGCGAATTCCCAGCGTTATCGTCCTCGCAACCGCCGCGCCCGCCGGACGGCGGCATGGTGGGCGGTCCCGCGTGTAGGAAAGGCGACGGTATGCCGCCGCTGGCTTAGAACCGGCGTGTCGGGCATGCGACTATGGGATGAATGGCGATCCACCAAGAATGGCACGGGGCGGCCGGGATGAGTGACAGATGCACGACATCGCGATCTTAGGGTCAGGACCGGCGGGCCTCACGGCCGCCATCTACAGCGCGCGGGCCAACCTTTCCACCGTGGTCATCACCGGTGAGATGTTTGGCGGGCAGATTGCCACGACCAACGACGTCGAAAACTACCCTGGGTTCTCCGAAATCGAGGGGCCTGAGCTCACCATGCGAATGCGCGAGCAGGCCGAGAAGTTCGGGGCCGAGATGCTGGTCGACACCGTCACCGAGATCGACGTCGACGGGCCGCCCTTCACCCTGACGACGCTTGCCGGCGAGATCCAGGCGCGCGCGGTCGTCGTGGCCACGGGGGCCACGGCGCGTCAGCTCGAGGTGCCGGGCGAACAGGAATATTGGGGTCGCGGCGTGTCGTTTTGCGCCACGTGCGACGGCGCGTTCTTCAAGGATGTGCCGCTGGCGGTGATCGGCGGCGGCGACAGCGCCCTGCAGGAAGCGCTCTTCCTCACGCGCTTCGCTTCCAAGGTCACCGTCGTCCACCGCCGCGACCAGTTGCGCGCCGGGACCTATCTGCGCATGCGAGCCGAAGAGGATCCGAAGATCGAGTTTCTGTGGAACAAGGTGGTCGAGTCGGTCGAAGGCGACGCCCGCGGCGTCACCCATCTGCGATTGCAGGATGTCCAGTCGGGTGACGGCAGCGACTTGCAGGTTGAGGGAATGTTCGTGTTCATCGGGCACTTTCCGAACACGGCGATGTTCGAGGGCAAGCTCGACATGACCGACGACGGCTACGTGGTGTCCGACCGGCGCATGCACACCAGCGTCGAGGGCATCTTCGTCGCCGGCGAGGCGCAGGACCACTACTTCCGCCAGGCCATCACCGGCGCCGGCGAGGGCTGCATGGCCGCCATGGAGGCGGAGAAGTTCGTGGCCGGGCTCGAAGGCGCGGACGCCGGCGTGCCGGTGGAGGCCGCGGCGGTCGGCTAGCCGGCGGCGCCCATTACCGGGCGTGAGCGGGCGAAGGGTTCGGTCCGGAGTGTTGGCTGCCGACCTATGTGGGCTGATCTCGACCCCAGGCTGCGCCGTTTCGGGGGGAAGGTGTCAGTCGGCTGAACACCATCCCACCCGACTCGCTTCCGAAAGACCTCTGCGTAGTCCCTCCGTCATTCCGGCGAAAGCCGGAATTCAGTCCGGTCGAACCTGGGGCGCCTGGATGCGTGGCGGCGGGGCGGTTCGCGAACCGCCCCTACAGCTGAATTCGAAGGTCGCTTGAAGGCGGGAAGGACTTCAGCCCGAGCTTCCTAGAAGCCCATACCGCCCATTCCGCCCATGCCACCCATACCGCCCATGCCGCCCATACCACCCATACCGCCCATGCCTCCCATGCCGCCCATTCCACCCATGCCGGCGTCGGCGCCGGGTGGCGGCTCCTGGGGAACGAAGCCGGTCTCGGCGACTACGACTTCGGTGGTGAGAATGAGATTGGCAATCGAGACGCCGTTCTTGAGGGCTGACTCGGTCACGGTGGCCGGGTCGATCACGCCGTCGGCGACGAGATCACCGTATTCGCCGGTGAGCACGTTGAGCCCGTAGTTGGGATTCTGGTGCTCCGCCTGTCCGCGGCGGATGTTGTTGATGACAACGCCGCCGTGCAGGCCGGAATTGGCCGCGAGCTGCCGCACGGGCTGAGCCAACGCGAGGCGGAGCGCCCGCACGCCGGCCTGCACGTCGCCCGAGGTCGATTCCTCGACGGCGTCCAGCGCGCCGGAAGCGTTGAGCAAGGCCACGCCGCCTCCGGGGACCACGCCTCGTTCGAGCGCCGCGCGCGTGGCGGCCAGCGCGTCCTCGACGCGAGCCTTCTTCTCCTTCAGCTCGACCTCGGTGGCGGCGCCAACCTGGATGACGGCCACGCCGCCGGCCAGCCGGGCCCGCCGCTCCTCGACTTGATCGCGGTCGTACTCCGACTTCGCCTCTTCCATCTCCACCTTGAGCTGCTGGAGGCGCGCCTGGATGGCGGCTGGACGGCCCTTGCCGCCTTCGATGGTGGTCTCTTCCTTGCGGCAGATCACGCGACGCGCTTGCCCCAGATCGTCAATGGTGGCGTCTTCGAGCTTGCGGCCCGTATCCGGTCCGAAGCAGGTGCCGCCGACGAGGATGGCGATGTCTTCCAGCATGTACTTGCGGCGATCGCCGTAGCCCGGCGCCTTTACACCGAGCGAGTTGAGATTGCCCCGCTGGTTGTTCACCAGCAGCACGGCCAGGGGGTCGCCCGCCAGCTCATCGCTGATGACCACGAACTCCTTCTTGCCAGCCTGATTTAGCTGGTCCAGCAACGGCACCAGGTCGTGGATGTGCGTGGGCTTGATGTTGGTGACGAGGATGTACGGGTCTTCGATGACCGTCTGCATGTTGTCGCGGTCGGTGACGAATTCGGGCGAGGCATAGCCCTTGTCGAACGTCATGCCCTCGGTGTGGTCGATCTCGGTGTCGAGCCCCCTGGACTCGTCAACCGTGATGGCGCCGTCCCGCCCGACGGTGTCCATGGCCTCGGCAATCAGCTCGCCAATCTCGTCGTCGCCGGACGCGATGGCGGCGATGTTCGCAATCTCGTTGCGGTGCTGAATCGGCGTCGCCTGGCGTCGGAGCTCGTACTGCACCTCTTGGGTGGCCTTCTCGATGCCGCGACGCAGCATCATGGCGTTGGCGCCGGCGGCCATGCTGCGCAGCGCTTCGTTGAGCACGGCCTGGGCCAACACGGTGGCCGTGGTGGTGCCGTCGCCGGCGGATTCGCCCGTGCGGCTGGCCGCCTCTTTGATGAGCTGCGCGCCCACGTCCTTGAACTCGTCGTCGAGGTCGATGGCCTCGGCCACGCTCACGCCGTCATGCGTGATGGTGGGAGAGCTGTATTTCTTGCCCAGCGCCACGTTGCGGCCCTTGGGTCCCAGGGTTGAGCGCACGGCGCGGGCAATGACCTCCACGCCGTCGGAAAGTTCCTGGCGGGCTTCTTCGGCGAGCACAATCTGCTTAGGCATGGCTTCCTCTTGGGCGCGTGGCGCCGGATGTCTCAGGTGGGTTGAGAGCCGCCGCGGGACGTTCGCCGCGGCGAGAGATTCGATTTCGCTCAATTTTAGGGGTGGTTCGCCGCCGGATCAATGCCCCGTCTGCACGAGGCTGGAAACGAAGGTCCGGTTTCGGCGCCCAAATGTGGTCCAATGGCCTGGGATCCACGCACGCAGCGGGAGAGGACCCATGCGGCTCATCATTGCCGGTTGCGAATACAGCGGAACGACGACGCTTGCCGAAGCCATCGCCGAATGGGTGGAGGAGACGCTCGGC
Source organism: Chloroflexota bacterium (assembly GCA_022826485.1). Lineage (GTDB taxonomy): Bacteria > Chloroflexota > UBA11872 > UBA11872 > UBA11872 > JAJECS01. The sequence continues at coordinate 34,198 of JAJDUU010000007.1, read as the reverse complement.
GGCAGGCCGGGAATCCATGACCATTTCAAGGGCGCGCCCGAGAAGAATCTCACCGAGGAAGAAGAAGCTCAGTTCGCAGCGCTGAAACCGAGACTCCTCGAAATGTTTCAGCGCTATCAGATTGAATACCACCTGCAACCGGGGTTTTTCGCCTATCCGGACCACATCATGGTGGGCATGCATCTGGAAGACGCGGTCTACGCCCCGCTCTACTACGGCTACGGCGGGCCGGGCCAATACGCGGAGCGCACGGAGTTCGCGCGCCACACGGAGCAGCGACTCATCGACCTGGCGCCGGATCTGATCGAGATTCACGTCAAGGCTTCGCCCGACGTCATTCGCCAGCGCATGCGGGAGGCGCCCCATCGCAACCAGACGATCAAGGAGGCCGACGTCGAGTTGGTGCTGGAGGGTTTCGCGACTCAGCACGCGGCCTCGTTGATTCCCAACAAGCTGGAGATCGATTCGTCGGAAGCGAGCGTGGACGAATGCCTGGCGCAGTTCGTGAGCTTCTATGAGCCGCTGATGACCGACGCCGATCGCGTGCGGGCCCTGGTGACGCGAGCGCGGCGCGCCGGCGAGTGGATCTAGGCGTCCGGGCCCTTGTACGGCATGCGAACTCTATGGATCCGCACTAATCGGTAAACTGCGGCCATACGTGCGGCGGTGCAAAAGGGGCGGTTGATTGAACGAGCAAGAGGTCGGACGACGGGTACGTGACGGGCTGATTGGCGTGGTGCGCGGCACTGGCGACGTTCTGGAGGAGACCATCAAGGCCGTCACCGGCGTCGCCAAGACGGCGCTCGGTGAAACAGCGAGCACAGCCGGCGCTGTGGGCGACGTTGGAGTCGGCGCGGTGCGCGGCGCCATCCGCGCCGTTGGCGACATCGGCGAGGAGGCAGCCGAGACGGCCGCCACGAGCATCAATGCCGCGGTGGACGCCGCCGGAAGCGTCGGGATCAAGGTTGGAAACACGGCCAAGGGCGCTGTGATTGGCAGCGTCCGCGGCGCGGCCGAGGCAGGCACGGAAGGTGTCAAGGCCGTTCAGGAAACGGCAAGCGCGGCCGTTGCTGAGACGGCCGAGGTCGGTGCCGACATCACTGCTGCCGCGGTCGGGGCAGTTGAGGGTGCCATCGAGGTGGCGAAGGACCTTGGCGTGAGCGCTGAGGAGGCTGCGGCCGCTGCAGCCACGGGCGCAATCGAGGCCGCCGGCCAGGTAAGCGAGACCGCCGCCAAGCGTGTCCAGCGTGCCGTGGAAGGCACGATCAGCGGCGTGAAGGTGGTTGCCAGATCAACCGTGGGCAAGTGACGTCGAACTGACGTCGGCGACAGCGGCGGGCCATCCAGCCCGCCGCTTTGCCTTTTCTGCCGAAGGCGAGGCTTGTCGATACTCGTCATGGCGCGGGATGGCGGGCTTGCGCGAACTTGCCTGTAACGGCGGGCGGTCCGTCCGATCTATCGGTACCCGGAGGACTTGTCCGTGTGAATTCGCGGTTACCATTGTTCAACGCGCTACAGTTACCATTGTTCCGTGCGCTGGACTTCACGGATTCCCCAGGAGGCATGCGTCGTGATCTCAATCTCTCGTTCGCGATGGACGATCATCCTGGCCGTGGCCCTTGTCGGCGTGTTCGCGCTGGCCGCGTGCGATGCGCCAGGCACCGAATCCACCAGTGCGCCGGAAGCGACCGCGACGGTCGTCGTCATCGGGGAGACGACCACCCCAACGCCGGTTGCGACTGTCGCGCCGCCGCCGCCGACGCCCAGTCCAACCGACACCCCCGCGCCAACTCCCACGTTGGCGCCCTCGCCTACGCCAATTCCGGCGCCGAGTCCCACGCCGACGCCAGAACTCACCCCGACGGCGACGCCCGCGGCCACGCCTGAGCCCGAACCAACGCCCGTGGTGGTCCCGGTGCTGGCGCTGGTGATTGCGGACGTGCTGAACGTGCGCAACCAGCCGGGCCTGGAGGGCAGCGAGGTCGAGTACGTCGTCCGCGAGAACGACGAAATCGAGGTCACGGGCGTGGTGGTGACCCTGGCCGACGGCGCCTGGCGCGAGACGGCCGACGGGAATTGGGTTTCCGAGGAGTGGCTGGGTCGCGGCGCCTTCGCCGACATCGAGCACGCCGGAGTGGCGGTGGTGATTCCCGCGGACGGCGTGAATGTGCGCGACGTGCCAAGCGCCGAGACGAGCACGGTGCAGTACGTGGCTTACGGCAACACCGAGGTGACCCTGACCGGGGTGCTGGAGGTTGCCGACGGCGTCGTGTGGCGCGAGTTGGACGATGGGAATTGGGTCCAGGCCCGATATCTGCAGATCGCGCCGTAGGAGTCGTCGGACGCAACCGGGTGACCGGCGGCGCATGCGCGCACGGCCGGTGAACGGCTTGACGGTGCAGACGCGCGGTCTAGTCTTGCCCGCTTTCGCGGGTCGCCAGCGGCTCGGCCGCTAGAAACCTCGCACCATCGCTGAGTCAACCGACGCAACCGCGCGCGCGGCCATGCGGCATCTGCGCCGGGTGGATGGCGTGCTCGCACGACTCATCGACGAGTGTGGACCGTTCACGCCTCGGACACCCGGCGATCCTTACGAGGCGCTCATCCGCAGCATCATGTTCCAGCAACTCGCCGGAGCCGCGGCCAGCGCCATCTTGGGACGTTTGCTTGGGCTCTACGGGTCGAACGAGCGGTACCCGACCCCGGCGGAGCTGCTGGCGACGACCGACGAGCAGTTTCGCGCCGCAGGCGTGTCGCGGCAGAAGGCCGGCTACCTGCGAGACCTCGCAAAGCATGTCGAGGACGGTCGGTTGGACCTGAACGGGCTGGCCGACGGCGACGATGCCGAGGTCATCGAGCGGCTCACCGCCGTCCGCGGCGTCGGCGTGTGGACCGCGCAGATGTTCCTGATGTTCCAGCTCGGCCGGTTGGACGTGCTGCCGGTGGGTGATCTGGGCGTGCGCCGGGGGATGCAGGTTGCCTACGGCCTCGATGACACCCCGTCACCGGCCGAAGCGACGGCCATCGGCGAGCCCTGGGCGCCCTATCGCAGCGTGGGCGCGTGGTACATGTGGCGCGCCGCGGACATTCGAACACCCGGCACGTAGGTCTAGGGAAGCTCTGAATAAATCTGTAGGCCGCGCTTCAATCCCCCCCATCCTAACCTTCCCCCCAAGGGAGAAGGGACCGGAAGGAGGCTTAATCAGAGGTTTCCTAGGTGAACCGCCCGCGTCCGCTGATGGGCCAGATGTCCACGACTTCGTCGTCCTGGAGCACATAGAGCGTGTCGTGCAGGTTGAACGTGCCGCAGCCGTGCCAGGGCGTCACGCGCACCTGGTCGCCCGGGCGGAGATCGGGGGCGCCGTCGAGCATCTTGACGTGCAGGTGCTCCTCGGCCACCACTTCGATTTGCAGACCCTCCGGGTCGTCGATCACCGGCGTGCCCGAAGGCTCGAAGGCAATCGACTTGCGCCCGCCGTCGAGGTGCACGTAGCCCGGCTTGGCCCGGCTGGTCACGCTGGTGAGGACCCAGAAGGCCTGGGTGAAGGCGTGTCCGGCGTGCGGACGGAACCAGGCGTCCATGGTCACGTAGGTCCCGGCCTGCAGCTCGGTCCAGCCGTTGATCGTGCCGGTGATGTCGAAGGTGTTGGTGGCGCCGCCGGTGACCTCACGCACGGGAATGCCCTCGGCTTCGCACAGCTCGCGGGTCTCGATCACCGGCGCCAGGGCAGCACGCGCGGCCTCGTTTCGCTCGTCCCAATCCTCGATGCCGACGGTGTGGCCCTCGTAGGCCATGAGGCCCGTGAATTCCAGGCCGGGTCGGTCCATGATGCGGCGCGCCAGGGCGAGGGCGGGTTCGTGCGGCGGGACGCCCCCGCGGGGTCCGCCGACGTCGATTTCCACGACGACGCCGATCGTCACGCCGTGGCGCTGCGCCGCCGCCGAGATCTCGTCGACATTCGCGGGGTCGTCCACTTCCACCGCGACGCGGGCCCGGTGCGCCAGCCGGCACATGCGCTCGATCTTGATCGGGCCGACGACCTGGTTGGCGATAAGGACGTCCTCGATGCCGCCGTCGACCATGGCCTCGGCTTCACCGACCTTGGCGCAGGTGAGTCCCACCGCCCCCGCCTCGACCTGCAGGCGGCCGATGGCCGGAGTCTTGTGCGTCTTGGCGTGGGGTCGCGAGTGCACCGGGCGGAAACGCAAGAAGTCCTCGAGGGTCTTGATGTTTTGCTTGACGAGATCCAGGTCGATGATCGCGGCGGGGGTGTCGATCTCGTCGATGGTTCGGGGAGGGCGGTCCACGAGCGTGTGCCTCGGTTGCTGGCGAACGAAGGGTATCGCGACACCGGCCCGGGCGCGCGCCGTCAGGCTGGCCGAGGTCTGCGCGGCTTGCTGCGAGCGCTGAGCGCTCTGCTCGGCCAGGTCTTCGGTATACGCCCGCCGACGCCGACGCCGGGCGCGTAGCCACAGCACCCCGCGTCCGAGGATGACGGCGAACGCGGCCAGCAGGCCCAGATAGGCCAGGCCGATCGCCGTCAGGTCGACGAGGTAGCGGCGGAACTCCGGGACGGTTTCGAGGTCGACGTAGCCCGGACCCGTGGCGAAGCCGATGGCGACGGGGCTGCCGAGCGCGAGGGCGAGGAGTCCGAGGTCTCCCACGACCTTGCGCGGCAGCGGCAGGCCGCGCCGGATCCGCAGAAACGCCGCCCACAGCTCGACGACCAGAGCTGGCCCGAGGAATCCCGCCAGCGCCTGCGGCAGCCCGACGAGATCGTTCCAAACGACGGCGACCACTCCGACGAGCAGCGCCGGGCCCGGTCGTGCGGCGGCCTGGGCGGCAACCATGGCCAGGAGGCCCAGGAGCACGGCGCCGACCGCGGGCTGAATCACGATCAGCCGCGTCGCGCCGAAGGCCAGCACCGCGGCGAGCAGCGCCACGGCCAGCGCTCGCGGCCAGGGAGCAGACGGAAGCGAAATCGCCGTCGACCCGAGAGAGCGCCGCAGATGGGCGGTCACGGCTATCGCCCCGCCGGATTCAATGCTCGGCGTGGTTTTCATCTACGTAAACGCGCGCGTAGGATAGGGGCATGGACAACTCTCACATATCGCCGCGATTTCCACGGGGTCATAACGACCCGGTGGGCATCTGGCTGTGGGGAGACCCGGCCGAGATTCGCGACTATCTCGAGCTTGGGGTAGTCGGGCTGGTGACGAACACCATTGTGCTGGATCAGCTCACGGATTCCTACGGTCCCATGATCCGGGTGATCGAGCGGTATTTGAATCTGCCGCACGACGGACCGCTCGTGGTTGAAGTTGACGGGGATACCACCGAGGAGATCGAGCGCGTGTCGCGGGTCTTCACCGCCATGTCGCCGCGCGTGGTGCTCAAGATTCCCTGCACCATGAGGGGGCTGCGCGCGGTGGTGCACCTGAAGGCCGAGGGCCACCTGAGCATGGTCACGACCACGTTTTCCGCCAGCCAGGCCGTGGCCGCCGCGTCGGCCGGCGCGGCCTACATCGCGCCGTTCACGGGACCGCAGATCGACGCCGGCGCGGATGCCGGCAAGATCATCGGCGACATCGTGCGCGTGATCGGGCGCAGCGGCGAAGACTCGCCCTATCTGGCGGCCGGCATTGTGCGGACGACCATCGCCGCCGATACGGCGATTCGCGCGGGCTGCGACGGCATCGTGATCTCGCCGGCGACGTTCGAGGAGATGCTGCTCCATCCGGGCACGGCGGAGTGGAACGCCACGTTCCGTCGCCATTGGGACCAGATGGAGGCCAAGGGCGCGCTGGAAGGCGTCGTCGACGCCCCTGCGACGACCGAATCCCTGGTGGGGACGCCGGGCCGCTAGCTCTCGTCCACGTCCCAATCGATCAAGACTCCGAGGGTCTGATCCGTGTGGTCGTGCAGCAGGTGGAAGGCCTCGGGCGCCCGCGTGTAGGGGAAGTGATGGGTGGTCATGCGATCGGCGTCGATGGCGCCCGATTCGATCAACGCCAGCGACCGCCGCGCCGATCCGGCATGCCACTGGCCGCCGAAGTAGCCGCCAATGATGCGCCGGCCCTGAATGACGTCGGACGTGAGCGGCAAGGTTTGGTGCTCGTATTTACCGATGAGGTGCAGCGTGCCGCCGCTGCTAAGCATGTCCATGCCCTGCTCGAATGCCCGCGGGCCGGCCGGACCGCCCACGGCGTAGACCACCAGCTCGGCGCCCACGCCGTTGGTGAGCCGCCTGACCGCCGCGACTGGATCTTCTTCCGCAGCGTTGACGACGTGGTCCGCGCCCAGCTCGGCGGCAAGCTCACAGCGCAAGGGCGCGGCGTCCACCGCGACGAGCCGCCCGGCGTCGATGGCGCGCATGACCTGGAGCATCAAGCTGCCCACCAGGCCCTGGCCCAGGACGACGATGACGTTGTCGCGCTCGAATGGCGCGATGTCCACCCAGCGCACCGCCGACGCGCCGAGCATCCAGTAGGGCGCCTGATCCCAGGTGACGCCCGGCGTGAGCGGGAATATCTCGGGGAGCTTTGCCTGCACCTCGGGGATGGCGGCGCACACGACGTACTGCGCGTGCGGCGCGACGGCCCCAACACGGTCGCCAATGTTGAGATGCTTCACGCCCTCGCCCAGCGCGTCCACCACGCCGGCCATGGAATAGCCCATGATCTCCGGCTCGATGGCCTCCTCCATGACGTAGCGCCGCCCAATTTCCGAGCCGCGGCTGATGAGGCTGCGCACGGCCTTGACGCGGACTTCGCCGTAGCCCGGCTCCGGGATGGGGGCGTCCTCGAGCATCACGTTGCCCCGGCCTTCGGGCTTTGCCATTCGCTTCATGTCGTCTCCCGTGCTCGCGGCCCAGCGTTGGGCCTTGGCGATGTGTCCTCGGTTGTCCAGTCGAGCAGCACGCCCAGCGTCTCGCCGGCGCGGTTGTAGAGCAGGTCGAAGGCCGCGGGTGCGTCACTGAACGCAAACCGGTGCGTCGTCATCAGGTCGGTATTGATGGCGCCCGTGGCCAGCAGGTCCATACCTCGCTTGGCTTCCGTCATGCCCTTGGAGCGCACGAAATAACCCTCGAACATGCGCTTGCCGGCAAACTTGTGGCTCCAGAATGGGAGCGGCGCGTCCTCGTAGCGACCGACGAGGTGGAGCAATCCGCCGCGCGCGAGCATGTCCAGGCTCTGGTCGAACGCCGTGGGTCCGGCGGGGCCGCCCACGGCGTAGACCACAATCTCGGCGCCCACGTCGCCGGTGAGCTTGTGGACGGCCCGCACGGGATCCTCGTGGGCGGCGTTGATCACGACGTCGGCGCCGAGCTTGTGGGCCAGATCGCAGCGCAGATCGAGCGCGTCGATGGCCACCACGCGGCGGATGCCATTGGCCTTGTGCACCTGCACCAGCAGGCTGCCGACGAGGCCCTGGCCCACGATGACGACGGTGTCGGACGGCTCGGCTTCCTCCCCGACGGCCCAGGTGACGCAGCCGCTCACCAGCGACCAGTAAGGAGCGGCGTCGAAGTCCACCCGCGGATCGATGGGATAGACGAGCGGCCGGCCCTCGGGAGAGTCGACGGTCGCGTCGCGCACGACGTAGTCGGCGTGCGGCGCCGAGATCACGACGCGGTCGCCGACGTCGAGATGGGTGACTGCCCCGCCAACCGCGTCCACGATGCCGGACATGGAGTACCCCATCATCTGGGGATCGATGGCTTCCTCTCGGGTGTAGCGCCGGCCGATCTCGGAGCCGCGGCTGATGAGGCTGCGCACGGCCTTGACCCGGACCTCCGTCGGGCCGGGATCGGGGATGGCGACGTCCTCGAACGCCAGGTTGTAGCGACCGGCCGGTTTCACCAAGCGCCTCATGCGTGGACTCCCTGCGGCGCGGCTCCGCGCCGGTGCGGTGGGCTCATGATGCCAGCGGGCGCAGAGGTGAGGCGAGAACGGTCCGCTAATCCGCCAGCCCGCCGCTCCGCAGGTCCATCGCCAGCGACCGAAAGTTCCGCACGCGGTGGATGGTGCAGAGGTCGGCGTCGTGCTGGTTGGCGGCGTCGTGGCTGGTGCGGGAAAGGATGACCAGGTCCTCACCGTCGATGGCCGCGCTGGGATACATGAAGCTGCGGAGGACGCCGTCGGGCCAGCGCGCCACGCAGCCCGCCGGGAACCAGTTGAGGCAGTCGATGCTGTAGTGCAGGAACAGCCAGCGGCGCTCGTTGCCCGGTCCGCCCGTGAATCCCGTCTCCCGTATGCGGTCACCCCACCCCAGGATGTCCTGTGAGTTGGTCGCCAGGTTGCTCAGCATCCAGTACATGCGGTGCGTCTGGTCGTCGATGACCAAGAACTTGCACTGCCCGCCCGGCCAGGCGGCGAACTGGGTGAAGCGCAGCTTGTTGGTCGCTTCGTCGTAGTCGAGCACGGCCGCGAGGTTCGCCGTGGCGTAGTTGTCGATGACCGACCGGACGAACACGCGAATCCTGCCGCCGACCTCGACCGTGTTGGGTTCCAGCCAGACGAACGGCGACGGCGAGCCGCGATGGAGCTTCGCCCGGTCGTCCGGCGGGTAGAGCCCGCGCGTCAGCGCCGCCGGCAGCTCCGGCAGTGGAACGATGTTGGAGATTGACCAGGCGCCGGGATCGAGCGCCGACCTGGCCCGATCCCAGCGAACCATCACCTTGCCCTTGTAGTCGATACCGGCCGAGTCATGGTCCATGGCCCAGTAGAGCGCGTCGGGCCGGACGACCTGCGCCGTCGAGATGTTCCAGAGCGGCCCCTCGATGACGGTCCGCGGCTCGGACCAGGTTTCGCCTCGGTCTTCGCTGGTCACGATCTGGAAGTCGCGGTGGGTCCGCTTTTGCACGAACATCAGCAACCGGCCGTCGACGACGAAGGGCCGTCCCTCCTCGTAGGGCAGCGTGGGCAGGTCGGTCCAGGTCGCCCCGCCGTCACTGCTGCGGACCATCCGCAGCGAGCGCCCCGCGTCGGCGCCCTTCAGACCCCACAGCGGCGCCGCAACGATCAACGTGCCGTCGTCGAGCCGCGCCAGGTTTGGGTCGTGGAAGAAATAGCGCTTGGGATCGGGCACCCGGGCCGCGACTGTGAAGTCCTGGGCCAACGGGGTGACGTTGGGATTGGGCATGACGGGCTCTTTTGTCGCGACGCGATTCGGACTCAGTGGCCCTTCGCGGCCAGGACGATCATTTCGAGGATCTCGTGGCTGGCTATGGACCCGATGAACTCACCGGTTTCGGAGTCCGCCACGGGCAGCACGGTGATGGAGTTTTCCGTCATGCGTTGCAAGAGATCCTCCAGTAACTCGTCGGAGTAGCCGAAAGGCGAATCTCCGCGCAGGACCTGCTGCAACGGCGTGCGGCCCCACTCGCTGCGGGGGAGATAGCGCAGCATGCTCAACGACACGATGCCGGCCAGCTCACCGTTGTTCATGACCACGTAGTCCTGTTGCTCCGGCAGCAGCCAGTGCGCGGCGAAGGTCTTGACGGTGATCGTCTGTTGCGGGTAGTTCCGCGATCGATCCAGGACGTCGCGCACCCGGATGCCTTCCAGGGCGAAGCGATTCAGCGACGGCGGCATGTTGGCTTGGGGAGCGACGGCCTCGGCGTGCTTGAGCCGCTTGAGGGCGAAGCTGATGCCCATGGGCGTGAGCAGGATGTAGCCGAACATGACGAGCACCAGCAGGGAGAAGACGCCCTCGTTGATGGCGCCCGTGTGCAGCAGGAGGAGCAGCAGCGCAATCTCGGCCACGCCCTTGGCCATCAATCCCGCGGCGGTGGCGAGCGGCGCCTGGAGCCGGGTGACGTAGGCGCTGATGAAGGCCCCGGCGAACCTTCCCGCCAATGGCACCAGGGCCAGGGCCACGATGGTCTGCGGGGGCAGATTCAGAAAGTCGAGACTCAGGTGCAAGCCGGCCGAGGCGAAGAACAGCGGCACGAACAGGCCTTCGGCCGTGCCCTGCATGCCGGGCATGATGTCCCGCCGTACCTGGTAGGGCAGCATGGACAGGGCCGCGCCGAAGAGCAGCGCGCCCAGCGAGCCATGCAGACCGACCGTCTCGGCGCCGACGACAACCAGGAAGAGCCCGCCCAAGAGCAAGCCAAAGGAAAGCTGGGGCACTCGCATGAATCGCTGGAGAAAGACGATGACCCGGGGAAGGATCCTGGTGGAAACGAACCAGGTCAGAATGGCGAAGCCGACGATCTGTCCCACCAACGCGAATACGCTGAGCACATTGAGCGGCTGGGCTTCGCCACTGGCATAGAAGTGCTCGCTGATGGCGAAGCCGACGACAAACAGGCCGATCAGCTCTGCGATGACCACGGCGGTGAATATCTGGACGCCGACCGGTTCACGCAGGCGTCCCTCGTCAATCAGCACTTTGGCGACGACGCCGAGGCTGGAGAGCGAGAGGACGCCGGCCACGCCCAGCGCCTGGGTGAAGTTGAGTCCCAAACCCAGGTCGACGATGAAATCCGTGGTGACGGCCAGGGATACCAGCAGCGATATGACCAGCGACAAGACGGAGGCAATGAAGAGCCGTCCACGAATGGCCGAAACGAAGCCCCGGATATCGAGCTCGTCCAAGCCGATAAGGAAGAAGAACATGAAAATCCCGATACTCAGGACGATCTCGACTTCGGTGCCGGCTTCCACGAGCCCGGTCACGGGACCCAGGATCACCCCGGTGGTGGCGTAGGCGATGATCGAGTTGAGGCCGAGGCGCCCGAAGACGCCTTCCAGTAGCTTGGCGACGACGATCAGCAGACCGACGGCGAACAGCGCGTCATGGATCTCCAACTGGTCGTTGCCTCCCAGAAGCGACTTCAGCCGGGCGACTGGCCCGAGAAGCGGTGGGCAACCCGGGAACTCCCCCGAGCCCGGCGCGATTATTGCCGATTGCGAAACGCATAGCGCGGCAAGCGCGGGGGCGAAATGGTAGGACGGGCTGCCGTGTCAAAGATGGCGGCGCGGCCTGTGGAGGGTGGCGACAAGTGGAGCGCGCATGGTCTGATTGGCAGTCTGAGCGCTCTTGGTGTCGGCGGACCGCGTCCAATCGGCGCTACGGGTGCCTAGACCTCGATCAGCTCGTAGTCCTGTGGAGCCGGAATAGGGAGGCCGTCTTCTTCAAGCGCTTCGACGTAGAGCTCGATAGCCTCGCGAATCAACGCGCACACTTCAGCCTTGGTCTCCGCAGCGGCCACGCAGCCCGGCAGATCAGGCACGTGCGCCCCATAGCTCGTGGGACGGCGCTCGATCACGACGGCGTATTTCATCACACTGCTCACGCGATGTTGGCGCGGCCGCCGGTGACGTCGAAGTTGGCGCCGGTGCTGAACGCGCAGGCGGGCGAGGCCAGGAACGCCACCAATGCGGCGATTTCCTCGGGCTCGGCGGCGCGGCCCATCGGGATTTTGGCGACGAGCGGCGCGCGCATCGTCTGATCGGCGGCCAGCGAGGTCTCGGTGTCGACGGCGGCGGGGGAGACGGCGTTCACCAGGACGCCCTGATCGGCGAGCTCCATGGCGAGGGCGCGGGTGAATCCCAGGATGCCGGCCTTGGACGCGGGATAGGCGGCCACGTTGACGTTGCCGTCCCTGGCGGAGATCGAGGCAATGTTGACGATGCGCCCGTAGCCCCGCGCGCGCATGTGCGGCACGACGGCCCGGCACATGCGAAACGTGCCAGAGAGGTTCAGGTCGAGGACCCGCTGCCAGTCGGCGTCGGTGGTCTCCCATACGGGCGTGGAGTAGCCGGAAATGCCGGCGTTGTTGACCAGGATGTCGACACGACCCCATCGCTCGGCCGCCTTGGCGATGCCGGCGCGCACCGAGGCGTCGTCGGTAACGTCCAGGCGCAAGCCCAGACACGCCGGTCCGGAATCGCTCAGACTGTCGGCGACCGTGCCGGCCCTTCCGCCATCGATGTCGGTGACGGTGATGTTGGCCCCAGCGTCATGCAAGGCGCCCGCCGCTGCTCGTCCAATGCCCCTTGCGGCGCCCGTGACGATGGCGTGCTGGCCGTCGAGCCGAGTGGTGAGGGCGGGCGGTTCGGTCAGGTCGGGCCTCAGTCCACCTTGAGCGGCCGGCGGAGCTTGGCGGGCACGTCAATGATCGACGGGCGGTCGAGCTCCAGCGCGCGGCGCAGTGTCTCGCCGAGATTGTCGGGATTGGCACGCAGGCCAACCGCGCCGAACGACTCCGCGTAGCGCACGAAGTCCGGGTTCACCAGATCCACCTCGTAGGCGTTGTCGTAGTCGCGCACGAAGTCTTCCTTGATGGCGCCGTAGGCATCGTCGTTGAAGATGACCATGGGCACGTTGATGCCCAACTGCACGGCGGTGGCCAGCTCCTGCCCGGTGAACAGGAATCCGCCGTCGCCGCCGATGGCCACGACCGGTCGATCGGGCGCGGCGAGCTTGGCACCGAGACCGACGGGATAGGCATAGCCCAGCGTGCCGAACTGGAGTCCGTACAGAAATGTGCGCGGCTCGTAGATCGGGAAGTGCTCGCGAGCCCAGTAGCCCCAGAGGTGCGGATCGCAGGCCACGATGGTCTCTCGCGGCAGCGCCTCGCGCACTGTCCGCATCAGGCTCCACTCCAGCGGCGCCATTTGCGACAGGTCACGGCGCACGTCGGCGCGGGCGGTGCGCGCCGTGTCCACCCAGTCGTCGCGGTCGATGTCCCCGCCGTCGAGCGCGGCGGCAAGCGCGGTCAGCGCCAGCTTGGCGTCGGCGTGGATGCCGATCTCAGCGGGGTAGTTCTTGCCGGGCTGCGTGGGATCGATGTCGATGTGGATCAGGCGCGCGGGGATCGGCAGAGTCCATCGGGAGGTGATCAGGTGGGGAAACACGGCGCCCACGGCCAGCATGGCGTCGCAGCGCTCCATCAGCCGTGTGACCGGGCCGTGGGTGGAGATGTTGGTCAGGGCCAGTGGGTGGTCGTCGGGAATCGAGCCGCGGCCGCTGCACGTTGTCAGCACCGGGGCGTCGAGAGTCTCGGCCACCTGCTGCAGCTCGTCCCACGCGCCTGAGTTGATGACGCCGCCGCCGGCCCAGATCAGCGGTCGCTCGGCGTCGCGCAGCAGCGCGGCGGCTCGCTCGAGGTCTCCCGAGTCACCGGCCGGGCGCGCCCAGGTTTCGCGGTCGAGAATCTCGACCGGCCCGTCGCCCTGAAAAACGTCGAGCGGAATCTCGACCACCGTGGGCCGGGGTCGGTTGACCTCCATGCGGCGCATCGCCTCGTGAATGGCGCCGGGAATCTCGCCGGGGGACATGGCTTGCCGGGCCCACTGCGAGAGGCGGCTGAACACGCCGAACTGGTCCTTGCTCTCATGGACCAGTCCCTTGTCCTGGTAAAGGTAGGGTGAAAGGTCCTCGGCCATGATGTTGAGCAGGGGGACCCCGTCGCCGTAGGCCTCGCCCATGGGAGTGGCCACATTGAGCGCCCCCGGTCCGGCCGTGCTCAGCACGCAGGCAGGCTTGCCCGTGACTCGCGCCACGCCGATGGCCATGTAGCCGGCGCCCTGCTCGTGGCGGACCAGCACGTGGCGGATGCGGTCCTGCTGCATCAGGCGGCCATAGAGGTGCTCGGAGTGGTAGCCGGGTATCCCGAACACGAGGTCGATGCCCTCGGCGATCAGGCTTTGCACAACGGCGTCGGATCCGGTCATCACGGGCACGCGGCACCTCCGGGTGCGAATGGGACTAGGCGGATGGTAACGGGCATTGGCGCCGCGATGGAACCGCGACGCTACGCGGTGCGGCTTCGGAGGCGGGCGAGCACCTGATCGATGAGGGACTTCAGGTTTGCGAGCTCTTCGACGCGAAGCAGGAAGAGCGTCGCACCGTACACCGCGAACGCCCCGCCGCCGGCCAGCATGAGAGTCAGCCAGCCTCCGCGGCCGTCGGCTTCGAGGCCCTCGATCACAGCCTGGCGCAGCCCGAGCGCGACCAATGCCATGACGCCGCCGGCAAGCGCCACCTTAATGGCGAAGATCCAACTTCCGCGCTGGACCGTCCCTCGCATCAGCCACCAGAGCCCGATCCCCAGCACCAACCCGTGAAAGCTGTTCTGGACCGTATTGGCGGTGACGAGGCCGAGCATTCCCAGCGGCTCAACCAGCGACAGGGCAGTGGCGAGGTACACCCCGCCGCCCACGATGCCCACGGCGACGGGCGTGATCGTGTTCCGCATGGCGTAGAAGGCCACGATGAATAGCTGATCCAGTGCCGTCAGTGGAAGTTGGATCGCATAGATCAGCAGCGCGGGCCCGGTCACATTGGTGGCCAGGGCATCAAAGTCGCCGCGCTCATAGACCGCGTGGATGACGGGCGAGCTCAGCACGGTCATGACGACCGTGATGGGGACAATCAGGAGCGTCGTGACCTTGGCGGCCATCGCGAGATGGCGGCGGAAGTCCACGGCAGACGCCAGGCTCCGGATCGACGTGGGCGCCGCGCGAGCGAGGGTTGGCAAATACGCCAGCGACATTGCCGTTGCCACGAGGCCCAGCGGGAACTGTTGCAGCCGCGTGGCGAAGCGCATGGCCGCGAGGCTGCCTTCGCCGGTGCGCGAGGCCAGATTGGCGTCGACCACGACGAGAACTTGAGTCACGACCAAGCCGGCGGCGATCGGTGCGTAGAGCCGCAGGATCAGGTGAAACTTCGAGTCGCTGAGCCACGCGGGCGGCGAGAGGCGCGCGCGGTCGCGCACCAGCGCGGGGAATTGAATCAAGAGGTGCATGGCTGCGCCCGCCAGGTAGCCCAGTGCCACCCCCGGGGGGCCCACGACGGGCGTGAGCGCCAGCGCGAACACGATGAGCGTGCCGTTGAGCGAGGCGGTGCTGAAGGCAGGGAAGGCGTAGCGATCGCGGGCATAGAGCCGGGCGGTCGTGACGGCGGAGATGCCGAGGAACAGCAGCGAGGGCAGGGTGATGCGGGTCAGGGTCACGGCGAGCTCGCGCGTTTCCGGCGGCAATCCGATGGCGGCCAGATCCACCAGCGGTTCGGCCAGCAGCACCATGACCACCGTGGCCGTGCCGGCGACGGCCACCACCATGGCGGCAACAGTCGAGAACGTCCGCCGCAGGGCCTGTTCGTCGTCGGCAAGCTCGCTCAACACGGGAATGAGGGCGCCGGAAACCATGCCGCCGATGACTAGCTCGTGAATCGACTGCGGGATGCGGGTCGCCACCTCCCACGCGTCCGAGGTTCCGCTGACGCCGTACAGGGCGGCGATGACGGGCTCTCGCACCAATCCCAGCAGCCGGCTCAAGATGTTGCCGCCGGCGATGAGCAGGGCGGCGATGGCGATTCGCCGTCCGGTGGATTCGGTCACGGCTCGCGGCGCAGACGCTCGATGAATTCGCTGGTGGATCGCCCGCCCAGCAGCGGGACGTAGACGACGCGCACGTCGAGGGCGCGAAGCGTGGCCGCCTCGGGCAAATCACGGCCGCCGGCGTCCGGGTCATAGTCGGCGCCCTTGACATAAACATCCGGGCGGACGCGCTCGATCAGGACGTCCGCGGTGGTTTCTTCCAGGACGGTGATGGCATCGACCCAGCGCACGGCGGCGACGAGCGCCAGGCGATCAGCCAGCGGCGCCATGGGCCGCCCCGGACCCTTGAGCGCCCGCACGCCCGCGTCGTCGTTGACGCCGACGGCCAGGAGATCGCCCGCGGCGGCCGCGGCGCGGAGCACCGCGGCATGTCCGGCGTGCATCACGTCGAAACAGCCGTTCGTGAGCACGATGCGCCGGCCCTGGGAGCGGGCGGCATTGAGGGTCCGATCGAAGGTTTGCGGGGTCGGCGCCGCCGCCTCAGCCATCGCGGGCGCCCGCTTCCGCCAGGATGTCCTCGGTGCCGGCCACGGCCACGCCGAGCCGGCGGATCACGAGTCGCGCGGCCAGCTCGCCCAGCAGGGCGGATTCGAGGATCGAGCCGCCGCCCAGCAGGCCGGCGGTGACCGCCGCCGCCACCGTGTCTCCCGCGCCCGTGGGGTCCGTGACTCGGGCCTGCGGCGCAGCGGGTATGAGCACCGGGTCGGCGTCCGCGGCGGCCGCCACCATGCCGGCGGCGCCGAGCGTGATGACCACGCCCCGCGCCTGCAGCCGCTCCCGCAGCTCGGCCGCGCCGCGGCACGCCAGCTCGGGCGAGCCGAGGGCATAGCCGAGCTCAGCCTCGGCCTCCGGTTGGTTGGGCGTCACCACCGCCGCGCCCTGAAATCGACCCAGGCGCGCATGGGCGTCCACGGCGATGATCAGGCCATGCTCGCGCGCCAGCGGCAGCACCGCCGCCACCACGTCCGAGCCCACAACGCCGATCTCGTAGTCGGAGATGAGCAGGGCGTCGGCCTGGGGAATGGCTTGCTCGAGATAGGCGATCAGCTCCGCCGCGACCGCGGCGCCCAGATCGCGTCGGTCCACGGTGTCGACCCGCGCCACCATGTGCTGCGGCCGCTGGCGGTCGCCGCCGGCCCATATCCGCAGCTTGATCGACGTCGTTCGCGAGTCGTCGGCGACCAGGCCGGCAGCGCCGATGCCCCGCTCGGCGAGTTGCTCGCGGAGCGACGTGGCGGCGTCGTCGTCGCCCACGACGCCGCAGACGTTCACCTCGGCTTGAAGCGCCCGCAGGTTGGCGGCGACGTTCGTGGCGCTGCCGGGCACGGCGTAGCGTGCATCCTGTTTGATGATCAGCACCGGGGCCTCGCGGGCGACCGACTGCGCCCGGCCGACAATGTGTTCGTCAAGCACCATGTCGCCCAGCACGACCACCCGGCAGCCCTGCGCGCGACTCAGGATCTCGCGCACACGGGCAGCTTCGAGCGCGGGGGCGCCCGGTCGATGAGCCTTGGGTTCGCTCATGAGATCTCGGGCCGGGGCGCCGGCGGCCCAACCGCGCTGGGGGCTGATTCCGGGCCGTTGCTATGATTCATACGTTGGCGCCAGCGGCATTCGCGTCGTTCGCGCAATCTTAGGAGCATTGTGAACAAGCCGAAGAAGGTTGCCCTGCGTAAGCGGCGAAAGACCGCCAAGCGCGGTCGTCTGCGCCGGAAGGCCGAGCGCGAGGCGTCCGGTGGGCAGCGGCGTCCACAGCGCGCCGGACGCAACGCCGGCTAACGTCTCCGCCGGCACATCCCCCTGCCTCCTCACGGAGCATTGAGCACGTTTCGCGACCACCGCACCGCTCGATCGCGCCTGTCCAACGGCGCCCATGTCCTTGTCACCCCGGTTCCGCACGCGCGCTCGGTATCGATTATTGCGGCCACTCGCATCGGCTCGGGCTTCGAGTCGCCCGCCGAGCAAGGGATATCCCACTTCGTCGAGCATATGCTCTTCAAGGGCACCGAACGCCGCCCGTCATACACGGACATTGCCGCCTCCGTTGAGCGTCTCGGCGGCATGATCAACGCCATGACCGAGCCGGAAATGACGGTGATTTGGGCCAAGGTGGCGTCGCCGCACTGGCGCAGCGCCCTCGATGTGATCACCGACATGATCGGTCATTCTCGATTCGACGCCGGCGAGATCGAGAAGGAGCGCCGGGTCATTCTGGACGAGATCGGGATGATGGCCGATGTGCCGGAAGAGTCCGTGCGGCGGTCGCTGCGCTCGCGCCTGTGGCACGGACACGGCCTGGGTCGTGAGGTGGCGGGCACGGCGGCCATCCTCGAAACGTTCACGTCCGACCAGATGCGAGCGCATGCGCGCCGGATGTTCTCGGGCGCCAACCTGGTGGTCAGTCTGGCCGGTGACCTCGATCCGGGTGACGGCGCAGCCGCGGTTCGGGCCGGAGTCGAGGACCGACCCGCCGGACGTGAAGCGGTGTGGCCGTCCTTCGCGCCCGATGGCCAGCCGTCGCCGCGCGCGGTCCTCGACCCGCGCGAGGCGGATCATGCGTACTTCGGCATCGCCGGTCGAGCCGTGTCTCGCGACGATCCCCAGCGATATGACGTGGACGTGCTCAGCGCGATTCTCGGCGAGGGCATGGGCTCGCGCCTCTTCGAGGAGCTCCGCGAACGACGCGGCATCGTCTACGAGGTGATGGCGTCGGTCACGGCCACGAGGGATTCCGGCGCAATGGTGATCGAAGCGGCAACCGAGCCGGATACGCTGAACGAGGCCATGCAAGCCGTGCTGGATGAGTTGGCAGATGTGCGTGACCACGGAGTCACGGCTGACGAGGTGGATCGCGCGCGCGAGGTCATCAAGGGAGAAATCCAACTCTCGATGGAAGACACCTACGCCGTGGCCGGCTGGGCGCTGCGCGAACAACTGCTCGAGACCGAGCCCCTCACGCCCGACGGCGCGATAGCCAAGTACGACGAGGTGAGCCCCGCGAGTGTCGTCCAGGCGGCGCGCCGCCTCTTCAGCGACGACTGGCCGATTGTGGCGGCGTCCGGTCCCATTGACGATGATGCGGCCATTCCTCACAGCTTCGACGGCGCTGCGGCGCCGGGCGCTTGATTCGCGTGCGACCCAGCGAGATTGTCGACCGCGCGCGCCAGGCGTTTGGCGAGGGATCCGCGAATCGGGCCGTGGAGCTGGCCGGGCATGTCATTGAACGCTATCCGCGACACGCCTCCGCTCGGCTGGTCCGGGCTCTGGCTGCCGAGGCGGCCGGCGAGCTTGATCAGGCGCTGGAAGACCTTCGGTTCGTGACCTCGGCGGAACCCCTGAACGCGCCGGCCGCCGCGGCCACGGCGAGAATTTTCAAGCGGCGCGACGACGGCGCGCGAGCGCAGGATGAAGCGCGCCGCGTCGTTGAGCTGGTGCCGGACGTCGCCGATAACGATTCCCTGGAGTCGGCGCTTGACATTCTTGGCGTGGACGCCGACGCGCTGCCCATGACGCCCGGCGTGTTTGCGCGGATTCACTTGCGCACCGGATGGCCCGGCACGGCGGAGCGATATGCCCGCCGCGCACTCGATGACGAACCCGACCGCATCGATATTCGCCTGACGCTTGCCGAGGCCCTCTGGCAGCTGAATCGGCTATCCCTCTGCGAAGAGCAGTGCACGATCATCTTCGACCGCGCTAACGATTGCGTGCGCGCCGCCGTGATGCTGGCGCATGTGCTGGCCGAACGCGGACGCATGGCCGAGGGCCAGGACCTGCTGGGCCGCGCGGGCGAGATCGATCCGGAATACCTGGAAGCGCGGCAGATGCTGGCGCAACTCGAAATCCATCGCCTGGTGCTGCCGGAGGCTCCGCAAATCGATGTGCCGACGTCGCTCCGTCCCGCGGATGAGTCGCCGGAGCCTGCGCCGACGCCAGCCGCGGAAGCCGCGCCGGCCGCGGTCGAGCCGCTGCCGGACGCCCAACCGGCTGAGACCGAGGTCCCGCCGGAGTCGGAGCCCGACGGCGCGGCGTTCACCCAGATCGATTGGGCCCGGGAGCTGATTCGGCGAGAAGACTGGCGCGAGGCGGAGCGGGTTCTCCGCGAGATGGTCGAGGACGACGAGCTGTCCCAGACGGACGTGGATGCGCTACTCGAGGAAGCCGCGGATGCGCCGGCGCTTGCCGCGGCCGCCTGGCGCCTGCTGGGCGACTTCCGTATGCGCACGCACCGTCCGCAGGCGGCCGCCGAGGCCTACCTACGCGCCGCGAGTGCTCAGGAGGCGGCTGATGGCTGACCTGCAGAGCTTGCTGGCTAACCTGAAGGCCCTCGACGAGGTTGACGGCGCGGTGGTCTGGCGCGTCGGGGAGGCGCCCGTGGGCCAGCTGTCGGAGACTGTGAGCCCGGTGGCGCCGGGGCTTCTGGCGTCGGGAATCGGCACCATGGAGCAGGTGGTGCAGACCGTGGGGCTTGGCCAGGTCGAAGAGCTGTGGTTCCTCACCGGGGCGCAGCAAGGCTTGGCCGTGCGTTTGGGCGACTGGCAGGCGATTATTGTTGCGACGCTCGATGCGGACATCGACAGGCTGCGCAACGCGGTAACCGAGCAGCTCGAGCGCCAATCATGATGGTGGAACCACAGCTAGGGGCGATTCGCCGCTGGCGATAGGAGGACGACACACGTGGAACGCACGCTGGTCCTGTTGAAGCCGGATGCCTTGCAGCGGGCCATTGGGATGGAGCTGCTGGCGCGGTTTGAACGCCGCGGCCTGCGGTTCGTCGGGCTGAAGCTGGTCCAGATCGAGGAAGCGCTGGCCCGCCGGCACTATGCCGAGCACGAAGGCAAGTTCTTTTTTGACGGTCTGGTTCAGCATCTGACCAGCGGTCCGGTGGTCGCGGCGGTGCTGGAAGGGCCGGAGGCCATTCAGGTCGTACGGACTCTCGTCGGCGCGACGAGACCACACGAGGCTGCCGCGGGCACGATTCGCGGCGACTACGCGCTGGCGGGGCTGCGTAACCTGATCCATGCGTCCGATGGACCCGACACGGCGAAGGCGGAGATCGCGTTGCACTTCGACGCGCAGGAGTTGGTGGACTACGCGCGCGGGCTCGACGCCTGGATTGTCGAAGATTCCGGCGAGTGAACGTCCACGAGTCCGACGCCCGTCGGATCTTTGCCGACCGCGGGCTGCCCGTCCCGCCAAGCCGAGTGGCGACAACGCCCGATGAGGCGGCGACCGCGGCAGCGGAGTTCGCGGGCCTGGTTGTCGTCAAGGCCCTGGTCCTGGCTGGCGGACGGGGCAAGGCCGGCGGCGTAAAGCTCGCGGACGGCGCCGAGGCTGCGCGGGACGCTGCGCAGCAAATCCTTGGGCTCGAAATCCGAGGGGAACGCGTGCGGCGCGTGCTGGTGGCGCCGGCGGTGGATATCGAGCGCGAGATCTATCTGGGCGTGACCATCGACCGTGAGCGCCAATCGGCGGTCGTGATGGCAAGCGCGTCCGGCGGCATCGAGATCGAGGAAGTCGCGGCGGCGACGCCCGAAGCCATCGAGCGCATCGAGTTCGACGTAGCGCGCGGCGTGGACGCCTGGCAGGCGCGCGCCGTGGGCTTTGCGCTCGGCCTTGGCGGGCGGCAGGTGCTTGCGTTCGTGGGCATCCTGAACGGGTTGGTTCGCGTCTTCGTCGAGTGCGACGCGTCGCTGGCGGAGGTCAACCCCCTCGTCGTGAGCCCAGACGGCAAGCTGTGGGCCATCGACGCCAAGCTGAACATCGACGACAACGCGCTGGGGCGACGTCCCGCGCTGGAGCAGCTGCGGGACGCGGACGCCGAGGAGCCGGCGGAGGCCCGCGCCCGCGCGGCCGGCATCAGCTACATCAAGCTCGACGGCGATATCGGCTGCATGGTCAACGGCGCCGGACTGGCGATGGCCACCATGGATGTGGTGAAACACTACGGCGGGGAGCCGGCGAACTTCCTCGACGTTGGCGGCGGCGCCGGCGCCGATCGTGTGAGCGCGGCGCTATCGATCATCCTGGACGACCCCAACGTGCGGGCGGTCTTTGTGAACATCTTTGGCGGGATCACCCGCGCCGACGACGTGGCCCGCGGGGTGCTCGCGGCGCGCGAGAGCATGCCCCGGGCGGTGCCGCTGGTGGTGCGACTGATGGGCACCAACGAGGCCGAGGGGCTGCGTTTGCTGGCCGATGCCGGCATCCAGGCCGAGCGGTCGATGGACGCCGCGGCGCGCCTGGCGGTGGAGGCGGTGCGATGAGCGTTTTGCTCGATGCCTCGACGCGCGTGGTGGTGCAGGGAATCACGGGTCGGCAAGGCGCCTTTCACGCGCAGCGCATGGCGGAAGCCGGCACCGCGGTGGTGGCCGGCGTCACGCCCGGTCGCGCTGGGGCCGCGGTCGACGGCCTGCCCAGCGTGCCGGTATTCAACACGATGGCCGAGGCGGTTTCGGACACGGGCGCGAACGTGGCGTGCATTTTCGTGCCGCCGCCGTTCGCGGCCGACGCGATTCTGGAAGACATCTCGGCCGGTTTGGAGCTGATCGTTTGCATCACCGAGGGCATTCCGGTCATCGATATGCTTCGCGTGATGCCCGTGCTGCGGGGCTCGTCGTCCCGCCTCATCGGGCCCAACTGCCCGGGCATCGCGGTACCCGGCGCGCAGGTCAAGGTGGGCATCATGCCCTGGGAGATCCACGCGCCCGGACGCGTGGGCGTCGTGAGCCGCAGCGGCACGCTGACCTATGAGGTGGTGCAGCATCTGACCGACGGCGGTCTGGGACAGTCCGCGGCGGTCGGCATCGGCGGCGACCCGATCATCGGCACGCGCTTCACCGACGTGCTGGAGCTCTACGAGCAGGACGACGAAACGGACGGGATCGTGCTGCTGGGGGAGATTGGCGGCGGCGATGAGGAGCAGGCGGCGCAATTCATCCACGAGCGCGTAACCAAGCCGGTCAGCGCCTTTATCGCCGGAAAGACCGCCCCACCGGAGCGTCGCATGGGGCACGCCGGCGCTATCGTGTCGGGATCGGAAGGAACGGCCGCGGGCAAAGAGGCTGCCCTTCGGGAAGCCGGAGTCCTGGTTGGCGACACCCCGCGGGAGGCGGTCGAGTTGCTGGCCGCGCAACTTTCCTAGCCTCGCGAGGCCGAAGCATTGATAATGGAGCTAGAACGGCCAGCGCACGCGACCTTGTCGCAGTGCGCCATGCCGCGCCGATGCGCGCGCAGTCCCTCGTAGCTTGCAAGGAGCGGTGATGCCCCCGAGCGATCTTTCTCTGATGATTGGCGGACCGGCCGGAAGCGGCGTGAACCCAGCGTCAGAGATCTTCATGAAGGCCTGTTCGCGCGCGGGCGTCTTCGTGTTCACCAACGTCGAATATCACTCCAACATCCACGGGCGGCACATCTTCTTCCGTATTCGCACGGCCGATGAGCCCGTGACGTCGCACGTAGATCGGGTGGACGTGCTGCTGGCGCTGGATGCCGAGACGATCTACGGCACCGATCCGCACCAGGACTACCAGTCGCATAGGGGCCACCTGCACGAGGTGGTGCCCGGCGGCGCGATTGTCGTGGACGCCAAGGTCGGAATCACAGCCGAGAACCTGGGGCGCGACGACGTGCGACTGCTGTCCTTGCCCTACGACGACATCGTGCGCTCAGCCGTTGAAGAGCACGGCCTCGAATACAACGCGCGGCGCCATGCGGTGATGGCCAACATGGTGCCCTTGGGCGCGTGCTGCGCGCTGCTCGACTTCGACGTGGATCGTGTGATCCCCATCGTGGCCGAGCGTCTGCCGGAGCGGCACCAGAACCTGGTTCCGATCAACCGCTCGGTCCTGCAGCACGCCTGGCAGGCTGCGCACGACATCCTGGGCGACGAGGGCTTCTTCCAGACGTTGCACCCCTGTGACGATCAGCCGGCCCGGATGCTTGTCGCCGGACACGAGGCCATCGGCATCGCCAAGCTGCACGCCGGCTGCGCCTTTCAGACCTATTACCCGATCGCGCCGGCGTCCGATGAGAGCGTCTATCTGGAAGCGCTGCAGGCGGACTGGCCGATCGTGGTGCTGCAAGCGGAAGACGAAGTTGCGTCGATGAACATGGCCGTGGGCGCGGCGCACGCCGGCGTTCGTGCGGCCACCTCGACGGCGGGTCCCGGATTCACCCTCATGGCCGAGGGCATGGGGTTCGCGTCGATCACCGAGGCGCCCGGTCCGGTGGTGGTGCTGTATCAACGCGGCGGTCCGAGCACGGGCCTGCCGACGCGGAATTCGCAGCAAGACTTACGGTTCGCGCTGCAACCGGCGCATGGCGAGTTTCCGCACATCGTGGTGGCGCCGGGCGACGTCGAAGAGGCGGCGCAGTACACGCACCTGGCCTTTAACTGGGGCGACCGCTACCAGGTGCCGGTGGTGGTGCTGGCGGACAAGTTCATCGCCAACTCGCACTTCACCGTCGAGAGCCTCGGTCTCAAGGGGCTGCCGGTGGACCGCGGCGCCGTCTGGACCGGCGACGTCAACGGGGCGGAGCCGTATCGGCGACACCAGCTCACCTCCTCGGGCGTCAGCCCGCGCGCCGTGCCCGGCACGCCGGGCGGTGAATTTGTCACCACCAGCGACGAGCACACCGAGCGCGGACGGATCGAGGAAGACATCGACAACCGGATCGACCAGATGGACAAGCGCATGGGCAAGCTTGACATAATGCTGCAAGAGATTCCGGAGGCGGAGCAGTTTGCGCTGCACGGTTCGGACGAGGCCGACCTGACGATCGTTTCCTGGGGCTCGACGCGCTGTCCCATCCGCGACGCAATCCGGCAGGTGGAGCGGGAGTCGGACATCACAGTCAACAACCTACAGATTCGCCTGCTGCGGCCGTTCCCCGCAGACGCCGTCCGCGAGATCCTGGAGCGGGCCAATCGCCTTCTGCTGCTGGAAGACAACTACGAGGGTCAACTCGGCTTGCTCGTTGCCGAGCGGACGGGGATCCAGATCGCGGAGAAGGCGCTGAAATACACCGGCCGCCCATTTTCCCAGGACGAGGTCGCTCAGGAAATCCGGCGGCAGGTGCCAATGCCGGAAGCCGTCGCGGCAGCGGCGCAAGGATCGTAGATGTGATTGATTGGCAACCGCCCAGGCGCACTAGAGGATGGCTATGGCCGTAGCAACGCTTCCAACCGCGAAAGACTTTGCCGTCACGGATTCGCACCCCGACTGGTGCGGCGGCTGCGGCGACTTTGGCATCCTCAATGCCGTCAAGCAGGCCCTGGCCCAGCGCGGGCGCGCCCCGCACGACGTGATGGTGGTGTCGGGCATCGGCTGCTCGGGCAAGTTGCCGCACTACGTGCGCACCTACGGGCTTCACACGCTGCACGGCCGCGTGCTGAACGTGGCCACTGGCGTCAAGCTGGCGAACCGCGACCTCGAGGTGCTGGCGGTCGGCGGCGACGGCGACGGCTATGGCATCGGGGCCGGCTATTTCGTCAACTCGGGTCGCCGCAACGTCGACTTCACCTATCTGGTGCACAACAACGGCGTGTACGGCCTCACGAAGGGCCAGGCCTCACCCACGATGCAGCGCGGGATGCAGGTCAAGAGCATGCCGGAGCCGGCCATCATCGACGCCGTGAATCCGATTGGGCTGGCGATTTCCTCGGGCTACACCTTCATCGCGCGGGGATACGCCATGGCGCAGCGCGAGCTGGTGGGCCTGATCGTGCAGGCGATGGAGCACCGCGGGACGGCGCTGATCGACATCCTGCAGCCCTGTCCCGTCTACAACGACTTGCTGACGATCGACTTCTTCAGAGGCCGGGACATCGGCCATCAGCGAACCTACGCGCTCGCCGACGAGGGCTACGACGGCAAAGTGCACGATCCGAGCAATGTCGACGAGATCGTCGCCAAGCAGCAGGCCGCGCTGGCCAAATCCTACGAGTGGGGCGAGCGCATCCCCATGGGCGTGCTCTACCAGATCGACCTGCCGACCTTCGAAGACGGCGTGGCCTCTCGCCGACCCGAGTTTGAGACGGCGTCGCTCATCGACAGCGCCCGTCCGGGCGTGGACGTCAGCTCGCTCGAGGACCGCTTCCGCTAGGAAGCGGTCCGAGTGGCCGAGACGCCGCTGCGCCAGCGACTTGGCAAGGTCGGGAGTCGGGGCCTTAGCTCGGGTCTTCCTCACGCTGCGCGAGCGCGCCCAGATAGACCGAACGCACGGCCAGGGCTCGCCGCGCGTCGCCCACGACTTCCTCGAAGAATTCATCGCGGTACTCGCGGTTCGTGAGGATGCTGATCGTGAAGTAAAAGCCCGAAAACGAGGCGAGGAAGGCGGCTACCTGCAGCAGCTCCACGGTCACCGCCCTTCCCAGCCACTCAAGGTCCAGCAGGACTCGTGGATCGCTCTTCGTCCATGACGAGATGGTGATCGAGTCCATGGCAATTGCCCCGAAGACAAAGAAGAACGCTCCCACAAGGGCGCTGACAAACACGACGCGCAGCGCCAGCGCGGCGAGCACGACGAGTCCGACATTCGCCCATTGCCCGCGTCTGAGCGGTGCGTCCAGCTTCAGCGACCCGGACGAGTCGACCAGGCTGGCGGCGGGAGTCCCCTGCACAAGCTCCAGCACCCGTTCGGGGCGTTCGAAGATCGCCAGGTTGCTGAGTTCGAGCGGCAGCCGGAATACCAGAAACGCCACCGTCACCAGCGCGAAGAGACCAATCAGGGCGCCGAGGATCCCATAGTCGATCGTTCCCGCCATTTGCCATACCTCGGCGTTGATGAACAGGAAGGTCAGGAACATGAGCAGCAGCGGAAGAGCCCGCGCAAAGAGCCCCAGGACATCGAGCATATCGCGGATGAGCCGCCGCGCACCCCAGCGCAGGATGGGCACCAGCGCGAAGCCAACGGTGAGATAGGCCCCCAGCAGCAGCAGGGCGTTGATCGCCAGTTCGAGAACCGCATACGTCCAATCGCCGACGATGATGGCGGTGAGCGCCGGCGCCGTAAGCAGAAACACGAGCACCTCGACTGCCCCCACCTGCTCCGGCAGCGACAGCAGCTTTCGACGGCGCACGGCGTTGATCCCCACCCAAACCGCCGTCACCGCGAGCATCGCCCCCACCACCGAGAGCACGCTCGTCCACCACGGCCAGTCCGGGCTGAAGGTGAACAGCAATTCCAGCATCAGCACGGCCATGAGGAACGGCAGGGTGCGGGTCAGAATGTCGCGCCGAGTGCTGTAGTCCTCGATGAGATGCGGAATCCCCTGCCTGCGAAACCACGCCTCAGTCGCGTTGAGAGTCTCGTCGGGCGCGGCGCGTGCGCTCACGCTACTCGGTCTCGGGCAAGCACGGGTGCCAGTCGCTGCGCCCGGAGCGGCGGTGCCGTCACGATTGGACGGCGCTCGGCCGGTCAACGGTTGGGAGCATCGCCCGCAGTCTAGCCGTACGCACCCCGGAGGGTTGAGACACGACTGACGGGCGGCCGCCCGGCGAGCCGTCCGGGCGACAACGCAGCCCAGGCCGCCCACGCTGGCCGCCGCCGCGCGGAGCTATGGGAAACTCGCAGCACGCTGAAGGCACCACCACACGCCCCCGTAGCTCAGTGGACAGAGCAGCGGCCTTCTAAGCCGACGGTCGTGGGTTCGAATCCCGCCGGGGGTGCCGCCGACCATCTCAGACCATTGGAGTGTCGGTGGAGTGGCTCTCGGGCGATGACTGCTTTCGGCGCTGACACTGAAATCACAGTTACCGATGACTCAGCGCCGATTTTGGTGCGTGTTATCCGAATCTGTGCGCCAACGCGTCGTCGAGGCGGTCAGCCTGCTGCTGGTCACCGATGCTCCGCAGTTGGCCGGCGAGCTCCGGGCGCGACCGCGGCAGGACGCCGGCGTCGCTCAATGCTGCTCTGGCGAGGTGGGTCAGCATAGCGATGTAGTTCTCCGTAGCGGCGTCGTAGTCGCCGAGCGACTGCATCTCTTGGTGGAGTTGCCGCGCACGGCGCGCGCGCTTGCGAGCTTCGGCGGCCGACGGCAACGATAGCCGGTCGTTCCAGTCGGCTCGCAGGCGTGTCCACCACTGATCGCGCTCAAATATCGGTCGGCCGAAGCGCACGGCCCACGAGAGGAAGTCGTGGCCGTCTTGCAGCTTCCGTGGCACCTCGGTTTCCTCGTGTTGCTGAAGGTCCACGCCGATCGGTGGCCGGGGAAGTCTGGGTCGGCGCTCGCGGTACACCAGCACAAGATCGAGATCGTCGGTTTTCGAAACATCACGCACGGCTGAACCAGAGGCGACGATCGCCTGAATGGACGCATTCTGCCTGGCGAAAGTCACTGCTTCGATCGTCCATTGGCGCGCCCTGCTGCTTGGCCACGCTCGAACGGCGTCCAGGGTTGCGCTGAGCTCGCCCTGTCGGCCTGCTGATCGCTCTGTCGTGAGCCTCTGCGTCATTGCGCGAGCATCGCCTGCACGACTTCGACATACGCCCCGATCATGCTAGCGGTGTCCTCCGGGTCCAGCTCGTCAGGGGCCTGCGTGTCCCCATATGCCTGGTGTTTGCGCATCGCGTTCAGGTCCGCGAGCAGGTCGTCGATTTCGGGCAGGCCGTGCTCCTCACTCAGGAAACGGGCCGTCTCGGCCTTCGCGACGTGACTTCTGGGACGGGACCGTTTGAGATGCAGCGCCGCCGCGACGATGCAGGCTTCCAAGCAATAGAGGCCGTACGACGAGAGGTCCGCCCAGTCAGTCGGATCCCACCACGCCGACTGCACCCGATCAAGGTGAGCCAGAGCGAGGCGGAGTGAGTCCTCCGCAGATTGCTGCATCCGGCCGAATCTCTCGCGGTCACGCCGTCTACCTTGAGTTTAGCGGCCCGGGGACCCGCACCGCCGCCGGTGAACGGTGGTGACGCAATGACCACCAGTCGTCAAGGATGCGACGGGACCAACGGCCTTTGTTGCGCCTCGACCCGACTAACGGTAGTTCCTGCGATGCTACCCAATGTCAATGGCGATCCGGCAGTGGTCGCTGGAGCCCCATTCCGCAACCTCATTCAGCGCCTTCACCCGAATATCCTCGTGAAATCCGCGAGAGGCGAATACGTGGTCGAGCTGAACGGAGGCTTCGGCAGGGCTGTTTGACGGCTTATGGTAGTAGGTAGGCACATCCAGCGAATCTTCAATCAAGAACTCGGGAGTGGGGTCCGCACGACGACCCGCGGGGTATCGGGGTCCCAGATAGTCCAATCCCAGGGCTCGAAATCGATCCAGAATTGTCTGTGCGCGATGGCGAAATCCGTCAGAGCTTTCAAAAGTCACGTTCAAGTCCCCGGCTGCCAGAATTCGATGTTCACCTGGGCATTCGTAATCTCCGATGAATGCGGAAAGGTCGGAGATGATGCGATGAGCCGAGGCATCGGAATGAATCCAGTCCGCATCCGTGCTGGGATGGGGTTTGAACCAGCGGGCGTACATCGAAGCCGCAAGGAATGGTTCTTGGTCGGTCGCTGGGATCACCCGGGCGACTTCTATGGTGCCGATGCCGCTCACGGCCATATCGTCGGGGCGTTCCTCAGCAATCCAAGTTGGACCGATTTGCCGAAACCACTCGACTTTCACTCGATCAGACAGCTTCACGACCATGGGCCACCGGTCGTAGTGGGGATAGCCAGATGCTGGGTCATAGCTCAGCCATGACATGTGGGGGCTTACTTCCACCCTGTCACGAATGTCGTCTGGCACGCTGCCTACTTCCTGCAACAGGGCCACATCCGCGTCCATCGCAATGAGCTCCCGCCACGGCTCGTGCAAGGTTTCGATGTTCCAACTCACAACTCGAATCATGGCGCGTCCCTGTCACCGACTCCAGAGCCTTTGCTGCGATCTAGTTCAAGCGATCGGTCGGCCATTGCCTCGATCATCACGCTTGTCGATAAGTCGGTCCATCGGGGTCAATGAGCTTCGCGATTCGTTCCAATTCGGAAATCATGGCGTCGAGAGTTGACTCTCGGTCGGCTGCAACAGGCAAGACAATCGGTACGCAGACTTCTTTGCTTCGCCATTTCAGTCCTGGTTCGGCCAATTTGCCCAAACTGCTGCGCACCGCTTCTGAATCTACACTGGCGGAGTCGTCGTGCTGGAAGGACACCCATAGTGGATTGTCCTCAAGCTTTGCGGCGGTATAGTCGATTCCGAACCAAGCGAATGCACCTGCCAGGCGAAGATTTCTTCCATGGTAATCACACTTGTCTACTCCGAAATAATTGAATCCCGATGCCACGGATAAACCATCTGTGTTGGCCCAACCGGACTGCTCTAGGCGTTTCACGGCGTCCGCGATCAACAGCTTCAGGTGTTCATCGCGTTGTGGATTGTCGCGCTCGATAGCGTCAATGGCAAGACCCTGTAGCTGGGCGATTTCGAAGTAGGTTTGGTCATCACCGTCTTGTTTCGATCTCTTTGCCATTGCATCGAGTAGAGACTCCCAGCTCGTGAGCATCAGACGACGCTGGCCAGACTTGGATTGCGCTGACGTCAGCCCCGCCTCGGTACTGGCAGGACCCAATTCGTGGCCTGCATCCTGCAATCGCTTCACCAGTTCATTCCACAGCCAGCCGGCCTCGAAACGATAGGCCGGCGCCAAGAACAGAAGCAGAGTCGGCCGATCACTCGGAAGTTCCTGCCAGTAAGTGACGGGTTGGTGGCCGGTTAAATCCGCCCAGAACTTGGACTCGACAAACGCTATGACTTTGTCATCATAGTCATGTAAGACCAAATCCGGAAAGGCCCCATGTGAAATTCCTTGTTGAGACAGCGCCTTCGTGATCGGCAGTGGGCCGCAATCATCCGCCAGGAATTCAGACAATGCTCGTCTAGCGGAGCTCGAACGAGTCAAAATGAAACAGAGCGCGTCCGTGGCCGCGTCTTCGGAGCCTCTTGAATGCCATTGCGCAATCAAACTGAGCAGACTCCGGCTATTGGCCATCGTTAGGTGCTTTCATTCGTCACACATGCCCACTGCTGTCCAGAAGTCCTAGACGGACACATTATGACCGACGTCAAGTATGAAGCCGCTGTCCGCAGCCCTAGGTGTAGACAGGCCAAAGCAAACAACTGACCCGGGTCTTCGCAACCACGAGCACCTTTCCTGATGCAGGCCATTAGCCTTGCTGGTCCGGAACGTAGGGCAACGGCGCGGCGACGTTGATGTCGGTCACCACGTCCACCACGGCGGGGCGGTCGGCGTCTAGTGCGGCGGCCAGGGCGCCCGGCAGGTCTCCGGGATCAGTGACGCGGATCGCGAAGCAGCCCATTGATTCTGCGATCTTGGTGAAGTCAACGTCCTGGAACACCCAGAGCTCATCCGGGTTGCCGTCGCGTCCGGCGTAGAGGTCTTCGATCGCGGCCTTGCCCTGATTGAGGGAGCGGTTGTTGTTGATGACGGTGACGGTGTTGATCTTGCAGCGGGCGGCGGTTTCCAGCTCGGCCAGGTGGTACCAGACGCCGCCGTCTCCGGTGAAGCAGATCACGGGCCGATCGGGCACGGCGCACTTGGTGCCCATGGCCGCGGGCAGTCCCCAGCCGAGCGATCCGGCGCAGCGCAGGTAGCTCTGGGTGCGATGGGTGAGATCGATCATGGTGCCGGTCCAGATGCCCGCGTGCCCCGTGTCGGAGACCAGCACCGCGTCATCGGGAAGAAAGTCCTGGACCTCGCGACAGAGTCGCTCGGGTCGGATCGGCGAGGCGTCGGAGTCTCGGTGCGGCTTAAACTCGGCGCGCCACTCGGCCACAAGCCGCCGGGCGCGCCGGGACCACTCGGTTTCCGCCGCGCCGGGCTCGATGACGTCGATGAGTCGCTGCACCGCCAGCCTGGCGTCGGCCAGCACGTCGACCTGGCTGGGGTAGTTACGACCAAGCTCGGCGGGATCCACGTTGATCTGGATGGTGGGGACGCCCGGCCTGGGCACGCGCCAGAAGTGCGTGGCCTGCCCGCCGGTCTGGCTGCCCACGATCAGCACTAGGTCGGCCTCGTAGGCCACCTGGTTGGCGCACGAGCGGGAGTAGGTGCCGAGCACGCCAACGGCCAGAGGATGGTCCTCGGGGATCGAGCCCTTGCCGTTGAGCGAGGTGACGACCGGCATCGCGAGCCTCTCGGCCAGCGTGGTGATCTGAGGCCCGGCCTGCGAGGCGGTGACGCCGCCTCCGGCCATCAGGACCGGGCGCTGGGCTTGCTTGAGCAGGTCTGCCGCGGCCTGAATCCGGCCGTCGTCGGGCGCGGGACGGAAGGCGGGATAGTCCGTGAACGAGGAGTCCACGATCACCTCGGCGTCGAGCTGGTCTTCCTCCACCAGCTCGGCGGCGATGCCGAGAAGGTCAAGGTGGACCGGCGCGGTCGAACCGGACACCGCCTCGCGAAATGCCTGGCGCAGCAGCAGCGGAAGCTGCTCGGCGCCGTCAACCAGCGCGCTGAACTTGGTGACGGGCTGGAAGAGTGGCCCGTGATCGATCTCCTGGTAGGCATGCCGATAGCGGTATTCCGGCATCCAGCGTCCGGTGAGCGCGATCACGGGCGAGCGGGCCAGATATGCGTCCTGCAGCCCCGCCGCCAGATTGGCGGCGCCCACCGACTGGGCGAAGGCCACGCCGGGGCGCCGCGCGGCGCGGGCGTAACCGTCGGCCATGTAGGCGGCGGCCTTTTCCGTGTGGCACATGACCCGCTTGATACCGAGCGGCTCCATGTCCACCAGGGTCTGCTGCAAGATGCCGGGGACGAAGTACACGGCCGTCACGCCGTAGCCGTGCAACGTCTCGGCAATGAAGCGGGACCCGGTCATCGAGGGCATAGAGCCACCATCTCACTCGCGCACCCACCGGCGCACACGCTATGGAACCACACTCGCGCGCGTCGATGGTTCCGACTTCGCTCTACGCGCAGTGCCGACGTCGCTCGGTTCAAGCAATGGCTGCGTCACGATCGGATCGGGCAAGCGCTTGATCGCGGGTAGGAACGTTGCGCCGCTCGCGAAGGGCCGCCAGGCATTGACGTCACGACTTTCTTGTAACTACTATCCTGTAGTGTGACGAAGGGTGTCTGCGCTTGCATTGGACGTGGGATCAGCCCAAGAACCGGGCGAATCTCCGAACGCACGGCCTCAGTTTCGATGCGGCCGCCTTCGTGTTTGACGATCCCATGTCCGCGACGCAGCCAGACCCATATGCATCCGAGCAACGCTGGCGGACCGTCGGCATGGTGGGCACGCAAATCGTGATGGTGATCCACACTTGGCCCGAATTCGACAGGGACGCTGGCGAAGTGATTGGGCGCATCATCTCCGCACCTAAGGCGACGAGACGTGAGAGGGAGGCGTATGAAGAAGGATTTGTCTGAGCTGCCGACGGACGTTCAAGAGCAGATTCGGACGTTGGAGGCACTGCCCGACGACAAGATCGACACCACCGAAGCCCCAGAGATACTTGACTGGTCCGACGCCAGGCGTGGGGTGTTCTACCGCCCGGTGAAGCAGCAGATCACGCTGAGGCTCGACGCGGATGTCATCGCCTGGTTCAAGGCTCATGCTCGCGGCGGTCGCGGATACCAGACGGACATCAATGGCGCGCTCCGCGAGCACGTTCGCAGGAGTGTCCGTTCAGCACGATAGTGTTGCTTGGCGGACCCGG
Organism: Chloroflexota bacterium; assembly: GCA_022826485.1. Lineage (GTDB taxonomy): Bacteria > Chloroflexota > UBA11872 > UBA11872 > UBA11872 > JAJECS01. The sequence goes on along the minus strand of JAJDUU010000007.1, from coordinate 1,159 downwards.
GCATCGAGGGCATTGCGCCACCATTTCACTCGCGCGCCCGCAAGCCGGAATAGCGCACCTCAAACTTGGCCGCTGCCGACGCAAGGCGCGGATGGTCTCGACGCGGAAGCCTGGATGGGGCGTGCCGGAACGACTACAGAAGATCCTTGCGAGCGGCGCATTGGTTCATTCCCGACCCGTAAGTGTGCGACGCTGCTAGGCGCCGCGGCTGGTGGAGGGGTGGCGTGATGGCAGCCGGTGAATTGACGCAGACGATGGTGGACTTCTACCGCGTCCACGGGGCGGTCAAGCTGCCCGGACTTATCAGCCCCGACGAGGCCGCCGCCTACCGCGAAGAGGGGATGAAGCTGCTGCTGGCGGGGCCGACGGGCGAATTGGACATCGACGGCGCGAACCAGCAGCGAGTGCAGCTGTGGAAGTGGAACGAGACCATGCGTGCGCTGACCATGCTTCCCCGGCTGGGAGCGGCTGCCGAACGGCTGGCGGGAATGCCGCTGCGCCTGTGGCACGACGACATCATCGCCAAGCCGCCGCAAAATGACGGGCCGACCCGTCCGCACCAGGACATGCCGCTGTGGGCGCTCGGCAACGCGCCTGGCGCGCTCACGGCTTGGATCGCGCTGCAGGACACGTCGGTCGAGATGGGCTGCATGAGCTTCGCCATGGGCAGCCAGCACTGGAAGGACCTGCCCAAGGAGGTGGCGCACGGCCACCGGCCGGACATCGCCAAGGGCTCTCTGCAGAACGTGGACGAGGTGGCCTGGTTGCCGCGCATCACCATTCCGCTCCAGGCGGGGGACTGCACGTTTCACAACGGCTATACGTTTCACATGGCCGGTCCGAATCTCACTGACGAGTGGCGCGTGGCCCATCGAGTGGCGATGGTGGACGCGGCGGCGGTTTACGACCCGCACCTGCCACACCCGGTGATCGACCACCTGGGTCTGGATCCCGGCGACGGACTGCCAGACAGCGCCTTTCCGCTGGTGGCGGGCTGGGCCGGGGCGGCCACGCCGAGCTAGGAGTCTGCGCCGTAGAAACATGGGAACATCGGTCAAGCCGTTGACTGAGCACGTGGCCCATGCCGACGACCTTCCGTCCCTACGAGCCCAACCAGACCCTGCTGCTGCCCCCAGATCTGCGGGACTGGCTGCCCCCG
>JAJDUU010000006.1 GCA_022826485.1 Chloroflexota bacterium | reverse complement strand
GCCCGCCAGCGCCGGAGTGCCGCCCCAGTAATCGTCGTTGGCGATGCTGCTGAGGCGTTCCTTCAGGATGTACTCGGTGGGAATGTAGGGCCCCGTCAGGGCGCCTGCCTGCAGAAAGTTGCCTTCGCCGGCGGCGTCGGCAGCCGCGGCGTCGGTAATAGCCACCGCCGGACCGCTCAGCAGGCCCGGCAGCGTGGGTCGCGGTTCCATCGTAGTGATCGTGATCGTCTGTTCGTCACTCACCGCAATGCTCTTGATCCCCAGCGTGCTCGCCGACGCTTCCGACAACCGGATCGTGCGTTCCAGCGACGCCTTCACCGCGTCCGCGTTCATTACCGCGCCGTTGTGGAACGTCACGCCCGAACGCAGCTCTATTCTCCAGGTCAACGCGTCCACGTCGGTGGCTGCCGTCGCCAGCCATGGCACCGGACTGAAATCGGTGGGCGACAGGCGGAACAGACCCTCGGACATCCCGGATTGACTGGCAACCCAACCGCCCTGCACCGGGTCCAGCGGGCTGTCAAGCCAGACGACGCCTGCCTTCAGGGTGGGGCGTGTCGCCTCGGCGTTGGTGGTCGGAGCCGTGGTTGCCGACGGTGGCGGCGGCGCTGCTGTCGGCGCGACGGCCACGGTAGTCACGGGCGCAGGTGTGGCAACCGCTGCCGGGCTGTCGTCGCTCTCCCCGCAAGCCACGGCCATTGGCAATGCCAGAGCCGCCACAAGCGCGAGCACCATTCGTCGAAGCATTTCCCACTCACTCTCCGCACTATTGACACTTTGTCGCAATAAGGAGCGTGTCACACTCAGAAAGGTCTGCGCAAGTCGCTGAGGAACGCGAACATATCCGCGCATGCGGGCCGGACCGCCGGACTGAGCGAGCGCCCCGCATGTGTCAGCCGACGTTCGCCGGCGTGGAACTCAAGGACAGGAGGAGGAAGACCCGGCCCGAGGTGCTCGACGACGGGGAGACGATCACGTTCTGTGCGGAGGAGTTGCGGGAGTCTCTCGGGACGAGCGACCTGACGGGGTCGAGGGCGTTCATCCACACATGCGTGAGTCAGGTCGCCGGCGCACCCGGCGCGGCTCAGTCGAGGGAATCCTCTTGAGCCTTGCGAACCTTCCACAGCTCTACGGCGGTGGCCTTGCCGCCCTCGTCGTCCTGGCGCGCCTGCTCCTACTCCGAACGGTCGATCTCTCCATCACCGTCGGCGTCACTGGACACGCCGGTCAGGGACACGTCCGAGCGGGACAGCCACACCACCCGCCCATGGGATACAGCCTCTGTTGGTTCTCTTTGCAGGAAGGGCTTAGGGCTTGACGACATCGCCATAAGCCGAGCCGGAAGACGGGGCAATAGGGCTACTTCGCAACCCGCTCGAAGACCAGCACCTGCTCACCTTCGCTATGCAGCGTGAGTCGTTCCTCCGAGACCTCGAACCGCTCTACTGTCGCCAACAAGTCTTGCATCCGCTGTTCCTGTCGGAATAGCGCATCGGAAGGGCAACCCGCTTCGGTCCACATCAGGCCGTCAAGTCGCAGCTCCGACTCCCGCGCGCTATATCTCGCTGCGTAAGAGTTGCAGCCCGTCCACCCCGTCATGTCCTCAGCGGTGGTGAACTCGGCCGTTGGGTCGCCCGCTCCAACCTCGGCAGGAGCGTCGGCATTGCCCAGCGCGACCAGCCGCCACTCCGTATTGGCCAACGGATTCCCCTCACTGCCACAGGCCACGACAAGAAACACGAAGCCAACCAGAAGCCAGCGCATCATTTTTCTCACTTCAGGCGTCTCATCGAAGTCTGTCGCGATCCATGTCTGACCCTTGAGGTCGCCGAGCTTTCGCGGCTTGTTCTGTGGCCGGTTGGACGTCGGCGCGGCGAGAGCCAGCATCCGCTCCCCGTCCAGACCGCCGCCGTGGTAGGGCATGCGGGATTCGAACCCGCGATCTCCGCCTTGAGAGGGCGGTGTCCTAGGCCGCTAGACGAATGCCCCAAGCGGCGCTGAGCCGCCCGCCATGCTACCGAAACGGCAATGCACGGTGCAGCCGCGTAGAATCGAGAGCCGTAGGTCACAATTCTTGCTGTGGCCCTCACCCTAACCCTCTCCCAGAGGGAGAGGGGATCGGACCGGAATTCGAAGGAGAGCCACCACGCCTAGCCGGACCACCGCCGATGTTTGACACCCTGACCGAACGGCTGGGGGGCGTGTTTGAACGCCTCGGGCGCCGCGGGCGGCTATCCGAGAAGGACGTGACCGCCGCGCTGCGCGAGGTGCGCATGGCGCTGCTCGAGGCCGACGTCAACTTCAAGGTGGCGCGGGATCTCGTGGCCGGCATCCGCGAGCGCGCCGTCGGCGCCGAGGTCCTCGACAGCGTCACGCCGGCGCAGCAGGTCATCAAGATCGTCAACGATCAGCTGGTGGAGGTGCTCGGGACCGAGGCGGTGCCCCTGACGACCGCGTCGTCACCGCCAACCGTCGTGATGCTGGTGGGCCTGCAAGGCTCGGGCAAGACCACCGCCGCGGCCAAGCTGGCGCTGGGCGCCAAGGGCCGCGGCGGCACGCCGCTGCTGGTGGCGGCGGACACCCAGCGGCCCGCCGCGATCGACCAGCTCGTCACACTGGCGGGGCAGGTCGACCTGCCCGTGCACGAGGAGGGCACCCGCCCCGCACCGCTGGATATCGCCGTCAACGGCGTGGCGCGCGCCCGCGCCGAGGGCCGCAGTCACGTGATCCTGGACACCGCCGGCCGCCTACAGGTGGATGACGCGCTGATGGATGAGATTGGGCGAATCTCGAAGCGCATCAAGCCCGACGAGACGCTGCTGGTCGCCGACGCCACCACGGGCCAGGAGGCGGTGGCCGTGGCCGAGGCCTTTCACGCCCGCAGCCCGCTCACGGGGCTGATCCTGACCAAGCTCGACGGCGACGCCAGGGGCGGCGCGGCGCTGTCAGTGCGGGCCGTGACCGGGGTGCCCATCAAGTTCGTCGGCACCGGCGAGGCTATCGAGCCGCTCGAGACGTTCCATCCCGACCGCATGGCCTCGCGGATCCTGGGGATGGGCGACGTGCTCTCGCTCGTCGAGCGCGCCGAGCAGGTCATCGACGAGCGCAAGGCCAAGGAGATGCAGCGCAAGATGCGCGAGGCGTCCTTTGGGCTGGATGACTTCCTGGACCAGCTGGAGCAGGTGAAGCAGATGGGGTCGCTGAGCCAGGTGATGAGCATGCTGCCGGGCATGAGCGGCGCGATGAACGACCCGAACGTGCGGCAGGCCGTGGAGGGCGAGGGTCTGCGCCGGTTCGAGGCGATCATCCTCTCGATGACGCCCCAGGAGCGCGCCTCACCGGACATCATCACGGGACGGCGTCGTCGGCGCATTGCAGACGGCAGCGGCACGTCGGTGCAGGACGTGAACCAGCTGCTGAAGCAGTTCAAGCAAGCCCGCCAGATGATGCAGATGATGAGCAGCGGCAAGATGCCGGCCGGCCTGCGGGGGCTGTTCGGGGGCTAGGCGAGCGCCGCCGGCGCGTCGCCGACCAGGTCGTGATCGCGCCAGTCGGTCAGGAACATGTGGCCGGGGGCGTGGGTGATCATCAACGGTGGCCGCGAGGCCTGCGCCACGGCCTGGGGCGTGACGCCGCAGGCCCAGAACACCGGCACGTCGTCCGACTCAAGCTCGACGGGATCGCCCCAATCGGGTGATGCGATATCCGCGATGCCCAGCTCTTGCGGGTCCCCGGCATGCACCGGCGCGCCGTGAACGCGGGGGTACCGAGCCGTGATTTCGTGGGCCTCGTCGACGCGGTCGGCCGGGATGGGCCGCATGCTCACGACCATGGGACCGGCGAATGGACCGACAGGCGTGCATTCAACCGAGGTGCGGTACATCGGCACGATCACGTCCTGCTCGAGGTGACGCAGCGGGAATCCGGCGCCCTGCAGCGCGGCCTCGAACGTGAAGCTGCAGCCGAGCAGGAACCCCACCATGTCCTCGCGCCAGTGCGCCAGCGCATCCGTTGGCGCTTCGCCGCGCGCCTCGCCATCAACGTATACGCGGTAGCGGGGCGCGTCGCGGCGGATGTCGGCGCCGGGAGCGAATCGCTGCGGCTCGGCGTCGCCAACGGCGGTGCGTTCAAGTAGCGGACACGGTTGCGGGTTGGCGACGCAGAAGGCCTCGAAGTCGTCGGCCAGCGCGGCCGGGAGCATGACCAGGTTGGCTTGCACGTATCCGGGGGCCAGGCCGGCGGTGGTCGCCGTCCACGAGCCGTCGCGGCACGCCGCGCGCACGGCTGCGCCGGTTTCGAGTCTTTCAGTGATGACCATGCCGACACTCGCTTCCGAAATCCCCTCATCCTAGCCTTCTCCCCAGGGGAGAAGGGACCGGACCGGCCCTCCCTCCGGCTTGTAGCGGTCTCCTCAGGGGAGAAGAGACCGGACCGGCCCGACCTGCGGCTTGTAGTCGTCTCCTCAGGGGAGAAGGGACAGGACCGTCGCTTCCTCCGGCTTGTGGTGGTCGACGAGACTGGCTCACGCCGCGCCAGAGACTCCTCGGTAGCGACCGACGATGGCGCGCAGGCTGGCGAGCATCTGCGCATTCACCTCTAGCGAGTGCCCATCGACCATGGCGGTGTTCGAGCGGGTCATGCCGTCCACCGCACCGGCAGCCACCAGCCGATCGATCCAGACCGCCTCGGTGGCACCGTCCGGGAGGGTGTCGCGTCCCGTCACGACGTCCAGCATGGCGACAAGGCCGTAGGCGCCCCAGTTGCTGACCTCGGCCAGCAGGAGGTGGTCGGCGCGGGTCACGCTGACGCCCGGGATCAGGCCCTTGGCCTGGAGGTAGGGTGCGATGGTGCCCATGCCGATCTCGTTGCCGCCGTCGCCCACCGCAACCGTGAGCGGCGCGCGCATGAGTGAGTCCAGAGCTGCGGCGATGCCGGTGATGTCTTCGCCGCGCATGGTCAAGCGACGCCCGTCCGCCGTAGCGCCCGGTCTCTCGATCGCCACTACCAGGTCCGGCGTGTATTCACGGCGCAACGCCTCGCAGGCCGCCCGCGCGCCGTGCTCGGTAGTCGGCGCCGCAACTACGGGGCCGAGGTCGGCGAGCAGCGCGTCGACGACGGGGAAGGTGGTCTCGCAGGCCACCGTCACTACGTCCCAGCCGAGCGCCATGAGCGATTCACCCACCGCCATTGCTCCTGGAGGGCCGTCGGTTTCGCCGATCCCGCCGACGGGAAATCCGGTGAGCAGCATGGCCCGCCGAGGCGACCGCGCGGCAATGGCAGCCGCCGCGCGGGCATAAGCGTCAGCGGGCAGCAATCCTCGGCAAGCGCCAAGGCCGCGGGCATCCGTTGGAAATACGGACTCGGCGATCTCAACGGCCGCAGCGGCGTTGCGGTGTTGGTTGGCAGTCATCCGGCCAGAGCGCCTTTCGCGGAGAGTGCCGGGAGCATACGCGACGCGGATCACCGACCGTAACCGTCGCCGTCGCCCGCGTGCTTGGGCAGGCCGTGAGCTGCCGTTCCAGCGGCCATGGTCCGTCGGCCTACAGGTCCAGGTTCACCGGCTCCCACTGGCGCGACTTGGCGCTGCGGTAGGCCGCGTCGATGACCATGTTGGCGATATAGCCGTCCACGAAGTCCTCGTCTGATGGCTTGCCCTGGCTCAGGGCCTCGACGAAGTGGAACATCTGGCCGTGGTAGCCGTACTGCCAGGCCTCGTCGGCTTGCGGATAGGTCCAGCCGGTGTCGGAGTCGGCCTTTTCCTGCACGTAGCCGATGGAGTTGAGGCTGAACGCGCGGATCGGCGTGCCGTGGGTGGAGTTGATGTGGATCAGCCCGTCGGTGCCGTAGACCTCGGTGCGCACGTCCATGCCGCCGTGATTGCTCCAGCCGGCTTCGACCTGGCCCAGGCTGTCGTTCTCGAATCGAACCAGCGCAATGGCGTTGTCCTCAAACGGCACGTCGTGCTCCAGGGTGTCCGCCCAGCAGAACACCTCCTTAGGCATTACGTCCTTGCCGACGAAGATGCGGCAGGCGGCCACGGCATGAATGCCCATGCCCAGGAGCGGGCCGCCGCCGCTCTTTTCCACGTCCCAGGCGTAACTGGCGTGGGATCCCGTGTGCGCCTCGCGCGCGCGGACGATGAGCACCTTGCCGATGGCCCCGTCCTCCACCGCCTGCCGCGCCCGCAGCACGTCGGGCATGAACGCCTCGGTTTCGGCGTAGCCGTGCCACACGCCGTGCTCGCGCACCGCGTCGAGGATGGTCTTGGCCTCGGGGCCGTTGCGACCCAGCGGCTTGGTGCAAACGACGGCCTTGCCCGCCTCGGCGGCGGCGATGCAAGCCGGCGCGTGGGCATCGTTCGGCAGTCCGACCGCGACGAGATCGACGTCGTCACGGGTGACGGCCGCCTGCATGTCGGTCGTCCACTCGGGAACGCCCCACTCGGCCGCGAACTTCGCGGCCCGGGCCTCGCTGCGCGAGAAGTTGACCACGACCTGTTGCCCCGGCACGTAGCGCAGCGCGCGCATGAAGAAGTCACACACGAACCCGCTGCCAAGCATGGCGATTCGAATCATCTGGACGGTCCCCCTTTGGGTTTATGAACCTCCGGCGCCGAACATCAGCGCCAGCATGCCGAAGTCGACCAGCAATACCAGCAGAGCAATCGGAATCCCGGCGCGCGCATAGTCGCGCGGGCGAAAGTTTCCCGGTCCCATGACGAGCAAATTGACCGGGTGCGCGTAGGCGGTGATGAATCCGGTCGAGGCCGCCAGCGCCACACCCATGGCAAACATGCGCGGGTCCGCTCCGATAAGTGCGGCGGCGCTGAGCGCCACCGGCGCCATGAGCACCGCGGTGACGTGATTCCCCAGGACGTGGGTGAACATGGCGGTGAGCAGGAGCATGCTCGCGAGCACGATCCAGGGGCCGCCGTCGCCGAGCGACGCGGCCAGCGACTCTCCGACCAGCGCCGCGGCGCCGCTGTGGCGCATGGCCTCGGCCAGGGTCAGCATGCCGCCGATGACCACGATGGCGCGCCAGTCGACGGCGGCGAGCGTCTCGCGCCCACGAACGCAGCCGGTCACGACCATGGCCACCGCCGCCGCCAGCGCCACGATGGCCACCGGCGCCGCCTGGAGCATGAGCGCGGCGACGAAACCGGCCACGACGGCGACGGCGATTGGCGCCTGTCGCGGACGAAGCGTCAGGCCCACGCGCTCGGTCACCACCACGAAGTCGGGGTCGTCGCGCAGCGCCGCGATTCGCGGCAGCGGACCCAGCACGAGCAGCGCATCGCCGACGCGCAGCGGCATGTCATCGAGGTGTGTGCGCCGGGGCGCCCCGTCTCGCCAGATGCCCAACACGCTCAGGCCGTAGCGATCCCGAAAGTTGAGCGACGGCACCGTCTCGCCCACTAGCGTGCTGCGCGGGGCCAGCGACGCCTCGGCGAACTCCACGTTCTCCGTCTGCAGCGCGGCGGCGCCCAGGGTCGATGGGCGTGGCTCCGGCAGCGCGAACCGCTCACGCAGCTGGGCGATGTCGCGGTTGCGGGCGCTCATGACCAGCACGTCACGCGCATGCAACATCACCTCCGGCGCCGGCGCGATGTCCGTGCTGCCCTGCCGCTGGATGGCCACGATCGAGATGCCGAAGTTGGTGCGGATGCCGCTCTCCCGCAACGTGAGCCCCACGAGCGGGCTCACGGGCGGAATGGCAACTTCGTACAGGCGCTCTTCGAGCCGATAGGGCACGTGGTCCTCGCGCGCGCGCGGCAGCAACACGTCGCCGCCGGCCCCCGAGGCGTGTCGCGGCAACAGCCGTCGCCGCCCGAATACCAGCGCCAGAGTGCCGGCGACCAGAATCGCCGCTCCGAACGGCGTGAAGTCCAGCAAGCCGAAGGGCTCGATCCCTTCCTGGGCGACGACGCTGTTGACCAGCAGATTCGACGGCGTTCCCACCAGGGTGAGCGCGCTCCCGAGCAAGGTCGCGAACGACAGCGGCAGCAGCACGCGAGAAATGGGGATCTTGAGCTCGCGCGCGGCGGCCACCGCGGCCGGCAGCAGCACGCCGCCCGCGGCAATGGCGTTCATGAACCCGGACAGCAAGCCGGCGGCGAGCACCGTCACGGCGATGAGCCGCGCTTCGCTGTTGCCGGCGAGCCGTCCGATCAGGCGGCCCATCCAGTGGGCCACGCCGGTGTTCGCCAGCCCCGCGCTCATCACCATCACCGCGCCGATCGTCACGACCGCGCTGTTCGAGAACCCGCGGAGGGCCGCCTCCAGATCGATCACGCGGCCCAGGAACAGGGCCAGCAGCACGGCGATGGCCGTCACCTCGAACGGCACGCGTCCGCTGGCCAAGACCACAACCGCCACGCCCACGACCACCAGCACGAACGCGATTTCGCCGGTCATCCGGCCGGTCCGCTCCGCACGGAGCGGCTAGTCCTCATGCACGTCGAGTTCCAGCAGCGATGCGGCGCCCTCGACATAGGTCGGATAGCGCAACTCGACGCCGAGCTCCGTGCGCACCTTGGCGTTGGAGGCCGGATACGAGCCGGTCACCAGGCCAAACAGGCTGGAGGAAATCGACGCCCTGGTGCGCGTCACGCGGGTGAAGCCCTCGTGCAGCTTCACCAGCCCTTGCACCAGAAGCTTGGGCGACGACCGCGGCGGGCGCGATCCGGCCTGCGCCGCCAGGTAACTCAGGTATTCGCCAGTCGGCGCCGGGTCGTCATCGACCGCCAGATAGACCTCGCCTGAGCGCCCATGCGACGCGACCGCTTCCATGATGGCGGCGGCGTCCTCCACGTGAATGCGGCTCGTCGGGTTCTTTCCGCCGCCGATAAGCCGCAGGTTTCCGCCCCGCAGCGACTCGAGCGTCCCGCCTCCCGGGCCGTAGACGGTCCCTGCCCGCACGATGCGCGCCGGGAAGCCGTCCGCGTCGTGCTGTTCCAGCAGGTAATGCTCCGTCTCGACATTGAACCGTCCCAGCACGGTGTTCGGCTGCAGCGGTGATTCCTCGGTCAGCGTGTCCGGCGAACCGGGTCCATAGACGGCCATGGTGCTGCCATAGACGAACGAGGCGATATCAGTTCCGTGCAGGGCCTCGACGACGTTCATCACGCCGCGGATGGTGCGCCGCTCCATGTCGTCCTCGGTATCCGACACGCTGCGCATCACGTAGAAGACGTGGTCCCCGTCCCGGCCGAGATCCTCCAGCTCACCCGGATCGCCCACGTCCGCGAGCTCAATCGTGACGCCAAGCTCATCGAGCTCGGGCGCCGCGTCTTCGTGCTCGTCGATGCCGCGGACGTCCCAGCCGGCGGCCACCAGGCGACGCGCCAAGGCGCTGCCCGTGAAGCCGGTGATGCCGATGATGAGCCCGCTAGGCATGCGTTTGCGGCCGGATGGGGAGAGCCTCTCTATCGTGACGCCACGTCTTACGCCCATGCAAGCTGGCCGGAGTCGCTACGCTAGGAAACCTCTGATTAAGCCTCCTTCCGGTCCCTTCTCCCTTGGGGGGAAGGTTAGGATGGGGGGATTGAAGCGCGGCCTACAGATTTATTCAGAGCTTCCCTAGAGGCATGACATCTTCGGGCGAACGTCTGCGCGTGGGCGTGATCTTCGGCGGGCGCTCGGGCGAGCACGAAGTTTCCCTGCGGTCGGCGTCGTTTGTGATGGACTCCCTCGACCGCGCCAAGTACGACGTGGTACCCATCGGCATCGGGAAACAGGGCGAGTGGCTGCTGGACGCCGACCCGATGCGCCGTCTCAGCGCCGCGCCCGCGGCCGAGTCCGGCGAATCGCTGCCGGTCACCCTGCCGACCGCGCATCTCCCGGCCGCGGGCAGGCCGTCGGTTGGGACGCTCGACGTGGTGTTTCCGGTGCTTCACGGCACCTACGGCGAAGACGGCACGGTGCAAGGGCTGTTGGAGCTTGCCGACTTGCCGTACGTCGGGTCGGGCGTCACGGGCTCCGCGGTCGCCATGGACAAGGGCGTGGCCAAGGCGGTCTTGCGCGACCACGGCCTTCCCGTGGGCCGCTGGCACGTTGTGACCGTGCCTGCGTGGCAGGCCGACCCGGCCGCCGTGCGCGCGGAGATCGAGGCACGGCTGACCTATCCGCTCTTCACAAAGCCCTGCAACCTGGGGAGCAGCGTCGGAGTTTCCAGGGTTCACCACGCCGGTGAGCTGGATGCCGCCATGGCCGCGGCCGCCGAGTTCGACCGTCGCATCATCGTCGAGCAGGGCGTCCCGAACGCTCGCGAGATCGAGGTCAGCATCCTCGGCAACGATCAACCCGAGGCGTCGATATGCGGGGAGATCGTGCCGGCGGGCGAGTTCTACGACTACGTATCGAAGTACGAGGACGACCGATCGCAGGCCATCATCCCCGCCGATCTGCCGCCCGCGCTGGCCGATCGCATTCGCAAGGATGCCGTGCGGGCCTTTCGCGCGCTCGATTGCGCCGGCTTTGCGCGGGTGGACTTTCTGGTCGACTCCGAGACGCTGGAGCCGCTGATTGGGGAGATCAACACCATCCCCGGCTTCACCGAGATCAGCATGTACCCCAAGCTATGGGAAGCGAGCGGCGTACCCGCGCGGGAGCTGATGGACCGGCTGATCCGGCTGGCGCTCGAGCGTCACCAGGAACGCCGGAGCCTGCGGACGTCCTACACGTAGGGGACCGAGACTAGAGCCCGGTCAACTCGCGGAGCTTCGCCACGGTGAAGCCCGGCTGCTGCGCAAATTCCTTGCGCCCGGCCTCGTAGGCCAGCACCTGCCGCGACGCTTCCGCGAGCTCGCCCGCCACTTCGTCCGGAATTACCACCACGCCGTTCTCGTCGGCGTGCACCAGATCGCCCATCTTGATCGGCGTGCCGTCGATGATCACCGGCTCGCCGGGCTCCAGGGACACCGACGTGCCGTGTGACACGGTCACGCCGCGGGCGAAGTACTGCACGCCGATCTCACGCACCTCGGAGAGGTCACGCACGCACCCGTCGGTGACCACGGCCACGCCGCCCAGCGCGTGAAAAATGGTGGCCATGACGTCGCCGAAATGGCAAGACTTGCCCGGATTGTTTCCCGCGTCCTGGATCACGAGGACCGTTGGGCTCGGAGACTGTTCGACCAGCTCCCACAGGTCCATCTGCAGCGAGGGATTGCGTCGGCGCCCGTGGGTCGTGCTATCGCCTTTCACGGTCACCGCGTAGCCCACCACGGCCTCGCCGATCTCCGGGAAGAGACAACGCACGTCGCTGCCGATATACCCCTCGGTCTTGTCCCGGACGTTGAACTCTTCGATCGCGTTGGCGATCGTGGCTGAATCGATCTGGCGCAGCTCTTCGAGCTGTTCGGGCGTCAAGTTGACGGCCAAGGGGCACCTCATGGCGTCCTTCACACGCGGGGCAAACCGTAGCACGGAGTCGACGGTCAACCTTCACCGTTCGTGGTGAGCCTGTCGAACCACACCCTTCGACAAGCTCAGAGCCAGCCCCGTGCTCGATACGGGGGCGAACGGATGGGGGCGCGGCCCACCGACTCAATCAGAGCCGTTCTAGCCGAGCTCCTTCGATCGGCGGTAGGCCGCGGCCACAGCGGCGAGGAACGACCCACGCAGGTCGCGTTCCTCCAACACGTCGAGCGCGGCGGCGGTGGTGCCGCCGGGCGAGGTGACGGCATGCCGCAGGGCCTCGGCGCTCAGGTCGCCGGCGTTCCACAGCTCGGCCGATCCGATGAGGGTCTCCCGGACGAGCGTCGTGGCGATCTCCCGGTCGAGCCCGACCGACACGGCGGCGTCAATCCACGCCTCGGCAACCAGATAGACATAGGCCGGGCCGCTGCCGTGCACGGCCGTGGCGGCGTCCAGCATGTCTTCCGCGTGGACCTCGATCTCGGTACCGAACGATCCCAGGATCTGCCGGGTGAAACGGCGGTCGGCGTCGACGACGCCCGTGCCGGCGATCCATACCGTCGCGCCCCGCCCGATCTGCGCCGGCGTATTCGGCATGGCTCGCACGACGCGCGCCGTGCCCAACGCCGCCTCCATGGTCTCGAGGCGCACGCCGGCCATGATCGAAATCACCAGTGGCGACGGCGCCAGCGCGGGGCGGAGGACTTCCGCAACCTCCGGAAACGACTGCGGCTTCACGGCCAGCACCAGCGCCCGCGCGTTGGCCGTGTCTTCAGGCAGCCCCTCACCGGCGGTGGCGCCGTTCGCCGACGCCACCGACTCCCGGCGCGCATCGTCGATCTCGCTCACGACGATCGACGCGGCGGGAACCGTGCCGCTCGCGGCCAGCGCGGCAACCACCGCGCCGCCCATGGCTCCGGCGCCGATGACGGTGACGCGTTCGCTCACGGCTCGCGACCTCGAGGAAAGTCCAACATCGGCGATCCTACCTGCTGCGGAGCCCGGCCAAGGCTCAGCGCCGCACCTCGATGGTTCCCAGGTCGGCGCGAATCTGCGCGCTGCCGACGAGCTGCGGGGTGTCGGGCTGAGACTCCGGGACGACGATTTCGCCGTGCTCGTCCACGGCCCGCGCCACGATCTCGGGCAGCCGCGGATGTGGGGCGATCACGACCACGATGCCCGCATCGCGCAGGGCGGGCGCGGGAATGGCCCCAAGCGTCGTCGACCGTCCGAGCACCAGCACGTCCGCCCGCAACCCGGGTGGCAGCGCGGGCCGCGACACGGTCGGCGGAGCGACGGCGAACGCCGCGTCGCCCGACCTCACGAGCACCCAGGCGCCGGCTTCGACGGGAATGAGCTCGGTTTCCAGAGCGCCAGTGATCCGGCGCGCATCCTCGACGACCGACGCGCGGCCGGCATGGTTCGGCGCGACCAGGTGCGCTCCCAGCGCGTGAGCGGGAGACGCCTGCACCATGGCCACGTCTCGCGCGCCCACGAGGTCGACGGCCATGTGCGAGAGATCGCCGCCGGACGAGGCAACGGCCAGGTTGTCGATCTGGAGATCCCAGCGCGGCAGCGCGCGGTCGAGCACCAATCGGTCCATCCGGCTGCCCGCGACGGCCACCCGATCATCGCCCTTTCGGACGTAGACGGTGGGAGCGCGCCCCGCGAGATCGACGGTGGCCACGGTGGCGCCGTCGTCGAACAGGCGCGGCATTCCCGCGACAGCCATCAGCGGCGTCGCGACGACCGCCGCGAGCGCAACGCCGTACACCGCACGCCGGGGCAGGGCCAGACCCCCCAGACTCCAGAGGCGCGCGCGAACGAGGCGCGGCGGCGGGCGGCCAAGCAGGAACAGCGCCGTGCCTATGCAGACATACGACGCGAGTGCTTGCGGGAAGTCGAATCCGGTGGTGGCGAGCGAAGCGCCCGGCAACCGTGCGGCAAGCCGCCCCGCCTGGATCAAGTATTCGAGCGGCAGCCAAGCGGCCCAGCCGACCACGTCGGCGGCCGGCCACCCGGCGGAGGCCCAAATGGCCACCGGCGCACCGGTGGCCATGATGCCGGCAGGCGCCGCAAGGGCGAGCAGGTTGGCCGGCACCGCCATGAGCTGAAAGCGCTCGAATGTGTGCGCGATGATCGGCGTCACCATCAGACTGGCGGCCATGGTGGTGGCGAGCAGCTCGGCGCTCCACCTGGGCATTCGGGCGCGCTCGATGAGCGCCGCTGAAATGCGCGGCGCAATCACGATCAGTCCCAGCGTGCCGGCAAATGACAGCTGGAACCCGACGTCGCCGAGCGCCTGGGGCTGCACCAGCGCCATGCCAGCCCCGGCGAGCCCCAGAGCGGTCAGGGCGTCGGCGTCGCGCCCGAAGATCCAGGCCAGCAGCACCAAGTCGCCCATGATGGCCGCCCGAACCACGCCCGGCTCGGCGCCCGCCAACACCGCGTAGAGCGGCAGCAGCACAGCCGCCAGGCCGACTCCGTATCGACCCAGCGCCCACCCGGCCAATCGCCGGACCCAGAGCGCGATCAGCGTGATGTTGAACCCCGAGATGGCGACGATATGAATCAAGCCGGAGGTCAGAAAGTCGTCGCGCAACTCGTCGGGCAGCCGCTGGCGGATGCCCACGAGCATGGCCGAGAGGAGGGAAGCATGCGGCTCCGGCAACGCCGAGCGGATGCTGGCATCGACGTGCCGCCGCAGGCGGAGCAGCGGCGGAGGGTCGGCAGCCGTGCCCGCCTCGATCACCGTGATCTGTGGCTCGTCGAGCGTCCCCGCCCACGAGTCCGTATACCCGAGAAGGGCGTTTGTGGCGCGAGGGTGCGACGGTACGAAGCGGCCGCTGACCGCCACCCGCGCGTTGGGCAACGCCAGGGCGCGGGGCACGAAGACCTGAAATCGACCCGCGGCTGCCTGCGGCTCGTGATCCTGCCCGAGAGCAACCGCCTCAACCTGCAGCGTTCGCCGCGGTCCCGGTGCGTCGTCCACGACGGTTGCGATGGCCGTCAGCGACGCACCGGCGGGCGCCTGAAGCAAGGGTGGCTGCGAGGCGACATGGTGGCCGCCACGTGCCAGACCAAGGGCCAGCGCGGCCACAACCGCACCTAGCAGCAGCGGACGGCGGCCGGTCAGCGCCGCCGCCGCTCCAACGACCGCCAGCCCAATGATCGCCCAGACCGGCACGGGCCCCAACCAGGCCGCAAGCGCAAGGCCGAGCAGGATCGCGGCGGCCAGCCAGGCGGTCACGGATCGACCGGCACTTGTGAGCGGAGCTGGTCCACCACGCGCGTCGGCATACCCAGGTCGATGAGCGTTTGCGCCTCGGTGATGGGACCAAACAGGCGGCGGTGGGTCGTGATCCGCTCCGCATACAAGGGGCCGATGCCGGGGACCTGATCGGCCAGGACGTCGGCCGACGCGGTGTTGATCAACTGGAGCGCCGCGGCCGAGAGCTCAATCGCGGGGGCCGATGGCACGGGCGGCGGGGAATCAAAGCCCGGGAGGGCGCTGGGCGTCAGTAGCGCCAGCGCCACGGCGGCGGGCGCCAGGATCAGTCCAACCCAGCGCTCGACGCGCGGACGCGGCCGGGACTCGCCGCCGCCGGACGGCTCGTCCGCCGGCTCCTCCTGCTCGGACGTGCTCGCCAAGCTACGGCAGCGTTTCGCGCGACGGCGACCCTGGAAGCTCGGCGGCCACCTGTCCCATCCGCGACGTGTCGTAGCCGCCCATGGCCTCGACCTGGCGCGCAAACGCCGGGTCGCGCAGCACCTCCAGCACGGGCCGCATCACCGGCGACTCGTAGTGCTCGCGCGGGATGACGAGGTCGTAGCGCTCTTCGAGCAGCGGGACGAAGTCAAGCTTCAGCGCCCGGGCGGCGGCCAGCACGCCAAGCCCGGCGTCCGCGCCGCCGGCGGCCACGTCGGCGGCCACCGCGACGTGGGTATAGAGCTCACGTTCGTAGCCGGCGATGTTCGCCCCGGCGAGGCCGCGACGCTTCAGCTCGTAGTCCAGCAGCATCCGCGTTCCCGAGCCTCGCTGCCGGTTCACGAACACCACGTCGTCGCGCAGCAAGTCGTCGATGGCATGAATTCCAAGGGGATTGCCCGGAGCGACCATGAGACCCTGCTGCCGGTGCGCGAAGGTCACAAGGAAAACGCTGCGTCCGGGAAGGATGCGCTGGACGTCGGCAACGTTGTAGCTGCCGGTGGCCGGATCGATCAGGTGGCAACCGGCCGCATGCGCGGTGTTCCGGCGCAGCGCCACCAGCCCACCCTGACTGCCGACGTTGGTCGACGCCACGGCTGCCGGCGCAAACCGCCGGTGCACCTCGTTGGCCAGGAGGTCGAGGGCGGGGTCGTGGCTGCCGATGATCACGGCCGTGTGATTCACGGCCGCGGGATCGGTGAGCAGCTCCACGTCGACCGTCGATCCCGCGGGCAGACCCTCCGACATCCGGGGAATGCCGATGATGCCGTCCGCGCGCACCATCGAGGTGATCATGCCGGCCCCGCGCGCCAGCGGAGCGGCAATGGTGCGCTCGCCGACGCGCCCGAGCTTCACCCGCACGAATTCGTCGTCGCCCATGGGCGACACCACCGCGCGCGGGACCACGGCCTGGAGCCTCGGTCGGGGTGGTCGCCGGCGCCCGAGCCCGGCGTCGATGAGCGGCGCCACGAAAAGCTCCATGGCCAGCGCCGCGGACACGGGATAGCCGGGAATGCCCACCACGGCGCGCCCGCGAGCGACACCCAGGACCACCGGGTGACCCGGCCGGATCGCCACCCCGTGCACCAGCACCTCGCCGAGGTCGGCGATGACGCGCGCCGTGAAGTCCTCGGCGCCGGCCGATGAGCCGGCGTTGATCACCACGATGTCCGCGCGGTCCAGCGCCTCGTCCACCGCCGTTCGCAGGCGCTCGAAGTCATCAGGTATCGGCGGCGAACGCTCGGCGTCCGCGCCCCACTCGCGGGCTGTCGCCGCGAGCATGAGCGAATTCGAGTCCACGATTTCCCCCGGCCCGGCCTGCGCTCCCGGCGGCACCAGCTCGGAGCCGGTGGGCAGGACCGCCACACGCGGGGGCCGGCGCACGTCGATCGACGCGTGGCCGGCCGCGGCGGCGGCGGCGACGTCCACGGGCCGGAGGGTGTGCCCGGCCGGCAGCACCAACTCGGTCGCCACGATGTCTTCGCCGAGCGGGCGAACATGCTGCCACGGCGCGACGGCGGCCAGGATTTCGACGCTGCCGTCGCCGACCTCGTGCAGGTCCTCGGCCATCACCACGGCGTCCATGCCCGCCGGCATGGCGTCGCCGGTGTCGATCCAGAGGGCGTCCCGGTCTAGCCGCAGGCGCAGCGGCGAGGTGGGCGACGCGCCGCTGGTCGATGCAGCCGCAACCGCGACGCCGTCCATGGCCGCGGCGTGATAGTGAGGGTTCGAGGCGCGGGCCCATACGGCCGAAGCCGTCACCCGGCCGACGGCTTCGTCGAGGGGCAGCGCCATTTCTGGAGCGGGCGCCAGCTCCCCGGCGTCGGCCAGCGCTTGACGGAAACGCGCCTGCGCCTCATCCAGCGGCACATCCTGCAGATACGGAACGCGATCGGCACCCTCGGGTGGAACGGCCGGTCCGGGTTGCTCACTCGATTCGCGGGGGGCGGTCATGACAGCGGGCGGAACTCGACCGACGATCCGGCCGGAAGTCCGTTGGCAGCGGCCGGTATCCGGATGAGCGCATCGGCGCGCACGAGCGTGAAGATCAGATTGGAGGCACCGAAGATGGGCTCCGCCCACGTTTCGCCGTCACGCTCGGCTAGGGATGCCGGGATGAAATCCACGCGTCCCGCAACGGAAGCCACGTTGCGGGTCAACCGGGCGCGAAGCGGCGGCGCGGGGCTTTGCGCGGGCGCTCCTTGCAGCCGCCGCAGCGTCGGCGCCACCAGCAAGTCGAAGACGACGAGCGCCGAGACCGGATTGCCAGGCAATCCAAACACCGGCGTGCCGTCGGCCAGCGCCACAATCGACGGCTTGCCCGGCTTGAGCGCCAGACCGTGCGCCAGGATGCCGGGCGATCCGAGCGAACCGACCACGTGCGCCGTGTGATCGCGCGCGCTGACGGAGCTTCCGGCGCTGATGACGACGATGTCGCACTCCGCGAGCGCGCGGCGCGCGGCGGTTTCCAACGCCGCTCGGACATCGGGCACGATTCCGTGAGTCCGCGCCACGCCGCCGGCGCGCTCCACCTCGACGGCGAGCGTGGTCGAGTTCACGTCGCGGACCTCGCCGGGTTTTGGTGTTTCCTGGGGTGGGACGATCTCATCGCCGGTTGCGATCAGTCCCACGATCGGCGCCGGAGCAACCGAGACGTGCGTCACACCAAGCGCGGCCAGCCCACCAAGATCCTGCGATCGCAGACGCGCACCCTGGGGAATCACCACTGCCCCCTCGGCCACGTCATCGCCGCGCCGTATCACCGCGTCGCGGGCCGCGACCGGCCGCATGACGTCGATGGCGCGGTCATCGATCCACTCGGTGTGCTCGACCATCACCACCGCGTCGCTGCCTTTGGGCAACATGCCGCCGGTGTGGATGACCATGGCTTCGCCGGGTGCAATGCCACCCAGCGGCGGCGCGCCCATCGGCACCTCGCCCACGACGGCGAGGGCGGCGGGCAGGGCCTCCGTGGCGCCAAAAGTGTCCGACGCGCGCACGGCGAAGCCGTCCATCAGCGATCGGTCGAACGCCGGACTGGGCTCCGGCGCGCGCACGGCGCCCGGCACGATCCGGCCGGCGGCGGCCGACAGCGGCACGGTCTCGACGCGCGGCTCGGGCAAGCCAGCTTCGTGGAGCCGCTCCAGCGCCGTTTCGGGCGAAACGACGTCGAACAGATCGGTTGCCATGCCCGCGGCGCTTTGCAGATGACGGCTGCGCGCCTGATTCTGTCGCGCGGGCGACGCGGCGTCCACGCGGGAGGGCCGATAGACTCTGTCGCCATTCACCGAAGACCCGCCCATGAGCGACGCGCCGCAGTCTCGCGACGATCCCCGGGCCGCAACGTCGCTCGACGTCAGTGGCGTCGTGGTCGAGGTATCCGTGTGGCGCGGCGGATCCAGTTGGCACGCCGCCGCCCAGGTTGGCCCGCGGGAGGTGAGGGTCATGGACGCGGCGAGCCGCGACGATGCGCTCATCCGCCTGCGCGAGAGCCTGCTCGCCAACGCCGAGGTCGCCCGGGCGCTCGGTCTGGCGCCGGCCAGGCGCTGGTCGGCCAACCCCTATTGGAAGGGCCGCTAGCCGCGTAAGGCGCCGATCGAAATCTCGGCGGCTGATTCTGTGTAGCGACGGGCCGCTGCGCTACAATTCGGCGCTAACGAAGCCACTCACCGGCTGATCCGCGCGCCGGGTTCTGCAATGCCCCGCGCGCCTTTCCCACACAGCTCGCACTATCAGGAGGCTGCCGACTATGCCTGGCAATCCCAAAGAGCTCCGATTCAGCGCCGAGGCCCGCGGCGCCCTGCTGCAGGGCGTGGACGCGGTCGCCAACGCGGTCCGCGTCACCTTGGGTCCCCGGGGACGAAACGTCGCCCTGGGCCGAAATTTCGGGGCTCCCGTCGTCACCAACGACGGCGTGACGGTCGCCCGAGACATCGAACTCAGCAGTAACTTCGCAAACATGGGCACGCAGCTCATCAAGGAAGCGGCCAGCAAGACCAACGACGTCGCGGGCGATGGCACGACCACGGCCACGGTCTTGGCGCAGGCCATGATCCACGGCGGCCTGCGGGCGATCGCGGCCGACCTGAACCCGATGATCCTCAAGCGCGGGATCCAGAAGGCGCTCAAGGCGGCCGACGAGGCGATCGGCGAGCAGTCGCGCGAAGTGGACGACCCGCGCCAGATGGAATGGGTCGCCACCATCTCGTCGGGCGATCCCGAAGTTGGCCGCATGATCGCCGAGTCCCTGGACCGCGCGGGGAAGAACGGCGCGGTCTCGGTTGAAGAAGGCCGGACGAACGCGCTGGAGCTCGAGCTGGTGGACGGCATGCAGCTCGATCGCGGCTACATCTCGCCGTATCTGATTAGCAACACCGACCGCATGTCGGCCGAGCTTGAAGACGCCAGCATCTTCGTGACCGACTGGCAACTGAAGAGCGCCCAGGACATGCTGCCGTTCCTGGAGCGCCTCGTGCAGGGCGGACACCGCAACGTGCTGTTCATTGCCGAAGACGTCGAGGGCGACATGCTGGCGACGCTGATCGTCAACAAGGCCCGCGGCCTCCTGAACTCGATCGCCGTCAAGGCGCCGGCCTACGGCGACCGCCGGAAGGCGATGCTGGAAGACATCGCGATCTTGACCCAGGCGACGGTGGTGGCGCGCGATCTGGGCGAGGACCTGAAGGACACGCCGCTGTCCGTGCTCGGCAAGGCTCGCCGCGTCATGGTGACCAAGGACGAGACCACCATCGTCGAGGGCGCCGGATCGACGCGGGACATCAACGCCCGCATCGAGCAGATTCGCGCGGAGATGGACAACACCGATTCGGCCTATGACCGCGAGAAGCTCCAGGAGCGCGCGGCCAAGCTGGCCGGCGGAGTGGCCGTGCTGCGCGTGGGCGCCCCAACCGAGGTTGAGCTCAAGGAGAAGAAGCACCGTGTGGAGGACGCGCTGTCAGCGACCCAGGCGGCCGTGGAAGAGGGCATCGTGCCCGGCGCCGGCACGGCGTACATCCGCGCGATGGGCGCCGTCGACCAGGTGCACAAGGAGCTCTCCGGCGACGAGGCGATCGGCGCCCGCATCGTGCGCGACGCGCTGCCCGTTCCCCTGCGGCAGATCGCCGTCAACGCCGGCGAGACGGGCGACGTTATCGTTCAGCAGGTCGCCGACGCCGAAGGCCCGGCGGGCTACAACGGCGCGGACGGGCAGATCGTCGACCTGACCGACGTTGGCGTGGTCGATCCGACCAAGGTCGTGCGAGCCGCGCTGCAAAACGCCGGTAGCGTCGCGATGATGATCCTCTCGACGGAAACGCTCATCGCGGACCTACCTCCGAAGAAGAAGGCCACGCCGATTCCGCCAGCCGGCGACCTCGGCATGATGTAGCCGAAGGGCGACTAGCACAAAGCCCGGCGCCAGGCGCGCCGGGCTTTGTGCGTTAAGGCGCTAACGCAGTTTCGAGGATGCCAGTTCCGCGGCCAACCGGATGCGACACGACGGATCCAGCGTCGGAACTACGGAGAATTCCGCCGCATCTTGCGCATCCGCTCAATAAGACCGCGTCGGCCCCAACCCGTTTGCTTGGGTCCTAGAATCTGGCCAAGCGTGGTGCGAGGGATCGGGCTGTGCTTTTCCGGAACCGTGGTTCGACGGTAGGTATCGCCCTTCCCGGTGGTGAAAAACCGCCCGTGACGGCTCTGACGCTCGGTCCATCCCTCATGTCGCAGGATCTCCATCAACTCTTTTGGCGAGATCGTAAGCCGCCCACCTGATCCCACGTCCGCGCCGCGATCCTATGCGACAGCCGGAGCCAACGACAGCTGGTATTGCGGCAACCACGGCGGCAACGATTCCGACGACACCGGTTCAAGCGCCGGCAACCGAGACCGCTCGACATCGCGCAGACAGTCGAGCACCGTTTCTGGCAGCGGGAGAGCCTCAATTCCACAGGACGCGAATACGTTGGCGCGCTCGCCGTCGGCCTCAACGGCGTTGAGTTCGAAAAGCACTAGCTCCCTTAGCTCGTGTGATACCTGGTCGAGATCGTCCCCATAGGTCGACGTGCCAAGCTCTTCGCACACGCCCACCCACAACGCGTCTTCATAGGTGTACGTCATACGCAACGCAATCAACACCGGCGGATCAATTTCAGGATTGAAGTAGACGTCGATTGAGCACCTCCGGGTGTCATCCATGGTCTCGACCTCCCTCCTCACTCCCGCTCCTGGCCGGCAGTCTCGGAGTATATATGTCGGTCATTATGAAAGCCGCAACTGCAATTACCGCTGAGTTCGGCACTCTGACAGCTACGACCTACCTTCCGTCAGGCTGGTGAAGTTCAGCCGGTAGTCCAGCGTTCCACGTGCCATCGCCGTCATGTCACCCAGCGTGTCAAGCGGCGGCCGATCGGCAGCCCATGGACGCGTCAGAGCTTTGCGGGGAGCGCCATCGCATAGAGTCCGATACGCACGCCGCGTTCCGAACACGACCGGTAACCCCAACCGCGCCCAAGCTGTCAGCACGCCCCCTGGGAAATCCCGCTACGCCAAGAAGTCCTTGAGGCGGCGGGCGAGGCGCGGGTGGCGGAGCTTGCGCAGCGCCTGCGACTCGATCTGGCGGATGCGCTCGCGCGTCAAGCCAAACTCCTGCCCGACCTGATCGAGGGTTCGCGGGGTGTCGTCATCGAGGCCGTAGCGCAGCCGCAGAATCTTCTGCTCCCGCGGATCGAGCATCTCCATCACGTTATCGAGTTGCTCGGTCAGCAGCTGCCGCGTGGCGGCCTCCATGGGCTCCACCGCGTCGTCGTCGGGGATGAGGTGCCCGATTTCGGTATCGCCGTCCTCGCCGATCGGGGTTTCGAGTGAAATGGGCAGGCGGGCCGCCTGCTTGAGCTCGCCGATCTGGTCCTCGGACATTTCCATCTCACCGGCGATCTCGTCGTCGGTCGGCTCGCGTCCTAGGCGGAGCTGCAGGTCGCGCTGCACGCGGTAGGACTTCGTGAGCTTCTCGTGCACGTGGACGGGGAGCCGGATCGTCCGGCTCTGCTCGGCGATGGCGCGGGTGACGGCCTGCCGAATCCACCAGGTGGCATAGGTGCTGAACTTGTAGCCGCGCCGCCAGTCGAACTTCTCGGCGGCGCGCATGAGCCCGGCGTTGCCTTCCTGGATGAGGTCCAGCAGCGGGATGCCGTGCCCGGTGTATTTCTTGGCCACGCTCACGACGAGGCGGAGGTTGGCCGTGATCAGATGCTCGCGCGCGCTCTCGTCACCGCGCTCGATGCGCTGCGCCAGATCCACCTCTTCCTTGGCGGTGAGCAGCAGAATGCGGCCAATCTCGTTGAGATAGCTGCGAACGGTGTCCTGACTCGCCGATTCGAGCTCGAACTCCGCCTCGCGCTGGCTGCGGGCGGTGGTGATGGGCGCGGGCTCTTCGGTGCGTTCCTCCGGCCGCTCATCCCGAAGCTCGATTTCCTCCTCGGCGAGCCGCTCGCGGAACCACTGCACGATCTCTTCCGGGATCTGCGTGGTGTCGGGCAACACCCGATTGATCGCGTCGCGGTAGATGAATCCCGGCTCGGCACCAAGCGCCACCAGCTCAGCGAGGCCGTTTTCAAGGGTTTCTTCGTCCAGAACCAGGGCTACTTCAAGCGTCAACGACAGCCAACCTTCGTGCTCAGCAGTGTGTCGGTCCCCATCCCTGCGCGAATGACTCCAGACCCAGGCTGGCGCGCCGCGCCAGCGCACGGAAATCGCGGAAGCTGCGTCTGCCGATCCGGAATGTAGGGGTCAGACATGACTCGGGCGTTCGCCCGCGAGGTCCGGTCGAGGCGTGGTCGCAGCAGCCCAATTCAGCGCACGGACACCAATCTCCGTGCAATTGTATACGCCCGCGCAAGTCCGGCATAAGCGAGACTCCAAAACTGCCTTGTCGTTGCACGGCGCGGGAGCGCGCCCCTATGCTTGACCGCCGGTGATTGATCGGCAACCAACCTTCGAGGCCCTTACACGTTGATGTCCGTGCGCCGCACCGCCATTCCCCTGCTGGTCGTTGCGTCATTCCTCTTGGCTGCCTGCGGCGAGGGGCTGGCGTATGCGGTGGCCGAGAATCCGCCGCCCGATCTTCTGACCGCACCGACCACGGATTGTGTCGCGCCGTCATGCCAGGTGATCGACGTCACGATGTCGGACTTCAAGATCGTGCCGTCGACCATGACCACGAGTGCGTCGAGGGTTCGCTTCCGAATCACGAACGAGGGCACGTTCACCCACTCGCTGGAGCTTGCCCTGGACCGCGATCCCCTCACGTCGCCGAATATCGGCCCCGGACAAACGGGGCACCTGGACGTCGACGTCCGTCCGGGCACGCACACGCTCACGTGTCCAATTGTCGGGCACGCTGTGCGGGGTCAGCGGGCGACGCTCGAGGTGACCGGGCGGTAGGCGGTAGGTGTTCGGGCGTCAGCGAGAGGCGCCCCTACGCTACGTGGCAAGGGTGTCGCCAGGTTCGACCGGACTGGATTCCGGCGTTCGCCGGAATGACGGAGGGTATGGCAAACGTCTCCTTCCAGGGAGAAGGATCTCGAACGTTCGCCCTTTATAGCGGTGGGCGGGGCGAGGCGGGGCTGGCGTCGGGCCGCTGATTGAGCCAGCGGATGAACTTGACGCTGAGGATGGTCCACAGCACGAGGGTGCCACCGAGCTTCATGATGAGCCCGCCGATGCGCTGGTCGACGAGCGCCTCGGCGCCGCGGGCGAGCTCATAGGTCGGATACAGCGGGTCGTTGGCGAACACGAAGATGACGCTGAAGAATCCCGACGGGATCGAGAGCAGCAGCAGATAGAGCATCTGCATGGGCGCCACGGCCGGGGGCACGGCGCGCACCCGGCTGAGGACCGGCCACCACATCACCAGGCCGCCGACGATCATGGTGAGGTGCTCGAAGTCGTGGGCGATGCGGTCCTGCAGCGCCAGCTCGTAGAGCGGCGGCATGTGCCAGATCCAGAAGGCGGTGGTGCTGAGCCCCAGCGCCACGGGCAACCGCGTCGCCTGCTGCGCGACAAAGCGCACGACGCGCACGCGAAAGATCGGCGCCAGCAGCCAGTCGGGCAGTCCAATGAGCAGCAGGGGCGTCGCGGCGAACACCAGCAAGCTGTGCTGCCACATGTGGACGCTGAAGTGCGTGGCCGCGAGCGTGTCGAACGGCGGATGCAGCGTCGCGAAGAGCGTGACGGCGGCGGTCACGAAGGCGGCGATCCGGGGCCACGCGACCGTTTCCGCGCGGTCCGGGTTGAGGGGACTGACGGCGTAGAGGTACCCGCCCGTGAGCACGAGCAGCCCCAGCGTGATCTCGGGAATGAGATAGAAGGTCATCACCAAAGTCTACGCAGGGTGCGGTGGGGCGGAGTAGCCGCCTTGGCGTCAGTCCTGAGGACCGCCGGGCAAGGCCCAGGTGCGGGTCCGGGGTGGATGGGGCTCGATTCCCACCTTCGGAGAACTTTGAATAAGTCCGTAGGAGCGGGTCTTAGACTCGCCCGACGCCAAGCATCTGTCCCGCTTCCAGGTTCGACCGGACTGGATTCCGGCCTTCGCCGGAATGACGGAGGGGTTTCGCAAAGGTCTCCCTTCTCGGGAATGACGGACATAGCCGGAATGACGACGGGATTAGGCGCGGGTCCCGTGCCAGGCGCAGGGGACAAACCGGAAGCCTTCTAAGCGATCAGGCCGGTGAGCGTCCAGAAGAGGAACAGGATGATCACGATGGTGGTCGCGATCATGAACGGGAACATGAAGAGCGCGGTGAAGAGCCGGTCGTCTCCCTTCAGGTGCATGTAATACATGACCACGCCCGCGCCCTTGAGGAACGACAGGATGAGCAGCGACGTCGTCGTCCACACGGTGCCCAGCGCGTTACGGATAGCGTCGATGCTGGGAATCATGATCTCGACGATGGTGACTATCGTGAGAATGACCCCGACCACCACGTAGTGGGCGTAGCCGTGGCGCTCGTGGTGCTCCTCGGCGGCGTGGCCCTCGGGGGGATGTTCGGCTGACATCAGTGCGTCACTCGGTCTAAATCAGGTAGATCAGGGTGAAGATGGCCACCCAGACCAAGTCCACGAAGTGCCAGTAGAGGCCGACCATCTCGACACCCCAGGTGTCGGCGGACTGATACCGGCCGCGATACGAGTAGTACACCACGGCGACCAGCCACAGAATGCCAATGGCGACGTGCGCGCCGTGGAAGCCGACCAGCATGTAGAAGGACGCGGCGAAGAGATTGGTGGACGGCGTGAGGCCCTCGCGGACAAACGCCGTGAACTCGTACACCTGCCCGCCGAGAAAGATGGCCCCGAACGCGACCACGACCATCAACCAAAAGCGGCCCCAATTCAGGCTGCGATTTCGGAACGCGGCCAGCGCCAGCACCATGGCCAGACTGCTGGTGAGCAGCACGAAGGTGGTGAACGACGTGAGCACGAGGTCCAGCATTCCCTGACCGGCCTCGAACATGTGGTCGCCGTGCCCCAGCATGACCCCCAAGGTGTTGTGCTTGTTGATCAGCATGACCAGGATCAGGCTGCCGAAGAACATCGTCTCCGAGCCCAGGAAGGCCCACATGGCGACCTTGCGGCTGTCGAGACCGGTGGAGGTGGGGTGCTCCTCGTGCGCGTGTGCGTCGGCGGTCATCCGGGCGGTTCCTCAATCCAGCCGATGAGAGAGATGCCGAAGATCAGGGCGCCGAGCAAGACGAATACCTGGTGGAAGATGAGCCCACAGGCCGCAAGGACCATGCCAGCGGCCACCAGGATGGGCCAGTACGACGGATTGGGCATGTGGATGTGCGGTTCTTCGTCGTCGTGCTCCGTATCGGCGACGGGAGGCTCGGCCACGACCGCGCCCGTGTGGCCGCCACCGTGCTTCTCCTTCCACACGGGGTATCGGTCGTCGACCACGGGCACCTCGGCGAAGTTATAGACCGGCGGCGGCGACGACATGGACCATTCGAGCGTGCCGCCGTCCCAGGGGTCCGGCCCGGCATCACGTCCGCTGCGCATCGACCGCACGGCGTTGATGGCGAAGATGAGCATCGAGAGCCCAATGGTCCACGCGCCCACGGTGGACATCAGGTTCCATACATCCCAGCCCATGTCGGCGCCGTAGGTGTGGATCCGCCGGGGCATGCCGTCGATGCCCAACTGGTGCTGCGGCCCGAACGCCAGGTTGAACCCGATCATCATGAGCCAGAAGTGGACCTTGCCCCAGCCCTCGCTGAGCATCCGGCCGGTCATCTTGGGGAACCAGAAATAGATGCCGGCGAAGAGCCCGAAGATCGTGCCGCCGAACAGCACGTAGTGCAGGTGGGCCACGACGTAGTAGGTGTCTTGCACCTGCGTATCGACCGGGGGCGAGCCGAGGCTGACGCCGGTGAGACCACCGAGGATGAACATGGCGATGAAGCCGATGGCGAACAGCATGGGCGTGCGCAGGCTGATGGAGCCGCCCCAGAGCGTGGCGATCCAGTTGAAGATCTTGACGCCGGTCGGGACGGCCACCGCCATGGTGGAGATGGCAAAGGCGGTATCGGCCACGGGTCCCAGTCCGACGGTGAACATGTGGTGCGTCCAGACGCCGAATCCCACCAGCGCGATCGCCGCGCCTGAGTAGGCCACCACCGCATAGCCGAACAGCGGCTTGCGGGAGAAGGTGGGCAGGACGTCGGAGACGATGCCCATGGCGGGCAGGATCAGGATGTAGACCTCGGGATGGCCGAACACCCAGAACAGGTGCTGCCACAGGACTGGGTCGCCGCCGCCCTGGTAGAGGAAGAAGCTGGTCCCGAGGTAACGGTCGAAGAGCAGCAGCACCAGCCCGATGGTGATGACGGGGAAGGCGAAGATGATCAGGAATCCAGTGATCAGGGTCATCCAGACAAACATCGGCATGCGGTTGAACGTCATGCCGGGCGCCCGCATGTTGATGATCGTGACGATGAAGTTGATGGAGGCCAGGATCGACGAGACGCCAAGGATCTGCAGCCCGAACGCCCAGAAGTCGACCGCGTGCGTGTCGGCGAACTCCGTGGCGGTCAGCGGCGCGTAGCCGAACCAGCCCATGGCCGGGGCGCCGCCGGCGATGAAGCTGATGTTCAGGAAGATGCCGCCGAAGAGATAGACCCAATAGCTGAGCGCGTTCAGCCGCGGGAAGGCCACGTCGCGCGCGCCGATCATGAGCGGCACCAGAAGGTTGAAGAACGCCGCCGAGAGGGGCATTAGCGCCAGGAACACCATGGTCGTGCCGTGCATGGTGAAGAGCTCGGCAAACCGATCCGGATGGACGAGATCGAGCTCCGGACGCGAAAGCTGCAACCGTATGAGGAGCGCTTCGACGCCACCCAGCGCAAAGAACGCCAATGAGGTCACGAAATACAGCACGGCGATGCGCTTGTGATCGACCGTGGTGATCCAGCTCCACGCCGTCCCGGCGTAGGTGTTGGGCCGGACGCTGACCGTGGTGGTGGCCATCAGAAACTGCTCCGCGGAGGCGCCGCCGCGACTCGGCCGCACCGTATCACTTGAGACCCATCAGGTATTCCGTGAGCGCCTCGATTTCGTCCTCGGTCAACGGGCGCGG
Source organism: Chloroflexota bacterium (assembly GCA_022826485.1). Lineage (GTDB taxonomy): Bacteria > Chloroflexota > UBA11872 > UBA11872 > UBA11872 > JAJECS01. The sequence continues at coordinate 174,129 of JAJDUU010000006.1, read as the reverse complement.
CAAGATCATCAGATTGCCGGGCTTCATGTCGTCCGAATCGCGGAGCCAGTGCTCCAGGTCCGAGCGCGTCATTCCCATCGTGTTGGCGGCAATGTGGGTGCGGCTCCCGACGTGGGTGAGATCCGGCCCGATGGTGCCGATCTCGGTGACGCCGCGAATCGTGTGGCACAGCGCGCAGCCGGCCGGCGTGAGCAGGGCCTCGCCGGCCTGCGCCAGTTCGGAGGTCGGCGGCACGCGGTCGGTGAGCTGATGCGCCGCCCACGCGTCGAACTCTTCAGGCTCCTCCACCACAACCGTGAAACGCATGAGGGCGTGGGCGGTGCCGCAGAACTCGGCGCACTGGCCCGGGAAGGTGCCCGTCTGCTCCGGCAAGATGCGGAACACGCTCGTGCGGCCGGGAACCATGTCCAGCTTTCCGCGCAAGGCCGGCACCCAGAAGCTGTGCAGCACGTCTTCGCTCTTGATAATGATGGCGGCGGGCTTGCCGACCGGCAGGTGCAGCTCGTTCGCCGTCACGACGCCCAAATCCGGGTAGGAGAACTCGAACCACCACTGGTGGCCAATGGCCTCCACTCGAATGGCGTCGTCCTCCGGCTCCTGGGCATTGGCAAAGATGACCGGCACCGTGAACGCCGCCAGGAGAACGACCAGAATGGTTGGGGCGATGGTCCACCCAATCTCGAGCTTGAGATTGCCGTGGGTCTGCGCCGGCAGGGTGTCGCCGCGTCGCCGGCGGAAGCGCCAGATCGTGTAGAGCAGGGCGCCCTCGACAACGACGAACACGGCCAAACCGGCCCAAAAGACGACCAGAAAGAGCCAATGCGAGGCGCGCGCGGCCTCGGTGGTGGGCTCGAGGATGGTCTGCGGCGTCACACCGCAGGCCGCCAACACCAAGGCGGCAAGCAGGAGGGCCGCACCAAGGCTGACCCGCCGAATGACCCGCTGCACCGCCCCGGTGGCGCGAGGCCTCAGGTGCGTGCCGTGCATCAGGGCGCGCATGAGGCGCACCGGTTGTCCAATGGCAGTTGTGCGTTTGTTGACTAGGCTGGCGGACGCGCCAGATTACCATGAGGGCGGCGGTCATTTGGCGCCAAAACCGACCGAGCGCCGTGAGACCGGCAGACTCGCCTGGGACTCGTGAAATCCGGGGGGAATGGCGTTCGGATAGTCGCCGCGCGATCGTTCGGCATCACGTGAGCGCTTGGCGGCCGGAACGCCGGCTTGGCCCGGATTGACGCGACTCGACTGGTTCTTGACACCGAATTTCGCCCGGTGCTAGCGTGAACCGAGTCGCCCGCATACTTGACTACGGGCACCCCGGCAACGAACCGGGTCCGCAACTTCACCGCGTACGCAAAGGTTCGTTGTGCGTCTTGGACCTCGTTAGGTATCCCATGCGCGAGCCATATCATCGGCCCCTGCCACCGTTCCAGGATTTCCGTGCGCCTCGCCGGCGTGGGAGCACGCCTTCTCGGTCGGGGTTGGGAAGGAATCGAACATGATGGACTCCGGCGGCGGTGGCGGCGGCAGTCGCGGCGGACACAATCGGCGGTCCCGACGCCCCGGACGCGGACGCCGCGGCGGCGGTCACGGCCGCCAGCGGACCTACGAGCTGCAGGAAGACCCGGGCATCGAGTGGGCCGAGCTTGAGGCGCGCTCGATGGACGAGCTCCAGGCCCTGGCGGCCGAGCTGGGCGTGCAGCCCAACGGCGAGGTCGACGCCACCAAAGAGCTGCTGATCAACCTCATCGTCCAAGCGCGTAACGAGCGCGAGGGGTCACTGTTTCTCGAAGGCGTGCTGGAGATTGTGGACGAAGGCTACGGATTTCTGCGGCGCGACGCGCACTGGATGCCGAGTCCCGAAGACGTCTATGTCTCCCAGTCGCAGATTCGCCGCTTCGGCCTGCGCACGGGCGATCTCGTCAGCGGCCAGGTGCGACCGGCGCGCCAGAACGACCGCTACCACGGGCTGGTGCGCGTGGTGGCCGTCAACGGTCTTGATCCCGAGCGCGCCCGTAACCGCCTGCTGTTCGAAAAGCTGGTGCCCGTCTTCCCGAATGAGCAGCTGCGCCTCGAGTACGAAAAAGCCGAGCTGACGTCCCGTGTGATTGACATCGTGTCGCCCATCGGGCGCGGTCAGCGGGGTCTGGTGCTCTCACCTCCCAAGGCCGGCAAGACGGAGCTGATGAAGCGCATTGCCCGCTCGGTGCTGCACAACTACAGCGACGTGCGGGTGATCGTGGCCCTGATTGGCGAGCGTCCCGAGGAAGTCACCGACTGGGAGCGCACGGTCGAGGGCGCCGAGGTGATCAGCTCGACGTTTGACGAGCAGCCGCAGAGCCACACGCGGGTCGCCGAGATGACGTCGGCGCGCGCCAAGCGCCAGGTGGAGGGCGGCGAGGACGTGTTGATTCTGCTGGACAGCATCACGCGCCTCACCCGCGCCTACAACCTGGTGCAGCCGTCCAGCGGGCGCACGCTTTCGGGAGGCATCGAGCCACAAGCCCTCTACCCGCCCAAGGGATTCTTTGGGGCCGCGCGCAATGTGGACGATGGGGGCAGCCTCACCATCATCGCCTCGTGTCTGATCGAGACCGGCAGCCGCATGGACGAGGTGATCTACGAGGAGTTCAAGGGCACCGGCAATTGGGAGCTGATGCTCGACCGGCGCCTGGCCGAGCGCGGCACATTCCCGGCCGTGGACGTGCTGCGGTCCGGCACCCGACGTGTCGAGTTGCTGCTGGCCGACGACGAGCTGAAGTACTTCTGGCGCCTGCGCCGGATGCTGAACGCGCTGGACTCGCACGACGCCTCGAATTCCACCGAGCTGATGTTCGACCGCATGCGTCGCACGAATAGCAACGCGGCATTCTTCAAATCGCTCAGTGAGCAGGGCGGATAGATTCGGCTTATGATCTACGCCGCTTCACGTTCCCGAGGCTCCGAGCTGTCCTGACATGCCAAGCGTCAAAGTAGTCCTTATCAAAGACGTGCCCAGCCTGGGCCAGATTGGCGACGTCGCCTCCGTGTCGGCCGGCTACGCGCGCAACTACCTGTTGCCCCGCGGCTTCGCCGTAACCGCCACCGCCAAGCGACTGGCCGACACGCACTTTCAGCAGGAGTTGGTGGATCGCCGCGAGGCGGCCGCACGCGCCGAGGCCGAAGGAATCGCCGCCGCGCTGCAGGGCCAATCCATCGCCATTGCGGTGGTCGTTGGCGACCAGGGCCGTATGCACGGCCAGATCACGAATCAAGACGTGGCCACGGCGATTCACGAACAGCTCGGCGTGGAGATCGACCGCCACATCCTGCAGATCGACAGTCCCATCCGGTCGCTGGGCCGCTACCTGCTGCCGATTCGGGTCGCGGCCGGCGTGGAGGTCTCCATCACCCTCGAGGTGACGGAGTACGAGGAGCCCGAGGAAGAGCCCGAAGAGCCGGAGGACGCCGAGTCGAGCGACATCGAGGCGGAGGAACTCGACTTCGCGCGATAGATCGGTCCGTCCGAGGTCCATGACTCTCTAGACCCACAGATTGATTCTTGTAACTGTGGATAGAGCGCGTCGTTCGCTTTTTGTCTGGTAGACTCGCAAGGGTTCAGTTTTCTCCACAAGTCGGTAGTGGGCTACGTCGACTCTCGGGTCGGGTACGGCGAAGGATCGACGCCGGCCAGTCTGCTGCCCTGGTCGGAACCTCTGGCGCAGGGCGCCGGCTGGATTCCCGCCTTCGCGGGAATGACGAACCCTCATGTGACTCACCACCCAGATGACGCACTACCCACAGGTCGCTGAGGCGCCTGGCTGTGAACACTTCACAGACGGCGCACACATGTCCCTCTGTGACTGGGGCATGTCCCTGCACCGTCGCGCGGGCCGCAGGGGCATCGGTAAGGTCACGCCGCGACTGATTGGCGAACGGACGACTCTTCCACTGTGACGACTGAAATCGAACGACTGCCGCCCCAGGACCTTGACGCTGAGCGCGCGGTGCTCGGCAGCCTGTTGATCGACTCGGATGCGGTCAGCGCCATCAGCGGCAAGATCCAGGCCGACGACTTCTACCGCGAGCAGCATCGCGCCATCTTCGACGCGGTGAGCAATATCGCCGAGCGCAACGAGCGCTCGGACGCCGTCACGGTCTCCGACGAGCTTCGCAGGTCGGACAGCCTGGACCTCGCCGGCGGGCCGCCGTATATCGCCGATCTCATCAACGCGGTGCCCACGGCCTTCCACGTGGAGCACTACGCCGACATCGTGCGGCGAGCCGGCATCCTGCGGCGCGTGATCCAGGCGGCCGGGCAGATGGTGGCCGAGGCCTATCGTGCCGGCGCCGACCCGGACGCCGTGCTGGACCATGCCGAGAGCCTGATCTTCGGCATCGCCAACGAGATGCGCACCAGCGACTTCGAGCCGCTGCGCGCGATCTTGCACGAGTTCAACGACCAGCTCATGTTTCGGATGCAGCATCGCGGCGTGCTCAGCGGCGTGTCCACGGGCATCAGCCAGCTCGACCGTCTGACGGGTGGGCTGCAACGCTCGGACCTGGTCGTCCTGGCGGCCCGACCTGGCATGGGAAAAACATCGTTCGCCTTGCAGCTGGCGCTGCATGCATGGGAGGACGATAAGGAAATCCCGGTCGGCTTCTTTGCCCTGGAGATGCCGGGGCACCAGCTGGCGCAGCGCATTGTGAGCCACCGCTCCCGGATCGACTCGATGCGAATCCGCGACGGCAATCTCAACGACGACGAGCTTGCACGGACCGTGGCCGCGATGACCAATCTGGGCGACTACTCGATCCTGATTGACGACTCGCCGTCACTGAGCGTGCTCGAGCTGCGCGGCAAGGCGCGGCGCATGCAGCTGGAGCACAACATCGGCCTGTTGATCATCGACTACTTGCAGCTGATGAGCTCGGCGGTCTACCGCGACAACCGGGTGCAGGAGATCACGGAGATTACCCGCTCGCTGAAGTCCCTGGCCCGTGAGCTCAACATTCCGGTCGTGGCCTGCGCCCAGCTCTCGCGCGCGGTGGAGCAGCGGCCCAACCCCACGCCCCGGTTGTCGGATCTGCGGGAGAGCGGTTCAATCGAGCAGGATGCCGACGTCGTAATCTTCCTCCACGAGCACGAGCGCGAAGACGAGGTGATCGGGAAGCCTGCCGACCTGCGCCTGACGATTGCCAAGCAACGCAATGGGCCGGTCGGTGAGGTGGATCTGCGGTTCGTGCGCTCGAATGGCCGATTCGAGGAAGCCGCCGAGCGATCGCTCTAGGGCCGCCAGAGGAGACCGTCATGGCCGATTCGCCCCAGGGCCGGGACTTTCGCGTACCGCCGGTGATCCACGTCGGCGAGGGCGCCCTCACACGGCTGCCGGAGACCCTGGCCGACCTGGGCATCCAGCGCGCCGTGCTGGTGACCGACCGCGTGCTGGCCGCCGGGCCGTGGATGCCCACCCTGCAGGCCTATGCGGCCGAGGCCGAGGTGGAGCTCACCGTCGACGACGCCCTGACGGCGGAGCCGACGACGGATGACGTGGACCGCGCCCTGGGAATGATTCGCGGCGGCAATGCGGACGGCGTGATCGCGTTCGGCGGCGGCAGCGCCATCGATACCGCCAAATCGGCCGCGATCCTGGCCGGCAATCCGGGCGCGCTGCCCGACTATGAAGGCTACGAGCGGATTCCGCGCCCGGGGATTCCGGTGATCGCGATTCCGACGACCGCCGGCACGGGCGCGGAAGTCACGCGGGGCGTGGCGGTGACGGATCCGGTACGCGACGTGAAGATGCTGCTGATGAGCGCGAACCTGGTGCCCGCGGCCGCCATCGTCGACCCGGAGCCGACCGTGAGCATGCCGCCGGGGGTGACGGCATCCACGGGGCTGGACGCGCTGACGCACGCCATCGAGGCCTACGTCTCGCGCAAAAGCTATCCCCTGACCGATGCGCTGGCGATCGACGCCGTCAAGCGGATCGCCGGAGCGCTCGTGCGGGCCTACCAGTGCCCGGACGACCTGGCGGCGCGCGATGCGATGGCGCGGGGCTCGCTGCACGCGGGCATGGCGTTTCACAACTCATCGGTGGCGCTGGTGCACGGCATGTCGCGTCCCATCGGCGCGCTGTTTCACGTCCCGCACGGGCTGTCGAACGCCATGCTGCTGCCGGCGGTGATGGCATTCAGCATCCCCGGGGCGGTGGCGCGCTATGCGGATATCGGCCGAGCCATGGGCGCGGCCGGTCCCGGCGAGACCGACGAGCAGGCCGCCGCGAGCGCCATGCGGCTGGTGGAAGAGCTCTGCGCCCAGGTTGAGGTGCCGACGCTGGCCGGCTGGGGCGTGGATCGCGAGGCGTTTCGGCGCGCAGTTCCCAAGATGGCAAGCGACGCGCTGGCGAGCGGCAGTCCCGGCAACAACCCCCGGCTCGCCTCCGAGGCCGAGATCGTGGAGCTTTACGAGCAGGTGATCAGCCTCTGAGCTTCCGCCTGGCGGTCGGAAGCAGCCTCTCTGGGGTGGATTCCCGCCTCCGCGGGAATGACGGGAATGAAGCGGCCTGCCGGCCCGTTGGCGATGCCACGGTCAGGCGCCGAATCCGCCGATATACTCGACTGACGTAACGGCCGCGAGCGGCCGGACCTCTTTTTTGCTGCCATGGCCCTGGGCATCCTGAAACACCTCGTCGGCGACGACGCCGAGCGCACCGCGCGACAGCTTCGATCCCGCGTCGCCGAGATCAACGACCTGGAACCCGAGACGCAACGGCTGTCGGATCGGGAGCTGCTTGGCGTCACTGACGAGCTGCGCGCACGGCTGGCGGCCGGCGAGTCGCTGGACGACCTGCTGCCCGAGGCCTTCGCCGCCGTGCGCGAGGCCGTGCGCCGGCACACGGGCGAGCGGCAGTTCGACGTGCAGCTGATGGGCGGGATGGTGCTGCACGACGGCGATATCGCCGAGATGCGAACCGGCGAGGGCAAGACGTCGGTGGCGACGCTGGCGGCCTACCTCAACGCGCTGGAAGGCCGCGGGGTGCACATCGTGACCGTGAACGACTACCTGGCCGCGCGTGACGCCGGCTGGTACGGCCGCGCCCTCGTGGAGCGGCTGGGGCTGACCGCCGGCGTGATCCAGCACGACCTGTCGCCCGACGACCGTCGGGCGGCCTATGCCGCCGACCTGACCTACGGCACGAACAACGAGTTCGGGTTCGACTACCTGCGCGACAACATGGTCCACGACCTGGCGCATCGCGTGCAGCGTGGGCTCAGCTACGCCATCGTGGACGAGGTCGACAACATCCTCATCGACGAAGCGCGGACGCCGCTCATCATCTCCGGCGCCGCCGAGGAGTCCACCGAGCACTACTACCAATTCGCCGGTCTCGTCACGCGTCTGGACCCGGCGACCGACTTCACCGTCGATCTCAAGCTCCGCGCCGTGTCGTTGACGGAGGTGGGCATCTCCAAGATGGAGCGATTGCTCAAGGTCGACAACCTCTACGACGAAAAGTCCTTCCAACTCGTCCACTACCTGGAGCAGGCGCTGCGCGCGCAGGTGATGTACACGCGCGGCAAGGACTACGTGCTGTTCGCCAACGGCCAGGTGGTCGACGGTCGCAATCGCCGGGCCGAGGTGGTGATCGTGGACGAGTTCACGGGACGGCTGATGCACGGGCGGCGCTTCAGCGACGGCTTGCACCAGGCCATCGAGGCCAAGGAAAACGTCGCCGTGCAGCGGGAGAGCCAGACGATGGCCACGGTGACGTTTCAGAACTACTTCCGCATGTACGACAAGCTCGCCGGCATGACGGGTACCGCCAAGACGGAGGAGCAGGAGTTTCAGACCATCTACGACCTCAACGTCCGGGTCACTCCGACGCACCGCGAGATGGTCCGGGACGACGCCCCCGACCTGGTCTACGCCACGGCCACGGCGCGTGACCGCGCCGTCATCAACGGCATCGCCGCGTCCTATCGCGAGCGACGCCCGGTGCTGGTCGGCACGACATCGATCGAGAAGTCCGAGCAACTGAGCGGGATGCTGCGGCGCGAGGGCGTGGTGCACAACGTGCTCAACGCCAAGTTTCACGCGCAGGAGGCGCAGATCGTGGCCGAGGCGGGTCGGCTGGACGCGGTGACCATCGCCACGAACATGGCGGGCCGCGGCACGGACATCATCCTCGGCGGACGGCCCGAGGGGCGGTCGGACGCGCAGTGGCAGGCGGAGCACGACCATGTCATCGAGCTTGGGGGCCTGCATGTGATCGGCACCGAACGGCACGACGCCCGCCGCATCGACAACCAGCTGCGCGGTCGCTCCGGCCGTCAGGGCGACCCCGGCGCCAGCCAGTTCTTCGTGTCGCTGGAGGACGAGCTGATGCGGCGGTTCGGGTCTGACCGCATCCAGGGGCTGATGCAGAAGCTGGGCGTGGAAGAGGATCAGCCGATCGAGAGCGGCATGGTGACCAAGGCGCTGGAGTCGGCCCAGACCAAGGTCGAGGCGCACAACTACGAGACGCGCAAGTACGTGATCGAGTTCGACAACGTGGTGAACCGGCAGCGCAGCGTGATCTACCAGCAGCGCGATCGCATCATCAAGGCCGAAGACCTCGTGGAAATGGTGGGCGAGATGCTCGAGCGCGAAGTCGAGCACTTGATTTCAGCGCACGACATCTCGCCCCAGACGGAGCCGGAGGAGCTGGAAGAGCTGGTGCAGTCGTATCTGGCGATCACCGGCGGACCCGCCCGCGGCCTGCGGGCGGACGATTTCGAAGGGCTGCGCGCGGATGACGTGCGCGAGGCGTTCCACGCCCGCGCGCAGGAGGATTGGCGCCGCAAGATCAACGAGTTGCCGGCAGACGCCGTGCAGCCGCTGATGCGCTGGATCATGCTGCAGAACACGGACTACCTGTGGGTGCAGCATCTGACCGCCATCGAGGACGTGCGGCAGGGCATTGGGCTGCGCGCCTACGGGCAGCAGGACCCGCTGGTGGCCTTCAAGCGCGAGGGCTATCAGATGTTCGAGCAGCTGATGGACACGATGCAGTCCGACATCTTGCGGCGCGTGTTTCGCGCGCAGGTGCAGCAGCAGCTGCCGGCCAGCACCGTCCTTTCGCGGCACCGGGAGCAGGCCGCCGCCGCGGCGCCGGCCGCGAGCGCCACCCAGGCCAACGGCAGCCGGGGACAGGCGCCGTCCATGACGCGGCGCGAGCGCCGACGCCGGGAGCGCGACGAGAAGAAGCGCGCCAAACGCCAGGCGCGGCGGGGCAAGAAAGTCCGGACGGGCTAGTCCGCCGCGCCATGCCAGCCGCCCTCGAAGCCGCCGACGTGCTGCAATCCGCCCGCTCGCTCTGCGACCGCGTGCGCGATTTTCGGGGGCATCTTTGACCTTGCGTCCGACGCCCGGCGCCTGGCCGAGTTGGAGGCGCAGATCGCCGAGCCCGAGTTCTGGGGCGATCAGATTCGGGCTCGCGACACCATGCGCGAGATCACGCGCCTGAAGTCTCGAATCGAAACGTGGGACGAGCTGGAATCCGCGGCGGCCGAGGTCGTGGAGCTGGCGGAATTGGCGGACGCCGATGACGGCGAGATGCTCGCCGAGGTCGCATCCGAAACATCGGCGTTGACCCAGCGCCTGGATGCGCTCGAGACGCAGCTGCTGCTCGGCGGGGAGTTCGACGCCCACGACGCGTTCCTCACCATCCAGTCGGGGGCCGGTGGGACCGAGAGTCAAGACTGGGCCGAGATGCTGCTGCGCATGTACTCGCGCTGGTCGGAGCGGCGCAAGTACCGCGCCGCGGTCATCGACGTGTCGCCCGGTGAAGAGGCCGGCATCAAGAGCGCCACGGTGCAGATCGAGGGCGACTTTGCCTACGGCTATCTCAAGGCCGAGCGCGGTGTGCACCGGCTGGTTCGCCAATCGCCGTTCGACGCCGGCAACCGGCGCCACACCTCATTTGCCCGCGTGGACGTGATTCCGGTGCTGGAAGAGGCCGGCGACATCGAGATCGACCCGGCCGATCTCCGCGTCGAGACGTTTCGGGCCGGGGGCCACGGCGGGCAATACGTCAACAAGACCGACTCGGCCGTGCGCATCACGCACCAGCCGTCGGGCATCGTGGTGAGCTCGCAAAACCAACGGTCGCAGCATCAGAACCGCGAGGTTGCCCTGCAGGTACTGCGCGCGCGTCTGCTGGAACGCGACCTGGCCGAACGCGAAGCCGAGCAGGTGCGGCTGCGAGGCGATCTGAAGGCGGTCGACTTCGGCAGCCAGATCCGCTCGTATGTCCTGCATCCTTATCGCATGGTCAAGGACGTGCGCACCGGCGTGGAGGTGGGCAACGCGCAGGCGGTGCTGGACGGCGACATCGACGTCTTCATCGACCGATACCTACGGGAAACGGCGCCGTCGACCGTGGCGCAGACGTAGTGATGGGACGTGCCGTCCGAGGCCCGCTGGCGGCCCTGCTGGTGGCGCTGGCGATCCTCGGGGCGGGAGTCACGGCGGCGGCGGCGGACGTGGACGCCGCGGTGCTCACGGCGGACGTGGACTTTGGCGACGGCATCACTTTTGGCCTGGAAATGCCGCACGCCGCGGCCGAGCCGGCCGGCGTGGAAGTGCGCTATGGGCTCCCGGACGGGATCGTGGTCCGCCGGTCTCCGGCGGCGGTTGAATTGACGGACGGCGTCCTGCGCGCGACCTACGCCTGGGAACCGCGAATCCCGCTGGTCGTCGGCACGGAGATCGAATATCAGTTCGTGATTCGCCCAGTCGACGGGCCGGAGACTCGAACGGCTCCTGCGTCGGTCAGCTATATCGACGCCTCGTTGCCCTGGACGACCGCGAGCGAGGGCTTGGTCGAAATCTGGTACCACGCCGGCGGCGAGGCCATCGAAGCCGACGCGAGGGCCGGCATTCGCGCGGCCCTCGACATCCTGCGCCACAGCTTCGGGGCCGAGTTGGAGCGACCGACGCGGCTGATGCTCTACGCCGACATCGCGCGCATGCGCCAGGACTTGGGGGGCGGCGCGAGCCCGTGGGTCGGCGGCGCCGCCATCGCCGAACTCAACGTGACCGTGCTGTACGCCCCGACCGAAAGCCGTGATCCGCTCGACCTCCAGGCCACCGTTGCGCACGAGATCACACACATCGTCCTGGAACATCGCACGGAGAACTCGTTCGGGAGCTTGCCGGCCTGGCTCCACGAGGGATTGGCCACCACGGTGGAGTCGACAATTTCCGAGCGATTCCCCTACGACGACCTCATGATCAGGATCGTGGCGCAGGATGAATTCGTTTCCCTGCGCGGAATCACCGGCAGCTTCCCGGCCGCCAGCCAGGCAGCCTTGAACGCCTACGCGCAGAGCAACTCGCTGGTCGGCTACATCATCGAGACCTGGGGCGAGGAGGGCGTGGCGCGACTGCTGGAGGCTTACGCGGGCGGCGTTTCGGACAACGAGGCCGTGCAGGAGGCGTTGGGCGTTTCACTCGACGAGCTCGATCGGGCGTGGCTGGGAACCTACGGCGTGGCGAGCCCGACATTCACGTCATTGACGCAGCCCCACGTCGCCGCGGCGGTTGTTCCTCCCGACAGCGATGGCACGGCGCCCGCGACGCCGGACGCCGGCCCCGTGGCCGCCGCGGCGGCCGCGCTGGCGGTCGTCGCAGCCTTCGTGACCATGCTGCAGCTTCGGCGACGACGCCTGGCGCGCGGATATGCTCGGTACTAACGTGAGCCGGGACGCCACGATCCAGCACCTCCGGGACCTGACGCGCCTGCGGCGCGGGCGACGGCCATGATCGTTCTCGAGGACGTGCACAAGGTCTACCCGAACGGCACGCAAGCGCTGAACGGCGTGAGCCTGGAGATCCCGGAGCGGGAATTCGCCTTCCTGGTCGGTCCCAGCGGCGCGGGCAAGACGACCATCATTCGGCTGATCAACCGCGACGAGACCGTGACCACCGGCAGCGTGTTCGTGGAAGCCACCGACGTGACCCGGTTGCGGCGCCGCGACGTGCCGCACCTGCGCCGGCGCGTGGGCGTGATCTATCAGGACTACAAGCTGTTGCCGTCGCTGTCGGTGCGGCAAAACGTCGAGTTCGTGCTCAAGGCCACCAACGAGTTCGATCACCTGTCCGACGGCCTGGTGGAGGAGACGCTCGCGACCGTGGGGCTCACCCACCGGACCAACCACTACCCCCACCAGCTGTCGGGCGGCGAGCAGCAGCGCACGGCCATCGCCCGCGCGCTGGTGCGGCGGTGCCCGATATTGGTGGCCGACGAGCCGACGGGAAACCTCGATCAGGAATCCGGCTGGGAGACCATCCAGCTGCTCGTCCAGCTCAACGCGCGAGGCACCACGGTGGTCATCGCCACTCACAACCGCACGCTGGTGGACACGATGCGGCGGCGGGTGATTGAAATCGAGCGCGGGCGGGTGGTCCGGGACGAGCCCGAGGGTGGCTACTTTGGCTAGGCTGCACGTCGCGCGCTACCTGCTCGCCTCGGCGCTCACGGGGCTCTGGCGCAACCGCACCATGACGGGCGGCGCCATCGTCACCACGGCCATCATGCTCATCACGCTGGCCGGGTTTCTGGCCATCAACGACACCCTGAACCAGATGGTGACGGCGCTGGGGCGCAAGAGCAACCTGATCGCCTATGTGCGCGACGAGGCGCGCCCCACCCAGGTGACGGCGATCATTGACGATCTGCGGACACGGCCCGGCGTCGGCGAAGTTCAGTTCGTGTCCAAGGAGGACGCGCTCGCGATCTTCGAGTCGCGGTTCGTGGATCAGCGCGACATCCTGGACGTGCTGCAGAGCAATCCGCTGCCGGCCAGCGTGGAGCTGCGCCTGAACAATCCCGCCGTGGTCCCCGAGTTGGCGCAAGAGCTGCAAGGGATGACCACGGTCTTCGACGACGTGGTGGTGCCGCTGGACGTGGTCGAAGAGGTGATTGGAATCTCCAACCTGGCCCGCGTGGCCGGCTCGGTCATCATCATCGCCCTCACCGGCGTCACGCTGTTCGTGATCGTCAACACGATCCGGATCGCCGTGTTCGCGCGGCGCCAGGAGATCGAAATCATGAAGCTGGTGGGCGCCACGGACTGGTTCGTGCGCGGTCCGTTCGTGGCGGAGGGCGCGATCATTGGCGGCATCGGGGCGGGCATCGCGGCCATCGCGCTGGTGGTGCTCTACGCACAAGCCGCGCCGGTGGTCACGCGCATCGTGTCCTTCCTGCCGGTGTCGACCGACACGGAGTTCGTGCGCAACCTGGCGGTCTTTACGCTTCTGGTGGGACTGATCGTCGGCAGCCTGGGGAGCTATTTCTCGGTCCGCCGCTACCTGTCGGTGTGAGGCGCGCCGCGTGATCGTGCTGCAGTCGGTCACCAAGAGCTACGGCGACGTGCAGGCGGTGAACGGCGTCACGCTGGCGATCTCGCGCGGCGAGTTCACCTTTCTCATGGGTACCAATGGGGCGGGCAAGACCACGCTGCTGCGCCTGATTTCCCGCGAGGAGCAGCCGGATACCGGCGTTGTCCTCGTCGGAGGCGGCAATACCGCCGAGCTCTCCGGGCCGGGCCTGACACGGCTCCGGCGACGCATGGGCGTGGTGTACCAGGACACGCGCCTCATGCCGAACGCCACGGTGGCCGAAAACGTGGCGCTGCCGCTGCGGGTGCGGGGCATGGGGGGATCGTCCGTCGCGTCGGGCGTGACGGCGGTGCTCGAGCGGGTTGGGTTGGCGGACAAGCAGGCGCGCTTTCCGCGCGAGCTCTCGGGTGGCGAGCAGCGCAAGGTGGCCATTGCCCGGGCGGTCATCGCCAACCCTGAAATCTTGCTCTGCGACGAGCCGACGGAAAGCCTGAGCGCCGAGCGGGCGGCGGAGATCGTGGACCTGCTGCTGGATATCAACGCCGACGGCGTGACCACCGTCGTCGCCACGCACGACACGGGCACGGTGAACCGTCTGCGGCGGCGCGTGATCCACATGGACAACGGCTGCGTCCAATCGGACACGTTGGTTGGGTCGGCCGCACCGCCGCCTCCCCCGAACGGACCGAGCTAGGCCCGCATTGGCATACTGGGCTCCCCCTCCGGGAGCGCCAGCGTGGGCTGCGCCACCGACCGCGGCGTGGCGCTGCGCTAGGGTTTGAGGGCGACGTTGCCAAGGGCTCCACGCATGAATCGCAACCGACGGATGGCCACGCTGATTGCGGCCGCCGTCGTTGCTGTATGCGCGGTGTTCGGCGCGGGCTTCGTGACCGGGATCATCGCCGGGGACCAGGACACCCGGCCGCTGGCCCAGTTCGCCGGCGCCGTTCCCCCCGAACTGCCCGCTGACGTCGACGCTGATCAGGAACCCCGTCCGCTGGCCTTTCCAACCGCCGGCGCTCAGCCCGAGACGCCCGCCGAGTTCGAGGACATCGATTTCACGCTGTTCTGGGAGGCATGGGCCGTCATTCAGGACCACTACTACGGCGGCCCGCTCGATCCGGACGTTCTGCGGGAGGGCGCGATTCGCGGTCTGGCCGAGGCGACCGAGGATCAACACACGGTCTATCAGAACTCCGAGGAAGCCGAACGCTCGCGTGAGCGAATTCGCGGCAGCTTCGTTGGCGTCGGAATCCGCATCGAGCTGCGCGACGAAACGCCGTTTGTACTGACGCCGCTGCCCGATTCACCGGCCGAGCGTGCCGGAATTCGCGCCAACGAGTTCGTCGTCGCCGTGGACGGCGTGTCCACGCGCGGCATGTCGCTGGACGAATTCGGCCGGCGGGTGCGCGGCGAGGAAGGGACGTCGGTGGTCCTCACGATGCAGCCCGAAGGCAGCGAGGACACGCGCGACGTCAGCGTCGAGCGGGCGCGAGTGATCGTGCCGTCGGTCACGAAGGACCGGTTCAACGAGATCGGTTACGTGCGCCTGGCCAATTTCGGCAGCCGCACGTCCGGCGAACTGCGGCAGGCCCTGGACGAGCTGGCGGACGAAGACATCACCGCCCTGGTGCTCGACCTGCGCAACAATCCGGGCGGGCTGCTCAATGCCAGCGTGCGGGTGGCGGCCCAGTTCTTGGCCCAGGGCCAGACCATCCTGATCCAGGAACACCGCCATGAGGGCCGCACGCGCTGGCGGGTGCAGGATGAGGGGGGCGATACCACGACGCCGATGCTGGTGCTCGTGAACGGCGGATCGGCCAGCGCCTCCGAAATCGTGGCGGGCGCGCTCCAGGCGCACGGCCGGGCCCAGTTGATGGGCGAGCAGACCTTCGGGAAGGGCTCGATGCAGGAGCTGCATCAGCTGTCCGACGAGTCCATCATGCGCGTGACCAGCGGCATTTGGATCACGCCGAACGACGTCAATCTCAACGACTCGGGGCTTACGCCGGACGTGCCGCACGAATCCACGGACGGGCCGTACGGCGGTGAGGATGACGAGATGTTGCAGGAGGCGCTAAACGTGCTCCGCGGCGACCGCATTCCGGACGCGGACCCAAAGCTGCCGTAAGCACGACCGCCGGCTAGCCGCTCGGTGGCTCCACCTGCACCGCGCCGGGAATCGCCACCGTGAGCCGGACGCTGAATCCTCGCGGCACGCGCGCGCCGGCGCCCGGCTCTTGCTCCATGACCTGCTCGTCGGCCACGCCCGCCGTCGGCAGACGGGTGAGCGCGCCGATGAATAGGCCCCGATCGAGGAGCTCGCGCTCGGCTGCCGCCGTCGACAGTCCGCGCAGCTCGGGCACCTCGATCTCGCCCACCCGCACGACGGTCAGCGCGACCTCGCCGCCGCGCGCCAGGGACGCACCGGGCGCCGGGTCCTGTGACTCGACGACCCCGTTCGGCACGCTGCCGGTTTCCTTGTAGGAGACCTCGCCCACCACCAGGCCGGCGAGCTCGACGGCGCGGCGCGCATCGTCCTCGGAGCGGCCGGCCAGCGGCGGCACGGTTACCGTTTCGACGCCGCGGCTCAGGTGCAGCACCACCGCCGAGCGGCGATTGATGACGCTGCCGGCGATCGGATCCTGCCGCAGCACATGGTCGGCCGGCACGTCCTGGCTGAACGCCGCGACCTCCAGCACCTGGAAGCCGCCGGCCGCGAGCCGCGCCCGCGCCTCGGCCGCGCTGAGGCCCACCACGCTGGGAACGGCGGCTTGTGGCCGTCCCAGGCTGAGCGTGGCGCGGATCGGCTCGCTGGTGTCCTGACGGCTGCCGACCTCCGGTGTCTGCCGGCTCACCAGGCCCTCGGCAACGGTTTCGCTGAAATCTTCATCGAAGACGATGCGGAAAGCCGCGTCGGTTGCGGCGGCTTCGGCGGCGGCGCGCGTCAATCCCGTCAACGCCGGAACGGTTGCGCTGCTCGCCCGGCTGTCCTCAACCCGGGGAACGAGCAGCTCGCCGGTGTTCGCCGCCTCCGGCGCCGGGGCCAGGAGGTACTGCGCCTCGCCGAGAATGTCGTCGACGCCTGCGACGGGGTTGCCAATGACGGCCAAGATGAAGGTAAAGGCCACGGCTCCCGCGGCGGTGACGCTGAGCAGCAGCCAGGCGCGCGGTGACGCCGTGCGGCTCTCGGGGGCCGGCCGCCGCACGACCGGCACGCGGCGCCGCCGCCCGGTGGGGCGGCGCGGCGTCCGCGCCAGCAACGCGGCCCATGTGCGTCTCCGGCGATGTCCGGTCATGCCCGTTCCCGTGCCGGCTAGGTGAGGGACGGCACTTTCGCGGAAGCTGCCCGGCCGTTGGCGGCATGGTGACCGTTCGTGGCCGGGTGACCGTTCACGCCGTTTGCCGCCACACCGTTCAGCGACAGCGAGAGCAGGTCTGAAACGCCGTCCTCATGCATGGTCACACCGTAGATCGCCGCGGCGGACTCGACCGTGATGGCGTTGTGCGTGATCACCAGGATCTGGCTGCGTTCCGCGAGCTTGTTGAGCTGCCGGCAGAACCGCCCCACGTTGGCGTCGTCCAGCGCGGCGTCGACCTCGTCGAGCACGCAGAACGGGCTCTCACGCACGTGCAGTAGGGCCATGATCAGCGCCGCCGACACCAGCGCGCGCTCGCCGCCGGAAAGGGCGGCCAGCTCCTGCCGCCGCCGGCCGGGGAGCTTGACCTGGAACTCGACGCCGGTGGTCTCGACGTCGTCGGGCGCCGTGAGGACCATCGAGGCCGAGCCGCCGCCGAAGAGCTCGCGGAAGAGGCGGCTGAAGTGCGTGTTGATCGAATCGAAGGTCGCGACGAACTGGCTGTGCAACTCTCGCTGCAGGCGGGCGGTGAGGGCTCGCAGGTTCGCCTCCGCCCCCTCGAGATCGGCGATTTGCGATCGCGCATCGTCGACGCGCGCCTGCTGCTCACGATAGGCCTCGGGCGCCAACGGGTTCAGCGGACCGAGCTCCGCGAGGTCCCGCCTCAGGTCGGACGCCCGTCGCTCGACGCGCCCGAGCGGCTCGTCGAGACGCTCCGGCCTCAGGTCGGTCAGGCCCAGATCGTCGCGCGCGGCGCGCCGCAACTCGGTCTGCCGCTCGGCCAGCCGCTCCGTCTCCCGTTGGGCCGCCGTGAGGTCGTCGCCCGTCCGCCGCTCTTCCTCCGCCCGTTGGGCGGCCTCCAGGTGCAGCCGCTGCGCCCGCAAGCGGAACTCCAGCAGCTCACGCTCCACGTCCCGCGCCGCCACACGGGCGGCCTCGGCCGCCGCCGAGGCTGCATCCCGCTCGGCGCTGATCGCGTCGCACTCCTCCTGGGCGGCCGTGCGGGAGGTCGCGATCTCGTCGGCGAGCGCCGCCGCCTGCTCACGCTCGGCGGCCACGTCTTGCAAGAGCGCGGCGCGGGCGACGTGCCGGGCGCGGAGCTCGGCAACGCGCGCGGCATCGACCCGCTGATCCGCCGCCGCGGCCGCGTGCTCGCGTTCCAATGCCGCGAGATCGCCGGGTCCCCGGGAATCAGCGCTCGGCTCCAACGGCAACTGGGACAGCGAGCGCTCGACATCGGTTCGTTGGCTCGCGAGCCGGTCCAGCGCTTCGACCAGCGCTTCGAGACGCGCCGCGTCCTCGGAACGCCGGTCGGCCAACGTTCTGGCGCGGGCCGAGATTCGCTCCATCGCCACCGCGGCCACCGTGAGCGCCTCGCGGGCCGCGCTGTGTGCGGCGGTCCGCTCGGCCCGGGTTCGCTGCGCGGCATCGGCGCGCGCCGTGGCCGCCTGCGCGGATTCCGCTGCCGCGGCCAGCTTGCGCCCCGCGTCGTCGCGATCCCGCGTGGCGCGCGCGATGGCCTCGCCAATGCTCTCCAGACGATCGGCGACGGGATCGGCCTTGGCCTGCGTGGCGCCAACGCGAATCGAGCCGTCCGCGTCGATGGCGGCGCCCGCCAGCGCCACAATCATCGGCATCGGACCGTGGTCGGCATGCGCCGCACGCACACGCAGCGCCGCATCCAGATCGGCCACCACGGCGATCCGGCGCAGCAGGCGGCGGATCCGGGGGTCGTCCATCTTCACGTAGGCATCAAGGCTGCCGAGCACGTCGGCGTCCGCCCGCACGTCAGCGGAAATTTCCGGCATTCCCGAGGCCTCGATGAGGCGCAATCGCGCCGGGGCGAGATCCAGCGCACGAATCACGGCGACGGCGTCCGATAGGTCAGCGCGATCGCGAATCATCCAGTCGTTGAGCGCATCGGCCAGCGCGGCGTCCAGCAGCGGCTCGCGGCGTGTGCTTGCGTCCGGCAGCAACTCGCGCAGCCGGCCCAGCACCCCGGGCACTCGCTCGCGCAGCGCCGCGTCGGATGGCCCGGTTTCGCGATTCGACGCCTGAGCCGTCTGCAGGGCGCGGCGCTCGGCTTCGAGGGTTTCCAGGCGGCTGGCAGCGTCGGCCAGCAGACGCTCCGCGGCCGCCAGATCGCCGGCCTGGGCCTGCTGCGCCCGGTGCGCGGCGCCGGCTTCGGCCTCCGCCGTCTCGTGGTCGGCGGCGGTTTGCTCAACACGGTGCCGCGCGGCCGCCAGCCGCCGGGCGCTCGCCGCCGCCTCCTGCTCCGCCGCTTGGTGGGTGTGGGCCAGGCGCTCCAGCTCGCCGGCGAGGCGAGATCGTTCACCTGTCAGCTGATCGGTGCGCTCGCGCAGCATCGCCCGCCGGGCCTTGAGCTCGGCCAACGCGGCGGCGTGCGCGTCGCGAAGGTCTGCCGCGGCTCGCGCATCCGCCAACACCGCGGCCAGGTGAGCCAGATGCTCGGCGCGACGTTTCGCCTGGTGTTCCAGTTCAGCGCGCGTGCGGTCTTCCCGCGCGGCCTCGGCCTCTAGCGCGGCCTGGCGGGCATCGAGCGCGCGCGCACGCTCGGGCGCGTCGGCCGCGCGCGCCTCCAGATGCACCAGGCGCTCGCGCAGCTGCTGCTGGCGAGCCTCGAGCCCACCGAGGGCGGCGACGGCCGCGGTTTCGTCCTCGCGGCGCTGCCGCAACAGCGCGTCGTGGGTCTGCGCGTCGAGGTCGGCCGCCGACGCTTGGCGTCGCAACTCGGCCGCGGGAGTCGCCGTCAGAGCCGCCATGCGCCGGGCCACGGCCTGCTCGCGCTCTTCGGCTTCGTCGATTTGCCGGCTGACCGTATCCAGCCGGTGACGGAGCAGCGCCACGCGGACGGCGCGCAACTCGGACTCGAGCTCCCGGCCTTGCTCGGCGATCTCGGCCTGTCGCCGGAGGGTCTCGAGTCCGGGCTCGATTTCCGCCACGAGGTCGCGCAGCCGCTCCAAGTTGCGGCGCGTGCCGGTGAGCCGACGCTCGGCCTGGTCACGCCGGGCTTGAAATCTCCCAATGCCGGCGACCTCTTCGAGAAAGCTCCGACGCTCCTCGGGGCGCTGCCGCAGCGTCGCGTCGATGTGACCCTGGCTCACGATGGAGGCCCCGCCGGCCCCAAGGCCGCCCGCGCTCATCAAGTCGACGATGTCGCGCAGGCGCACGCGCGCGCCGTTGAGGGTGTATTCGCTGTCACCGGAGCGGAACAGCCGGCGGCCGACGACGACTTCCGCGTAGGGCGTGGGCAGCCAGGCGTCGGCGTTGTCGAAGACCAGCAGCACCTCGGCCATACCGGTGCGCGGGCGCGACGCGGTGCCGCCGAAAATCATCTCCTCCGACCGGCGGACGCGAAGGGTGCGCAGCGTCTGCTCGCCGAGCGCCCAGCGAATGGCGTCGGCCAGGTTGCTCTTGCCGGATCCATTCGGGCCGACCACCGCGGTGACGCCCTGCGGCAGCTCGACCACGGTGCGCCGCGAGAACGTCTTGAAGCCTTGCAGCTCGATTCGTCGCAGGTGCATCGCTCAGCCGCTTCCGTTCAAGAGTCGCAGGGCCGCGCGCGCGGCGTCCTGCTCGGCTCGCTGCTTGCTCGACCCTTCGCCCTGGGCCAGGTGCTCGTCGTCGACCGTCACGGCCATGCGAAAGCGGCGGTCATGGTCGGGCCCGCTCGCATCCACCAGCACGTAGACCGGCGTCGCGGTGCGCTCGACGTGGAGCCGCTCCTGGAGCTGCGTCTTGTAGTCCTTCTGGGGCCCGGCGGGACCACGCGCGCCGAGCGCCTCGCTCACGAATGGGGTGATGAAGTCTCGGGCGGCCTCCAGACCGGCGTCGAGATAGATGGCGCCGACCAACGCCTCGAATGCGCGTCCGAGCACCGAGGCGCGCTTGCGGGCCCCGGTCATTTCGGCGCCGCGCCCCAGCATCAGGTGCGCGCCAAGGCCAAGCGCCTGGGCGAATCTCGCCGCCGCGTTCAGATTGACCAGCGAGGCGCGAGCCCGGGTGAGCTGGCCCTCGTCGTAATCGGGGTGACGCTCGTACAGCAACTCGGTCGTCACCAGGCCCAACACGGCATCGCCGAGGAACTCGAGACGCTCGTTGGAGTCGGTCGGCGCCAGGTCGGCTTCGTTGATGAGCGAGCGATGCACCAGGGCCTGCCGCAGGAGCGCGGGGTTGGCGAACCGAACGCCCATCTGCTCCTGGAGCGCTGCCGGCGCCCGCGGCGCCGCGTCAGGCGCAGCCATGAGACACCTGCAGAGTGGCAGCGGTTGAACGAAGGGTCGGTGAAACGGAGGGACGAGCGGTGGTGCGGGGGAGCCGCGAACTCAGACGATGACCTCCTTGCCCCCCTGCTAGGTCTGCGCCGCCGGAACCGGATATACCGGCGCACACCACGATCGGTAGCGGGCGTTTCCGCCGCGCACGATGTCGAAGTATAAGTCCTGAAGCGCCCCCGTCACAGGGCCGATGCCTCCGTCGCCGAGCACGCGCCCATCGACTTCACGGACCGGCGAGATTTGCGCGCCGGTGCCCACGAGAAACAGCTCGTCGGCAATGTAGAGCTCGGTGCGGTCGACGGAGCGCTCGATGGTGTCGATCTGAAGCTCGTCGCGCGCGATCTGGATGATCGTGCGCCGCGTCACGCCTTCGAGGATGTCGTCGCTGACGGAGGGCGTGACCAGCACCCCGTCGCGCACGAGGAATACGTTTTCGCCGGTTCCCTCGCTGACATGGCCGTCCTCGGTGAGCATGATGGCCTCGTCAAAGCCGGACTCGACGGCCTCGGTCTTGGCCACCGAGGAGTTGACGTACAGCCCGCTCACCTTGCCTCGGGCCGGGATCATGTTGTCGTTGATCCGCCGCCACGACGCGACGGTGCAGCGGATCGGCCGCTCGACATCCAGATACGGTCCAAACGGCACGGCGAACATGGTGATCTCGTCATCAATGAGGGCCGGGCCATTGGCGGTCGGCTTGATCATGCTCAGGCCGATTTGCTGGGCCGCCTTGTAGACCAACGGTCGCACGTAGACGTCCTCTTGGAACTCGCCGGAGCGCACAACCTTGCAGGCAATGTCGACCAACTCATCGTCGGTGTGGGGGATCGCCATGCGCAGGATCTTGGCGGACTGCCGCAGCCGCACGAAGTGCTCGCGGGCGCGGAACAGGTACATCTGCTCGTCGTTCTCGTTCCAGTAGCCACGAATGCCTTCGATGACGCCGGTTCCGTAGTTGAGTCCATGCGTCATGACGCTGACCTTGGCGTCGGCGAAATCTACAAACGAGCCCTGAAAGAAGGCCTGCACGGGCGGGTCCTAGACGCGGATAGCACGCGCGGCGGCGTGCAACGAATTGCGAGCAAACAGCCGATTGAACCGCGGCGAGCTTAGCACTTGGGAAAGGTGCGAATAAGGGGTAGCAGGCGACCCTCACATCGGAGCGCCGCATGTTGACCCAGGATCGGCGGGCGCCCTCGATGCGTCGGTTGACCTGCCGGGATGGATTCCCGCCTCCGCGGGAATGACGGACTCAGAGTGGCCCACCGCCGTAGCTTCGGCGTCGCAGAAAGACGAGCTCGCCGCGCAGGTCGGTGGTCGCGTGGTAGGGCTTGAAGCCCCACTTCTCGTACAGGCGGCGGGCGTAGGCGTTCGGCGCGTCGACCCCGATGGTGAGCACGTCGGCGCCGCGCGCCTCGGCTTCGCGGGAGGCGGCGCGCGTCAGGGCCTCGGCAATGCCCAGGCGTCGGAAGGGCTCCGCCACGATCAGCGTATGCAGATAGGCCGCTCGCCGGCCGTCCGCGATGCCGCGGTCGAGGTGCCGATGCCGGATCCACAGCTGCGCCACGAGCGATCCGTTGAACATCGCGACCAGCCCGGTCTGGACGCTCTGGCGCTGCTCGTCGAAGTACCGGCGCAGCACACGGCGCTGGGCGAGCCGCCGCTCGGATCCCCACAGTTCGCTCATGGGCTCGAGGTCCTCGGGCGCGGCGCGCCGAATCTCGATCGGCGTGTCGATGGTCACCCGATGCGACCCGTCGGCGGCAACCTCGATGGTCATGACGGGGGTGGGGCGGGGACGCCGATGGCGCCGTCGCGCGCCAGGCGTTCGAGCTCGGTCGGGTCGACATCGAGCAGTTCCGCCATCACCGATCGCGTGTGCGTGCCCAAGGCCGGCGATGGATCGCCCAGGTCGATGTCCACGCCCGACGCCTTGATGGGCGCGCCGGGCACCGGCAGCCGCCCGACGTTGGGCTGGTCCATCTCTACGATCATGTCGCGGGCGCGCAGGTGGGGGTCGTCCAGGAGGTCGGACATGCGGTTGACTTTCGCACAGGGGATGCCGGCCTCGAGCAGGATTTCCAGCCAATTCGCCGTGCCGTGCGCTTGCAGCACGCCTTCCAAGGCGACGGCCAGTTCCTCGGCGCGCTCGGCGCGAAGGGCATTGGTGGTGAAGCGCTCGTCAGCCGCCAACGCCGGCGCGCCGAGCGCGGCGCACAGCCGGCGCCAGAGCGCATCGTTGCCGCAGGCGATCACGATCTGGCCGTCGGCGGTGGCGAAGGTGCTGAAGGGGGCAATGGCGGGATGCCGGTTGCCGATGGGACCGGGGTCCTCGCCGCTGACCCAATAGCGCGCCATGGCGTTTTCGACCACGGCCACCACCGCGTCCATCATCGCGAGATCGACGTGGCAGCCCTCGCCGGTGCGGTCACGGCGCTGCAGCGCGGCGAGCACCGCGACGGTCGCGTAGAGCGCAGGCACGATGTCCCCCAGGGAGGCGCCCACGCGCGTGGGCCCGCCGCCGGCAGGGCCGGTGATTCCCATGAGGCCGCCCATGGCCTGGATGATGACGTCGTAGGCCCCTCGATCGCGATACGGGCCGACCTGGCCGAATCCCGAGAGCGAGACGTACACGACGTCGGCGTTCCGCTCACGGACCGCGTCGTACCCGAGCCCGAGCCGCTCGAGCGTGCCGGGCCTGTAGTTTTCGACGAGCACGTCGGCGCGCGCCGCCAGCCCGAGGGCCAACTCGACCGCCCGCGGGTGCTTGAGGTTGAGCACCACGCTCTCCTTGCCACGATTGATGCTGGCGAAGTAGAGACTGTGGCCATCGACGAAGGGCCCCATCCCACGGGCCTCATCGCCCTCGGGGCTTTCGACTTTGATCACGCGCGCGCCGAGATCGGCGAGCGTCATGGTGCAGAACGGCCCGGCAAGCACCCGCGTGAAGTCCAGCACCAGGGCGCCGTCGAGGAATCCCGCCATCAGGAATAGCTCCGGACCGGCCGCCGGCGACTCACGATGCGCCTG
Organism: Chloroflexota bacterium; assembly: GCA_022826485.1. Lineage (GTDB taxonomy): Bacteria > Chloroflexota > UBA11872 > UBA11872 > UBA11872 > JAJECS01. The sequence continues at coordinate 150,076 of JAJDUU010000006.1, read as the reverse complement.
TGCGCGCGGCGCGGATGCGCTGCACCAGCCATCCCTGGACGCCGACCATGCGCTGCGCCGAATAGATTGCGAATACGGCGAAGAGGATGCGCAGGCCGAAGGCGGGAATGAATTGGGCAAACTGCGCGCCCACGGCGCCGCCCACGATGCCCCCGGCGGCGATGTAGAGGGCCCAGCGCAGATCGACGTTGCCCTGGCGAAAGTGCTGCGCCGCGCCGGAAATCGCAGTCGGCACGATGACGGCCAATGAGATGCCCTGGGCGAAGTGCTGATCGATGCCCATCACGATCACCATGGCGGGCACCATGACAATGCCGCCGCCCACGCCCATCGTCCCCGCCACCAATCCGGTGACGGTGCCGGCGATTAATGCCGCCACGATGAGTTGGATCCCTTCCATCTGCCCAAACATCGCGGCGCTTTGCGCCGAGAGCAGCAGCCGAATCGCGGTGAGCATCAGCAGCACGGCGAACCCGCGCCGCAGCACGGTGGCGTTGAGATGCTTGGTGAGCCGCGCGCCCACCACCGCAAAGCCAACCGATGTTCCGGCCAGCGAGGCAACGACCAGCCAATCCATGCCGTGCGCGATCCAGTAGGGAATCACCGCGCTGATGGCTATCGGCACGATCATGGCCAGGGAGGTGCCGTGCGCGCGGTGCTGGGTCATGGCCAGGATGGCGACCATCAAAGGCACCATGACAATGCCGCCGCCGACGCCCACAAGACCGCTGATCAGGCCACCGGTAAGGCCGATCGCGATGACAAAGGGGGCGGGCGGACGCTGGGCCGGCGACGCTGGCGGAGACGACATGGGATTGGCGGATTATAGGGAGGCGGGAAACCGCCGCCGCGTATACTCGGACCCCGCCGCCGTGTAGCCGGGGAGCGCCGTGCCCTCCCCTCCGCAGGTTCCCAATCTCCGCCTGGCTGCGTCCCTCTTTGGACAGCAGCTCGATCCCCTGCGTGAACGCGAATGGCTGGTCACGAACGGGCTGGGCGGCTATGCCGCCGGTACGGTCGGCGGACCCGCCACGCGCCGCTATCACGGATTGCTCGTCGCCGCGGCGCCGCCGCCCAACGCCCGCTGGGTGATGGTGGCCGGGGCGCAGGTCCGGGCCACGGTTGGCGACGAGCGCTCTTGGCTCAGCACGCACGAATACGTGGACGGCACGGTCCATCCGGATGGGTTTCGCCGGCTCGCTGGATTCGAGCTGATCGGCAGTCGACCACGCTGGTCCTGGATCATTGCCGGCCAGTCGCTGCGCGGCGACCTGTGGATGCCCCACGGCGCCAACCGGACGGTGATTCGCTATTGCAACAACGGCGAAGCGCCGGTCGAGCTCGAATGGCAACCGCTGGTGACGCTGCGGTGGTTTCACCAACTAGCCACCGGCGCGCGTCACGTTGAAATGATCGAGGCCCCCGACGACCGTGTGGTGATGCGATCGGGTGACGCGCCGCCGCTCACGATCGACCACTCGGGCTGGGCGTTTGGCGAGGAACAGGATTGGCACTGGAATCTCGCGCGCGCCGCTGAGCGGGAGCGCGGCTTCGACCACCAGGAGGATGCCTTCACGCCGGGCGTCTTTCAGACCACCATCGAGCCGGGCGAGTCCGCGTCGCTGGTGCTGGCCGCCGGTGAGCCGGAGGACCTGGGCGACGTCGAGCGCGAGCCGTCGGCCGAGGACGCGCGCGCCACGGAACTCGTGGACGGCTCCGCTCGCGATCTCGAGGCCCGGCTGCGGTTGGCCGCCGACCAGGTGCTGGTGCGGCGCGGCGGCCGGGCGCACGCCACGCTGCCGAACACGGTGATTGCGGGTTATCCCTGGTTTGGCGATTGGGGGCGCGACACGTTCATCGCCCTGCCCGGTCTGTGCCTGGCCACGGGGCGGGCGGACGTGGCCCGGGCCGTGCTCGTGGCCTACGCCAGTTTCGTGGACCAGGGCATGGTCCCGAATCGCTGGCCCGACGCCGGCGACGCGCCGGAGTACATCTCGGTCGACGCGGCGCTGTGGTTCCTCCACGCGCTCGAAGCCTATGTGGACGCCACGGGCGACACGGAGATCCTGGAGGGCCTGGGCACCGCCGTGCTGGACATCGTGGACTGGCACGTTCGCGGCACGCGCCACGGGATCCGCATGGACCCGGAGGACGGTCTGCTCACGCAGGGCGCCGAGGGGCTGCAACTGACCTGGATGGACGCGAAGGTCGGAGATTGGGTGGTCACGCCGCGGCGCGGCAAGCCGGTGGAGATCAATGCGCTGTGGTGGCGCGGGCTGAGCTTTGCCGCTCGTGCGTTCGAGCAGCTGCAGTGGGACCCCGGTGAAACCCGCGAGCTCGCGGACCAGGCGGCGGCATCGTTCGCGCGGCGGTTCTGGAACGCCGACGCCGGCTGCCTATACGACGTCGTGGATGGGCCGTCGGGGGACGATGCGGCCATCCGGCCCAATCAAGTCATCGCGCTGGCCGTGGCCCCGAACTTGCTTCCATCCGCCCGCGCCGAGTCGGCGCTGGCGGTGGTGGAACGTGACCTGGTGACTCCGGTGGGCCTGCGGAGCCTCGCGCCCGCCGACGCCGCCTACCGGCGCGAATACGGCGGCGATCCGGTCCAGCGCGACGGCGCCTATCATCAAGGGCCGGTGTGGAGCTGGTTGCTCGGCATGTACGTGCGCGCGGCCGTGGCCCTCGGTAGGACGCGGCGCGATCTGCACTGGATCGAAGGCGGCCTGGAGCGGCATCTCGCGGAAGGAGCGATCGGCACGGTCAGTGAGATCTTTCAGCCCGAGTCGCCGTTTGCTCCGGAGGGCGCCGTTGCCCAAGCCTGGGGCGTTGGCGAATGGCTCTACGCGCTGCAGGCGCTGCGCCGCGCTCCTCCGTGAACTCGGTGGATGAACACTTTGCGCCGCCAAGCGGCCGGCGCATCGAGCTGGCATCGGGCATCTGCCACTATCGCGAGGCCGGGCAGGGCGGCCCGACCATCGTTCTCCTGCACGGCTTGCCGAGCGACTCGCGCGTATACGGATTGCTGCAGCCATTGCTCGCGGACACGGCGCGGACGCTGGCCCCGGACCTGCTTGGCTGGGGCTTCTCGGAGCCCAATGAGGGGCTTGAGTTCGGCTTCGACACCATCGACCGCAACCTGGCCCAGTTCATTGATGCGCACGGTCTCGATGACGTCGTGCTGGTGGGGCACGAGATGACGGGGCCCGCGGCGATTCGTTGGGCGGTGGCGAATCCCGGGCGGACCCGCGGTCTGGTCCTGCTCAACTCCTACTACGGCTGGAATTCGGCCCGCATGCCGCCGGCGCTGAAAGCCCTGCACATACCGCTGGTGGGCCCGGTCTTGCAGCGGGCCATGGGCGTCATGCGCTCGCTGCTCTTTGGCAACCTCTTCCGCTGGCAGCTTGGCCGCGTGTGGGGCGCGCACACGCATCTCTCCGACGAGTTGACCCGGACCTTTCGCGATACGTTCGCGGCGTCCGCCACTGCGCGCCAGGCGTTGCACCGCATCACCAAGGGCCTGCCGGCGCAGATCAACGCCAACCAGCGGCGGCTGGACGTGCCGGCGCAGCTGCGGTGCCGCACGCTGATCGTGTGGGGCGGGCGCGACCCCTACCTCGGCCCCCACGTGGCGCGCCAATTCCGCCGGCTCATTCCCAACTCCGAGCTCCTCCTGATCCACGACGTGGGGCATTTCGTGCAGGTCGAGGCGGCCGAGGACGTGGCGGGCGCCATCGGGGCATTCGTGGAGCGGTGCCGGGACGAGGCGTAGGGTGAATTGGCGGGGATGAGGCCTGCCCCATGCCAAGCGTCCAGCCCCTTTTGGATCCGTCGGACTGGATTCCGGCTTCCGCCGGAATGACGGATGGCTGCGCGATGCCGTTGTTGGTTGGCATGCCGAGCCGTAGCTGGCCTGACACTCTCGGGACACTTGCTTGATCGGCGTCCGTATACTCGCCAGCGCGACTCTGCATACGGCCAGGTGAGATGAGCACGCACCGCATCGCCCTGCTTCCCGGGGACGGCATTGGCGTCGACGTGGTCCGCGAGGGGCAACTCGTCCTCGAAACGCTGGCGCAGACGACCGGCGCGATGCGGTGGGACATGCAGGAGTTTCCCTGGAGCTGCGACTACTACCTGGAGCACGGCCAATACATGCCGGACGACGCGCTCGACATTCTGGACGGCTTCGACGCGATTCTGTACGGCGCCTGCGGGTTGCCGGACGTGGTGCCCGACGAGATTTCCCAGCACCAGGGCGTGCTGCGATTGCGGCAGGGATTCGAGCTTTATGTCAATTTGCGTCCCGCGCGCTTGCTGCCCGGCCTGCCGACGCCGCTAGCGGGGAAGGGTCCGGGAGACTTCGATCTGCTCTGCGTGCGCGAGAACTCGGAGGGCGAATACGCGGGATGCGGCGGGCGTGTCCACCAGGGCTCGTCGTATGAAGTGGCGCTGCAAACGACGGTCTTCACCCGCGAAGGCGTCGAGCGCATCATTCGCTACGCGTTCGACATGACCGTGCGCCTGGGCCGGCGCCACGTGACCAACGTGACCAAGTCCAACGCGCTGCAGTTCGCGCCGGTGTTCTGGGACGAGGTGTTCGAAGAGGTAGCCGCCGACTATCCGGACATCACCACCGACCGGAACCTGGTGGACGCGGCGGCGGCGCGCATGGTGCGCAGCCCGGAGACGTTTGACGTCCTGGTGGCGTCGAATCTCTTCGGCGACATTCTCTCGGACATTGGCGGCGCGCTGATGGGCAGTCTCGGCGTGCCGGCGAGCGCGAATATCAACCCGGAGGGCGCGCACCCGCCCATGTTTGAGCCGGTGCACGGGTCGGCGCCCGATATCGCGGGCCAGGGCATTGCCTCGCCCATCGCAACGATTTGGGCCGCGGCGATGATGGTGGAGCACCTGGGCCATGCCGAGGAAGCCGAGTTGGTGATGGCGGCGCTCGGCGACGTGACAGCCTCCGGCGCCCTGACCCCGGACCTCGGCGGCGACGCGACGACCGCGGACTGCGGCGCGGCCGTGCGGGACGCCCTGCGGGTCCGCGCGGCGTCTGCCGCGGCGTAGCGCCACCCCTTGTCCGAGAGCGAGTTGACCCCTAGGATGGAATTCCAAGTCCACCGCGAAGCCTGCGCCAAGGTGTAGGCCAACTCTATGTTCGGCGTCGGACTCGAAGAATTTATCGCGATCATCCTGGTCGCGCTCATCGTCCTGGGTCCCGAGCGGCTGCCCATCGCGATGCGCACGGTCGGCCGCTGGGTGCGGAAACTGCGCGACATGTCGCGCGAGTTCCGACGCGAATTCGCCGAAGAGTTCGCCTTTATCCAGGAGGAAATGAGCGAGCTGCGCCGGGAGGCCGACGCCACCCGCAGCGAGCTGGCGGAGATTCGGCGCGAGCTCGGCCAGACGGTCCAAGAGACCACCGACGAGGTCACGAGCATCAGGGACGATGTGGTGTCGGACGTGCAGGGCGCGGTCGACGCGGTCAGCGGGCGCGACTCGGCGTCCACGCCAGCCCTCCCGCCACCGACCGAATCCACCGCCAACGGCGCGGCGTCGGCGAACGGCGAGCCGAAGAGCGCGCCCATGCCGGCGTTCGCCCCGAACGCCGCCGACGCGATGGCGCTCGCCATCTCGGAGACCTTTGCCTCCAACGGGGTCACCGCGACGGACAACGGCGCCGTGGACGCGCCGGAGCCCGCGGTCATGACCGACGAACCTCCAGCGCGGCTGGAGGCGTTTGCGCCGGATGTGGGCGAGCCGACCCGACCGCCGGACCTGCACCCGGCGGCGCCCGTACTGCCGCCGCCGCGTGAGGCCCTTCCCGAGCCGCCCGTGCCGGCGGCCCCGGCCGACCTGGCCCCGTCTCCTGACGCCGCCGAGTCGGTCGGCATCGGCAAAGTCCCCGAGCCCGGGCTGCGGAATCAGCTGGGCGGGTTCATGCGGCTGATCATCATGAAGGCGCTGGAGACCGATCCCGCGTTCCGCGAGCAGGCGGAAGGGGCCCTGCGCGCGCAGGCGCGCGCCGACGCGGTTGCCGCCGCCGAGGGCGAAGAAGACCCCGACGTGCTCGACCTAGTCGCCGCGTGGGTGCGCCAGCGGCGGCAACTGGTCGGCAACGAGAACATCACGGTGCGGCAGAAAGCGCCCGAATCCGCGATCGTCGAGCTGTTCGAGTGTCCCTATGGACTCACGTCGGGCGACGCGCACCCGGTGTGCGACGTGAGCAACGTCTACGACTCGGCCTTCTTCGAGCAATTCGACATGACCTCGATGTACTCGTCGCGCATGTCGGACGGCGCGGCCCACTGCAAGCTGCTGGTGGTCACCAACGAGCGGCTGAAGACGATGGAGCAGGACGGCGAGGCGGAAGACGAGACCGCCGACGCGAAGGAGCCGGCAGAGCCCGCGAGCTGAGCCGGGGGCGCGGGGCGGCTTGACGACGTCCGGTGGCCCGCGCTGCGTGCAGCGTGGGTTCGACATCCGCCTCACCCGATCCGTCTCCTACGGTCGAGGCCTTTGCAGCATCCGGTAGAGGCGGGGCTCAGACCCGCCCGACGCCAAGCATCCGGCACGCATCCAGAATCGACCGGACTGGATTCCGGCCTCCGCCGGAATGACGGAGGGGTTACGCAGAGGTCTCACGTGGGGAGAGGAGACCGAACCGCCCACTGCTGAGGCTCCCAGGCTGCGCGCAGCCTGGGCCACCGGACCGCCCGTTCGCGGTGAGCTTGTCGAACCGCGCCCTTCAACGAGCTCAGCGCCCGCCGCGCAACTGCTACCGGGGCGAACGGACCGGGGCTCGGCCTATTCCGACTCGCGGTCCTCGGGGGGTGCGCCGTTGCCGGACGCGGATCCATTCCGACCGTTGGCGCCGTTTGAGGCGTCGTCGCTACCGAAGACGTAGGGCTCGGGCGCCGACACGCCGGCCGTCACCAGCACGGGCGGCTCGGGCAGCGCCTTGGGCTCGTTGCCGGCCTCGATCATCTCGTCGTAGCGCGTAACCAGGTCCTCGACGTCCTGCCCGTCAACCTCGTCCTGATCGATTAGCAGCTGCGCCAAGTCGTGCATGGCGCCGGAGTACTTCGTGAGCAGGGACTTCACCTTGCGGTACTCCTGGTCCAGGATCTGGTCGATCTTGCGCTTCATGTCAGGCGCGGTGGCCGACACGGCCGGACCGAACGGCAGGGTCGAGTAGAAGCTCCCGTCCATGCCCCACACGCTCAGCATGTGGAAGGCCATGTGCGTGGCGTGCGCGAAGTCGGAGGTCACGCCCACGGTCGGTGAGCCGATGAACAGCTCTTCCGCCGCGCGGCTGGCCAGAGACACCTGGATGCTGGCGAGCAGCTCCTCACGCACCAGCACACGCTTCTCCTCGACCGGCTTGTAGGCCGCCAGACCGAGCGCGCTGCCGTGGCGAATGATGGTGACCTTGGTCAACCGCTCCCAGTGCTTCAGCTTGACCTGTGCGACGGCATGACCGGCCTCGTGGTACGCAAGCCGGCGGCGGTCCTCCTGGGTGAGGCCCCGAATGGGCTCGCGCAGGCCCCACTCGTGATTCTCACGCGCCCGTGAGAAGTCCGCGTAGGAGATCGCGTCGCGCCCGTCGAAGTGGGCGTGAATCACGGCCTCGTTGATGACGTATTTGATCTCGACCGGGCTGTAGTCAATGGTGTCGTTGCCCATGCGGTCGATGGGCATCTCTTCGTGCCGCACCTTCGCCAGGTAGTACTCGATGATGTCCTTGCGGCCCTCGAAGTCGGGCTTGTCGACGTGGATCTTGCGGTCGAATCGACCGGGCCGCAGCAGCGCCTGGTCGAGCACGGAGGCGATGTTCGTGGCGCCGACGGTGAGCACCGGCGGCGGCATGGCGCGGCCCTTCTTGAGGCCGAGCGTGCGCAGCAACCGGGAGAAGAGGCCGTTGTCGAAGTTCGGCGGGTCCATCTGCAGCAGCAGCTCGTTGAGCAGCCCCAGTCCGCCGCCGCCCATCATGCCGCCCATCATCCCCATGCCCATACCGCCGCCCATCTGGCTGGTGCGGGAGGTGCCGATGGCGTCGATCTCGTCAATGAACACGATGCAGCCGCCGTGCCGCCGGGCCAGCTTGCGCGCCTTGCCGTAAAGCATGCGGACGCGCAGCGGGCCGATGCCGATGAACATGGCCTGCAGGCTCGGCGCCGAGAGATAGCCGAACGGCAGCCCGGCCTCGCTGGCCATCACCTGCGCCAGATAGCTCTTGCCGGTGCCGGGCGGACCTTCGAGCAGCAGACCCCGGATGGTCTCACCGCCCATGCGCTTGAACTCGCGCACGCCGCGCAGCAGCGTCACCACGCGCCGCGCGACCTCCAGGATCTGGTCGTTGCCGCGGTAGTCCGAAAACCACACGCCGGTTTCACCCGGCTGGACCCAATAGGTCCGGCCCCGTCCCAGGATGTAGAACAGGGCGCCGAACTGGACGATCAGGAACATCATCGCGAAGAGCAGCTGCGCGATGAATTGCAGGATCCCGACCGTAATCTCGGTGGCCTGCGTCAGCCCCACCAGCAATGCGCCGGTGATCACCAGGTAGAGGGTGATCGCGCGCCAGTTCTCGCGAATGAAGGTCAGCGGGCTGCGCCGAGCGGCGGCGCGCCGTCGAATGTCAGAGTCGATGGTCATGCCCATGCCGGCGTCTCCCCCCGAGCGTGGCCCATGGCGCGTCGCTCGCGGCGCGCACCATGCCGCCTGGCGATGAAGGGCAAGTATACCCGTGGGAGCGGCGCCCAAGGTGAGGATACGCACGAACCGACCGCGGCTCGGCAGGTCAAGTTGGCCTCCGTCTGTCTCAATCCCTTCGCTAGTCCCTACGGCGAGCGCACGGCAATTGGATTGGGGCGGCCTTGACCGACCATTGCGGCGATCTCTAGCGGGCGGGGCCGTCGTGCCAGCGTCGGCTGAACAGCGCCAGCCGCGATTGGACCATGCCGAAGACCGAGTCTGGGTGATAGCGCGTGGTCGCGCTTGGCTCCCCGGCGGAAACACCCGTGAGCAACTCGATGCCGCCGCCGATCGAATCGGTGGTGTAGACGTGGAACTGCCCGGCGTCAATGGCCTTGGCCACGTCCCAGCGCAGCGTGAGGTGCCTGGCGTTCGCGGCCGGCAGCAGCACGCCCTGCGCGCCGGTGAGCCCGCGCGCGCGGCACAGATCGAAGAACCCCTCGACCTTCTGGGTGACGCCGCCGACAGCCTGGACCCGGCCGTGCTGGTTCACCGAGCCGGTCACCGCCACGTCCTGCCGCAGCGGTAGACCGCTCAGGCTCGAAAGCAACGCGTAGAGCTCGGCGGAGGACGCGCTGTCGCCCTCGATGCCGCCGTAGGACTGCTCGAAGACGAGGGTGGCGCTGAGACTCAGCGGACCCTCGATCCCAAAGGCGCCGCTCACGAACCCCGAGAGAATCATGGCGCCCTTGTCGTGGATAGGCCCGGTGAGCTTGGCTTCGCGATCGATGCTGAGCACGCCGTCGCGTCCGGGGTAGGTGCGCGCCGAAATCCGGTGCACCTGGCCAAAGTCATAGCCGCCCAGGCCGACGACGGACAGCCCGTTCACCTGCCCAACGGCCGCGCCTTCGATCTCCACCATCACGGTGCCGTCGGCGATCCGGTCTCGAATCTTCTCCTCGGTCAGGTTGCTGCGGCGGATGCGCTCGTCGATCGACGACCAGACGTGCTCCTCGCCGACCACCTCGGCGCCGGCCCGGCGCGCCCAGTGCCCGGCTTCCCTGATGATGTCGCTGAGGTCGCCGAACCGGGTCGACAGGCGGCGGCGGTCCTGAGCCAGGCGCACGCCCTCCTCGACGACGCGGGCCACGGCCGTGCGGTCGAAGTGCGGCAAGCCCTCGTCGTCGCAGCGGGCGGCGATGAACCGGGCATAGCGGTTCATGTTGGCGTCGTTGAGGTCGATCTCGGTGTCGAACTCGGCGCGAACCTTGAACAAGTCGCCGAAATCGGGATCGACGTCATGGAGCAGGTAGTAGACCCACGGCGCGCCGACGAGGGCGACTTTCACGTCCAGCGGAATGGGTTCGGGATCGAGACGCGCGGGCGACGCCAACCCCAAGCCTTCCGCCGCGGTCTCGATGCGGATCACCTGGTCGCGCAGCGCTCGCTTGAGCCCGTCATACGCCGCGGCGTTGGGGAGCACGTCCTCCGCCCGCACGACCAGAAACCCACCGTTGGCGGCGTGCAGCGCGCCGGGCTTGATCATGGTGAAGTCCGTGGTGACGACTCCCATGGCCTGGCGCTGCTCGATCTGGCCGAAGAGGTTGGGATAGGTCGGATGTCCCTCGCGGACCAGCGGCGCCCCGCTTTCTGGGGCATGGGTGACCAGCACATTCACGCGATAGGGCAGGAGGGGATCGGCGCGGTACCGCGCCTCGGGGTCCGCCGTCGCGCCGTCCGCTTCGCTCTCGCGGAAGACCTCGAAGTTCTCAGTGGCGTGCCGCTCGACGGCGAGCAGGTACGCCGTCACGTCCTCGTGGCTGCGGTAGGCCTCGCGCAGGTCTTCGAGCAGCGGCTGGACGACGCTGCGGGCGACGTCGACGTTGAGCGCGTGCAGCCGGTCGCGCGCCTGGCGTTGCGCCCGGCGGAGCGCCCGCATGGTGTCCGCCAGGGAATCGTCGAGATCGCCACGCGCTTGCTGGATGGCGTTGCGCTCGGCGTCGGGCAGTTGCCGCTGCGCGTCCGGCGTGAGCGGCTGGCCGTCGCGAACCGGGGCGACGCTGAGACCCACCGGCGTCTGCACGAGCGCGAGTCCGGCCGCGCGGGCTTGAAGGTCCAGGGCCTGGAGCGACGCCTGCCGCTCACCCTGTTCCCGCTGGGTGATGTCGCGCCGCTGGGCCTCGTACTCATCGGTGCCGAAGGCCCGCGCCATCTCGATTTGGAGCGCCTCCACCAGGTCGGCCATGCGACGGCGAAGGTCCGGCGCGGCGCCGGGCGGCAGCCGCAGCGCCCGCGGTCGGTGCGGCTCGTCGAAGTTGTGGACGTAGCACCAATCGGGCGGCGTGGGGCGGCTATCGGCCACGGCGCGGAGCCGCTCGAAGATCATCGACGTGCGCCCGGTGCCCGGAAGCCCCATGGCGAAGATGTTGAAGCCGGGGCTGCGGATGTCCACGCCGAACTCCAGCGACCGCTCGGCGCGTTCCTGGCCGATCAGCGCGTCCGGCCGTTCGAGCTCGGCGGTGGACTCGAAGCCCAAGGTGTCTGGATCGCAGGTCCAGCGCACCGCGTCGGCCGATAGCTCAGTCACGCCTGAAGGGAGGTTGCGTCTCTCGGGGTTCGCGGAGTCGGTGCGCAGCGGGGCGTCCTCACCTCGGAAGGCGGCGAAGTCTAGCAGTGGCCCCGCCGCCGGCCGCCTACACTGACGGGCGTGCGCCGCAGCGCCGGAGAAACCGAGGAAGCCTTGAACGTTGTCATCGACTACCCACTCGGGCCTAGTGCCGACTGGGACCCGTTCCGCGCTGAATTTCCGGACGACGAGATCGCCTGGACCGCCGAGCTCGACGCGTCGTTCCCTGCCTTGCGCGACGCGGAGGTGATCGGCTCCGGGCGACCGCTGGGCCCCGGCGTCCTCGACGCGGCGCCAAACGTGCGCTGGGTCCAGGTCTTTTCGGCCGGCGTTGAGGAGTACCTGAAGTCTCCGGGCCTCAAGGGACGCGATCTGGTGTTGACCAATGTCAAGGTGGTGCTGGGCAGCCACGTGGCCGAAACGGGCATCGCCCTGCTCACCGGCCTCTCACGCGGCATCGCGCCGGCGGTGCTGGCCCAGCAGGAGCATCGCTGGGACCCGTCGATCGAGGTGGACGAGCTGACGGGCAAGCGGGCGCTGGTGGTCGGCGCCGGCGGCATTGGCCGCGCGCTGGCCCGCCGGCTGGACGGCCTCGAGGTCGAGGTGCGCGCCGTGGACGTTTACCCGCAGGAGCCCGACGCCTACATCCGCGAGGTGCGCCTGGTGAGCGAGATGCCCGCCATGCTGCCCGAGACCGACATTCTGGCGATTTGCTGCCCCAGCACCGCCGAGACGCAGCGTCTGATCGACAAGAGCGTATTCGACCTGCTGCCCGACGACGCCTATCTGGTCAACGTCTCACGCGGCGCAGTGGTGGACACGCCCGCGCTCGTCGAGGCGCTGCGCGGCGGCAGGCTGCGCGGCGCGGGCCTGGACGTGCTCGACCAGGAACCGCCGCCCGCCGATCACCCGATTTGGGACTTCCCCAACGTGATGATCACACCGCACAACGGCGGCGCGTCGCCCCTGCGCGTGGTCCGAATCCGCGAGTTCTTCGCGAGCAACCTGCACCGCTACAAGGCGGGCGAGCCGCTGGAGAACGTGGTGGACGTGGAGGCTGGATTCTGAGGGGAACGGGGAAACTCCACCTGAAGTGTGAGCCGCCGACCCCCATCCTGACCTTCCCCCTTCCAGGAGACCTTTGCGTAATCCCTCCGTCATTCCCGCGAAGGCGGGAATCCATTCCGGTTGAGCCTAGACCCGCACCTGACGCTCGGCGTAGAGCTCGCCCCGTACTCGATACGGGGATGACGGGCAATCCGGCTCCCTCTCCCCAGGGAGAGGGCAGGGTGAGGGCGCTCCGGCACCCTCTCCCCCAGGGAGAGGGCAGGGTGAGGGTCCGGGGCGTGGGATATCGCCCCTTTATTCAAAGGTCTCCTTCCAGGGGGAAGGAACGGAGATCCGAGGCTTCCTAGATGACGTTGCCGGTGCCGCCGTCGATGGCGACCGCCGTGCCGGTGATGTAGGCCGCGCGCGGCGAGACGAGAAACGCCACCAGGTCAGCAACCTCTTCGGCACGACCGATCCGCCCCAGCGGAATGTCGGCGCCCATGGCAGCGTAGTAGTCCTCGAGCGAATCGCCCGGCGCCTCGCGCGGCCAGCGGCGCTCCCACTGCATGCTGCGAATCGATCCCAGCATGACCGTGTTGACCCGAATGCGATCGGCGGCGAGGTCCTTGGACAGCGCCTTGGTCAGACCGATGCCGGCCGCGCGACTCACCGACGTGGGCACGGAGGCAGCGCCCGGCTGCTTGCCGCCGACGGTGGTCATGTTGACGATCGCGCCGCCGCCCGCCGCGCGGAGATGGGGGATGGCCGCGCGCGTGCAGCGGATCGCGCCGTAGACCTTGAGCTGGAGATCGGCCTCCCAGGCCGCGTCGTCCACGTCCTCGAACGGCGATGCAGCCGACGTGCCGGCATTGTTGACGAGGATGTCCAGGCGGCCAAGCCGCTGGGCCGCGGCTTGCACGAAGTCGTGCGGCTGCCGGGCGTCGGTCACGTCCAGCGGCAGCGGCTCGACGTGGCGTCCGGTGGCGGCGCGAATCTCCTCGGCGGCCTGCCGCAGCGGTCCGGGGCGGCGCGCGCCGATGGCCACGTCGCAGCCCTCGGCCGCCAACGCAGCGGCAACGGCTCGGCCAATGCCCTCGCTGCCGCCGGTGACGGCGGCGGCAAGCCCCGTCAGTTGGAGGTCCACCTGGGTCGCTAGGCGTCGCCGACGACCACGTCGGCCGTGGCGTCGCGCTCGGCGAGCAGGATCTCCCGTCCCTTGCGCACGATGTCCTCACGCTGACGCTGCTGCCAACTGGCGCCGGTCTTCGACAGGAACCACAACCGCCTGGGATATCGCGGCACGCCGATCCAGACGACCTCCATCCACGGCGGCAGACGCGATGGCGGCGCCACGTCGTCCCAATGCACCGGAGTCTCGTTGATGGTCAGCGCCACGTTGTTCTCCTTGCCTCGGCGGCGGGGGCGGTATTGCGAATCGTCACAGGTTGAGCCTCCGACGCACGTTGTCGACGACCGTGCGATGGGCCTCGGGCCGGCGGCGCCGCTCCTCGAGCTTCCGCGCCACCGCGCGGTCGCTGTAATAGCGCACCGCGGCATAGCCGGCAACTCCAACGAGGGCCATCACCGCGACGACGCCGATGACGTTCGACAGCTCCTCGCGAAAGAATACGAACCCGTGGAGGTATCGCACGCCGATCAGGATGAGATACACGGTCACGGTGACGGAAATGGTGTAGGCCAGCCGCCGCCGCAGGCCGCCATAGATCAACAGCGGCACGGTGGTGATGATGGCGATGATCAGCAGGGTGCGAAACACAGGCCGGCCCGAGGCTTACGCCGCCGGCGATGCTACTACAGGGGCAATTGGCCGCGATGCCGGCGTCGATTTCGCCGGCGCTGCGGTACGATGGGCAGCAAGTGGCGGGCGTCGTATGCCCTTGCGCCACGCAGCTTCGGGGCTGCCCGGCAAGCACGTCGTAAACCAGACGGGGCTGGCCGGGCGATCACCGCGACACTAATGCACCAGCGGGAGGGAGCGTTGCATATGCCTCGATCCATGCTCCTGCGCGGCCCGTGCCGACGCACTCGCTGACCCTACCCGCAGCGTCATGCACCCGACCGGACCTGTCACCACTGGCGACCGCACCCCGCGGCCGCCCGGCCCGTGGACCGAGCATGATGCCTGCGGCGTAGGCTTCATCGCCGACATTCAGGGCCGGCGGTCGCATCGCACCGTGCGGCAAGCGGTGCAGGCCGTTTCCCGGCTCGGGCACCGCGGCGCGATTGCCGCCGACCGCAAGACGGGCGACGGCGCCGGCGTGCTGACGCAGCTGCCGCGGGAGTTCTTCGCGGCCCAGATCCAGAGCTTCGGCGAGCGCGCCGTCGATCCGGCGGACATCGCGGTGGCGATGGTGTTTCTCGACAACCGCAGCCCGCACGGCGCCCGACGCTTCCGCACGCTGGCGGAAGAAATCTGCGGCGACCGGGGGATCCGGGTCGTCGGCTGGCGCAAGGTGCCGGTCGACACCTCGGTGCTGGGTGCGGGGGCCTACGCCGACCGGCCCGACATCCAGCAGGCCCTGCTCGTGCGCGGCCCATCGATCTCATCCGCCGACGAATACGAGCGCCGGCTCTACGTGGCGCGGCGCGAGCTTTCGGGCCGCGCGGCGCGGGAGGCGATCGAGACCAACTACGTCGTGTCCATGTCGTCGCGGACGATCGTCTACAAGGGATTGGTCCTCGGCACCGAGCTCGGGCGCTTCTACCCGGACCTCAGCGATCCGCGCTTCACGTCGGCGCTGGCCGTCTTCCACCAGCGCTACAGCACCAACACCCACCCGACCTGGCAACTGGCTCAGCCGTTCCGGATGCTGGCGCACAACGGCGAAATCAACACCCTGGACGGAAACCGCAACTGGATGGCCGCGCGGGCGGGCGCGTTGACCAGCAAGCTGTGGGGCCGCGACCTTCCCACGCTCTTGCCCGTCACCGACGACCGGGGGTCCGACTCCTACAGCCTGGACCACACCCTGGAGTTCCTGGTCGCCGGCGGTCGCTCCATCATCCATACCGCGATGATGCTTGTCCCCGAGGCGTGGGAGCACATGGAGGAGATGCCCCGCGCGCTGCGGGACTTCTACGACTACCACCGGTGTCTCACCGAGCCCTGGGACGGACCCGCGGCCCTGGCCTTCAGCGACGGTCGCTGGGTCTGCGCGGCCCTGGACCGCAACGGACTCCGCCCGTCGCGGTACGTGATCACGGACGACGGCACGATTTGCGTGGCGTCGGAGGTCGGCGTGCTGGACATCGACGCCGAGCGCGTGGTGGAGAAGGGCCGGCTCGGGCCGGGTCAGATCATCGCCGTCGACACCGAGCGTAGACGGCTGCTGCACAACGACGAAGCCAAGCAGAGCATCGCGACTCGAGCGCCCTACGGGGACTGGCTGGCCGAGCATCTGGTCGACCTGACGTCCCTGACGGCCGCCCCGGACACGGCGAACGGCGACGGTGCGGCGAAGGCCCTGGCCAACGGCGCCCTCACGCAGTTCCAGCATGCCTTCGGCTTCACGCGCGAAGACGTGACGCACATCCTCGACCCCATGGCGCGCGAGGGCGTGGACCCGGTGTTCTCGATGGGCAACGACGCGCCACTGGCGGTGCTGTCGGAGACGGGTCCGAGCGTGTTCGGCTATATCAAGCAGCGCTTCGCGCAGGTCACGAATCCGCCGATCGACCCGCTGCGCGAGTCGCTGGTGATGTCGCTGGACATTCGCATGGGGCCGCGCGCGAGTCTCCTGAGCGAGGTGCCGGAGGCGGCGCACCTGGTCCATCTGCGTTCACCCGTAATCAGACCGGCCGAGCTGGCGGCCATTGAGTCGCTCACCGATCCCGCCTTCCAGGCGGCGCGCATGGACGTCACCTTTCCGGCGCACGAGGGCCCGGACGCACTGGCCGACGGGATCGACGCCGTGTGCCGCGAAGCCGTGGACGCCGTGGATCGCGGGGCGCATCTGCTGATCCTGACCGACGAGGCCGTCGACGCCGAGCGCGCGCCGATTCCGATCCTGCTGGCCGTGGGAGCCGTGCATCACGCCCTGATCGCGGCGGGTCGCCGCATGCGCGCCGACCTCATCGTCTTGAGCGGGCAGGTGTGGGACGTGCATCACTTCTGCGCGCTGCTGGGCTATGGCGCCAGCGCCGTATGCCCCTGGCTGGCCCTGCAGAGCGCCCAGGCGCTCACCGCCACGAACGGCCACGGCGCGCAGTCCGGCGAAGACAACTTCGTGACCACGGCTGAAGCCGGCATCCGCAAAGTGATGTCGAAGATGGGCATCTCCACGCTCAGCAGCTATCGCGGCGCGCAGATTTTCGAGGCCGTGGGACTTGCGCCGGAGCTCGTCGAGCGCTGTTTGCCGGGCACGCCGTCCACCATCGGCGGCGTCGGCGCGGTGCAGCTCGCGGAAGACGTGCTGGCGAGGCACGCGGCGGCTTTCAACCAGCCCGACCAGCGGCTGCCCGATACGGGATGGGTGCGCTACCGCAGGAACGGCGAGTTCCACGCGGCCAATCCCACGCTGGTCAAGGCGCTGCAGCGAGCGGTGCAGACGGACGATCCGACTGATTTCGAGGCCTTCGAACGCGCGGTCGACGATCGGGAGCCGTATGCAATTCGGGACCTCTTGCGGTTCCAGCCCGCCGGCCCGCCCGTGCCGCTGGACGAGGTGGAGTCCGTGGAGTCGCTGCTGCCGCGGTTTTGCACGACGGCCATGTCGATTGGCGCGCTGAGTCCAGAGGCGCACAGCACCATCAGCAAGGGCATGAATCGCATCGGCGCCCGGAGCAACACGGGCGAAGGCGGCGAGGACGCCACGTGGTACGCCCCCGACGCCTCGGGCGAGTGGCCGGATAGCCGCATCAAGCAAGTCGCCTCGGCGAGATTTGGAGTCACGCCGCAGTACCTGGCGATGGCCGAGCAACTCGAGATCAAGATGGCGCAGGGCTCCAAGCCCGGCGAGGGCGGCCAGATTCCCGCGACGAAGGTCTCGGAGTACATCGCCGGGTTGCGCTTCACGGTCCCCGGCATCCCGCTGATCTCGCCGCCGCCGCATCACGACATCTACAGCATCGAGGACCTGTCACAGCTAATCTACGACCTCAAGGAGGTCAATCCCCGGGCGGCGATTGGCGTGAAGCTCGTCGCGGAATCGGGGGTGGGAACCATCGCCGCGGGCGTGGCCAAGGCTTATGCGGACTATGTGCTCATCAGCGGGCACGACGGCGGCACCGGCGCCTCGCCGCTCAGCTCGATCAAGAATGCCGGCGTGCCCTGGGAGATCGGTCTCAGCGAGACCCAGCGCGTGCTGGTGCGGAACGATCTGCGCGATCGGATTCGCGTGCGCACGGACGGCGGCCTGAAGTCCGCGCGCGACGTGGTGATCGCCGCCCTCCTGGGCGCGGAGGAGTTTGGCTTCGGCACCATGGCGGCCATCGCGGTCGGCTGCATCATGGCGCGCCAGTGCCACCTCAACACCTGTCCCGTGGGAGTGGCCACCCAACGGGAAGACCTGCGCGCGCGCTTCACCGGCGAACCGGTGTACGTGGAGCGGTATTTCTTGCACCTGGCCCGCGGCGTGCGCGCAATCCTGGCGCAACTCGGCGTCCGCCGGCTCGACGATCTCGTGGGCCGGGTGGAGCTGCTGGAACCGGATCCCGACAAGCGCCACGATCGAGCGGCGGCCGTCCATCTCGGGAGCATTCTGGCGCCGGCCGATGAGACCGGACGCTCGCCGCGCGTTCGGCAGGTGCCGCGGAACGACCGCCCGGGTAGACCCTCGCTGGACGTCGATTTGCTCGAAGCCGCGCGGCCGGCGCTGGACGATGGCCAACCCGTGCGGCGGCGCTTCCACCTCACGAACGACCGCCGCGCCGTCGGCACCCGTCTGAGCGGCGAGATCGCGCATCACGTGTCGCCTGCCGGCCTCCCAGCGGGCACGATCACCGTGGACTTCACCGGGTCGGCCGGCCAGAGCTTCGGCGCCTTTGGCATCCACGGGCTGCGTCTGCGCCTGGTGGGTGAGGCCAACGACTACGTGGCCAAGGGGCTCGGCGGGGCCGTCGTATCCGTTCAGCCGCCGCCGAAGTCACGCTTTACGGCCTCGGAGAACGTCATCGCCGGCAACACCTGCCTGTACGGCGCCACGGCGGGTGAGCTCTACCTGGCCGGTCGAGCGGGCGAGCGATTTGCCGTGCGCAACAGCGGCGCGACCGCCGTGGCCGAGGGCATCGGCGACCACGGATGCGAGTACATGACCAGCGGCGTGGTCGTGGTCCTGGGGCCGGTGGGGCGAAACTTCGCCGCCGGGATGTCCGCCGGACGGGCGTTCGCCTACGACCCCGCCGGCACCTTTCCCTCGCACGTCAACCACGAGCTGGTCACGGTCACTCGAGTGACCGACGAGGACAGCGCGGAGCTGCTGCGCGATGTCATCACCCGGCACGTGGCGGCGACGGAGAGCCACCTCGGCCAGTCGCTCCTGGATCGGTGGGACGCGGTGCTGCCGGACTTCTGGCAGGTCGTGCCCTATCCACCCCAGGTCGACACGAGCACCGAAGCCCAGGTCGACGCCGAGCGCGCGGCCAAGCGCGCCGCCGCCCGCGAGCGAAGAGCCCGTCGGGCCGTGGCGGCGGGGAGCCGCGGCTAGGGCCGCACTCGCCTAGTCCGACGCCGCCGGATCGTCCCAGAAGAGAGCCACCCGTCCGTCCGGACGCCGCAGCTCGGCGGAGTCGGCAAGCCGGTTGTGCCAGACGTGCTGCTGGCGGAACGCGAAGTCGCCCTGGCTGCTCCCCGACCCGACGGTCAGCGTCGATCCGGCGCTCAAGACGGTCCCGGCGGGAAACTGAACCGACTGCGGTCCGCGCAGGCTGACGAGGCGCCACCCGGACACGTCCACCGGCGCACCGCCGTCGTTGGCGATCACCACGGTTTCGGCCACCTTGTCCACGACCATGGCGAGACCCGGCACGGGCGGCGCCCAGAGCCCACGAGCCGCGTCACGGGCCTCGCGCTGCGCGTCGGCGATGGCGTCGTAGAGCAACGTATCGGGCGCATATTCGTGGGCGCGCACCCAGCCCTGCCGGGCCAGCTCGACCGAAAAGACCAGCTCGTGGCGCACCACGTGCCGCAGCAGCCGTCCGCCGTCGTCGCGCGGCTCGTCTCCCGCAATCAGGGTGACCGCGCCGTCGCCGAGCAGCGCCGTGAGGGCGGCCGTCGCCTGCTCGGCCAGGGCGGCCTGCCCGGCGGTGTCTCCGAGCTCGGGCGCGTCGATGCCGAGCAGCCGAACCGTGTGCTCGCCCCCGTTGAGCTCAACGACCACGGTGTCGCCGTCGATCACGCGCACGACCTGCGCCAACTGACCCGCCGGTAACTGGCTCGGTGGCGGGGTGGGCGTCGGAGCCGCCGTCGCCGGTGCGGGGACTGCGGAGGCTGGGAGCGGAGGGGACTCTTGGGTCGGGGTCGGCGTCGCGGCCGCCGGACGATCCGCGGCTGGGGAGGCCAATGCGGTCGCGGCCGCATCCGGCTGCGGAGCCGAGGTGGTTGCCGGCGCGGGGCGCGCGGCGCGGGCGGTGACCATGAGCACCGGCGGGTCCGGGTCGTCCGCGCCGCAGGCTGCCGCCACAAGGGCAGCGCATATCACGGCAGCAACACCGAACCGCCATCTGCCGGGGTGGCTAGTCAACACGTGTGAGGCGGCGGCAACCGTTGGAGCATCGTTCGTGGTCGCTATGCTAGTCGCGAGAGCCGCGCGTTGACGAGCGGCAAATCTAGGCTGGGAGTGAAGATGGAGATGTCGAAGGCCGGCAAGCGTGTGATGACCCGTCGAGACCTGATGCGCGTGGCGGGCGGCAGCCTGCTCGGCGTGGCCGGCGGGGCAGTGCTCGCGGCCTGCGGTGAGACGGAAACCGTCACGCAAGAGGTGATCAAGGAAGTCCCGGTCGAGACCGTCGTGACGCGAGAGGTCATCAAGGAAGTCCCGGTTCAGACTGTAGTTACGCAGGAGGTCATCAAGGAAGTCCCCGTCGAGAAGATCGTGGTGCAGGAAGCGGCGATGCTTCCCCCGCTCATCGTCGGGCAACTCAACGCCTTCACCGGGTCGCTGTCGTTCTTCGGTCCCATCCATCGCAATGCCGCCGCGCTGGCCGCTGATCACGTGAACCGCGCCGGCGGCGTCGGCGGCGGCTCCATGATCATCATCAGCCGCGACACCGGCGTGAATCCGGTGCAAGGCGTCGAGGCGGCGCGCGCGCCGGTGGAAATCGAAAACGCCGTGGCCATCGTCGGCGCCCTGGCCAGCGGGGTGACCATCCCGGTCGCCACCTCGGTCACCGTGCCCAACCAACGCGTGCAGATTTCCGGCGCTTCCACGGCGCCCAGCATCACGGTGCTCGACGACAACGACTTCCTCTTCCGCACCGCGCCCTCCGACGCGGCGCAAGGCGTGGTGCTGGGGCGCCTCGCCTGGGAGCAGGGATTCAAGAACGTTGGCGTCATGTACATCAACAACCCCTACGGCGAGGGCCTGGCCGAGCGCTTCGAGGCCACGTTTACCGACCTCGGCGGCAGCATCGTCGACGCCGTGCCGCACGAGGACGAGCAGCCCACCTTCGCCTCCGAGCTGGAGCGCGCCACGGCCGGCGGCGTCGATGCGCTCATCGCCATCAGCTATCCGGGGCAGGCGCAGACCTACGTGAGGGAGTCGCTGGAAGGCGGCTACGCCGACAAGTTCCTCTTCGTGGACGGCACCAAGTCGGCGGAGATGAACGAAGCCATCGGCTGGGACCGGCTCGAGGGAACCCTGGGCACGGCGCCGGGGTCGGTGGACAGCCCGCAGCTCGCAGCTTTTGCGAGCGCCTACACCGACGCCTACGCGGTGGAGTTGCCGGTCGAGCCCTACCTGGCGGAGACCTACGACGCCGTGGCCGTGATCGCGCTGGCGGCGGCCAAGGCGGGCACCACCACGGACGCGGTGGCCATCCGGGACGCGCTGCGCTCTATCGCGAATCCCCCGGGCGAAGTGGTCGGCCCCGGCGTCGCGGGCATCGGGCGGGCGCTGAGCCTGATCGCCGACGGTGCGGACGTCAACTACGAAGGGGCTTCCGGCGCGGTGGACTTCGACGAAAACGGCGACGTGTTCGGCCCCATCGAGATCTGGCAGATCACCGGCGGGGAGATCAAGTCCACCGGCCGCTTCGAGACTCCGTAGCGGCTGAGCGGCACACGGCCCATGCGATTGGGGGCGGCTCGACGAGCCGCCCCCTGCTCGTTTCGAGCCCTGTTCCAATCATTCCGAGCTGCTCCTGTCATTCCGAGCTGCCCCTGTCATTCCGAGCGCAGCGAGGAATCTAAGGTGCAGGCGATAAGGCACAACGCCTTTAGATTCCTCACTACGTTCGGAACGACCTGTCAGTGATTCCTCGGTCATTCCCGCGGAGGCGGGAATCCACCGTTCACTGAACCTGCAGGCGGACTGGCGAGTCGTGGATGCGCGGCGGCGGGGGAGGGGTAGGTTCCCGCCTCCGGAGACCTTTGCATAAGTCGGTAGAGGCGGGTCTGAGACCCGCCCGACGCGAAGCATCTGGCGCGCTTCCAGGTTCGACCGGACTGGATTCCGGCCTCCGCCGGAATGACGGAGGGGTCTCGCAAAGGTCTCCCTCTGCGGGAACGACGGATGTGAAGCGTGGGAATCCACCCCCACTGACCGTGGCCTCGCTCCCCGGGCCCGTCGTCACCCGTCGTCGAGCCGAACCGCCGACCTGCCAGCCGCGCGACGCGTCACGCGCCGCAACTCGCCCAGGATGCCGCCCGGGCGCAGCAGGATGACGGCGACGATCAGCACGCCGACCATGAAGAATCGGAAGTTCGGGTCGGAGAGCTCCCCCGGCAGGAACCGCGCGCCCACCCAGAGCCCCCAGACCACGAACGCGCCCAGGATGGCGCCCAGATTGTTGCCGGCGCCGCCCACCATGAGCATGGCCCAGATGATGAACGTGCCGAGCAGCGGATCGAAGGTCAGCGGCGAAACGAAGCGGATGTGGTGGGCAAACAGCGCGCCACCGACACCCATGATGACGGCGCCCAGGACAAACGCCTGCAGCTTGAAGCGAAAGACATTCTTGCCACTGGCCGCGGCGGCGACCTCGTCTTCCCGAATTGCCCGCAGCGCACGGCCCCACGGCGACTGCATGACCCGCTGCACCAGCGCGAACAAGGCGACCAGGACGACGATGACGACCACCATGTAGAGGTAGTTGTACTTGTCCGACGGCAGCCATCCCTCCAGGAATTGGGGAATCTGGTAGAGGCCCTTGGACCCGTTGGCGACCCACTTCTCGTTGAGGAAGAAGAGCCGGACGCTCTCGGCGATGCCGAGCGTGGCGATGGCCAGATAGTCATCGTTCAAGCGCAACGTCACATAGCCGATGATCAGGGCGACGACGCCGCACGCCGCTCCGGCCGCCGCCAGCGCCACGAGAAACCAGAGATCGACCCCAAGATCGAGAACGCCGAGCTGCGCCCAGTCGCCGGCAAACACGAACTCCTCGAACAGCAGCGGATCCGCCGCCGGCGACGTGAGGAGCGCGGCCGTGTAGGCGCCGAGGGCGAAGAACCCCGCAATGCCGATGTTGAAGAGCCCGGTGTAGCCCCAGTGCACGTTCAATCCCAGGGCGAAGACCGCATAGATGCCCGCCATGACGACGAAGCCGACGGCGTAGTCGATTACCCCAATGACGTTATCGATGGCTCATGGCTTTCTATCAGCTGGACCTCCCCAGGAGGCCCCGCGGTCTGGCCAGCAGCAGCACGATCATGATGATGAAGGCCACGGCGTGCTTGTAGCTGGGCGTGATCCACTGGGTCGAGACTTCCATGCTGACGCCGATGACCAGCGCGCCGACCAGGGCGCCGTAGGGATTGCCGATGCCGCCCAGGATCACCGCGGCAAACAGCGGAATCAGGAACTCCCAGCCCATGCTCGGGAGCAACTGCGCCTGAAAGACCGCCAGCAGGATGCCGGCAATTGCCGCCAGGCCCCCGCCGATGGCCCAGGTCGCCCAAATCACGCGTTCCGTCGGAATCCCGGTCACGCGGGCCAGGTCGGGATTGTCGGCCGTGGCCCGCATGGCCTTGCCGATCTTGGTGCGGGTGAGCAGCAGGTACACCCCCACGACGAGCACAACGGCGAGGCCGGCGATGAAGATGCTGTCGGGCGGGATGCGAGCGTCCATGGGCAGGTGGTAGACCTGCCGCGATTCGCGCGGGAATTGCAGCTTCTCGCCGGTCCAGATGATCTGAATGAGACCGCGCACCGCAATGGCCAGTCCCAGCGACGCCATGGCCATGACCACCGCGTTGACCTTGCGGTTCCTCAGCCGGCGGTAGACCGCGACGTCGAGCACTACCGCACCGAGGGCGACGACGGCCGCCGCCAGCGGCAGCGCGATGAGCAACGGGTAGCCGAATGTGAACGGTCCGAATCCCTGCCCCTGGATTCCCACGGCGGACAGCAAGTCGGTGACGACGAAAAACGCGACATACGCGCCCATGGCCATGTAGTCGCCGTGCGCGATGTTGGCGAAGTTCAGGTTGCCGTAAATCAACGTGAGCCCGATGGCGCCGGTGGCGATGATGGCGCCCAGCACGAAGCCATTGACCACCAAACCCATCTTCACGAACGGCAGAAACCCGAGGATGAGCAGCACCGCAACGGCGGCGGCCACGGAGTATCCCGGCGACCACGCCCCACGAAGTCTCTCGGCAGCGGCGCGCCAGGCCGTTAGTCCGCGTCCGACTCCGTCCCCCTTGGGGAGGCCCTTGCCAAACCTGCGCGTCATTCCCGCGAAGGCGGGAATCCACCCCTGCGTCACCTCCCGCCCCGCCACGAAGTCACCCGCCACCCCCGCGTCATTTGAGCCCGGCGAGCAATCTCACACGTCCACCCTCGGCCACGTCCGTCAGGGCCCACGTTAGATTCCCTCTCCCTTGGGGAGAGGGGCGGAGCCTGCCCCGTACTCGATACGGGGGTGAGGGGACCCATCGCGCACGCGCTCACCCACCCAGGTACAGGCGGGCCACTTCGGGATTGTCCAGGAGCGCCGGTCCGCCGTCCTCCAGCCGGTTTTCGCCGCCGGATAGCACGTAGCCTCTGTCGGACACCTGCAATGCCTCGCGGGCTTGCTGCTCGACCAGGAGCAAGGCCACGCCGGTGGCATTGATTTCGCGAATACGCTCGAACACCATGCCCATGATCGCGGGCGACAGCCCCGCCGACGGCTCATCGAGCAGCAGGAGCACCGGATCCAGCATGAGGGCGCGAGCCAGCGCCAGCATCTGGCGCTGGCCGCCTGACAGGCTTCCGGCCCGAGCCGTGGGGCGCCGCGCCAGGTCGGGGAACAGACCGAACATCTCGTCGATCCGCGCCCGAGCGTCGTCGCCGCGAATGAACGCGCCCATCTCCAGGTTCTCGCGAATGCTGAGCGACGGAAAGACATTGGCGGACTGCGGGACGTAGCACAGTCCCGTCCGCACGACCCGCTCCGGCGGGTAGTCAGTGATGTCGGTGCCGCGGAAGGTGACGCTGCCGGTTCGCACCCGGACCAGACCCACCACGGCCTTCATGAACGTGGATTTGCCGCAGCCGTTGGGGCCGATGATGGTCACGATTTCGCCTTCGTTCACGACCAGGGAGACGCCGTGCAGGATCTGGGTTTCGCCGTAGCCCGCCACGATGTCGCGGGCCTCAAGCAGCGCCACCGACCATGCCTCCCAGATATGCCTCCAGCACCCCCGGATCGCGCTGGATTTGCCGCGGCGAACCCTCGGCGATGACCACGCCGTCAGCCATGACGATTACCGGATTGCAGAGGCGCGTGACGAGATCCATGTCGTGCTCGATGAGCAGAAAGGTGACCCCTCGCTCGGCGCTGGCCCGTTGGATGTTGTCGGCCAGCGAGTTGAGCAAGGTGCGGTTGACGCCGGCGCCCGGTTCGTCCAGCAGCACCAGCCGCGGCTCGGCCATGAGCGTGCGCGCCAGCTCCAACAGCTTCTTCTGGCCGGTCGAGAGATTGCCGGCGTATTCGTCGGCCAGGTGCGCCAGATTGACGAACTCCAGCACCTCCAGGGCCTTGGCCTCGATGCGGCGCTCCTCGTGGGCCACGGTCCAGGGCGTGAGCCAGGCGGCCCACATACGCTCGCCGCGCTGATTCGCCGGCACCACCGCCAGGTTTTCGAGCACGGTCAACCGCTGGAACTCTCGCGGGATCTGAAACGTCCGCACGATGCCCAGGGCAAAGGTCTGATGCAGCCGCAGGCCGGTGATGTCGCGACCGTCGCAGAGAATCCGTCCGCTCGTGAGCGGCAGCGCCCCGGAGATGAGATTGAAGAGCGTGGTCTTGCCCGCGCCATTGGGTCCGATGAGCCCGGTGACGGTGCCCGGCATCACGTCGAACGAGCAGTGATCGACGGCCCGCACGCCGCCAAAGTCCTTTACGACTTCGCGGACCTGAAGCAGGGGGGTGGTTGACGTCAAGACGCCTCCGGTTCGCCCTGGCTGACGCGAGACGTACCTTAGCGCGACGCGACGGGCGGTCCGCCGATGCCGGGGCTGCTAACGGCCCAGCAACTCGATGCGGTCGCCATAACGGCGAAAGTCGGCCGTGTTGAACGTCAGCAGCCGGCGCTCCCCGTGGGTCAACATGGTGGCGACGATGTTGGCGTCGTGAATCTGCCGTCCGCCCACGGCAACGTCTCGACACAGCGCGATCAACGACTCGGTGACCACGGGGCCGTCCTCGAGCACCTCGAATCCATCAATGAGCCTCGTCACGTCCGCGAGCGCCTCCTCCCGCGTCATTGCCGTCGGCCACAGCTGCGGTCGAGTCACCACCGAAAGATACTCGCGGAGGACCTGACGGCTGATCCGCAGCGGTTCAGGGGTTCGAAAGGCGCGTTCCAGGCTCTCCCGCGCCGCGTCGTGGTCCGGCGCGCCGGGGAAGCGGGACATCACCAGCACGTTCGTGTCGATAAACACGGCGGAATCAGAGCCTCTCCTCGTAGAGGTCCTCGCGCCTGAGACTCAGGCCGTCCGGCCAGACGGCGGTGGGATGGACGGGCCAGGCGTCGTCGAGCGAAGGCCTGGGGACGGGCTCGGGGCGCTTCCGCTTGAGCAACAGCGTCTCGGCATCCATGTCCACTTCAGCCGTCTCCCAGCCGGCGACGCGCCAGGCCAGCGCCTGACTGTGGCCAGCGCCGCTGCGCTGATTCGCCCACCACGGCCGATGGAGACGCGCGGATGCAGGCAACGCAAAGCCAATGATCGCCTCGATCTCGCCGAAGGACGTCCGCCACTCCTGGCCCTGCAGCCCGCGCAGATGCCGATACAACCGCTGGTACTTGCCCCGGATCGCCATCGCCCGATATCTCTGGTCGCGGTCGATTGCCATGCCGGGCCTCAGATCTTCGCGAAGTGTCGGGCAGACGAACTCGCGGTACTACTATAGTTAGTTAGTATCTCACGCACCAGCACGGCGACATGGCAGTGGTGGGCCGATCAGACCCAAGCTGGGTCCGTCCCCCCGCTAACCGCTCCGCAGCCTCGTTGCCTGCCACGATCTGAAGGTTGACCTTGATGCACCCGAGCTCGGCAAGGGGCTCATACTCCTAGCTGGTCACGTGACGCAATTGCACGGGCACGGTAGCGTAGGCGGATGCGGCGAGTGGTGTTGGCTGGCGTATCCGAAGCTGTCCTTTTGGCGTCGGGTGCTGTCGTGAATGCAGTGAGCCCGGAGTGGGGCCTCTGGATTTGGGTTGGCGTCCTCGCGGGATCGGTGGTTCTCCTGATCTTCGTAGGTGCCAAGCTTGACCAACGGATTTACTGGCAGATCCGGGGCGGGGCCGCTGGCAACCGGCACGCGCCGTATCAGATCGACGTGCAAGAGACCTCTGAGGTTTCCTTCTTGCCATTCCTGCGTGTCGCGGTGGAAGTGCGCGTCGTCAACGGCTCCGACACGCCACTCCACATCCGGTCGGTACACCTAGACGCCATCCTGCGACGGGGATTGACTAAGCGTCGTCAGCCCCTTGATTTCGAGTGCCTGCAATTGGGCGGCAAGCTTCTCTCCCAGCGACAGCGTGCACTTGCGTCACTGGCCACTGTTCCGCCGAATGGGGTATTTGATGGCTGGGCACATTTCCACCTGCGCGGCGACTTCGAGGTCGATGCGCTACGGCATTTCCGATTTACGATTCGGCTGAGCAATCTCCACACACTGTGTGTGCGGTTTCGCGTACGCGAGACGTACGCCGCCTATCAGGGGCAGTCAACAATCCAGATCATTCATCCCCCCGGCCGCCATCCGGGCGCTCTAGCAACCGGTTATTCAGAGCTTTCTTAGCGCGATGCAACCGACGGCCAATGCGCTGTACTACGGCGACTGTCTCGACTGGATGAGTCAGTGGGACGACCAGACGGTTGACCTGATCTATCTGGACCCGCCGTTCAACTCGCAGGCCGACTACAACATGCTCTATGGCACGGCGCCTGGCGGGGCGCAGTATCGCGCCTTCGCCGACACCTGGGCGTGGGACCACGCTGCAGCGGGCCGCTGTGCCATGTTCGAGGCTGCCGTCGGCCGACCGTCGCACGCTGCCATTCAGGGGCTAGGGCGCACCCTCGGTCCGTCGGGGATGCTGGCCTATTTGTCATATATGGCCGAGCGCTTGGAGCACTGCCAACGGCTCTTGAAACCGACGGGCACTCTTTACCTCCACTGCGACGACACGGCAGATGCGTACTTGCGTGTGCTGTTGGACACGATCTTTGGGGCGCGAGGATTCAGAAACGCGATCATATGGAAACGGTCAACTCGGAGCGACGGGCGCAAGTTCGGGCGGACCCACGACACCCTTTTGGCATACGGCCGGGAAACTGCGACCTGGAATGACATCCGCGTCCCGTATCGACCCGAGTATGTCGCGCGCTTCTACCGCGAGCAGGATGCCCGCGGCCGGTACAAACGCGAGAATCTCACGGCGGCGGGGCGACGAAGTGGGGAATCCGGGGAGCCGTGGCGGGGCTATGAAGTGTCAGCGCGCGGCCGGCATTGGGCCGTTCCTAAGACCAGCCCGTATGCAGCCCACATCGAGCGGGAGTTCATTCCCGGTTACCGCCAGATCATGGGTATCCACGACCGCTTAGACATGCTGGACGCCGCGGGACTCATTCACTGGCCGAAGCAAGGGTCTGGAATGCCTATGCTCAAGCGGTACTTGGATGCCGTCGAAGGCCAGCGGGTTAACGATGTGTTTGACGACATTCGGCCCGTCTCGAATCTTGCCGAAGAGTACTTGGGCTACCCGACGCAGAAACCCGTCGCGCTTCTGGAACGAATCATCGAAGCTAGCTCGAACCCGGACGACCTAGTCCTCGACCCGTTTTGCGGCTGTGGTACAACCGTGGCCGCAGCACGCAATCTCAATCGGCGTTGGGCGGGAGTGGACATCTCGGCCTTCGCCATCGACGTCATCCGCGAGCGCTTGCGCGATCCGGCTGTTCCTGCACACGGCATCCCGGCGGACCTCGCGGGTGCTGAGAAGCTGGCCACCGAGCGCCCCTTCGACTTTGAGGCCTGGGCGGTGACGCGTCTGCCCGGCTTCGTGCCAAATACGCGGCAGGTTGCCGATGGGGGTGTGGACGGACGAGCGACGCTGTGGGAGCCCCCCGACAGCATGGACTCACGCCTGGCGCTTGCACAAGTGAAGGGCGGCCGATTCAACCTAAGCGACCTGCGCGACTTCGCTGGCGTCTTGGATCGCGAGGATGCGGCCCTGGGCTGCTACATCACACTTGACCCTGTCACTACGCCAGCTGCGCGAGCGGAGGCGGCCAACCGAGGGCACGTTACGGTAGACGGAGTGTCATATCCGCGACTTCAACTCTGGTCAGTCGCCGACTACTTTAGCCAGCGGCTGGCAGTGCTCCCGCACATGGCCGACCCCTACACGGGCAAGCCATTGCAGATGCGACTTGTATGACGCAGAATCAGTCGATCCCAATAAGCGCCAACGTAGCCGCCCACGCGATCATGCGCGGACCGCCCATCCGAAGGTGGCACTACTTGGAAACAGCAAGCGCGGCGCGGACAAAGCGATAGCAGTCGGACAACTCGGCATCGACGGTTGGAATGCTGTACCTATAAGCCCGACTAATCCACACGTTTATCACGTCAAGCCGGTTTGTAGCGATACCTGCATTATTTCATAATCCTCCAAGTCTGCGGGGACCGAGTTGAATTTCAACTCAAATCTCCCATCCTCCTCGACCGCCATCACCACCGCAGTAGTCTCGTAGTGACGCTCCTCCCTTGTCACCTTATGCTCAAGACAAAGACATACGGCGATTGTCCTTGACATCTCATCGCGTCGCCTTAGAGTAGCCCCATAGCAGTCTTCAGATGAAATGACCTTTCCTGATTTTGTAGTAGCGTATGAGAATGTCCATTCATCATCCCTCCTGCGCCTCTCAAAAGTCACACTGTCTGCGTTCTCCAACAAGTCTTTATGAAGTTCGAGCTGCCGGCATAGGGATTCGATACCAATTTCCGTGTGTTCTGCTACGCCCCTGCCTTTCGTCAGGAGGTGAATCTGTGGTTGGACATGAATAATGACATGGGCCGTCACTTCCCGATCATCGGGAGATCTGAGTTCGTCATAGATGCCCAGCAATCTCTTCAATCGCTCACTGATCTTGTCGGATATCGCATCTCCGGTCTTGCGCGCAGTCTCGTCAATGGTGTATCGAAGGAACTTCTCACCCCTGAAGGCTAGCCAAGCCAATACGGCACTGAGCTCCGGGTTGGATTCCACAAACTGAATCAGCGGTTCTGGAGTCAGACTCCTACGAACCATTGATGGAGTGGTGACTACATCGTTCTGTTTGGCCGCTATATCGAGGAATGATTTGTAGCTATTCATATTCTCAAAATTCTCACTGTCCACAGTTACTGTGAGATTATCTGAAGAAGTGTGTTTCTTTTGTAGGATGAATGGTCGTTCGTCGGTTGGGAAAGAGAGTTCTACAATTCTTTTCGCCGTTGGCTCGTGCACCGTGGTGGTGACCGAGTGGGTATCATCGGCAATGGCCGCCAATACAGTTTCGTCATCAAGGTCTATGACCTCTGCCGAGTGTATCTTGCCCAATGGTACATAATGAGGGTCATGCTCGAGGCCTTGACGCATAGCTTTAGACCCGTTGATACTCGCGGCTGAATCAACTAAAGACTGCCGTGTGAATGCTATATTGTTGGTGACCTTTGTAGTCGCCAGTACTATTCGCTGTGTAGCCATTTGGCCTCGATATTATGCCATTCTATCCCAGGGGACTCTATCCGATTTGCGATCTCTATCAACTGGGCAGACCTTTGCACTTTGACAGTCGTAGAATTGAAAGTGCTAAAGGCGCTCACAATTTCCTAGCTACGCGCGTGCGGCTCGGCTCGATCCGCGAGACAGCACCAGCATACTTCAGCGGCCTGTGACGCCACGATTGCACACGGCGCATACTTGGAGCGCGCCCGAACGAGGGTCCGCCCCATGACAATTCCTGACCCGATGCCGAAATCGGTGGCCGGCGTGCGCCGAACGCGCGGCTGAGGCGGGGGCTCCTTTGGCATCCGCCGGCGCCGACGAACGCATTCGGTACGAGCCCGACGAGCGGTGTCCGCCGTTGGTGGCGCTTGGCGTTGGGATTCAGGGGGTGTTGCTGGCGCTGGGGCCGCTGGTGGTCATTGCCGCCATCAGCGGCGTGGCGGCCGGCCAGGACGAGGATCAGCTGACGTGGACCCTGGTCGCGGCCCTGATCGTCGGCGGACTCATCACCATCCTCCAGGCAGTTCGGATCGGTCGCGTGGGCCTGGGGCACGTGATGATCATGGGGGTCACGCCCAACTACATTGCAGTCTCCGTGCTGGCGCTGGCGGAGGGCGGGCCGTCCACGCTGGCGAGCCTGATCGTGGTTTCGTCGGTGTTCTACTTCGCCGTGGCCGCCTGGCTCCCGCAGTTGCGGCGCGTCATTACACCCGCCGTGACCGGCACCGTGCTCATGCTCATCGCCGTCACCCTGCTCCCGGTCGCCTGGGATCGGCTGCGGGAAGTTCCGGACGGCGCCGAAGCGATCGCGGGGCCGGGCGTCGCGGCCGTCGCGTTGATCGCCACCACGATCCTGGCCCTGCGCGCGCCTCGAAAATGGCGCATCTGGTCGCCGTTGGCGGGTATTGCGGCCGGTTGCGTCGCGGCGATCGTGATTGGCCTCTATGACTTCGGGCGCGTGGTCGATGCCCCCTGGTTCGGGCTTCCCGAGGGCGGGTTTCCCGGCCTGGACCTCACGCCGACGGCGGGGTTCTGGGCGCTGTTGCCGATGTTCCTGGTGGTGACCGTCGTCCAAGCGATCAAGGCCGTCGGCGACGGGGTGGTCGTGCAACAGGTCGCCTGGCGACGCCCACGGGCCACCGACTTCCGTCTGATTCAGGGAACGATCTACGCCAGCGCGCTGGGCATGCTCATGTCGGGTCTGGCCGGCACGCCGCCCGCCACCGCATTTTCGGCGTCGACGGTCTCGCTGATCAACTTCACCGGGGTCGCCGCGCGCCGCGTCGCCTATGTCATGGGGGTCGGCCTCGTGGTGCTGGCCCTCTTGCCCAAGCTGACGGGCCTGATGCTCACCATTCCCAATCCGGTGATGGGCGCGTTCCTGCTGACGGCCATTGGCATGCTCTTCGTCGAAGGCGTGCGGACGGTTGCGCGGGGCGGGCTGGACGCGCAGACCACGCTGGTGGTGAGCCTGGCGTTTGCGCTGGGCGTGGGCTTCGAGCAGCACAACGTGTTCGAGGGCGTGGTTCCCAGCCCGTGGAGCTCGCTGCTCGGCAACGGCATCACGGTTGGCGCCGCAACCGCAATTGGACTCACGCTCTTTCTCGAATTCACGATGCCCAAACGCTGGCGCTTCGAGGGACGACTCGACATGGCCGATCTGCCGCGACTCGACGCCTATCTGCAGGAGACGGCCGCGGCGATGCGGTGGAACGCCGCATCAACCGAGCGGCTGCGTTCCGCCGGCGAGGAGACGCTCTCGAGCCTGATACAGCCTGCCGACGACCACGGCGAGGGCAAGCCGAAGCGCCTGGTCGTTACGACAAGTCCCGATGACGGGGCCGTCGATCTGGAGTTCGTGGCGGCGGTCGACGAGGAAAACCTGGCCGATCGCCTGGCCTATCTCTCCGACCACGACGAATCACCGGCTGCATGGGACGTCTCGTTTCGCCTGCTCCGACACTACGCGTCCTCCGTCCGGCACCAGAAGTACCACGGCATCGACATCGTGACCGTGCGGGTCGACGAATCGCCCTGACGCCGGCCGGCGCGATCGGTGCTGGCCGTCAGCCGGCGTCTAGTCCCGATAGAAAGCCACGCACCACCTCGGCGCAGGCTTGCGGTTGTTCCAGCAGCAGGAAGTGCGTCGTCTCGGGCAGGAAGTCGTAGTCGACCGTAAGCACGTGGCTGAGATCGAAGGTCGGCAGATAGGAGTAGGGCAAGGTTGGGTCGGCGCCAACGACCTTGACGGGGCACTGCAGCGTTTCGAAGTCCACCAGCACGGCAAACGCGCTGGCGTAGTCGATGATCTGCGCCTCATATTCGCGCGGGCAGCGCAGCTCGAAGCCCTCGCCGTCGGCGGACTTCCGCAGCGTGGCGCGCGCCACCAGATCGAACACGCCGGGGACGCTGCGGTAATAGGTCGGAACAAAGCTCAAAAGATCCGCGAGCTGTTCCGTGTTTTGAAATCGCTCGGTGCGGCGACGGGCCGCGGCGGCCGTTCGCATGGCCGCGGCGTCAAAGTCCTCATAGCTTCGGCCGGGCTTGCAGAGCGGCGGATCAAAGAGCACCAGCGCGTCGAACTCGGCGCCCCTGGTCGGCGACAGCAGCGTCGTCAACGACGACACCGAGTGAAAGACGCCGACCTTCGGCTTGCTTCCAAAGTGCCGATCTATCGCTTGCATGATTCGGTCGTGATCGAGAACCAGGGTCGGCAGGTTGTGGTCCGCCAGCGCGGTGACGGCGTTCCAGCCGTGGTTACGCAGGTCGTAGACGATCAGATCGAAATCAACCGCCAGGAGCGACCAAAACGGGTAGTAGAGGTCGATGGCCAGGCCGTTGCCGTGGCTCAGGACGAGTCGCGGGCCCGCCGGATTCCCATGACGACGCAGCGTGACCACCGTGTTGTCGTCCACGCGTACTTCGTGAATGGAGAGCGGCTCTGGCACCTCCCACACGGTTTCCTCGGTCGTCACGAGATCGCCGGCGTTTCCGGCGCGCGCCCGTTGCCGCCGCTGGAGCCGGAGTCCGTGCCTAGCTCGTGGGCGACGGCGGCGGCGAATTGCTCGTTGCCCAGGTCATCCAGCCGCCACCGGACGCCCGGCATCTCAGGCGATTCCAACGTCGATTGGGTCGTGCCGCGGAGCATGACCGGTGGAATCTCCACGCGGGATGGATCCAGGGCCATGCCCATGCCGTGGGCTTTGATCAGCGCTTCCTTCATCGTCCAGAGCTTGAAGAACAAGTGCGTCCGCGCATCGCCGCGCGTGCGGGCAAGCTGCGCTTGCTCGTGCTCGCCAAGCACGGTCTCCACCAGCAGGTCGAGATTGCGGTGGGTGACGCGCTCCTCAACATCCACACCCAGCCTCCCGGCCGGCGCGAATGCGATCAACCCGTGGCAGCCGCTGTGGCTGACGTTGAAGCTGACGGGGACGGGCGACCCGTCAACCGTGGCGGACGGCTTGCCGTGTGGGGCGGACGCAAACGCCAACCGGCGGTTCTCGCACCCGAGCCGGCGACAGAGGAGGACCCGCAGGGCGGCGCGGCACAAGGCGTAGCGTCGCCGGGGCCCGGGATAGTGAAAGCGTCGCCATCGGGTTTGCTCGGACTCATCCAACCACCCAAACGCCGCCGCCTCGTGGTCGGCATGAGGCGTCAGGTCAACGTGGACGACCGTCGCCACGCCAACCAGGCTAAACGGGCGCCACCAATCCCCGGCACGCGAGGCACCCATCCTCTAGGCGGGCGTTTCGCGTCGGCTCCCCATGGACAACAGTATGGCCCCCAGCGGGAGCGCGAGCTTAGGCGGCTTGCGCGTCGATGTGCGCGGCCAGGTCCTTCAGCGTGCTGAAGCCCGCGCAGTCGTCGGGCGTGAGCGGGACGTCGAACTCGGCGACGATGACTTTGGCAAACGCGACGAATTCCATCGAGGAGACGCCCACGTCGGTGAGGCTAACGCTCAAATCGGCTGGAACGGCCACTGCCTCACCGTCGACCTCGAGGTTCTCTGCAACGAGCTGTCGGACGCGTTCTGCGGTGCTAGCCATGCGAGGAGTCCTGTCCTGGAGAAACCACCTGGGCAAAGAGGCTGTCAGTGTAATGAGCGAGCGGAAGGCGATCAATCTGGTGGGCGGTGGGTCAGGTGGAGTCCGTCGTTCCGGCGAAGAGCCTGCCCTGTACGCGATACGGGGCCGAAAACTAGGCCCAGTGATGCCGGCGCTGGAAGGGATAGCTTGGCAAGGAGACCCGGCGCCGAGCTTCGCCCGCGAACAGCCCTTGGAAATCGATCGCGAGACCGGCTCCATAAGCGGCGGCGACCGCTTGGACGAAGCTGCATTCGGACTCCGAGGTCGAGCCGTCATCGGCCGGCTGCTGCAGGCCGCCGATCACGACGGGCGCCGGGGCGGCATCGGCGCTGGCCGCCGCAGCGGGCCAGGCGGCGGCGATTTGCGGTTGCAACTCCGCATCAGGCCCAATCTCCACGACCACGTCCGCGCCCAATGCCGCCAGCGTCTCGACGCAGCGCGCAACGGCTACCGGCTCGCGCGCCTGGCGATGCCAGTAGGCCGCGTCGAGCGCGTCGTCGGACCCGACCACGCGGCCCGTGACGCCACTCACCAGGGTTGACGACGGCGACGCGACGGCAATTTCGCTGAGCGCCGCCTCCAGACTGCCTTCCAGGGCCAACCCGGGTCCCGGCAAGGCCGACATGAGCGCGCTGCGCGCCACGGCGAAGCGCAAGCCGTCATCCAGGCTGAAGACGCCGGCTGCCTGGGCGGCGGCAAGCTCGCCCAAGCCGTGCCCCACCACCGTGCTGGGCCGAATGCCCAGGCTCGCCCAGAGGGCCGTCAGCGCGCACTCCAGCGCGTAGATCGCCGGCTGCGCCCAGGCGGTGTCCTGCAAGTCGCTGGTGGAATCGCCCCGGCCAAACATCACGTCCAGCAGCGACGACCCGCGCTCGTCTCGCACCACCGCCTCGCAGCGGTCCAGCACGGCCCGCACCACCGGCTCGGTGTCATAGAGCGTTTGGCCCATGCCGGTCCAGAGGCCGCCCTGGCCCGAGTAGGCAAACGCCACGCGCCGCGGCGTCTCCGGCTGCGGCTCGAACGGCGATTGGGCGATGATCCGCAACCGCTCGCCCAGCGAACTGGCGTCGTGGAAAACCGCGCCCGCGCGATAGGCGAAATGGCTGCGCCCGACGCTCGCCGTCCACGCCATGTCCGCGAGGTCGGCGCCGCCGACGGCGCCGTTGCTCGCGTCCGGCTCGCCTTGCTCGCCGAGCCATGACACGTAGCGTTCGGCCAGCTCTCGCAGCGCCTGGTCGGACCGTGCCGCGAGCGGCAGCAACCGCGTCCGGCGCTCGGCGATTCCCTCTGTGGTCACTGCCAGATCGGCCGGAGTCTCTGGTAGGGATACGGGTACCGTGCGCGCGGCCCCTGCCGGAACGCGCACGTCGCCGGACCTGACTGAGGGATTCTGCGGCGAGTCATAGCCCTCGACGACCACGTTCGCGTTGGCGCCCGACATCCCGAAGGCACTGACCGCGGCCAACGGCGGCCGGTCGGCGACCGGCGGCCAGAGCGTGTCGTCCGACGCCACGCGAACCGGCAGCCGGTCCCAGTCGATCTCCGGGCTTGGAGTCTCGAAGTACAGCTGCCGGGGGATCATGCGCTGGTGCATCGCCAACACGGTCTTGATCAAGCTGGCCATTCCCGCCGCCCGTTCCGAATGGCCGATGTTGGGCTTGACCGAGCCCAACACCAAGGGACGGTCAGGGTCGCGGCCCGCGCCGTAGACCGTCGCCGCCGCACGGATCTCGATCGGGTCACCCAGGGCGGACGCGCCGCCGTGCGCTTCCAGGTAGTCCACGTCCGACGGCGCCACGCCCGCCCGGTTCAGCGCTTCCCGCAGCACTCGCTCCTGGGCCGGTCCGTTCGGCACCGTCAGACCGGCGCTCGCCCCGTTTTGATTGATCGCCGAACCGCGAATCACGCCCCAGATTCGGTCGCCGGCGGCTTCGGCGTCCCCCAGCCGCTTCAGCACGACCATGCCGCAGCCGTCGCT
This sequence comes from Chloroflexota bacterium, assembly GCA_022826485.1. Taxonomy (GTDB): domain Bacteria; phylum Chloroflexota; class UBA11872; order UBA11872; family UBA11872; genus JAJECS01. The sequence continues at coordinate 113,249 of JAJDUU010000006.1, read as the reverse complement.
GCGCACGAAGCCGTCGGCAGACGCGTCAAACGAGCGAGTGCACCCGCTGGGCGACAACATACCCACGTCGTTGAGGAATCGGGTGACCCCGCGGGACAGAGGAATGTTCGCGCCGCCGACGAGCGCCGTGTCGACCTCGCGGTGCTGAAGGCCCGCTATGGCCTGGTGCACCGCGACCAGCGATGAGGCGCAGACGGCGTCCATCGGAATCGCCGGCCCTTCCAGACCGAACGCGAAGGCCAGACGTCCGGCTGTCATGCTGGCCGAGGTGCCGACGAAGCTGTCATCGTAGGCGCTGGCCGCGATCACTTCTCGGTATTCGCTGCCGCCCAGCCCGATGTACACCCCCGTGCGGCTCCCTCGCAGCTCGCTCGGATCGATCCCCGCATCCTCGAACGCGTGCCAGCTCGTCTCCAGCAGGAGGCGCTGGTGCGGATCCATGACGCGCGCCTCAATCGGCGCAATGCGGAAGAACCGCGAGTCGAATTGCTCGATGCCCTCGATGAATGCCCCGCGCCGAAACACGGGATCCTCGGCTGCGGGATCGCCGAACAATCCGGACCAGGAACCGTCCGCGTCGCGCCCTTCCGCCACCGCATCCACGCCCGCCGCCAGCAGCTGCCACAACTCGAGCGGATCCTCGGCGCCGGGGAAGCGGCATCCCATGCCGATGATGGCGATGCCGTCATCCGCGGGCTCGACCCGTGGGCTCGGCTCAGGCGCCTCGGGCTCCGGCAGCGCCGTCGCCCCGGCAACCTCGCCGAGCTCTCCGGTCAGCTGGCCGGCCAGGCTGGCGATGTCGGGGTAGTCGAACACCATGGTGTTGGACGCGGTGTATTCCCCGGCGAAGGCGCGGTTGAGGCGGTTCCTCAGTTCCACGGCCATCAGCGAGTCCATCCCCAAATCGAAGAACCCCACGGCGGCCGCCGGCGCCTCCGACAGCCGCAGGACCGCCTGCACCTCCTGCTGGAGGAAGGACACCAGCACTTGCTCGTGCTCGGTTGCAGGGGCGCCTCGCAGCTGCGTGAGGATGTCGTCCGCCGCAGTCGCGTCATCGGCGCCGTCGTCGGTAGAAAGCAGCTCTTCCACCAGGGGCGGACGGTCCTCGACGGCCTCTTCGAACACCGCCCAGTCCATCGACATCACCACGGACGTCGTGGCGTCCTCACGCACCAGCCGGTCAAGCGCCTGAAGACCTTGTTGCGGGGTAAACCAGCGGCCGCCGAGCGCCGCCCGCCGCCGCTCGATCCGCTCCCGCTGCTCCTCGGCTTCGCCGATCTCCGACCATGCCCCCCAGGCAATGGCCTGGCCCGGGAGTCCCAGCGCCCGACGGTGACCGGCGAGCTGGTCGAGAAATGCGTTGGCCGAGGCATGGTTCGCCTGGCCCGGATTCCCCATCACGCCGACGAGGCTCGAAAAGAGGATGAAGAGGTCCAGATCTCGGTCCGCGGTCGCCCGGTGCAGGTTCCAAGCCCCCACGATCTTCGGCCAAAGCACCCGTTCGAAACTCTCCCAGGTCTGGTTGGTGAGCACGGCGTCCGACAGCACCCCCACGCTGTGGATGACGCCGCCAAGCGGCGGCAACGACGCATCCATGCACGCGAGCATGTCGTCGATGGCCGCGGTGTCGGTTACGTCCGCGAGCTCGACCTCGATCCTGACCCCACGACTGCGCAGCGCGGCGATGGCTGCGTCGGCCTCGGCATCGGGGCTGCGCCGCCCGTTCAGCACAATCACGCCGGCGCCGTGGTCCGCCAGCCAGCCGGCCACGGCGCAGCCGATGCCGCCCAGGCCGCCGGTTACGAGGTAGGTGCGGTCGCGCCGCAATTCACCCTGCTTGAGGGGCGGCGGCGTCAGGACGATCTTTCCGATATGCCGAGCCGATCGCATGAAGCCCAAAGCGGCGCCCGCCTCGGCCAGTGGCCACCGGCTGTGGATGAGCGGCTGCAACTCGCCCGCCGCAAGCCGCTCCATGACCTCTCGCAGCACCTTGCCAACCCGCGCAGGGTCGTTTTTCTTGAGACTGTCCATGTCCAAGATGTCGTAGGCCACGTCCGGACGAACCGCCGCCATCTCCTCCTTGCTGAGGATGTCGCGCGCGGCCAGCTCGACGAATCGGCCGCCATGCGCGAGGCACGACAGGCTGGCGTCGATGAAGCCTTCGCTCGTGAGGCTGTTGAGCACCACGTCGACGCCCTCGCCGCCGGTGGCTTCGAGAACCTCTTCGCCAAACCTGGTCTGGCGGCTGTCGAAAATGTGCGTGACGCCCAGCGAACGCAGCAGCGCTTGCTTCGGGGCGCTGGCCGTGGCGAACACTTCCGCGCCCGCGGCCTGCGCCAGCTGGATGGCGGCCATGCCCACCCCACCCGCGCCGGCATGAATCAGCACGCGGTCGCCGGCCTCCAGCCCCGAGAATTGGTACGAAAGCGCGGCCGAAACGTACGCGGTCGGGATTGTTGCCAGGGCCGACGCGGACATCAGCGCGGGCGCCGGGGCCACCAGTTCCCCGTGCGTGGTCATCTCCGGGCCGAACGCGCCAAAACCCAGGCCGACCACGCGGTCGCCGACGGAGACGGTTGACACGTCGGAGCCGATGTCGACGACGTGTCCGCACATCTCACGGCCCAGATCGCCTTCCTGAACGAAACCGAGCGACCGGAACACGTCCCAGAAGTTGAGCCCGGTGGCCTCGACCGCGACGCGAACGTCATGCGGCGCCAGGTCACGCGCGGGCAGCGGCTTGACCTGGGGGGTGTCGAACATTCCGTCCGGATCCGGCGCCAGGACCCAGGACGACTCTCCCGGCAAGGTCAGGCGACGATCCGCGGCGCCGGACCTGGCCAACCGCGCCACCTGACGACGTCCCAGGCGATATGCGATGTGGTTCTCCGGGTCGGGATACAGCAGGTCGTTCACGAGGTCGGCCGGCGACGGCGGCGCGCTGGGATCCAGATCGATCATCCGCGGTTGCAGATGGCCTGCTTCGTGGCGAATCACCTTGCCGACACCCCAGAGCACAGCGCCGGTGAGTTGTCCGCCACGCTCACGCTCCAGCACCTGCGCGCCCCGCGTGACCAGCCACACGCCGTTCGCCGGTGTCACGTCGGCGTCCGCGATGCCCTGCACGAGCGCCAATGCGCTGGCTCCCGTGAGCCGTGCGTCCGCCGCGAACTCCTCGGCGGTCGACTGCGGGCCGTGTCCGTCCAGCGCCGCGAGATGGACGATGCCTGTGAGCGGGGCATCCGTGGGCAAATCCGCAAGCAGCGATTGCCACGACTCGCGACTGTCCACGTCAACCGCGGACGTGCGAATCATCGGGTCGTCGGGCGCGGCCCTTCCGTTTTGCGACGCCTCCCCACCAGCCAAGACGACCGTCTGATTCCGCGCCGCCAGCGCCGCGGCCAGCTCGTCCGCCACGCCGCCGCGATCCGCCGCCAGGATCCAGAGACCCGCCGGCTCCATCACCTTCGCCGGACCCCGGGCTACGATCACGCCTTTGTCCGGCGTCCCGCTCTCGTCCGGCCCGAGCACGACAGCCTCCTCGAGACCGGCGTCGCCGAGCGCCCCCTTCCACACCGCGGGACTGGCAAAGGCGTGGTGCGGCCGATCGGCGTCGGCAAAGCGCCACCAGCCGTCCAACTGTCCAAAGGTGAGGTCCATCCAGCCCTGAGGGCGAAGATTCTCCAGCGCTACCAACACACCGGACGGCGCCAGCAACTCACGACAGTGCCCCAGCGTCTCCCGCAGATAGCGCGTCGCGTGCAGCACGTTGGAGGCGATCAGCAGGTCGTAGCCGTGGGAGTCGAAGCCCTGGGCGATGGGGTCCCGCTCAATGTCCAGCGGACGGTATTCGATGCCGTCGTCGCCGAACCGCGCCTCCGCCTCGGAAAAGAAGCCGGCGGAGATGTCCGTGAAGGTGTAGTCGAAGCGCCCCTCGGGAAGCTCCGGCAGCACGAAAGCGGTCGCGGACCCCGTGCCTGCTCCGATCTCGACGATCCTGAGTCGCCGGCCCTCGGGCAATGCGGCGATCAACGGCTGGATCGCCTCTTGCATCATCCGGTTGGCTGCATGCGCCGCCGGCGCCTTCAAATACAGGTCGGCTGCGGTCGGTTCGCCGCTGCCGAAGAGGAGCGTGAGGGGGTCGGCACGACCGCGGAACACCTCGGCCAGGGCGCGGCCGGATCGGCGGAACAGCCCGATCTCGATGAGACCGTCGGGATACAAGCCCGTCGTCTGGGTGTCGAACGCCTCGAGATCGCGCGGCATGTGGTCGGGCAACGGATCTTCCGGTCCCACGACCACCTCAAAGCCTTCGGCCGTCTCCTCCAGCACGCCGGATTTGGCGAGCAATTCGAACAACCGGCGAAAGAGGCGGCTGTGTTCCGGGAGGACGTTCAGCGCTTCGCGCAGCTCCTCGGGGTTCACGACTTCGCCCCGTGCGCGCTGCCACCCCAGCTCTTCCAACGTGGCGAGCGCGCGAGACTGCGACCATCGCTCCAGATCGCCCAGCAGCGCGTCCCGGACTTGGGGGTCGTCACCGGCGTCCGTCAGGTGATCGGCGTACAAGCGAGACTTGGCCGCAAGCTCGGCGGGACCCGGGAAGAAGTCCGCCGGCAGGAGACCCGATTCGAGGGCGCGCTCGCGCCACACCACCTCGTACAGCAGGTCCTCGACGCCTTCGACCGCCGAGAGCAGCGCCGCCCGCGTGGCCCGCTTCACCGCATAGCCGCTCAGCCCGCCGAGGAGCGCGCCATTCGCGTCATAGATGCGCAGCTCGCCGCTCAGGACCTCCGGCGATTCTCCCGATTCCGATTCCGCCGCCCGCGAGGCCTCGCTCATGCGCACGTGGCAGAGCACGCGGTCCGGCAGCCGCCTCGCGAGCCAAAACCGGTCCCAGCCAAACGGCAGATAGGTGGCCTCGTCCGGGGCGCCGGACATGTTGCGCGCCGCGCCCACGACCTGAAAGCAGCCGTCCAGGACCAGCGGATGCACGTCGAGCTCGTTCCGGCCCAGGGCTTCGGGAAACACCACCTCGCCCAACGCCTCGCCCGCACCGGACCAGACCCCGCTCAGCGTGCGGAATGGCGGACCGAGATCGATGCCAACAGCAGACTTGGCGCGGTAGTAGTCCGGCACGTCGACCGGCGACAAGCGGGCCCTCAGTTCATCGAGATCGACCCGCGCGCCGGCTTCGGGCAACGGAGCGCCCAGCGACACGCGACCCTCAACGTGCAGCGTCCAGTCCTCGTCGCCGCCCTGGCTGAAAATCTGGAAATCGCGCGACGACGCTTGCTCGGAATCGTCGAGCACCACCTGCACTCTCCGCCCCTCGTCGTCCGTCCCGTCCGCGGAGGTCGTCTCGGGAAAGACCAGGGCGTTCTGCAACTGCATGTCTTCCACGACCATCGAGCCGCTGCCTTCGGCAAACGACACCGTGGCCGCCATGGCGCCGTAGAGCGCGCCCGGCGCCATGAGCCGGCCGAATACCCGGTGGTCGTTCAGCCACGCCGGGTCAGACGGGAAGACCTCGGTCTCGAACGCGATCTCGCCACGCGCGGACTCGTGCCGGATGCCCAGCAAGGGGTGACCGGCGCTCCGATGCCGTCGCTTCGACGTCTCGATCCAGTGGCGTTGACGCTGGAATGGATAGCCCGGCAACGAGATCCGGCGCCGGGCTTCACCCGCGAACAATCCCTCGAAGGCGACTTCCAGCCCAGCCGCATAGGCTTCGGCCACTGCATCGACGAAGTCGGTTTCAGGCTCCGGCGTCGGGGCGTCCCGCGGCGGCCGCCTCAGGCTGGCGAGCACGGCCGGCGCCTCGGCCGCATCTTCCGGCCAGGCCAGGGTCGCCATGGGACCCAGCACCGCATGCGGACCGATCTCCACCACCAGATCGACTCCCAACGACGCCAGCGTCTCGACGCTGCGGCGGAACGCCACCGGCTGGCGGGTGTGCCGACGCCAGTAGGCGGCGTCCAGCGCCTCGCCGGACGCCACGGCCTGACCCGTGACATTGCTCACCAGGTCGAGCGACGGCGGAGCGATCGCGACCCCCGCCAGGCCGGCTTCCACGTCATCCAGGGCTGGCTCGACCAGCGCGCTGTGGAAGGCGTTGCTGGTGTTTAACCGCCGGACCCGAACCTCTTCCGCCTCGAATCGCGCCACGATGGATTCCACGGCGGCCACCGGGCCGCTGACGACCTGGTGCGCGCCGTTGTCTGCCGCGACGCTGAGTCCGGCGCCGTCCGACGCCCCGTTGATCTCACGCATCGCCGCCGTCACGTGAGGCTCAGAGGCGAAGATGGCAGCCATGGCGCCTGGCTCCGCCAGGGCCGAGAGTGTGGCGCCGCGCCTGGCCACGAACCGCATGCCGTCTTCCAGGCTGAACACGCCGGCCGCCTGCGCCGCCGCGAACTCTCCCAAGCTGTGGCCCATCGCCACGCTCGGGCGGATTCCGACGCCGGCCCACAGCGCCGTCAGAGCGCACTCCAGCGCATAGATCGCCGGCTGCGCCCAGGCCGTGTCGTTCAGGTCGCCGGTGGCTCCGGACTGTCCAAACATCACGTCCAGCAGCGAGGCGCCCCGCTCGCGCTGAAACTCCGCCTCACAGCGGTCGAGCACCGCGCGTATCACCGGCTCGTTCCGGTACAGGTCCTTGCCCATCCCAACCCACTGGCTGCCCTGGCCGGTGTAGACAAACGCCACCTTGCGCGGCGGCTCCCGCGTCGAACCGTCGGCCGCCTCGGCCAGCATTTCCAGGCCTTCGCGCAATGAGGCGTCATCGCGGAACGCCACACCCGCGCGGTATTCGAAGTGGCTGCGACCGACGCTCGCCGTCCAGGCCATGTCGGCAAGCAGCGGGTCCGCCGCCGTGCCCGCGGAATCAAACGATTCGGCTTCTCTATCGAGCCATGCCAGGTAACGCCCCGCCAGCTGCCGCAGGGCCTGGTCGGTCTTGCCGGACAGCGGCAGCAAGCGTGTCGTCCGCATATCGGTCGCCAATGGCGCCGGTCCGTCCGCCGCCGGCGCTATCGGCGACGCGGCGACCGCCTGCGGAGCACCCGCGGGCCCCGCCGTCGCGTCGAGGCCAGCGGCCGCGCCGTTCGGCGATTCGTACGCTTCGACCACGAGGTGCGCGTTGGTGCCGGACCACCCGAAGCCGCTCACCCCTGCGAGCGCGGGGCGACCGTCGCGGCACGGCCAGTCCGTCGCCTCCGACGTCACCCGCAACGGCTGCCGCTCCCAGTCGATCGCCGGCGTCGGGTCCTGGAAGTACAGGTGCTTCGGAATCATCCCGTGATTCATCGCCAAGAGCACCTTGATCAGTCCGGCGGTTCCCGCCGCCGGCTCGAGGTGGCCCAGGTTGGTTTTCACCGATCCAATCAGCAGGGGACGATCCGCCTCACGCTCCTGGCCATAGGCCGCCGCCGCCGCCTGAAGCTCGATCGGGTCGCCGACCTCGGTCCCCGTGCCGTGCGCCTCCAGGTAGTCCACGTCCGACGGCCGAACGCCCGCCCGCTGCAACGCGTCTCGAATGACCTGTGCCTGGGCCACCTCGTTTGGCACGGTCAGTCCGGCGCTCGCCCCGTCCTGGTTTACGGCCGAGCCGCGGATGACGCCCCAGATCCGGTCGCCGCTGGCCTCCGCCTCGCTCAGCCGCTTGAGCACCAGGACGCCGCAGCCTTCGCCGCGCACATATCCGTTCGCGGAGGCGTCGAACGTCTTGCACCGTCCGTCGGGCGCCAGCATGCGGGCATTGGCCCGCAGCTCGATCAGCCGCCCGGACAGCATCACGTGCACCCCGCCCGCAAGCGCCAGGTCGGCTTCACCTCGCTGCAAGCCCACGACCGCCTGGTGCACCGCAACCAGCGACGACGAGCACGCGGTGTCGAGCGCCATGGTTGGCCCCTGAAAGTCCAGCGCGTAGGCAACCCGCCCAATCGTGGTGTTGAATGACGTGCCGCTGACCGCATACAGGCTGGCGGCGGGCCCGGCCGTGTCGCTGATGTGCTGGGTCAGCTCGCGGTATTCCTGGTTGCTGACCCCGGCGTAGACCCCGGTGCGGCTGCCTTTGAGTCGATCCGGGTCGATGCCGGCGTCCTCGAGGGCCTGCCAGCTGGTTTCCAGCATGATCCGCTGCTGAGGATCCAATAGCTGCGCCTCGACCGGCGAAATGCGGAAGAACGGTGCATCGAACAGGTCGATGTCGTCCAAGTAGGCACCGAAACGGCAGGCTTCGCTCTGCACCTCGGCGTCGGGGAAGAGCTCGCCAATTCGCCCGACGCCCGAACCCGGAACCCCCTCGGTCACGCCGCTCTCGCCGGCTTCAAGCAGACGCCAAAACTCCGGCACGCTGGGGGCGCGCGGGAAGCGGCACGCCATGCCCACGATGGCTATGGGTTCCACGGGAGAACCAGAGTGCGTGTCTACTCGCGTCATGTGCTTTCCTCAGGCGCCGCTACCACCGCGATGCCGGTTCATAGCTCCCTCGCACGTCGGCTCCCCAACGGCGTCGTCGAGGCTCGTGGGCCAAAGTGTATTGAACGGTGACCCTTCCGGTGGGAGGTCCGGCCATGGGGCTTCAGTGAGGACGCCTTGGACCAGCGGGTGTTCGCACTAGCCCTCGTGCCGACGCCGGGCCCAACCGGCAGCGAGCGCGATGCCCACCGCAACTCCGATTGCCACGCCGACGCCGATGTTGCCGAGTGCCGCGCCTATGCCTACGCCTGCACCGGCTCCGAGTGCGATGCCTAAGCCGACGTGCCTACCTGCGCGCATGCCGCGTTGCCTCCGTCGCCGCTTGGGACATCATGCCCTCTCTTGGATAAACGCCCTGGACGCCGCCGCGGTCGCCTTGAGCGGCGGGGGTTCGCCGTTCAATTCGTCAGGGTGGGCGCGAGGTGACTTGAACCTCTGGCCTCCACGATTTCAACGTGGCGCTCCAACTAATCGAGGTACGCTCCCGCGGCGCAACCCGTCCGCCGCTTCGGTTGCGATAGCGCCGGGCGTTTCGGCCGGGCGAGGGCGCTCATCCCGCCTTCAAGCAAAGCCGAGAATGCGCTTCGGATTCTCGATCAGGATGGTGTCGATCTGCTCTTGGTCGAAGCCTCGTTGCCGCATCATCGGCACCACATAGTTCAAGATGTGGGGAAAGCCCCAGCCACCGTAGCGAACCCGCGTCGACTTGCGGCAGATGTCCTGTGAGACCAGGATCTGCTCGAGGTGGCCCGCCTCCATCAGCGCCAGGATCTCGTAGATGCGCTGGGTGTCGTTGGGGATATCCATGAAGTCGTCGGCGGTCCAGTAGGAGGGGAAGTGGCCCTCCCAACCGAAGACGTCGTACTCGAGGTAGCAGCCGGTCCGCGCCAGTCGCAGGCGCTCCTCGGGAGTGCGCAGGCGGACATCGATATGGCACATGATGACGCGGCTCAGGTCGGCGCCGGCGGCGGAGATGATATCCACTATTTCGAAGGGTGCGGCGCGGTTGCGGCCCGGATGAATGCTGAGGCACGCGCCGGTGTGCTGCTGCGCCCGGGCGGCGGCGCGCAGCACCTTGCGCTCGTTGTCCTCCAGCGGCCAGGAGCAGCCGATCTCGCCGACGATGCCGGCCTTGACGCCGCTGTCGCCGACGCCGATTTCGATGTCCCGAACGATCTCCGCAGCGACCTCCTCCTCGCTCTTCGCGGCAAGCTCGGGGGGATGACTCGGGGCGGTGTAATAGCCGGATCCCATGATGATGTTGAGCCCAGTGGAGCGGGCGATCCGCGCCAGGCCTTCCGGGTCGCGGCCGACGCCGTTGATGGTGCAGTCGACGATGCTCTTACCGCCCGCCACCCTAAAGAGCAGGGCTTCGTCTATGGCTTCGCGCTCGTCCAGCAGGCGCAGGTTGTCCAGGTTCTCGAAGGAGTGGTAACGCAACCAGCTCAGATTCTCGATCCCGACCGGCTCGTAGGCCCGCCCCCGCTGGCTCGCCGCGGCGGGCAGCGCAAAGGCGCAGGACAGATCGACGAGCAGGTGTTCGTGAGGCAAGGTAATGCCCAGCTCGTCGCCGCAAATCAAGCCCAGGACAGTCTGGACTCTTCCGACTCGTGAGGCATTGGCCATATCTGCACGCCTCCGCTATGTGCCCGCGAACTTCGCGAAGCCGGCGCGAAATACCGCCTGCATAGCCGACGTTTTCAGGCTGTTGGATCTGTCAAAGGTGGTGGGCGCGAGGGGACTCGAACCTCTGACCTCCACGATGTCAACGTGGCGCTCTAACCAGCTGAGCTACGCGCCCGCGGCGCAACCGGCCCGGCGGGTGCGCGTAGCATACTCCATCGGTTCGCGGCGGCCCGGCTGCCGGACCCGGGGCCTAAGTCCCGCGCCGCCCGAAGCATCGCGAGGGCGTTCAAGCTCGACCGGACTGGATTCCGGCCCCGTATCGAGTACGGGGCAGGCTCTTCGCCGGAATGACGGAGGAGATGCGCCCAAGTCTGGCCGGGGGAGAATGACCCCTGACGCAGTGATTCACCTCCCTCCAGCGCGCGGCGCATACTTGGGGCGTCCGTGAACGGGGGACTCCACGCATGAACACCCGCGACCCGGTGCCGGTGTCGGTGGCTGATCTGCGGCGGCGGATTGCGGCGCTGCCGCGCTTTCACCTCACCGACCTGCCCACGCCGTTCGAGGAGCTGACCAATCTGCGGGCGGCCATCGGCGGGCCGCGCGTCTTCATCAAGCGTGACGACCTGACGCACAGCGCCCTGGGCGGCAACAAGAACCGCAAGTTCGAGTTCGAGGTGGCCGACGCCCTGCAGCAGGGCTGCGACGTGATCGTGTGGGGCGGCGGCGTGCGGCAGTCCAACCATGCGCGCCAGTGCGCGGCGGCGGCGCGCAAGGCCGGGCTGGACGTCGTGCTGGTGCTGAACCGCGGCATCCACGGCGACGACCGGCAGGGCAACCGCCTGCTCACCGAGCTGCTGGGCGCCGACGTGCGGCAGGTGGACAGCGACGAGATGTTCGGCGTCGAGGAGCAGATGGACCAGGTCGAGCGCGAGCTGCGAGACCAAGGCCGCCGACCCTACATCGTCGGCTACGGGCCGCTCACCGCAGTCGGATATGTCGAGTGCCTGATTGAAACCGTGGAGCAGGCGGCTGAGCGCGGCATCTCGCTCAGCCACGTCTACGTCGCGTCCGGCGGGGGCACGCAGGCGGGCTTGGAGCTTGGAGTGCGGGCACTCGGCCTGGACCTCCAGATCCGGGGATTCACGCCGCTGCGGGTGCCCGGCGGCCGCGCGCCCGAGCAGGCCCGTATGGCAAACATGACGGCGGAGCTCTTGGGGCTGGACCTGACGCTCGATCCCGCCGACATTTCCAACTCCGACGCCTACATGGGTCCGGTCTATGCGGGCCCGACGCCCGCCGGCATCGAGGCCATCAAGCTGCTCGCGCGCACCGAGGGCGTCTTTCTGGAGCCGGTCTACACGGGCAAGGCGTTCGCGGCGCTGCTGGACGACATGCGCAGCGGCGCGCTGAGCGAGGAGGATGCCGTCGCCTTCATGCACACCGGCGGCACGCCGCTGATCTTTGCTTACGCCGAGGAGCTCAGCGCCGGCTAGTCGGTCGCTTTGTCATTCGGCTGCGGCTTGGCGGCCCGTCTCCAGGATGAAGACGCGCAGACCATTGGTACGGCTGCAGGCGAGTTGGGGGTGGATTCCCGCCTCCGCGGGAATGACGGATTGGGCGTCATGGGGGACGTCGTTCCCGCGAAGGCGGGAACCTACCCCACCGTCACCACCGCGCCGGCGAGAACCGGGCGTCGTCCCCACTCGTCGCGCAGAGACTCTGCGCCGGATGGATTCCCACGTGCCGCCTTCGCGGGGATTGGCTGCGCGGGAATGACGGACCCAAATTGGCCCGCGTCCCAGCACCGTCTCGGGCGCCGCCCGTTCAGCTCGGCAGGCGCTCGGTGAACTCGATGACGTTGTGCTCGGGGTCCTTGGCGTAGACGACGCGCTTCCAGGTGTCCGGCCAGTCCTGCGGCGATCCCCAGTAGTCCAAACCCAGACCCTCGAGCGCGGCCAGGATCGGGTCCAGGTCGTCGACGATGAAGTGAATGTGGTTCATGCCGTGGCCGTTGGGGCCCTTGGGCACCATGGCCGACGGGTGATTCGGGTACTTGATCAGCTCCACGCCGTTGGGGTGCTCGGGCGTGCCCAGGATCACGGCCTGCAACACAACTCCGGTCAGGCCCGTGATGCCGTCGATGAACGGTCCCTCGCGCACCACGCGCCGCGTCTCCCTTAGTCCCAAGATCTCGCCGTAAAACCGCTCCATGAGCGCCAGATCGCGCACGACGACTCCCGTATGCCCTATCGTGATTGCCACAGCGTTCCTCCTGCGCCCGTCTGCCGCCATTGTGGCGCACGCGGGTCGGATTGGCTTGCCTGATGGCCCTGTCGCGCGCGCACTTGCAGCTTGCCGTCGAGGCGGCGGATCGTGCGAGCGGCCGCCTGCGCAGGGTCATCGACGCGCATTTCAGCCACTATTGCGTCGGCGCCGTGGCGCCCGACGCGCGCATTCGCACCGAGACCGGCCGCGCGGCCACCCATTTCTTCGAGTTTCTCGAGCCGTGCACCTGGGGACGCGCGACGGCGGAGCTGTTTGCCGCCCGGCCCGCCCTGGCGGACCCGGAATCCGTGTCCGCGGCCCAAGCCGCCTATGTGGCCGGCTACGTGGCGCACCTTGCCGTGGATGAAGTCTTCGTCCACTTCTGCCAGGTGCATGCGCGGAGTACCGAGCGCACCGTCTCGATTGGACTCACCTACGCCCTGGAGCGCGACTGGAACGTACCGGTGGAGTCGCTGGCGCGGGCGGCGGCCGCGGTGCATCCATTCGATTCCAGCGGGATCGACCTGATCGTCCAGGCGGAGCCCCTATCGAACCTGACGCGGTGGGCGCACTCGCTGGCGCTGGCAAAGAGCCCGGCGGACATCGTGCGGGTGTTCGCCCGGGCCGACGGACGACCGGACGATCCGGCTGAGGCCGATCGCATCGCCGCGGAGCGGGTGGCCGCCGGGCGAAAGCTGTTCGGCGAGGACGTGGCCGAGCGCTTTGCGGCGCTTGCCGCCGAGGAGATCGACCGCCGCCTGGCGGCCTACGAGCGCGGCGACGGCGCGCGCTACGATTCGCCATCGCTACGGGCCGGCCTCGACGCCGCGCCACCAGCCACTTCCGGAGACGTCCGTGCATGACGTGGTGATCCGCAACGCGAACATCGTGGACGGCACGGGGGCGCCCGGCTTCCGCGGCAGCGTCGCCATCGACGGCACCCGGATTGCCGCCGTGGGTCTGGTCCCGGACCAGGGCGCGCGCGAAATCGAGGCCGGCGGACGCGTGGTCTGTCCCGGATTCATCGACGTGCACACGCACTCGGACCTGATGCTTTTGGCCGAGCCGGCGCACGAACCCAAGGTGCGCCAGGGCGTGACGACGGATCTGCTGGGACTCGACGGGATCGGCTACGCGCCGCTGGCCGACGAGTTGCAGCCGGCCTTCCGCGACTACTTCGCCGCGCTCAACGGCGACCCGCCCATCGGCGGCGACTGGTCAACCGTCGCCGGCTGGCTCGACACGTTCGAAGGCGCAGCCGCCTGCAACGCGGCGCACCACGTGCCGCACGGCTGCGTGCGGGCGGCGCTGGTGGGGTGGGACGACCGACAAGCGACGCCCGAAGAGCTGCGGGCGATGCAGCAGATCACGCACGAAGCCTTCCAGGACGGCGCCGTCGCGCTCTCGACCGGCCTCGACTACAAGCCATGCGCTTTTGCCGACACCGATGAGCTCGTGGCGCTGAGCGAGGTGGCGGCCGAGTTCGGCGCGCCGTACGTGCCGCACATGCGCTACATCCTTGGCATGCGCGACGCCATCCGGGAGACCATGGCCATCGGTCGGCGGGCCGGATGTCCGGTCCACATCTCGCACTACATCAGCAGTGGCAAGCTCTGGTGGGAGAACCTGGACGAGGCGGACCGGGGCATCCGCGCGGGCGTGTCGCTGTCCTTCGACACCTACGCCTATCCCGCGGGCAGCTCGCTGCTGCACTTCTCCTTCCCCGACTGGGCGCTCGAAGGCGGACCGCAGGAGATGCTGCGCCGCCTGGAGGACGCGGACCTGCGGGCGCGGATCGCGACGGCGATGGCCAATCGCGCCGGCGACAACGCGCTGGAAGTCGACCGCGCGCTGCTATCGAGCATGCCGGCCGGTCCCAACCGCCACCTGGAGGGCCGCATGCTTGGCGAGGTGGCCGACGAGCGGGACCTGGAGCCGCATGCGTTCCTGGTCGACCTGGTGCGGGAAGAGCGCGGGCGCGCCGCGTCGGTGTTCTTCAACGACCAGACGGACGACGACTTCGCCCAGATCATGCGCCATCCGAGCCACATGGTGGGCAGCGACGCCATCCTGCTGGGCGACGCGCCGCACCCGCGCACCTACGGCACCTATCCACGCTTTCTGGGCCGCTGGGTGCGTGAGCTCGGGGTGGTTCCGTTGGAAGCGATGGTGCGGCGCATGACGGGCATGCCGGCGGCGCGCTTTGGGCTGGTGGATCGTGGCGTGCTTGCGCCCGGCATGGCGGCCGACGTGGTGGTGTTCGATGCGGACACCGTCATCGACAACGCCACGTTCGAGGCGCCGCGGCAATTGCCGACCGGCATCGACCACGTGATCGTGAACGGCACGTCGGTGATCGACGAGGGCCGGCATACGGGCGCGACGCCGGGCCGGGCCCTGCGCCGGGGCCGACCCGCCGAGTGAACGACTCCGCGCCGGGCTACACGGGCGGCGGCTGGTTCATGCGACTGTGGTGGGCCGTGTGGCGCCGGGTGCTCTCGCGGCGCTGCCCGGCCTGCGACGGCAGAGGTCTCGCGGCCGGCCATAGCGGCCCGCTCCCCAGCGGGCGTCCCCACCGCTGTCCCCTCTGCTACGGCACGGGGCGCGTGGCCTGGCCGTAGGTCCCACCTCGCGGAATAGTCACGGCTTCGGAGTCCGCAGACGTTGTTTAAGCGGGTCGTTGGGCGGTATAGTTGACATAACCGCGCCGCCAGGCGCGTATTCCCTGGAGTAAGCGGATGTGCGGCATCGTCGGGTATCTCGGCCACGAGCCCGCCGCCGGCCACATCCTCACCGGTCTTCGCGCGTTGGAGTACCGGGGCTACGACTCGGCCGGCCTGGCCGTGCTGGGCCCGGAGGGCGTCAGCGTGCGACGACGCGCGGGGCGCCTCCACGATCTGGAGGCCCTGGTCAAGGCGGCGCCCGTCGAGGGGACCATGGGCATCGGCCACACCCGCTGGGCCACCCACGGCGCCGCCACGGACGCCAACGCGCATCCGCACCGCGACGGGTCCGGGCGCGTGGTGATCGTCCACAACGGCATCACCGATAACTTCGCCGATCTCCGCGACGGGCTGCTGGCATCCGGCCACGCGTTCACCTCCGAGACCGACACCGAGGTCATCGCCCACCTGATCGGTCTGGAGCTCGATGCCGGCGCCGACCTGGCGAGCGCCGTTGGGGCTGCCGTTCAGCAACTCCAAGGGGCGCACGCCATCGTGGCGCTGTCGCCCGAGATGCCCGACCTGCTCGTCGCGGCCCGCCGCGGCGCCGCGGGAGGGCTGGTCGTGGGCCGCAACGGCGAGACTTCCTGCATTGCCTCGGACCTGGTGGCGGTGATTCGCCATACGCACAAGGTCCAAGTCCTCGAGGCCGACGAGATGGCCGTGGTCCACGCCGACCGGGCGGCGCAATTCACCGACCTGGCGCGTCGGCCGCGCACGCGAACCACGATCGACATCCCATGGGACCCGCTGTCGATGGCGAAAGCCGGACACAAGCACTTCCTCGCCAAGGAGATCCACGAGCAGCCGACCACGCTGGCGTCGGTGATTCGTCCGCGCATCACGCTCGATCCCATCGAGTTGAAGTTCTCGTCCTTTCATCTCCCGATGCCCGCCGCTGAGATCGACCGCGTGGTGCTGGTTGGCAGTGGCACGGCCTGGCACGCCGGTCTGATTGGGCGGGACTACATCGAGGACTTTGCCGGCGTCCCGGCCACCTGCGAGATCGCCTCGGAGTTCGCCTATCGCGAGAGCCCGCTCAGCCCGCGCACTCTGGTCATCGCGATCACGCAGTCTGGGGAAACCGCGGACGTGCTGGCCGCCGTTGGGCGGGCGAAGCGGGGCGGGGCAACGGTGGTGGGCATCGTCAACGTCGTGGGCAGCGAGGCGACGCGTCAGGCGGACGCGGTGATGTACATGCACGCCGGCCCCGAGGTGAGCGTGGCCGCCACGAAGACCTTTACGTCGCAGGTGACCTCGCTGTATTTGTTTGCCTGTCATCTGGGCGTGGAGCGTGGCGTGCTCGACCGCGATCAACTGGCGCAACATCTGGCCGCGCTGGCTCGCGTGCCGGAACACGTCGAGCGCGCGCTCACCGGCGAGCCCCAGATCGAGACCCTGGCCCGCCGTTTCCACCGCTACCGCGACTTTCTCTACATCGGGCGCGGGCAGGCGTTCCCGCTGGCACTCGAAGGAGCGCTCAAGCTCAAGGAGATCTCCTATATCCACGCGGAGGGCTACGCCGCCGGCGAGCTCAAGCATGGACCCATCGCGCTCGCCGAGGCCGACGTGCCGGTGGTCGCCGTCGCAACCGCGGGACCCCTGCGCGAAAAGACTCTCAACGCCGTCGAGCAGGTGCGGGCGCGCGGCGCGCCGGTGATCCTGATCGCCACCGAGGGCGACGAGCAGGCGGGCGCGACGGCCGACGCGGTGATCTACGTCCCCAAAACGGCGGAGGCGGTCGCGCCGATCGTCACGGCGATTCCGCTCCAATTGCTGGCCTATCACGTGGCGGTATGGCTGGGAGCGGATATCGATCAGCCGCGCAATCTCGCCAAGTCGGTAACGGTCGAGTAGCCCCGGTGCGCACGCGAGACCTGTGGACCCGACCGCCGGAGCGGTGCGGCTAAGTGGCCTCGCGGACGCAGTTTCTGCTCCGGTCGCTGGCGATGCTGGCGCTGATCGCCGTCCTGGTGGTGATCATTCAGGAGGCCAGCGGATCGTCCACGCAGCAGGTGGCCCAGCAACGCGTGGAGGAGCTGCATCGGCGGATCAGCGCCGCTGAGCTCGACAACCAACGGCTCGAAGAGCAGCTGCACTACGCCCGCTCGCTGCCGGCCCTGCGGGAGATGGCCAAACGCGAGCTCGGGCTGGTGAACCCCGGCGACCAGGCCGTGGTGCTGCTGGACCAGGTCCAGGACCGCCCTCGGCCGGCGCCACTGCCGATTCCCACGGTGCCGCCGCCGGAGCCCGAGCCCATCGAAATCGGGTATCTCGGAGGCTGGATTTCGCTGCTGTTCGGCGGCGATTGAGCGACGCCGCACCCGCTAGACTCACCGAATATGCGCGTGCCCATTGCGCGGGTCGATCCGACGCTTCCCCTGCCACGCTATGCCACGGAGGGCTCCGTCGGCTTCGACCTGATCACCCGCGAAACCACGCGCATTGAGCCCGGCGCGATCGGCCTCGTGCCCGGCAACGTCATCATCGCCGCGCCGCCGGGCTACATGATCCTGATCGCCGCCCGCAGCAGCACGCCCCGGCGCACCGGTCTCGTCGCGGCCCATGGCGTCGGCATCATCGACCGCGACTATTGCGGTCCCGAGGACGAGATTCACGTCCAATTCTGGAATCCGACCGACCACCCAATCGAGGTGGAACGGGGCGCCCGCATCGCCCAGGCCATACTGGTTCGGGTGGAGACGGCGGAGTGGGTCGAAGGCCAACCGGAGGGTGCGGAGAGCCGTGGAGGATTCGGCAGCACGGGCGAATAGCGAGTCCCCGAATCCCGCGCCGCCCGATCGTCGTCTCGTTCGCCGCGTGCAGGATGGCGTGTTTCGGGCATTGGTGAGCGCCGGTCTTCGCGCGGACGACACGATCGTCGCCGCAGTTTCCGGCGGGCCGGACTCGACGGTGCTCCTCGACAGCCTCGTGGCCGCTCGGCGTCGCGGCGGGCCGGCCGTGCACGTGGCGCACCTGAATCACGGGCTGCGCGCCGACGCCGCGGAAGTTGCGGAGGCCGTGGTCGGTCTGGCGCGCGACGCGGGATTGCCGGTCACGGTGGGCGCGCCTCACGACTATCCGATCGGCGGGTCGGCGAGCGAAGCGTCGGAAGACGCCGCTCGGCGAGCCCGCTGGACCTTTCTCAGGGACGTGGCGCGGCGCGCGGGAGCCGCCCGCATCGCCACCGGCCACACCCGCAATGACCAGGCCGAGACGGTCATCATGAACCTGGCCCGGGGGGCCGGGCCGCGCGGGATTTCGGGCATGCGGGCCGACGATGGCGAGATTCTTCGCCCATTGCTCACGGTCTCGCGCGACGACGTCGCCGCCTACGTGCAGGCGCGCGGGCTGCCGGTCGACGCCGACCCCCTGAACGCCACGCCGCGATTCCGCCGCAATCGCATTCGGCACGAAGCGTTGCCCCTGCTCGACGACATCTACCCGGGGGCGGTGAACGCCATCGCGCGCAGCGCCGAAATTCTGGCCGGCGAGCTCGACGGTCTGCCGCTCTACGTGCAGCCCGCCGACGGCCTGCGCATGCCGCTGCATCCGGAGCGTGCGGCGGTGCCGGAGGGACTGTTCCCCGCGACGTTCGTCGCCGCCGTCCGTGCGACGGGCGCCAGGCGACAGCTTGGGGCGGCGCAGCTCGGCGCCGTGGCCCGCGCGCTGCGCGAGGACACGCACGGGCGCTGGGTCGAGCTGACCGACGGCGCGCACGCCTTTGTCCGCGAGGGGGCGGTGGTGGTGTATCCCGAGCGCGTCCGCGACGCGGCCTGGCGGCCGCCGGCGCCGCTCGCCGTGCCCGGCGAGGCGCGGGTGCCCGGCGGATCAGTCAGCGCCAAGCTGATCGAGGGCGGGCCGCCCGGCGGACGTGCGATGGACGGATTCACACTCGACCATGACCGGCTGCGGGGCCGCACCCTCACGCTGCGCGCGCCGGCGCCGCACGAGCGCGTGCCCGGGGAGAGCGGCCAACCGCCGCGCGATCTGTCGCGGCTGCTCCGCAGCCGCGGGGTGGCCGCGGACATCGTGGCGGGCATGCCGGTGCTCGATGTCGACGGCTCGTCCGCGTGCGTGCCCGGCGTATGGCGTCACGTTGACTTCGCGCCCGGCCCAAACGCCGTGCGAGTCGTGGCGCTGGAGGCCTGCTGGGACGCGATTCCCACACCCGGCGCACGGGCGTGAATCCTACCGATGACGGTCGCGAATTGCGCCAGACTTAGGCAGTGATTGACTGCGTCGGGCGTAACATTGCGAGCCGCTGCCTTGATATACAGTAGGCTGGGCCGAGTACCCGCGTTCGCGCCGCGGCCCGTCGCATTCCCGCACGAAAGATTCTGGATTCATGAATAACCGACTCGTGCGCAACGGGTTCATGTATCTCGTGCTGGCCGTGGCGATTTTGGTTGTGCTGTTCGTCATGTTCAATCCGGGACAGCCGAACCAGCAGACCGTGCCGATCAGCGAGTTGATGAGCCGGGTGGAAGCCGCGGCTGACAGTGGCTCTCAGCCCGAGATCCTGGTGAGCGCCAACCGCATCGTGGCCAGAGTCGGCGGCGGCGCCATAAGCGCGGTGGTCAACGATCGCTTTGACATCGACCAGGCGCTCGCCAACCGGGGCCTCAACGTCAACGGCCAGCAGGTCGCCGTTCAGTTTGAGGCGCCCAGTCCGGCTCCAACCATCATCAGCATCCTGACGTCGATCCTTCCGCTGCTGATCTTTGTCGGGCTGCTGGTGTTCATGATGCGGCAGGCCCAGGGCTCGAACTCGCAGGCGTTGAGCTTTGGCAAGAGCCGGCCGCGCATGGTGACCGGCAACCGCCCGCGCGTGACGTTCAAGGACGTACAGGGCGTGGACGAGGCCAAGCAGGAGCTGGCCGAGGTGGTCGAGTTCCTCAAGTACCCCGAGAAGTTCACCAAGATCGGCGCGGAGATCCCGCGCGGCGTGCTGCTGGTCGGCCCGCCGGGCACCGGCAAGACCCACCTGTCGAAAGCGGTTGCCGGGGAGGCCGGAGTGCCGTTCTTCAACATCAGCGGCTCCGAGTTCGTGGAGATGTTCGTGGGCGTGGGCGCCTCGCGCGTCCGCGATCTGTTCGAGAAGGCGAAGCAGAACTCGCCGAGCCTGGTGTTCGTGGACGAAATCGACGCCGTGGGCCGGCAGCGCGGCGCGGGCCTGGGCGGGAGTCACGACGAGCGCGAGCAGACACTGAATCAAATCCTGGTCGAGATGGACGGCTTCGACACCGATCAAACAGTGATCGTGCTGGCCGCGACCAACCGCCCCGACGTGCTGGACCCGGCGCTCCTGCGGCCCGGACGGTTCGACCGTCGCGTGGTGCTCGATCTGCCGGATATTCGCGGGCGCGAGGCCATCTTGCGCGTCCACGCGCGCGAGAAGCCCATCCAGGAGGACGTGGACCTGGGCACCATCGCGCGGCAGACGCCCGGATTCTCGGGCGCCGACCTGAAAAACCTGCTCAACGAGGCGGCGATTCTGGCCGCCCGCCGCAACCGCACGACGGTGGGCATGTTCGAGCTCGAGGAGGCCATCGACCGCGTGATCGCCGGGCCCCAGCGCAAGAGCCGGGTGATGAGCGAGCACGAGAAGCGCGTCACGGCCTTCCATGAGATCGGGCACGCGCTGGTGGCTCACCTGCTGCGGCGCGCCGACCCGGTCTACAAGGTCACGATCCTGCCCCGCGGGCAGATGGGGGGCTATACGCGATTCCTGCCCTCCCAGGACCGACACCTCCTGACGAAGTCAGAGTTCGAGGACCAGTTGGCGGTGGCCATGGGCGGCCACGCCGCCGAAGTGCTGGTCTTTGGCGAGATGACCACGGGGCCCAGCAACGACATTCAGATGGCGACCGAGATCGCCCGACGCATGGTCACGCAGTACGGCATGAGCACCAAGCTGGGTCCGCGGGCGTTTGGTCGCCGCGAAGAATTGGTGTTCCTGGGCCGCGACATCGCGGAGCAGCGCAACTACAGCGAGGCCATTGCCGAAACCATCGACCGTGAGGTCTCCCAGCTGATCGATGACGCCCACCACCGCGCCCAGGACATGCTGGCGCGAAATCGCGGCCTGCTCGAAAAGCTGTCGGAGACCCTGATCGAGGTCGAGACGCTCGACGCCGAGGCCTTCGAGCGCTATGTCGACGAGTACCAGGGGCGCACGCCCGCGTCGACGAGCGACCCGCAACCCGCACCGCCAGGTCCGACGCCGGCGCCGGCAGCGCCCGCATCTCCCCCGGATCCACCGGCGGAACGCACGCCCGCGCCCAAGCAGCGGCCGGCTGAGGGCGCCGCCGGCTAACCGCCCGGTGGGAGACGTTTGAATAAAGAGGTAGGGGCGACGCATGCGTCGCCCCTATGCGTGGGTTAGCAGGTTGAGCGGCTGCTAGATTCCCGCCTTCGGAGACCTTTGCGTAATCCCACCGTCATTCCCGCGAAGGCGGTAGTCCATTCCGGTTGAGCCTAGCCCCGCACCTGACGCTCGGCGTAGAGCTCGCCCCGTACTCGATACGGGGGTGAGGGCGATCCGATTCCCTCTCCCCCAGGGAGAGGGTTGGGTGAGGGGCAATCCGGTTCCCTCTCCCCCAGGGAGAGGGCAGGGTGAGGGGCAATCCGGTTCCCTCTCCCCCAGGGAGAGGGCAGGGTGAGGGTCCGGGGCGTGGGATATCGCCCCTTTATGCAAAGGTCTCCCTTCGCGGGAATGACGGAGGAATTACGCAAGGGTCTCCGCGGTGGTGGGGCGCGCGCAGGCGACCCGCGCCTACTCACGCCGCGGTGGATCGACGGCGCCAGAGCAGCCACATCAACCCGTTGGCCAGCGCGTAGCAGACCGCGGTGGCCACCACGGCGCCGGCAAGCGCGCGCTGCTCGGCCAGCATGCCCCCGATCGCGGCGGCGCCAGCCCAGGCGAGGTTCCACGCCAGCAGCAAGCAGGCGTTGGTGGCCGGACGCGCGGCCTCGGTGACCCGCTCCATGTAGAGGGCGCCGCGCACCGGAGCAGTCATGTTCATGAGCGCTCCGCGGGCGAGAAACGCGAGAGAGCTTCCCAGGGGCCACGGCAGCAGACCCATGGCCAACAGCAAGGGAATGGAAGCCGATTGCGCCGCCACGATGGCCGTGACCTTGCCCAGGCGCCGTGACGCGATCGGGCCAAACACCGACGCGGCAAGCCGCGTCATGAGACCGGCGCCGGCGAGCAGTCCAAATTGGGCCTCGCTCAAGCCCAATTGCCGGGTGAAGTAGACGTTGAGAAACGGAATCGTAAGCCCGGCCCCGACGGCGATGACGACGTGCACGATGAGGAGGCGCGCGATCGCGTTGAGCTGGCCGCGCAGCGCGCCGAACGCCGATCGATCGATCCGAGCCGCGGGCGCGCGCAGCGCCAGCAGCGGAAAGAACCCTAGCCCGCCGTAGAGCGCCGCCCCGCTGAGCACCGCAAAGAATCCCACCCACACCGGCCAGCCCGTCGCATCCGCCAACGCGCGCGGCGCCCATCCGCCCACGGCGTTCCCGGCAAAGCTCATGCCCAGGAACACGATGGCCGCCACGGTGAAGAGATAGCTGCGGCCGGCGTCGTCGGCGCTGCCCGCGTACAGCGGGGCGATGACGACGTTCCACAGCGCGCCGCCCAGGCCACCAAGGGCGGCGCCCGCCACCAGGTAGCCGTAGCCGAAGGGCGTCACCTGCAGCGCCGTCCCCACCCCGAGGAGCACGGCGCCAGCCAGGATCACCGGCTTGGCCCCCACCCGGAGCGCCACCAGACCGGCTGGGATCGCCGCCAGCCCGGCGGCCAGGCTGGCGCTCGTGACGAGGCGACCGGCGTCCCCGGCCGTGAAGCCCAGCTCCAGCACATAGAGGTTGTAGGCCACGCGAAAGACGCCCGCGCTGAACGCCCCGAGCAGGGTGCTGAGCAGCAAGAGACGCGCGTTGCGGGAGAAGCGGCGCATCTGCCGCGCATAGACCGCAGCGTCAGCGGACACGGCTTGCCAGGCGCGCCGGGCCTGCATCGCGAGCCGCGGCGGCGACGGCGCTGGGGCTAGAGAGTCGTCGTGCGGCGCTGGCGCCATAGCGTGCGGACGCGCATGACCGGCAGCTTCACCAGACTCCGGAATTGATTGCGGGCGTGGTCGGCCAGCGGCGGGCGCGCGTGCCGCAGGCCGCCGCGCGCGGGCAGGGTGGCGCGGGCGCCGATCGCCGCGCGCAGGTCGGCCGCCGTGTGGCCGGGAAACAAGGTGAGCGCCCGGCCCAGATCGCCGAAATGAGCATCGGTGGCGCCCACCGCCGCGCCCACCCGATCGGCGTGCGCTTCCTGAAACCGGCGCACGCGGGCGCGGGTGCGCTCCCGCAGGTACTGGTTCTCCGCCTCGATCCCGTCAAACCGGACGTGCTCGAGCGCGCGCAGGAGGCGCTTGGCGGAAATGGACGTGGGCACTCCCAGAAACGGGTGCGCCACGATTGCCAACCCGCCCTGCGCCTGAATGGCCGCCACGGTCTCGACCAGCGGACGGAAGATGGGGACGGGGTGTTCCAGAAACAGCCCGACCACGTGGTCCTGCCGCCGCGTCGTGATCTCCATGCCGACGATCACCTCGACCCGGGCGTTGGTCGCGGCCGCTATGTCGCGAGCTCGGAGCGCACCGTCGATGGTGTCGTGATCCGTGACGGCCAGCACGTCCAAGCCCAACGCATCGGCCCGGTGGACAAGGTCTCCCGGAGACGGCACGCCGTCGCTAGCGGAGGTGTGGGCGTGCAGCTCGGCCAGTCCCCATCCCTGCGGCGGGGCCGGTGGCGCATCAGGCGGAAAGATTGGCCGCGAACGGGGATCCAGGCGCGGGGGCGCCACTACAGTACGATCCGAATCGCGCGTCTCACCTCCGTCGGTGCCCGGTCATGGCAGCTCCCGATCTCGGACCCCATTGGAACGTCGACGATTGTCCCGGCGCGTATAACGGCACGCCCATTGCCTGGGACCCGGAACGGTATGACACCGCGGCGATGCCCTTCATTGTGGCCATCAAGCAGCACTTTTGGTCGTGGCGTATCCGACGATTCGCCGTCCGCATTGGCGTGCTCGACGTCGAGGTGGACCTGCCCAGCGTAGCGCCGGACGGGATGACGATTATCTCTTTCGAGGCGGGCGATGCCACGCCGGCGGACGTCTGCCAGGACTTCGAGCGATTGGTGCACGCCTTGGGCGGCGTGCTGCTGGACCACCCGTGGAGATTCCGCGTGATCTTTTCCGACGGCAATCGCACGGAGGAGTTCAACTGGCGCGTCGGCGGCTAAGCCCGCCCCTTGGCGCGCCGCCGGCGGCGGGGTCAAACGGTCAGATCCGGCGACGAGCGCCGACCACCCGGGCCCGCGATTAGGCAAGAAGCCGCCGCCTAGGTTGGCGTCGGACCGAGTACGATGCCATCGCCCGCACGGTGCGGGTGATGCCTCCTGCGGGGCCGGTGAAAGCACGTCGCGCGCCGTCTGCGCCTCTGGATCGTGTGGCCGCCACGGTCAGGCGCATGCCGCTGCGTTTGCCGGGCATCGCCGACCTGAACGCGGGGCTCGCCCCGGATGTCCGCCGCAACTTCCGCGCCACCCTGACCCACTGGATTCTGGCGGGGGTCTTCGTCGGCAGCGTCGGGAGCTACATGGCGGTCGTGGTTCGCCGGATCGGCGGCGACGAGTTCACCGTGGCGCTGACCGTTGCGGTGCAGTTCATCGGCGGGATCCTGGCAATCGCCGGCCCCTATCTTCTTCGCGGCGTCCAGCCGGCTCGCGCGGTCGCGGTGCTCTGGACCATCGGGCGCCTGGTGCTAGTCGCCGCGCTGTTCATCGACGACGCGGGGCCGTTTCTCCTCATGCTCCTGATCTGGTCGATCATCGCGATGATGGGCGTCCCGCTCTACGTGGGCGTGACGCAGGCTGCGTTTCCCGCCCGTCTGCGCGGTCGGTTCATCGGCGCGGGGCAGGCCGCCATGGCGGTGGTGGTCCTGCTGGTGTCGCCCGTGGCAGGGAGGCTGATGGACGCGGTGGGCTACGGCCCGGTGTTCGCCGGCGGCGCAATCGTCGGCGCCGCGGGGGCACTTGCCCTGTTTCGCATCCGCGCACGGCCCCGCACTCCGACGGTCCGTCCACCCCCATGGCGCATGTTTCGGCAGACGCTGGCGAATCGCCGGTTTCGCAGCTACACGGCCAGCTCGAACGTGGCGTTGTTCGGCGACTTGCTGATCCAGCCGACCATCGCCGTGGTGCTGGTGGACACGTTTGACGCGTCCTTCACGATCGTCGGCGTGCTGGCGCTCGTCCAGGGCGTCACCTGGGCAGCGGGCTATCTGCTCTGGGGCGCCGTGAGCGATCGGCGTTCGGGGCCATTCGTGGTGTGGATGTCCACGCTGCTCAAGCTGGTAGTCGCCGCGCTTTTCATCGTGGCCATCCAGGTGGACAACCTGTGGCTCCTGGTGCCGGCGTACGCGGCCATCGGGCTGAATTTCGCGGCCGGCGATGTGGGCTGGCAGACCTCGCTGGCCTCACTGGCGCGACCCGAGGACGTGGATGCGTTCGCCAGCAGCTTTTGGCTCATCCTGGGGGTTCTGGGCATCGCCGGACCTCTGCTCGGCGCCGTGGTGCTCGTGGCCGGCGGACCGCTGGCGGCCTTCGCCTCGGCGCTCGGTTTGGCCGCGGTGGGCAGCGTGCTGATGGCCCGGGTGGCACAGGGCTTTGTCCCCGCCGAAGATCCGCAGCGCGAGGGCGCGGCCAGCGCCGAGGACCCGCGGCTGGCACACTGAATCGGTCCGCCGTTCAGCCCAACGGCCAAGCCCCGGAGGCGCCATGACCACTATCGCAGACCTGAAACAGCGCGTGGCGGACGCGATCGACGATCGGCGGGACGAGATCATCGGGATCGGCGAAACCATCATGGACCGACCCGAGCTGGGCTTTAAGGAGTTCGAGACCGCCGCGCTGGTGGCGCAGACCTTTGGCGAACTCGAGTTGGACCACCGCACGGGCCTGGCGATCACCGGCGTCTCGGCACGCATCGAGACTGGACGTCCGGGTCCCACGTTGGCGCTCATCGGCGAGCTTGACGCCCTGACGGTGCCGGGGCATCCACGCGAAGACCCGGCCACCCATGCCGCGCACGCCTGCGGGCACAACGCGCAAATCGCGGGCCTCATGGGCGCCGCCGCGGCGCTCAGCGATCCACGGGTGCACCGAGAGCTGAGCGGCACGATTGTGCTGATGGCGGTGCCGGCGGAGGAATATGTCGAGGTCGAATACCGTCACGGTCTGCAGCTTGCGGGTGAGCTCGAGTTCTTGGGCGGCAAGCCCGAGCTGATCGCCCGCGGCGAGTTCGACGACGTCGATCTGGCCATGATGATCCATACCCACGCCCAGCCGGACGACAATGGCATGGCGGCCGTCACCGCCTCGAACAACGGCTGCGTGGTCAAGCAGATCCGCTATGTCGGCGTGGCGTCGCACGCGGGCGCGGCGCCCGAGCGGGGCGTGAACGCGCTCTACGCCGCGCAACTCGGCATGGCCGGTATCAACGCGCTGCGCGAGACGTTTCGGGACGAGGACGCCGTGCGCGTGCACCCGATCATCACCCACGGCGGCGACCTGGTGAACGTGATTCCCGCCGACGTTCGGCTAGAGACCTACGTGCGAGGCAAGACGACCGACGTCATCGACGCAGCATCGGCCACGGTCGATCGCGCCCTGCGAGCGGGCGCCATGGCCCTGGACGCCCAAGTCGAGATTCTCACGTTGCCGGGCTATCTGCCGCTGGTCAACAACGGCGCCATGGCCGAGCTGTTCCTCGCCAATCAGCGAGATACGCACGGCGAGGATGGCATCAGGCGGCTGGGCCACCGCACCGGATCGACGGACATGGGCGACGTGTCCCACATCATGCCAGCCCTGCACCCCAGCATGGCGGGGGCCACGGGCGTCAATCACGCCACCGACTGGGACATCGTCGATGCGCAGATGGCCTATGTGGAGCCGGCGAAGGCGCTGGCCTGGATGGCCGTGGACCTGCTGGGCGACGGCGGGAGCGCCGCGCGGCGCATCGTGGATGAGTTCGAGCCGCTGATGACGCGGGAGGAATACCTGGCCTACCAGCGCGGCGTGATGTGCGAGGAGCGCTGGGCGAACCAGGACTAGCCGACGGTCAGGCCCGGCCCCCTCGGGCGCCGGGCCTGACATCGCTCACGGCTGCGGGCGAGCTACTTCGCGTGGAATGTGACGGAGTGGAAGTCGGACTCTTCCATCCAGACCACCCAAATCCCCGTTGGGGTGGACAGCCCCGGATAGTGCGCACCGTACAGAATGAAGTCCGGACACTTGAATCGCGCCCGATATACGCCGTCAGTCAGCTTCCAGTCCTGAGTCGCGCTGCAACCGGACACAGGCTCCTCGACAGCCCTGAGTTGTGTGGTTGCCGACCCGACATCAACGCCCACCCACAGGCGCCAGGAGCCCTGTGCGTCAACCTGGAACGAGTGTGCGCCAGCCTGCGGAACGTCGATCGTCCAACTGCTATTGAAGGGAACTCGCACGGAATCGAGCAAGCGGACGTGCTGGCCGCCCGGCGTTCGATAGGTCACCGAGATGGGCGCCCGGCCCCAGTTGCCGTACTCAAGCATGAGCGTGACCCGACCCGCCGGCAAGGTCAACTGTCCGGTACGACTGTTGAAGCCCCTGATGACCTGGTAGGTGACGTCCGGGTCGCCGGCCTTGACCGGGGAACCCGTCGCGGTCACTGCAAGAAATCTGCTTTCGACGTGCCAAACGACCCAATGCTTCTCGTCGGTGTTGACTTTCGAATAGGAGGTACCGTCCAACAGAGTGCCGCCGCAGTCGTAGCGTGCGCGAAGGACGCCTTCCTCCGCCTTGTGCCACCGAATATTGGTCCGGCAGTCAACGAGCGGCTGCGGCACGGATGGCAGCCCCGGCTCGAGGCCAATCCAGATGCGCCAATCTCGGACCGAGTCAACGTTGAACGTGTACGGCCCGGCATGCGAAATGTTCAGGTCAATCTCCTGGTAGAACGGTACCCGCTGGTTGTCAATCAATCGGACCGGCGCCTCGGCGCCGAACCGGTAGATAACCGTCACGGGCGCGCTGCCCCAGCCGCCGAATTCGAGCTTCAGCCTGACCGGGCCGCGCGGCAGGTTGAGGATTCCACCGCCGCCGTCATACCCGGAAATGCTCTGGAAGGGGATATCGGCCGAGGCCGCGACCCCTGGGGTCGGTGGCGCCACGGGCGCCATGCCCGCCGACGGCACGGCGGGTGGCAGCTCCGCTCGCTGGAGACCGGCCACGGACATACCGTAGCGCGCCTCCCAGGTGGCGACGTCCAGCACGAATTTGCCGTAGTTGGTTTCGTTGATGCCGAAGATCTCCACGTCAGGGATGGATTGAATGTGGAACAAACGCGGCTGCGGCCAATTGGTTTCCCACTTGACCAGATAGATCGGATCACCCTGTTTCAGCAGCCCCGCCGAAAGCCACGGATCGCCCTTGGGCAGCGCGCGCAAGCCTTCCAAGCTGACCTCGGTGCGAGCGTTCCAGTTGATGTTCCGGCCGGACAGCGCGCGGGTATCGCCGCCCCAGTGCAGGACGCCCTGGTCGTCGGCAATCCAAAGATGCGGCGTGCCCTCCAGCGCCACGACCGCACCGGGCACAAAGACCTGCTGCGCGTGTGCGACCGGCAGCGCCATGAAGGCGCCGACCGCGATTGCCAGGACGACGAGGCTCCGGCGCCACCACCTTGGCTTCCGCATTCGAATCTCCTTTGCGCCCGCTTCCGCAGGAGCCGAGCGACGCCGCGTCGTACGACCGAGCGCGTCGGGCGCCTGCTCTACGCCTTCCAATTTTCCACCGAATTGCGACTCGATTGCCTGCGCAAACGCGACGCCCAACTGTAACGCTGCCACTCACCAGTGTATGCGGCAGTCAAGCTACCACACCGGTGACATTGGATTCCCTCGACGCGACGGTTTGATGGATCGGGGCAACCGCGCCCAAACGGTTAGAATTGCGGGTGTGACACCGAGGCAGCGTGTAGCGGTGGCGGCCGTCGTCCGAGCCTTGCTCGTACTGGGGATTCTCGCAGTGGCGGCCTGTGGCGAATCCGAGGCGCCGCCCGCACGCGAGTCTGAACCGACAGCAGAACCTCAGGAGCGCGTGTTGACCTACGAGACCTATCCCGAGATGCAGATCGATCCCGAGTTGCCATATACCGCCGTCGTAACCACGAATCTCGGCCAAATGACCTTCGAGTTGCTGCCGGCGGAGGCCCCCTTGGCCGTCAACAACTTCGTCGTGCTAGCGCGCAACCGGTACTACGACGGCGTGGTGTTCCACCGGCTGATTCCGCGGTTTATGGCCCAGAGCGGGGATCCCACGGGCCTTGGCACCGGCGGGCCGGGCTATAGCTTCGCCATCGAGCCGCCCCGGCGCGCCTATGTTCGCGGGAGCCTCGCCATGGCCAACACAGGTCGGCCGGATTCCAACGGCTCGCAGTTCTTCATCGTGTTTGACGACCTCACCGCCCTCGGCCGCCTTTCGCCGGACTATTCGCTCTTCGGGCAAATGGTCGACGGCGAGGACACGCTGGCCAAGATCGAGGCGGTCCCCGTTGGACGGTCTGGCACCGGCGAGATGTCCAAGCCGCAAGAAACCATCACCATCACGTCCATCGAGATCCGCGACGGCTAAAGCGGGCGCGCTGGCACGGGCTGCCGCCACATGCCTCCTGGTGATTCGGGACCGCCGGCCGGACTCTCGCTAAGCGCCGGCGGCGGCGCCCATGATCCGTGACGAGCGACCCGCGGCGCGCAGATCCGGCGTGACGCGGCGCGTCGCGATGGAGGGACCCAATGTCTAGCCGCCTCCACGCCCGGCATGCACGACTGTGGACGTTCGGCCTGGGCCTCACCGTTACCGGACTCGATCAGGCGATCAAGCTCATCGTGGACGCAGTGCTTCCACGTGGCGGCGCCACTGTTGGCCCGCTATTCACCCTGCGGCGGGTGAGCAATCCTGGCATCAACTTTGGCTGGCTCAGCGACCATCCCGCGCCGATATTGGCGGCCACCGTGGCCATCGCGCTTGGCTTCATCGTCTACGTGGCCGCCCGCCCGCCGCAACGGTGGTGGCTGGTGACCGCCTTTGCCTTGCTGCTCGGCGGCGCGGTTGGGAACGTCATCGACCGCTTGCGGTTGGGCGCGGTGTTCGACTACCTCAACATCACGCCGTTCATCGGCTTCTTGAACCTTGCGGACCTCGCCATCGGCGCGGGGCTCATCCTGCTGGTGATTGACAGTCTGCGCGAACGCCGGCCGTCGGCGCCGCGACCGTCCGCCGACGAGGACGGCGTGACGCCGCCGGGCTAGGCTGCCGGTACCCCCGGCGCGATTCGAACGCGCGCGCCCGGCTCCGGAGGCCGGCGCTCTATCCACTGAGCTACGGGGGCTGTGCTGTCATTCTAGACGCCGGCACCCGCGACGAAAGGACCCAGCTCGCATGGAGACGTGGCGGCTGCTCGTTGATCCGCCGGCAGCCGGGGCGCGGAATATGGCGGTCGATCAGGCCATCGCCGAAGCCGTGCAGAGCGGCAGGGCGCCGCCCACGCTGCGCTTCTATACCTGGTGGCCGCGCGCCCTGTCCCTCGGCTATCACCAGCCGCTGCAACTCGTCGACCGGCCGCTGGCGCGGCAGCTCGGCATCGACATCGTGCGACGGATCACCGGCGGCGGGGCGCTGCTTCACGGCGACGAGCTCACCTATGCGGTCGCGGTTCCGCGCCGGCACCAGATCGTGCGAGGCGGCGTCCGGGCGTCGTACTCCGCCATGACCGAGGGGCTGGTTGCCGGACTGGAGGCCCTCGGGTTGGCGCCGCAGTCCGGCGCGGCGGCGCATGCCCCGGAGGAGACGCTGCCAGGGCTCTGCTTTGCCTCGCCGAGCACGCACGAACTCTGGGTCGGGCGACGCAAGATGGTGGCGAGCGCCCAGGGCCGAGTGCACGGCGGCGTGCTCCAGCACGGCAGCCTGGTGATGTCGCACGATCCCGACATTCACCGTCTCACCGGCACGCCGGCGCCCAGGGCGCCACTCCCAGGACTACGTGACGTCTTGCCGGAGCCAATGACCATCGGCGCGCTGGTGCAGGCGCTCGCCCAGGGATTCGCGGACCGCTTGCAGGTTGCCCCCGAGCCCGGTGCGCTGACGCCCGACGAGCGAAATCGCTGCGACGAGCTGGTCGGGGTACGGTACGGGCACGATGCCTGGCTTGCCCGCTGCTAACTCGGAATCCCAAGTGTCGGTGCTCGCCCGCGGGATGGCGGTGCTCCGCCCCGCGCGGCTGATTCTGGACGCGGGTTGCGGCGCCGCCCGCGCCACGGTCGAACTGGCCGCCGGTGCGCGCGTGATCGCCATGGATCGCGACGCCGAGGCCCTGTCGCGCGCGCCCCGGCACCCGAATGTCTGGTACGTGCGAGCCGACCCGGAGCGGGCGCCGTTCGCGACGGACGCGTTCGACGCCGTGTATAGCTTCGGGCTGCTGCAGGTGCTCGGGGCCGACGGAAACGAGCGCATCCGCCGCGCCCTGCGGGAGTTTCAGCGCATGCTGCGATCCACCGGCGTGGCGGTCATGGGCACGCTGGCGGATTTCAGGACGCATGACTCCCCGTTTCGCAGCCTCACGGGCGCCGAGGTGTCCCAATGCATGCGCGGCACCTTCAGCATTCGCGAGCTCATCGGTCTGATGGATAGCGATGCGGCGGGAAATCGCTCGCGATACTGGTACATCCACGCCGTGCCGGTCACGGACCCGACGCCCCTCCCACGGCGGCGGCCTATCCCTCGGCAGGCGCGCGCGCCCGCCAAACGGCGCCGGTAACCGCGTCGCAGATCCATAACCGGTCCTGCCGCATGGTGAGCCCGTGCGGCTCGAACGCCTCGCCACCAAGGTCCAAGCGCTCAAGCACGCTGCCATTCCGCGCATCGAGCCGCAGCACGATCCGATCGGAGGTGAAGGCGCACCACAGCGCGCTGCCATCCCAACCCAGACCGTGGGCGCGGTCCAGCGGAACGGGGACGGTGCGGCGCGGCGCGAGGGTGTCGGCGTCGAGCAGCGTCAGGGCGCGCTGATCGAGCGTCGTCAGCCACAGGCCCTCCGCCGTCCACTCCAGACCGTGCACGTCGCTGTCACCCGGCACGCGGAACTGCGCCAGCATCGCGCCCGTGTGCGGGTCGGTCTTGACGATGCGGGTGTGCGCCGTGTCAACCGCCGTCGCCGGACGCGTGACCGGCAGGCCGTTGGAGCACATCCAGAGCGCCCCGTGGCCGTAGGCCACCCCGCTCGACTTCCCCGCGCCGGTGCGGAACGACCGGAGGACTTCGCCGCCGTCGGGCGCCACCAAAAAGGCGCGCCCCTCGTCCTGATCGGCGATCCACAGGCCGTCGTCGGTGGCCTGCAGCCCGTTCGGGCGCGCCACGGGCGCCTGAAACGCAAACTCGAAGCGGCGTCTCACCGCGAAGACTCGGGCGTCAGGGACTGGATGGCGCGTCGTCCAAGCAGGCGCACGTCCTCGCTGATTTCGGGCGCCCCGAGGTCCTGGGCCGAGAACCAGCGCTGCTCGCTGTGCTCGGTCGGGTCCAGGCGCGGCTCGCCGCCGACGGCGTGCCCGAAGTAGATGAGGTCGATGTGGAAATGCCCGGGTTCAATGGTCTCCAGCAGAATCGTCTCGGGGCGGGGCAACCCCTGCACGTCGTGGCTGTGGACGGGCAGGGTATCCGCCACGACCGCAATGTCGAGGCCGACCTCCTCGCGCACCTCGCGCCGCAGGGCCTGCGCCGGGTCCTCGCCGGCTTCAATGTGGCCGCCGACAGGGAGCCACCGCTTGAGCTTGCGATGGTTCACCAGCAGCACCTTGCCGTCGCGCACCAAGAATGCGGTGGCGGTGAAGTGCTTGTCCGGCGGGGCGGGACGGCTCACGCCGCGATTGTAGGCAGACGCCGCCCGCCATGGTGGAGATGGGGGCGAGTCGAACGCCCCGTCCAGATGCCGTCACCCCGCCGCGTCTACAGGCATAGCCGATCGCTATGTTTCTCGCCGGCTTGCCCACCGTTCGGCCGCGGGCAATCCGACCAGTCCGCGTGTCTTAGCCGGCATATGCGGACGCCTCTGCCGGCGCAGCCTAGGGTGTTGGCGCCTGTTCCGACCCGCTAGGCACGAGCCGGGCAGACGTCACGGCGCTTAGGCCGCGAGTGGGAGCGCTTCTTGCTCGCCAGTTACTAGGTTTGCCGCCTTTTTTTCGAGCGTGACGGCATGCTCGACCTGCAGCAGCGGACCTCGGACTTCTGTCGAAACCCGGCATCCCCAGCGATTCAATGCTAGCGCATGCGCCGCGCAATCTCACGCGCATCGTCGCGGGCGCGGATCTTCTCGCGCTTGTCATAGGCGCGCCGTCCCCGCACCAGACCGATCTCGATCTTGGCCCACCCCTTCTCGAGATACAGCCGCAGCGGCACGGCGGTGTGCCCAGCCTGGTTGGCGTGGCGCGCGAGCTCGTCGATCTCCGCCCGGTGGAGCAGCAGCTTGCGGGGACGGTCGGGGTCGTGATTAGCGTCGGCGGCCGGCTTGTAGCGCGCAATGTGCACGTCACGCAGAAACGCCTCGCCATCCTGCACCGCGACGTAACCCTCGCGCAGCGAAACCGACCCGGTGCGCAGGCTCTTGATCTCGGTGCCGCGTAGCTCCAGGCCCGCGTCAAACGTGTCGAGCACCACATAGTCGTACCGGGCCCGCCGATTGACGGCGAGGGTGCGATTGCGGCTGGGCGGCGGCGGCGGCGCCTGCCGGCGGCGGCGTTTGCGCGCCATGTCAGCCGCTCGCGGACCGCGCGTGGACCCTGGCCCTCGGCGGGCTGGACGCCGGGTTAGCCGGCGGCCGCGGCGCTTCCGACCGGGACCATGCCCTCGAGCAGTTTCTCGAGCGCCATGGTGTGGCTGCACGTCTGCCAAACCATGAAAAACTCGCAGTCACAACTCCACGCACCGTCGGCCAGCCTGATCACATGATCGTTGTTGTCGCCGTCGAACCGCACGGTCAACGCTTCGAAGTGAATGCGATGCGGTTCCTGGGCGTATTTCTGGGCTTTCTGGACCTTGCTGATCAGACTCGACTGCACGCGAAACCTCCTTTATGCGTGACGCGCAGGCTGCCCACAGGCTCCCGCGCACCAATCACCGTTTGCGAGCGACGATGCGCGGGGCTAGGTGCCTGCTCATGCGGCCTGTCCTTCACCGCGGTCGCGTCCGTTGGCGTAGGCCATGCCCTCGATCACACCTTCCACGCGCGCCAGGCGCCTATCCAAGTCGCGCACGTCCGTGCGCAGGCCGTCGATGAGGGTATGCACCTGGCGAATCTCGGCGCCGAGTTCGGCGCGCACCTGGTGAATCTCGGCGCCGAGTTCGGCGCGCACCTGGTGGACCTCGGTGCGCACCTGGTGGATCTCGGCGCGCATCTGGCGAATGTCGGCGCGCAGCCAAGCCGCGATGCCGAGAGTCAGACTGCCAAGCCCGACCAACAAGACGGCGCCTACGCTCAGGATGCCGATCAACTCCGGCGTCATGGCTTGCACGGTAGCACGCCACACCCTCGAAAACGGTCGCCATTCCGACACCCTCAGGCCGCCGGGATACTCGTGTAGCAGCTGAGACTTGCCTATGGACAAGGGCTGCCCATACAGTCCTCCGCTCTACCATCCGTATTGCAGGCGAATGGACAGCCGCTCCGGGAGGCCAACGGCCTCCATGCGGCGCTGCACCTGGGCGACGTCATAGGTCGCGCGCTCGATCTGGAGCGTACGGGCCTCGGGATCGAAAAGGGCAAAGGCTGCGCGCGGGTCGCCGTCCCGCGGCTGACCCACGCTGCCGGGATTGAAGATCAGGCGATCGTCATCGACCACGATTCGTTGACCCGGTTCCGGCACCTCGGTGATAAACGCCTCGCTGCCGGTGGCCCCGCTGCGCCAGCGGAACACCAGCGGCACGTGCGTGTGGCCCACGAGGCAGATATCGGAGGCGAAATAGCCAAAGTTCGCGACCGCGACGCGGGCGTTGGTGATGTACTCCCACACGGGATCCTGCGGGCTGCCGTGGGCGACCGCGACGTCGCCAAACACTCCCGCGGGTTCGAGCTCGGATAGAAACTGACGATTGACCGGCGTGAGCACGCCGGCGGTCCACTCGCAGGCCGTGCGCGCGTCCGCGTTGAATGCCGCCAGGTCGGCTTTGCCGATCGACCCCCAGTCATGATTCCCTACCAGCGACCGCAGGGGCAGCTCGCGCAGGCGCTCGACGACCTCGTTGGGCGCCGGCCCATAGCCGACCAGATCGCCCAGACACCAGACCTCGTCGACGCTGCCGGCGGCCCGCAGCACGGCGTCGAGCGCCGTCACATTGCCGTGCACGTCGGCGATGACCAGGATCGTCAGGAGCGCGCTCCGTCATTCCGTGCGCCCCAAGCGGCGCTGGAGCCATTATGCGCGCGACCTCCCGATATGCACCGCATGCCGCCGATGGCCGATACTAATGACGCTGTCGCCACGCGCGACAGCGCGCGTGGAGGTGGAGCCGTGCGACGCAATTCGGGGCAAGTCCTCATCGGGCTGATCATCATCGCGGTTGGGCTGGCCCTGCTGCTGGACAATCTCGATATCGGCGGCAGTCCCTGGCGGTTCTTTCCCTCGGTCATCACGGTGATCGGCGTCTGGGCGCTGGCGCGCACGGGATTTCGCCAGCCCGTCGCCCCGCTGTTGCTGATCGCGGTCGGCGTGACCGTGCAGCTTTCGATTCTGGACGAAGTGCCGGACGGGGTGCGATCGGCGATTTGGCCGGTCCTGGTCATCCTCTTCGGTCTGCTGCTCATCTTCTGGCACTCGTCGCGCAGACGTGCCGTCACCGGGGACGGTAGTAGCGGGAGCTATGTCGCCATCTTCCACGGAGTGCAAGACCGGGTGAACGGTCCCCTCGGGCAGCTTCAGGCTACGGCGGCTTTTGGCAGCGTAGAGCTCGACCTGCGCGAGGCCCGCATCGATGACCCGCCAGCGAACATTGACGTCTCGTGCCTCTTTGGCGGCATCGAAATCCGCCTGCCGCCGGATGCCGCCGTGCAGAACGACGTGCTAGCGCTATTTGGCGGCGTCGAGGATCAGCGTCGGGCCGGCACCGCCGATGCCGTAACGATCAACCTGCGCGGGGCCGCGATTTTCGGCGGGCTGCGGATACTGGACTAATCACCAGCCGCCTGGACTAGCCCTCGCTCCGAGTCGGAGGCGTGAGTCCGCGCGCCTCAGCCGCCGCGATGAACTGGGCCCCGCGGTCAAACTCATGGGCGAAGAGTCCGAACGACGCGCAGGCCGGTGAGAGCAGCAACGCATCGCCGGGCTGGGCCATGTCGAGCGCGGCGGCCACGGCGGCATCCATGCTGTCAACCGCCGCCGGCGCGAGCGACCCGAGCTGAACGCTCAGGCGATCGGTGCCGGCGCCCGGAAGCAGCACCACGCCCCGCACCTGGCCGTCGCTCCGCAAACGCTGGGACAACCCGCTGAAGTCGAGCCGTTTGTCCGACCCGCCGGCGATGAGGACCCACGGCCCCGGAATGGTGTCCAGGGCCGCCAACGTGGCATCGGGAATGGTGGCCGTGGTGTCGTTGAATACGCGGACGGAGCCGATGGTTCCGAGGAACTCCTGCCGCTGCGCCACGCCGGCGAAGCTCGCCACGGCGCGCCGCACCGCCGCCTCGGACACGCCGAGCTGACGAGCGGCCAGCGCGGCCGCCGCCAGGTTCGACCGATTGTGAGCCCCCCGCAGAACGGCGTCGCTCCACCCGGGCGGACGGGCGTCCGGCGGCACCCGGACGACGCGACCTCGCGCCCGCGACGCGAACCAATCGCCCCAGCCCGGACCCGCAGGCAGGACCGCCCAATCGCCCGCCTGCTGTGCGCGCAGCAGTTCGGCCTTGGCGCCGGCGTAGGCCTCCATCGAGTCGTAGCGGTTCAGATGATCGGGGAGCAGGTTGGTGACGACGGCGCCGGACGTGCGGACGCCGGTCCCCGCGAGACCCTCGGTCTGCCAGCTCGACATCTCGAGCACCACCACCTCGTCGGGCTGGATGTCGTCAAGCTGAGTCAGCGCCGAGACGCCCATGTTTCCAGCCAGCCGCGTGGGCTGTCCGCCGGCGCGCACCATGGCGTGCAGCGCGGCCGCCGTGGTGGTTTTGCCGCGGGTGCCAGTGACGGCCACGATCCGCGTCGCGGCGCACCAGCGCAGGAACATAGTGAGCTCCATCTCGATGCGCGCGCCGGCCTCGCGCGCCACGGCCAGTGCCGGTGCATCCAACGGAACCGCCGGGTTGCGCACCACGATCTCGGCGTCGCGAAAGTCCTGGAGGTCGTGGCGCCCGAGGACGTAGCGCACACCCTGCGATCCGAGGCGCTCCAGGCTCGGGGCCAGCTGGGAGGCGTCACGCAGATCCGTCACCACGAGCGAGGCGCCATGGCGCCGCAGAAACTGGGCCACGCCCAGCCCTCCGCCGTGCAGCCCCAACCCCATCACCACCACGCGGCGCCCGGCCAGCGCGCGCGGGCTGTCGATCGCGGGCGCGATCGGCCGGTCGGTCATGGCGCGGCGCCCACCGACCGCGGAAGACCGCCCGGCGCGGGCAACTCGACCGGGCTGTCACGACAAATGCTTATGACAAGTCGCGCGACGCCTATCTGAAACACACGGGACCGATTGGCTCGACGGCGGACATCGGTCGAACGGTTTGTCAGCTTTTGAGCCTGCATAATTCTCCAGCCGATCCGATACCAGCCACAGGATGTCGCCATCCAAGACGTTTCTCTAAGGTGAACTATTGACATTCACGTATCAAGTCTTACAGTGAGACGAGCGTACGGCCTCGGCCGTAACGTTGCTGCATTTTCGGGCTTGGGGAGGCTCGCTCGTGGTCCGTCACTCCGACCGCTACGAATAAGGCACCGCCGTCGCCCATCCATTGTGGATGGGCGATTGTCTTTATGTGGGCAGTCGGGCCGGACAGGGTACACGGGCACAAGTTGTCAGGGGGAGGCAGTCGATGGCAGCGGAGTGCACGAGTTTTAGGACCGCCCTCACATGGTATGCGGAGCAGCTCAGCCGCCGGCGACGCCTGCCCGCGCGCGACGTGCGACGCCAGATCCGGTGGATTGACGACTTCCGCACCTGTCTGCCCCGGCGCACCACTCCCGTCGACGTGAGCGTGCGGGACATCGTCCTCTACTTCGCCGACAACTGCGACGCGTTCGACGACCCGGTGGAGTGGTTCCATCGCTACAAGGCCATCGAGTCGTTCTACGAGGAAATGACGCGCGAGTTCAACCTGCCCTCCAATCAGATCCGCGGCCTCTACGACGAATCCGACCTCGACCCCGAGCTTCTGACGCGCATGCCGACCAGGCCAAGCTTCGCGCCGGTGGACTGGTCGCGCGAGGAGCGGTACGCCTACTAGCGACCGCGGCCCTGCCGAGGGCGTACCATCGCCACATGGCGCACCAGGCAGATTCGAGTGACGCGCCGCTGACCGCCAGCGGCTTCCGAGCGCGCAAGGGCGGCGTGCCGCTCGTGTGCGTGACGGCATACGACGCCCCCTTTGCGCGGCTCGCCGAAGCCGCCGGGGTCGACGGCATTCTGGTCGGCGACAGCCTGGGACCGAACGTATTGGGCCACTCGCGTGAATTGCACGTGACCGTCGACGATATCGTGCACCACGCCGCCGCAGTCACCCGCGCCATTGCCGCACCGCTTGTGATCGGCGATCTGCCGTTCATGTCCTACGCCACGCTGGACGATGCGCTGCACAATGCCGCCCGGCTGGTGCGCGATGGGGGCGTGGCCGCCGTCAAGATCGAGGGCGGGGCCGAGGTCGCCGCCATCACGGAGGGGTTGACGTCCCGGGGTATCCCGGTGATGGCGCACGTGGGGCTCACCCCGCAGTCCGTGCTCGCCACGGGCGGCTACGTGGCGCAGGGCGTCAATCTCGAGAGTGCGCAGCGCGTGGTGGACGGCGCCCGCGCCCAGGAGGCCGCCGGCGCGTTCGCCGTGGTGCTGGAGGCCGTGCCGGCGCGGCTGGCGTCGGTGGTGACCGAGCACCTCGCGATTCCGACCATCGGCATAGGCGCCGGACCGAACTGCGACGGTCAGATTCAGGTGCTGCACGATCTGCTGGGGCTTGCCTTCCGACCGCCGCCGCGCCACACGCACCGCTACGCCGACCTGGCCGGCGCCACGCGGGACGCGCTGACGCAGTACCGCGACGAGGTCACCGAGGGGACGTTCCCGAGCGCCGAGCACGGGTTCAAGATCCGCCGCGGGGTGATCGACCGCCTGTCGTTCGATTAGGCCGGATCAGCCGTCCAGCATGATGCCGGCGTCGCGCGCGAGCCGGCGTCGCAGCCCGCGCACCCACGGACCGTAGGACTCGGCGTCGGCCACGACCGTGTTCGAGGTGATGATCATGATCGCCGCGCTCGCCGCATAGCGCAGCGCGGCGCGCACCACCGCGACGGGATCGACGATGCCGGCGTCCAGCGGATCGACGTAGGCGCCGGAGGTGACGTCGAAGGCCCGCGGTGGATCGCCGGTTGCCACGGCGTCGGCCACGACCGCGCCGTCGTAGCCCGCGTTGCGGGCGATCGTCGCCACGGGAGCCGCCAGGGCGCGCTGGACCACTCGCCAACCGTCGGCCTCATCCCGGTGCGCGTCGGGCGGTGCGGTCAGGCCAACCGCGGCGCGGGCCAGCGCCACGCCGCCGCCGGCCACGATCCCTTCATCCAGCGCCGCGCGGGTCGCGGCCACGGCATCCTCGACACGCTGCCGCGCTTCCTCGCGCTCGGCATCCGTCGGCGCCGCCACGTGAATCTCCGAAACCGCGCCGGAGAGGTTGCGAATGCGTTCTTCCAGCTTTTCCCGGTCGAACTGGTTCTTGGCGCGGTCGCGGTAGACCCACAGCAACTCGGTGCGCTCGGCAATGGCCGCCGGCTCGCCCGCGCCTCCCATGACCAGGGTTTCACGGGCATCGCTGCGAA
This sequence comes from Chloroflexota bacterium, assembly GCA_022826485.1. Lineage (GTDB taxonomy): Bacteria > Chloroflexota > UBA11872 > UBA11872 > UBA11872 > JAJECS01. The sequence continues at coordinate 73,003 of JAJDUU010000006.1, read as the reverse complement.
CCCGGGCGGCCCGCCCGAGGACGCTCACGGGCACCGATCCCCAGGGATCCCCCGACTCGTGCGCGACCAGCGAGGCGCCGGTGAAGATCGCAAGGTCTTCGAGCATGGCGCGCTGGCGCTCGCCAAACACCGGCGCGCGCACGGCGATGACCGACATTCGCCCGAGACGGTGGTTTTCCACGAGCGTGGCCAGGGCCTCGCCGCCGACGGTTTTGGCCACCACGAGCAGGCGCTGCCCGCCACCAGAGACATAGGCCTCCAGAAACGGCAGGAGCGGCCCCACGCCCTCGAGCTCGCGGTCGGTGACGAGCACGTCGCAGTCTTCCAGCTCGGCGCGCCTGCCGGTGGCCGCCGTCGCCAGTTGGAGCGACGCAAGCCCGCGCTCCAGGCGCATCCCCTCCACGGTGCGCGCCTCGGTGCTGAGCCCTCGGCCCAGCTCGACGGTCACCGCCGCCTCCGGCCCATAGCGGTCGAAGATGCCGGCAATGATCTCCCCAAGGCCCGCATCGTGGGCCGCGAGCCCGGCCACCCAAGCCGTCTCGCGCAGAGTGGTGATGGGCCTGGCCTGCTCGCGCACGGCCCGGTCGACGCGCAGGACGGCAGCCGCCAGGCCGCGCCGCAGGCGCATCGGGTCCGCGCCCGCGGCCACCAGCCGCTGGGCTTCGTGCGTGAGCGCTTGCGTCAGCACGGCGGCCGTCGTGGTGCCGTCGCCGGCGGCGGTGTTGGTGAGGCGGCAAGCCTCCGTCACGATCGCCGCGCCCGTTTGCAGAAACCCGTTGCGCAGCTGGATGTCCCGCGCCACGGACACCCCGTCATGCGTGATCTTGGGCGGGCCAAGCTGCCCCCGGTAGGCCACGTTGCGCCCGCTCGGACCCATGGTGCACTTGACGGCGTTGGCGACGATGTCGACCCCAGCCGTGAGCGCCAGCCGCGCCTCGATGTCGTGCAGGATCGCGACGTCGCTCATGGGCGCGCCTCATTCGCGGTGTCGGGACCGTCGAGATCGAACTCCGCCAGCAGTAACCGCTGCGCGTCCGTGAGGCCGCGCTCGGAGAGCAGATCGGGCCGCCGGTCGAGGGTGCGCCGCAGCGCCTGCGCTCGCCGCCAGTCCGCCACGCGTCCGTGGTCGCCGCTCAGCAGCGTCGCCGGCACGCGCCGTCCGCGGAACTCCTCCGGCCGGGTGTATTGCGGGTACTCGAGCAGACCCGCGGCGTGCGACTCGTCCCGTACCGAGTCATCGCACCCGACGACGCCCGGAATCAGCCGCGAGGTTGCCTCGATGAGCACCAGGGCCGGCACCTCGCCGCCGGCAACGACGTAGTCGCCGATGCTGACTTCCTCATCGACGACCAGGTCGCGCACCCTGTCGTCGACGCCCTCGTAGCGTCCGCAGACGAGGATGAGGTGTGGCCGCTCGGCCAGTCGCCGCACGCCCGGCTGCGTGAGGGGCCGGGCCTGCGGCGAGAGCAGCACGGTCCAGGAATCCGCCGTGCGCAGCTCCTCGACGGCGCGCACGATCGGCTCGGGCTTCATCAGCATGCCGGGCCCGCCGCCATAGGAGTAGTCGTCCACCTGTCGCTGCGGCGGGTCCGCCCAGCGCCGCAGGTCGTGCACCTGCACGTCGATCAGCCCGCGCTCGCGCGCCTTGCCCAGCAGGCTTTGCGCCAGGACGGGTTCGACCATGCCGGGAAAGATGGTGACGACGTCAACGCGCACGCGCGCCCTCCGACTCTGCGGCTAAGTCGCGGCCGGTCAAGCGTACGCCGGGAACCAGGTGCGCCGCGACGAGCCTACCGTGGCCCTCACCGTCCGGCGTCGCGGCCGCTCCGGACGCTGACGCCTAGCTGGCCTCCTGGATGTCGAGCGCCAGCCGGCGGCCCTGGCTGATGGGCGCCGCCTGCATCACCGCCCGGATCGCGATCGCCACGCGGCCCTGTCGCCCGATCACCCGGCCCATGTCCTGCGGGTCCACGAACAGCTTGTAGACGTGCAGGTGGTGACGCCGAAAGCGCTCCACGCGAACCTCGTCCGGCACCGTGGCCAGATTTCTGCCGATGAACTCAATCAGCTCGTCCACCGGGGCCTACTCGCCGTCGGCGACCGGGGCGGCGGCCGCGGCCTCGCGCGCAATCGCCAGCAGCTTGCTCACGCGCTCGGTCGGCTGGGCGCCCTTGCGGATCCACTCCTCGGTGCGAGGAACGTCCAGCACAACGGTGGAAGGCTCGGTGAGGGGATCGTAGTGGCCGAGCTCGTCGATGCGGCGGCCGTCACGGCCCGAGCGGCGTTCGGCGACCACCACGCGATAGTGCGGGCGGTTCCTTCGACCAAGCCGCGCCAGGCGGATTCGCAACATACGACGGTGCTCCAAACGTGGGGGCGAGACAAATCGAGCAGCCGCAAGGCTGCCCTCGGCCGCCATTATGCTACACGGCGCCTAGGACTGGGCGGACGAATCCCCGTTTTCGGCCGGAGCTTCACCGTCGTCGGGTGTCTCGCCCTCCGGCGCCTCGAGGTCCGGAATCTGGCTCAGGTCCAGCGAGCCGTCCTCGTTCGGCCCCACTTCCCAGCGCTCGGGCCAGGCCCTGAACAACGACGCGAACTGGTCCCTGAACAGCACTTGATCGCCGATCGCCACGTGGCGGTAGATGACGGTCTTCATGCCTACGCGGGCCGAGTCCGTTTGCTTCGTCTCGCCCGGTTCCAACTCCGGATTCGCCACGACCACCGGGGGCGGCGGCTCGGCGATGTCGCCGCGCGAGGAATCGAGCGTGACCTTCCGCCCGATGGGCGCGCCGAGGATCTTGAAGCGCAGAATCTGGTTCAGCGCATCGAACTCGCGCCGGATCAGCAGGTAGTTGGGGGAATCGTTCGTCGCCCGCAGGTCCTGCCGCGGCTGCCAGATCGCGGCATCGAATCCCGGCGGGCTGTCCTCGCCCAGCTCGTAGTACCCGACGCGATAGACATGCTGCCAGCGCTCATCGATCGGCAGCCCGGCCCAAAACAGCGCCCGAAACAGGGTGGTTGAAACCTGGCAGATGCCGCCGCCCACGCCGGGCTCGGTGCGCGTGGGCGCGATGACCAGCCCTTCCACGAAGCCGTTGTCGACGGTGATCGGTCCGACCGTCTCGTTGAGGGAGAACGATTCGCCCGGCGGGATGATGGCGCCATCGATGAGCCGCGAGCCATGGTCGATGTTGTGGATCCGGTTGTCCTCGGAGCCCCAGAAGATCGACTCGCCGACGGCGATGACGTTGTCGAACTGCAACTCCTTGGCGGTGAGGCGGCTGACGTCGGGCCGGACGACGACGATCGGCACCTGGACCGCGGAATCGCCGCTGGCGAACGCCGCCTGCACGAGCGACCAGAGCTGCTCGACGTCGACCTGCCGGCCCGCGCGGCCCTCGTCGAGGGGGACGACTTCGCCCGACGCGCTCATGCGGATGCGCGGATCGGCCGGAGCGACCCGGAGACGGTCCGCGATCTGCCGTGCGAGGGACTCGAAGGACGCATAGTCCAGCGATATGTCGACGTCCGGATCGTTGGCAGGCCCGCTGACCGCGACATTGGCAACCAGCGAGTCCCGCGCCACCTTCCAGCTCGCCCACGGCGTGTTTAGCCCGATGTCCCCATCGAGCAAGCGGGCGGCATCGGCGGCGATTGGATCGAGCTGATCTTCGACGACGGCGGGAGCGATGACCTCGGACGCCAGGTCCACCACCAGCCGCGTCGGCGGCCGCAGATTGCCGGCCACGCTCTCGGCGTAGCCGGCGGGTGCGAGCTGTCGGCCCTCGCGCGATGGATCGACGACCAGTCGGCGGCGGCCGGCCTGCTCCTCGATCCGCAGCACGCTGTCCACGGGGTCGAGATGCACCGAGGCGGCGATGCGATCCAGGTAGGCCTGAAACAGCGCGGGATCGAAGTCGACCACCGTGTGTCCGTCGTAAGCGCCCGGCCCGCCGGCCGCGCGGCCGAGCACCTGATCGCTCAGCGCCGCATCGCGACGCCAGGCGTAGGCTTCGCGCAGGGGCGTCATGAAGTCCACCGAAATGCCGATCTCGTCGGCGGTCGGCGTCCAGGCGCGCCCGCCAAGCCGCAGGACGATGGGGTTCTCGATGTAGGGACCCCACCGAGCCCGCGCGCGGGCCACGGCCTCGTCGAACGTCAGACCGGCCAGCGGCTCCCCGTCGACGACCGCACCCTGGCGAAACTGGTTGACGAGCTTGGCCTCGCGCACGGCCACGAACGAAGTCCAACCCGCGGCGACGGCAGCGGCCGCGCCGATGCCGCCGGCAGCAGTGGTGATGAGCATCTGGCGACGGGTCATTGAGCAGGCGGGCTCACAGCGCCATGGATGAATCAGTATAGAAACGCCGCCGGCGATTGCGGCGTGATTCAGGTGGTGGAGCTTCCTGTTCAATGCGCGCCCACATCGCCCGGTCCGGCCCGCTCTCCCTCGAGGGAGAGGGCTGGGATGAGGGGGCTCCGCCCGGTGGCCCGCGCTGCGTGCAGCGTGGGTTCCGCCGGGGTGACGATCCGGCACGGGCGACGCATGCGTCGCCCCCTCCACCGCCGCGCGCCCGCCTTGTGGTAGGGTGGCGTCCCGCGCCTGCAACGGGCGCAGGGGATTCCTGTGCTATCTCCCCAGTGGGCAGATGGCGTCCCGACAAGCAGCAATCGCATGGCAAGCCTGATCGACGAGTTCGAGCGCGCCCAACTGCGGGACGAGGTTCCCGAATTCCAGGTCGGGGACACGGTGCGCGTGCACGTGACGGTGCGCGAAGGCGACAACGAGCGCGTGCAGGTTTTCGAAGGCACGGTGATACGTCGTCGTGGCGGCGGGGTGAACGAGAACTTCACCGTGCGGCGCGTGACGCATGGCCTCGGCGTGGAGCGCTCGTTCCTGCTGCACTCGCCAATCGTGCGAGACATCGAGGTGACGCGCCGCGGCAAGGTCCGCCGGGCCAAGCTGTACTATCTGCGCGACCGCATCGGTCGCGCCGCCCGGGTCAAGGAGCGGCGCGCCTAGGAGCGTCCGAGGGGGTGTGGGGTTCCCGCCACCTCCCAGCCTCGAATCCGCGAACTCCCCCACGAGCTTGCGCTATTGCATCGCGGCCTGCGGCGCATCGCCGGAGTCGACGAGGCCGGTCGCGGGGCCTGGGCGGGGCCGGTGACGGCGGCCGCGGTGATCCTTCCGCGAACGGCCTACGAGGATCGCCGCCTGCTCTGGGGCTTGACCGACTCCAAGCAGCTCAGCGCCGCCGATCGCCGCCACTGGAGCGCCCGCGTGCACGCCACCGCCATCGCCGCCCGCGTGGCCTACGCCTCGCCGCGGCTGATCGACCGCCTCGGCATCGCCGCGGCCTCGCGCCTGGCCATGCTGCGCGCGCTGGACGCGCTGCCGGTGGCGCCCGACCACGTGATCGTGGACGCCTTTCCCCTCCCCGCCGATTGCCGCTATGCGAACGCGCAAGACGCCATCGTGCGCGCCGACGCCAGCTGCCTGGCCGTCGCCGCCGCCTCGGTGTGCGCCAAGGTCGCCCGCGACGAGCTGATGCAGCGCCTGTGCGTTCAACACCCGGTCTACGGCTTCGGTCGCCACAAGGGCTACGGCACGCCGGCGCATCGCCAAGCGCTCAACGCCGAGGGGCCATCCCCGCTGCACCGCGCTAGCTTCCGCCCGGTGGCCGAGTCCCGGCGCGTCGCACCGGCTGCGTAGCCTTTTCTCAGAGGTTTCCTGGAGCCTGCCCCGGACCACGATACGGGGGTGCGGAGATACCGCGCGTCTCGGCGATTTCGTCCCCTCATCCCATCCTTCTCCCCAAGGGAGAAGGAGCCGGACGACTTGCCGCGTCAGCGATGCCGCCGCCGAACCTCTCCGGTCGCCACCCACGCGAGCCGGCAACGGCGGTCCGGTTTCCTCTCCCAGCGGGCGAGGGTTAGGCAGTCCAGTTCCCTCTCCCAGAGGGAGAGGGTCCGGTCCGGTTCCCTCTCCCTCTGGGAGAGGGTTAGGGTGAGGGAGTTTCCCTGGCGACCGCGTGTCGTGTGGACCAGAACAACCCGCCATCCAACCTTGGACCCGTGAGAGGCTTCCTCACCCAGGTCTTCGCCAAACTGCGCCGATCCAGCGCGGCGGGTCGGGCGCCCGTGGAGGACCGCGCCGCGCTGGGCCAATGGGGTGAAGACCTAGCCGCGCGTGAGTTGCGCCGCCGCGGATACGAGGTGATCGAGCGCAACCAACGCGTCGGCCGCGGCGAGGTGGACCTGGTGGCGCGCCAGGGACGCACCGTGGTCCTCGTCGAAGTCAAGACGCGCCGCAGCGGCGCCTTCGGCGAGGCGCGGGAGGCCATCTCGACTACAAAGGCGAGGCGCCTCGTGGCCCTGGGTCGCCGCTATGCCCAGGCGTCCGGCGCCACCGACTGGCGCATTGACGTTGTCGCCATCGACGTCGCGGCGGACGGCAGCTACACGGTCGACGTCATCGAAAACGCCGTCGCCGACTAGAGCCCGCCGCTCAGATTGAGATCGGACTAAACTTCGTCGTCGAAGTTAAACGCCGAACACGCCAAAAAACTCGCCCGTCCGCTGGCAACCCGCTGCGGTTGTCTACGATTCGTTTACGTCCCAGTCGTTACCATCGCGGCATGGTCCGGGCGAGCGTTTCGCGTTGGTTGTGGCTCGGGGCCGTGATCCTGGGCCTTGCGGTCTGGGCCACGGCCGGGCCGGCGCTGGCGCAAGATGCGGACTACGCGGTGCCCGGCGGGCATGTCTACACCCAGGCCGCGGGAGACGCCGCGCCGGGCGCCGGCTACCTCGTCAGCGACGCCGACGGCATTCCCTTCTGGACGGTCTTCCAGCACCTAGGCGGGCCGCATGTCGTCGGCTTTCCCGTGAGCCATCGCTTCGAGTGGCTCGGCTTCACCGTCCAGGTGATGCAGAAGCTGGTGTTCCAGTGGCATCCGGGCACCTCCGAGGTGATGTTCATCAACATCTTCGATGAGCTCTACCGGTCGGGTCTGGACGATGAGCTGGCTCGGCTGCTGGTTCCGCGGCATCAGACCTTCCCGGAAGAGGCAGGGTTCTCCTGGAACGAGGTCATCGGCCGCCGCTGGTCCTTCATGGACGAGAGCCCGCCGATCCGGGACGCCTATTTCGGGCCCGACGACCCCTTGCGCTGGTTTGGGCTGCCGACGTCCAAGATCGTGCATTACGACGGCATGAGCGCCATCCGCGCCCAGCGGGCGGTGATCCAGCTCTGGCACATCGACACTCCCTGGGCGCGCGCCGGTGAGGTGACCATCGCCAACGGCGGCGACTTGGCAAAGCAACTGGGGCTGTTCCCGGAATCGGTCTTGCAGCCGCGCCACGAGGGGAGTGCTGAGCCGACTCCGACATCGACTCCAACCCCGACTCCGACCCAGACCCCGACCCCCACTCCCGCTCCGACTCCCACTCCAACCCCGACCGTCAGCGTCAGCGGCGACGCGGTCGTGGACCGCATGAACGAGGTGCGCGCCGACCTGGGGTTGCCGCCGCTATCGGCGCACCCGGCGCTGATGCAGGCCGCCCAGGCCCACGCCGACTACTACGTGATCAACCGCAACGACCCCACGTCCGGCGGCCTGCACACGGAGGTGGCTGGAAAACCCGGATTCACCGGACGCACCATCGGCGACCGGGCGGACGCCGCCGGATATCCGCTGGGCTGGGTGGACGAGACCTTCGGCTTCCTGCCGCCCGGGCGCACGCTGGAATGGGCCCTCGGGACCGTGTTCCACCGCTACATGTTCGTGCACCCGTCGGCGGTCCATGTCGGCTACGGCTGGGCCTCGGCAGAGGGCACCCGCGCCGCGGTGTTCAACGTGGGGCTCTCGCCTCGCCACACGGCGGACGTTCCGCTGCCCTCGGTGATGCCGCGCAACGCCGCCGTGGGCGTGCCGCACACCTGGGACGGCGCCGAATGGCCGGATCCCGCGCCCGGCGTGCCCCGACCGGTTGGGCCGCCGATCACGCTGATTTTCGGCCTCCGCGAACCTATCGAGTGGGGCGAGGCCACCGTGACGCCGGACGGCGGCGCACCGGTCGCGGTCACGCGCTCGATCAGCGAGTGGCGGCGCGCCTTGGCCCTCATCCCGAACGACCCGCTGGCTCCGAACACGCTCTATCATGTGCGGGTCACCGGCCTGCGCAACGGCGAGTCCTTTGTCGTTGCGACCCAATTCACCACCGCGTCGTGAGGATTGCGCCCAGCTTGAGAATGCCCCGCTTCCGCCAAGCCACTCGCTGATGCAGCTGATTTCCGACCTCGGCCACTGGGTGCTGGATTGGGCCGATACGCCCTGGGGCGCGCTGGCGCTCCTGGTGCTGGCGTTCTGGGAGTCGAGCTTCTTTCCCATTCCGCCCGACGGGCTGATGATCGCCCTCATGGTGGGCAATCTGCCGTTTACCTTCGGCTTTGCCGCGCTCGCCACGGTCGGCTCGCTGACCGGCGCGATGTTGGGCTATTGGATCGGACTGCGGGGCGGGCGGCCAATTCTGAATCGGCTGTTCGCGCAGGACCGCATCCTCTACGTCGAGCGCCAGTTCCAGCGACGCGACGTGTGGGCGGTCTCCATCGCCGCCTTCACGCCCATCCCCTACAAGGTCTTTGCCATTGGGGCCGGGGCGTTCCGGCTGGACTTCAAGCGGTTTCTGCTCGCTTCGCTGATCGGACGCGCGGGTCGGTTCTTTCTCGTCGGCGGTCTGATCACCCTCTTCGGCGACCCCATCGAGGCCGCGATCGATGAATATTTCGACGTCCTGGCCCTGGCCTTCGTGGTGATGCTGATCGTCGGAATCATCGTGCTGCGCCTGGTTGCGCGGCGCAGCCGCCCGGCTTCCGGCGCCGCCGAGTAGCGCCGTGCCGCCGCCCCGCTATCCGGTTGGCGCCGACGCGGTGATCATTGCGCCGTTTCCTGACGGCGATCGCGTGCTCCTGGTTCGGCGAGGCGCCCCGCCGCCGGGTTGGGCCATTCCAGGCGGGTTCGTGGAGCCGCACGAGGACCTGCCGGACGCGGCCAAACGTGAGCTGCGCGAGGAGACCGGCATCGCCATCGATTCGCTGGAGCACATCGGCGCCTACGGTCATCCGGACCGGGATCCCCGCGGACGCATCATCGGCATCGTCTTCGGCGCCCGGCTGTCCGCGCCGCCCGCGGTCACCGCCGGCGACGACGCCGCCGATGCGCGCTGGTTTCCGATCAACGAGTTGCCCGACGAGATTGCGTTCGACCATCGCGACGCGCTGCTGGACGCGATCGAGCAGCTCTGCTGCGGCTGCTGCGACCCTTAGTCCGTCGACATCACTCCGGCGCGTCCAGGTGCGCGAGGAATGCCTGACGCACCTGGTCCCGGCGCTTCGCATCGGCGTCCCGGACACCGGTTCGCATGACGTAGAGCCGAGCCAGGCGCTGGGGCTGCCCGGCGGCGCCCTGGAGCGCCGAATCCGGGGCCTCGGCAATCGGACGAAGCTCCCCGCCCGGATCACCCACGAGCGGCGGTTCGCCGGCGGTCGAGTCCCCGTCGTCGCCCGCCAGACCGGCGACGACCTGGTCGGTGAAGAAGATGTCCGAGGCCTCCACGCGTGCGGCGTCGGCGATCGCTCGCCTGGCCGAATTGAACTGCTCCAGCACGTCGGCCGGCGCCTGTGGCCCGCGCGCGCGGTGCTCCCACGCCAGCAGCGGCGGGCGTCGATCGATCAGGGCCGAGGCGATGCGCGCGGTCATGCCGCGGCCGGCCGGATCGGCGCGGCGCGCGGCCTCGTTCCAGAGCCAGTGATCGTCGAAGCGTCGGAACGTGCCGTCGTCCAGGGCCTGGTGCAGGCCGACCAGCGATGTCAGGGGCGATCGGTCGCGAAGCGCCAGCGATATCCAGAATGCCGCCACGAGCACCGAGAACGCGGTGACAGTCTTGTGAAAGATGACCTGGCTGTACATGAAGCGCCGAGCCAGCAGGTAGTGTTCCAGCGCCGGCTGGCCACGTGACTCGACGTACACCGCATGCTCACCCGCGCCGTCGCTCCCGAGCCGCATGCGGCGAATGAGATGCTCGAGCTCGACCCCGCCGTAGCGCACGCCGGCGTTGTGCGCGTCGCGCAGCAGATAGTCGAGGCGGTCGACGTCGAGGTGCGAGGCGATGAGCTGGCGGCGATACCGCGGGCCGCCGTGGTGCTTCAGCAGCGCCTGAATTTCGGCGGCGGCGCCGGGTCGCCCGACATAGGCGTCGATGCCGCGCTGCAGGGCGGAATCGCGTTTGATGATCTCGGCGGCCAGGCGCTCGTGATGCACGTCCGACGGCGGGGGCGGGCGTGAGGCGGCCGTCGCCGCCAGTTGCAGCCAGTCCGACTCGCAGGCCGGGTCCAATTCGGAATCGGCGGCGGGAACGGCGGACTGGTGCAGCCGCGCGGCGATGGGCTCGACGACGTGCGACAGCGGATAGTGCCCCAGATCGTGCAGCAACGCCGCCGCTCGGAGCAGCCGCCCCTCGGCGGCGAGATCAATTCCCGGCGGCGGATCGGTCTCTTCCAGCCGCCGCCACACGCGGCGCATGATTTCCTGCGCGCCGATGGAATGGGCGAAGCGCGTATGGCGCGCGCCGGGGAAGACCAGCGAGGCCGTGCCAAGTTGCTCCAGCCGCCGGAGGCGCTGCACGGCGGCGTGATCCACCAGCGCCAGCAAGGGCGCCTCGAGCTCAATCGGCCCGAGCACGTTGTCGTGAATGATGGTGGCCATGGCGTGCAGCGCATTCCCAACCGGCACGGCGTCCGCGTCAGAGTATCCGGCGCTCGCGCCGCTCCATCCGGAGGGGTCGCTCATCTCGCGGGTGTCCGGCCCGCCGGGGGAACTCAGCCGGCGTCAGGCACCACGCGCCAAAGAAGCCCAGTGGCGCCCGGACTCGTGTCCTCCGGGTGCTCGGGGCCGAAATCCAGGAAGTACAGGCCGTCCGCCAAGTAGGCCATTCCGGTGACCGGGGCAAAGAGGCCTCCGACGTAGATCACGAACCGTTCCGGGCGTCCCACCACAGCCCCGGCAGCGTCCAGCTCGACCTCCCAGATTTCCTTGCCCCGTTCGGCGGTCCCTTTGATGAACCCCTTGCCAAACGCGGCCACATAGAGATTGCCCCGACGCTCCGCAGGGAACGGACCATCGACCGCAAAGGCGAGCCCCACAGGCGCAATCGACGGGTTGAAGTACCACAGACCCCGCTGCAAGAGACTGCTGTCGGAGCCCGCATAGCCGTAGTGTTGTCCCGCCTCCAGCCGCAACAGGCGATCGATATTGTTTCCGTTTTCGGCCGTATAGACCGCCTGGTCGCCGGGACGCTGGACGAGGGCGAAGAAGTTTCGCATCCCCTTGGCCCACTGATAGGACACCGGCGCGTCGGGCTGCGCGGGGTCGAAATGCGGATTGTCGGCCGGCGCGCTGCCATCCCGGTTCAGGCGCAGAATCTTGCCGCCAAAGTAGGCATCGTCGACCGCGCGCGTGTTCACGGTGGAGCCTTCGTCAAATGACTCGTAGCCGTCACCGACTGCCACATAGAGCAGGCCGTCGTGTCCAAAGAGCAGGCCGTGAATCTGGTGCGAGGGTCCGGTCACTTCGTCGTCCATGCGCAGCACGTCCACGGCGCGCGCCGCCGTGCGTCCGCCGTCGTCGCTCTCCAGGCGCACGATCTTGTTGTGCAGGTTCTCGCCGACGCGGTAGGTGGTGGTGACGTAGACATCACCCGATTCCGGATCCACCGCGATGCCCGACGTGCCCGTTTCGCCGTCGAGTTTCGCCACCGATTCAGAGGGCCGTTCGTCGAGGATGTTGGTTGCGTACGTCCACACCGAGCCGTCGTTGCCCAGCGCCTTGACCGAGCCGTAGAGCTCGGTGATATAGGCCACCGGCGCGCCGGGCTCATCCGCCGGTTCCGGTACCGCCGCAATCTGCACCGGCAATGTGAATCCGGTAGCCGCCAGCTCGACGCGAAATCCCTCACGCGCCCTCCACGGCACAGCCGCCGTGCGCGCCATTGAGTCTGCATCGAGCTTTGGCTCCGTGTCGGCCCGGTCCAGCGGCGTGTCGTCCGGTTCGAAGTGGACGGCGCCCGATGACGTCGGCGCTGCAAGCAGCACCGCGCCAGGATCGAGATTGAGTTGGGGCAGCCACGCGAATCTGCGCACCCCGGTCGCATCCAGGAACGACAGCTCCGAGGCTGGGATATCGAGCCCGTCCGCGCCCGCCTGGAACTTGAAGAACACGCTCCCATAGCGCTCGGCCGGCGCGAAGTCCCGCACGGCCTCGCCCGTGTTCGCCGCTGTGATCTCGTGCAATTCGCCGAGCGGGCTAGTGATCAGCAGCGCGGCGCCGGCGGTCAGCGCAACCGGCGTGCCGTCGTCCGTCTGCCAGCGCAAGCTGTCCGGCTGAATGTCTCGCACCCGCATTGGCTTGGTGACCGGAAAGTGCTCCGGGTAGGTCGAGACCATCCAAAGGTCCGACCATGCCGACCACTCGCTGAGCGGGTCGCCGCTGGAATCCCGGTGGCGCGCACGGATCGCGTAGATCGTCTTGTGATGCAGCCCCATGCGCCCGGCCAGCGGCCCCTCGAATCCTCCGCGTTCAAGCGTCGCCTGGTCCAGCGGGGCTTCGGTGACCATGGCCGTCCACACTCGCGTCATCCCGCGCAGTTGCCAGATGCCGAATTCCGTGGCCGTGTGCCGGTCGTCCGCTTCCGCGTCGACAAACAGCCCCGTCTGCAACGTGACGAAGACCGGTGACAGCCCACCGCGCAGGAGCGCGGTCGCCGGCTCGACCAGGACGGGCGCTTGCGGCGGTGTGTTGCCGCTGGCCGCCGGCGTGAGCACCGGCGCCGCGGTGGCGGCCGGCGCCGCCGAGCGGGTCGCCGTCGCGAGGGCCGCGTCCGTCGGCGCCAACAAGGTCTCATTGGCCGTTTCAAGCGTGAGATTGGCGTCGCCGGCCAGCTCGCCGCGCTGGTTGAGGATGAAAGCGGTGGTCTGCAGGTACTCGGGGTCGGTCAGGCCCCCGGGGCCCACGCCGCCGGCCGGCATGCGGTCGCGGATGTAGTCGTAGAGGTCGAGCGCCGTTGCATAGCTTTCGGGCAGCTCGGGCCCTGCCAGCGACGGGGCGATCCCTCCGCCGATGTCATCGCCATGACAGACCGCACAGTGGAGCGCATAGACCATGCGCCCCATTTCGACCATCGAAACTAGCGGCGGCGTTGGCTCCGGGGTGGCTTCCGGCGTCGGCTCGGGGGTCGGCTCCGGCGTGGGTTCCGGGCTTGGCTCCGGGGTGGCCTGTGGGGTCGGCTCCACCGTGGGCGGCTCGGCGCTTCGATCATCCACCGCCAGCACGACGAGGAACGCGGCGAGCGCAATGGCCGCGGCCGCGATCCCCGGCCATGCGCGGGCCGCCATTCCGCGATTCAACTCAATCACTCACTGTCCGATCACCGGCCGTCGTGACAACAGCCGCGCACCGTCGGGCGCGCCAGTCTATTACCCGTCCCCGCATTGCACCGCCCGCCCTGCCGTCGTAGCGTAGGGGCATCATGGCCAGCGCCACCGCCGCCTCGACCTTCAGCGTGGGTCGGATCGCGCTTGGCGGCGCGCTGCGTCGCGCCATTGGCGACGACTGGGTCATGACCGAGCCCGACGAGGTGGCCATCTACGCCTACGACGGCTCGGTGGAGCACGCGCTGCCCGACGCCGTGGTGTTCCCACGGGACGCCGCCGAGGTCCAGGCGGTGGTGCGCGTTGCGCACGAGCTCGGCGTGCCGATCATCGGTCGCGGCGCGGGCACCGGGCTGAGCGGAGGGGCTATTGCCGCCTGCGGCGGCATCGTCGTGAGCACCTCGCGCATGAACCGCATCCTCGAGGTGGACTACCGCAACATGCGCGCGGTGGTGGAAGCGGGCGTGGTGAACGCCGACCTCAGCGCACACACATGCCAGTACGGATTTCACTACGCCCCGGATCCGTCGAGCCAGGCGGCCTGCACGATCGGGGGCAACATCGCCACCAACGCCGGCGGACCGCACACGCTGCTCCACGGCGTGACCACCAACCACGTGCTCGGGGTCGAGTTCGTCACCCTCGACGGCCGCATCGTCACGGCCGGCGGCGCGGCGCTGGACCACCCCGGCTATGACCTGGCGGGGCTCTTCTGCGGCAGCGAGGGCACGCTCGGCATCGCGACCAAAGCCGTGGTGCGCCTGGTTCGCACGCCGGACCAGGTCCGCACCATGCTGGCGTCGTTCGGCGAGGTCGCGCAGTCCAGCGCGGCGGTATCGGGAATCATTGCCGCGGGCATCGTTCCGGCGGCCATGGAGATGATGGACCAGATTTCGCTGGAGGCCATCGCCCAATACGTGCCGGCGGCCAACCTGCCCACCGACAAGGCCGCCGTGCTGCTGATCGAGCTGGAAGGCGTGGCCGCCGAGCTCGAGCCGCAGGAAGCGGCGATCCGGAGGGTGTTCGCCGAGCACGGGGCGGCCGAGGTGCGCGTGGCCGCCGACGCGCGCGAACGGGCGCTGCTCTGGCTCGGGCGCAAGAGCGCGTTCGGTGCCATGGGACGCATCTCGCCTAACTACTACGTGCAGGACGGCGTGATCCCCCGCACGACCATCACCGACGTGCTGGCGCAGATCGCGGGGGTGAGCGACTTCTTCAAGATCACCATCGCCAACGTCTTTCACGCCGGTGACGGGAATCTGCACCCCCTGCTGCTGTTCGACGACCGCGAAACCGGCGCCCTGGACCGCGTGATCGAGTGCGGCACGTCCGTGCTGCAGGTCTGCGCCGACGCGGGCGGCATGCTGAGCGGCGAGCACGGCATCGGGATGGAGAAGCACCACAACATGGGGCTCGTGTTCTGCGACCACGACCTGGAGCGCATGCAACGCCTGCGACAGGTCTTCAACCCGCGCAATCTGTTCAATCCGGGCAAGATCTTCCCCACCGCGGTCTCGTGCGCCGAGGTGAACAACCTGCGCCGCGGCGTCGCCGCCGACGCCCACTCATAGGCGCCCGGCCCGCGCCCAGGCTCTGCGCCGTCGTGCTGGCGGCCGGGCGCTCGGAGCGCTTCGGCTCGCCCAAGCCGCTGATCCGCTGGGGCGACGTTTCGCTGGTGGCGCACCAGGTGCGGACCCTCGCGGCCCTCGATGAGGTAGCCGAGGTGGTCGTCGTCACCGGCCATCGCGCCGAGGAGGTGCGGGCGGCGCTGGACGGCCTGACCGCGCGCACGGTGCACAACCCGGACTACGCGAACGGCCGCGCCACGTCCGTCGCCTGTGCAGCCGGCGCTTTGTCTGGGGACTGCGCCGGCATCCTGCTCGTCAGCGTGGACCAGCCGCTGCATGCCGACGCGCTCGCGGACCTGGTGACCGGCTGGCGCGACGCCCCCGGCGACATCGTGCGGCCGCTGCACGAGGGGCGGCATGGGCATCCGGTGATCTTCCCCGGCGACCTGCGCGGAGAGCTGGCCGCCGTGGACGACGCCTCCCAAGGCCCCCGCGCCGTGGTCCGCCGCCACGCGGCGCGCCTGCGCGACGCGCCGACGGACTATCCCCACGTGCTACTGAACCTGAACACCCGCGCGGCCTACGCCGAAGCCCTAGCCGCCTTTGGCTTGCAGAAGTGAGTCGACTTGCTTCCATTGGCACGTGTGGGGCGGAAGCGTTCCCTCGCCCCGGACCCTCACCCTACCCTCTCCCAGAGGGAGAGGGTATCGGACTCTGGCAGCGCCGCTGGAAAGCGACTGGTTCTGTGCAAGCTGATCCACCGCCCGATTTGCCAATGTCCGACGCCCCACCCAGGCACGGGGCATAATGTCGGCTCCGGGGCCCATAGCTCAGTTGGAAGAGCGCCTCAATGGCATTGAGGAGGTCGTCGGTTCGAGTCCGACTGGGTCCACCAGCGCTGGAGAGCATCGAGACTGTTTGCATCGAGGGCGCATTCGGATGGCATGCACGCACTCAACCCCGACTCCTGCAAAGCCCGCATGACTGACAACACACCGTTTGTGGCATTGGTCGCGACGGAGGGTATATGACGTACTTTCTAGACCTGTTCACTCCAGAGACGTGGCTTGCGTTCCTCGAAAGCGGCGCAACTGTCACGGGATTTCGAGAGCGACAATGGCAGCAAGCAAATCGAGTCAGCGAAGGCGACATTTTTCTCTGCTATCTGACTCGTCTCTCTCGGTGGTGCGGCATCCTTCGGGCTGAATCGACGGCCTACCGCGACAACAGTCCGATTCGTGATGAGCTAAATGAATTTACAGTTCGCTTCAAGGTCAAGCCAATAGTCACGCTAGACTTTGAATCTTCTATACCAATCCACGACGATAAGATTTGGAATGAACTGAGCATTACAAATCAGCACGAAAAGGGAACAACGTCTTGGACAGGTTTTTTTCGGGCATCACTCAACAAGTTCACAGAAGCTGACGGCGCTTTCCTGGTTGACTTGGTGAAGAGGCAGCAGACGCATCCAAAGAGCTATCCGCTCACCGAAAAGGACAATCGTGCGCTTGCACGCATCGACAAGGAGCCTATACCAAACGGGGACGAGAATAAGATTAAAGTCGTGGATAATGGACCGGAACCAGACGTTCGAGAGTCGATCAAATATCAGGCCAAGGTGGCGCAGATCGGGGCGGAAATGGGCTTTCGTATCTGGGTGCCTCGGAATGATAAGTCGCGGGTGCTAGAACTCATCCCGGCGACGATGCGCGAGAAGTTTCTGGACGATCTGCCCCTGAAGTTCGATCACGCGACTATGAGGACTGTAGAGCAAATTGACGTACTTTGGCTCAGGGGTCGGTCAATGTCGAGGGCGTTTGAAGTCGAGCACACCACCGCGATCTACTCGGGGCTTTTGCGAATGGCCGACCTTCTGGCCCTTCAGCCGGACATCGACATCAAACTACATATTGTGGCCCCGACCGGGAAGCGGGATCAGGTCCTTCGTGAAATCGGTAGGCCAGCGTTCTCGGGTCTAGGGAAACGCCCCATACACGCTCAGTGCTCATTCCTCTCCTATGACTCAATCGACTCGTTGGGCGCGGAGCCGCACCTAGCGCATATGAGTCACACGATCATCGCAGAGTATGAGGAGTCGGCGGAGGTATAGCTGGTACGCCGTCCAAACTCCGGAAGTCCGACCGCCGTTGCCGCTGTTCACTTGCCGGTTATGGGCGTTTCCCGGCGTCCACACGGCACCGTCAGGATTAAGGCAGTCCGCGGGCGCGGCGGTCAGGATCGGTTGGGAGCGGGTGTCCAGCCGCGCTGATGGCGCCAGTTGGGCTTGACGTTGGCGAAGCGTCCCAGGCCCAGGCCGCCGATGTCGATGTTGGTTTCGCCGTAGAGGACCAGGTCGCTGACGACCTTGCCGGTGGCGGGTGAGATGCCGAAGCCGTGGGCCGAGGCGGTGACCACCACGTAGTTGCTGGGGTTCTCCAGGATGTCGATGATCGGCATGTAGTCCGGGGCCTGTTCCACCACGCCGGCCCAGCTTCGAATCACCGGCACGTCCGCCAGGTCCGGCAGCAGCTCCGCGAGCCGCCGGGCGATGCTCCTGATGAGCGGCGTGTTGGGCTTGCCGGGCTCGGTGGTGAGGTCCACGTCGGTCCATTCGTGGGCGCCGCCGCCAAACAGCAGGTTTCCTCGGACGGCCTGGTGTCCGTAGAGTCCGTTGCCCACCAGGGCGAGGGGAAAGAGGGGCTCTAGGGGAGCGGTCGCCAGAATCTCCACCCTTGCCGGCGCCACGGGAATGTGAACGCCCACCAGCCCCGCCATCAGCCCGGTCTGGGGCCCAGCGGCGGCGACGACCATGTCGGCCGCGATCGGGCCGGCGGTCGTTTCCACCGACGTCACCCGGTCGCCGGAGACCTGGAAGCCCGTGACGGCGGTGTTCTGATAGAGCCGGCCTCCCAGGTCTTGAAACGCCCAGGCGAACGCCTGCACCGCCAGCTGGGTATTGGCGTGGCCGCCCTTGGCGAAAAAGAGCCCGCCGAGCGTCCGCTCGGTGATGCCCGGAATCAGGTCCCGAATCTCCCCGGGATCGACCATTTCCGCGTGCAGCCCGTGGCGCAGCGCGTTGTCCCGTTCCGCGAAGAGGGCGCCCATCTCCTCCTCGGTCACGGCGACCTGGAGTCGACCCTGCTGGACGAACTCGGTGGGGTGGCCCAGCTCATCGGCCAGCGTCTCCCAGGTCCTGGTGGCTTCGACGGCCAGCGGAATCAGCGCCGGCTCGTCGACCCGCTCGCTGACCATGCCGCCGTTGCGCCCGGACGCCTCGTTCCCCACGATTCCCTTGTCGACGACGACGACGTCACGGCCCGCCTTGGCGAGGAAATAGGCCGAGCTGAGGCCCGAAACGCCAGCCCCGATGACGACTACGTCCGCGCTGTCCATGGGCCGCCGTCTATCCCAGCACCCGGTGCGTCGGGCTGAACCACTTGGGCCACTCCTGGCGCACCTGCTCCGGCTCGTCGTGGGGCCACATGATCCGCAGCGGGAGCGGCCGCACCGGGGGCCGGTAGGACATGCAAGGTATTTCGGCGATGTCGGCGCCGGACTCGTCGGCAAGCAGCAGCGACACCTGCTCACGGCACAGCCGGCCCTGGCAGTGGCCCATTCCGGCCCGTGTCAGGCGCTTGACCCGGTCGGCGTTGACCGGTTCATCCCCCGACTGGGCGCGCAGGCCGCGGCGGCCCGCCTGCTGCGACTCCCACTCCAGAAAGCGCGGCGGCTGCAAGCCGATGACCTCGGCGCGCGTGACCGCCTCGCATTGGCACACGAAGACGTTCATCCCACCGGCGTTGACGAGGGATCGATGCCATCGCCGCCACCCGGAGAGCACGTCGGCGGGTATGGCGTCGTACGCCGTCGGCTGGAGCTCATCACTCCGGGCGAGGGCCTCGGCTTCGGCGATCGCACCTAGCGACTCGGCAGCGGCGAGTCCGGCCAGCCGGCCCTGACTTCGTGCAATCTCGGCGTCCTGAACCATGCCGTCGTGGAATCCGGCGACATCCCCGGCGACGAATACGGATTCGACGCTGGTCCGCACCCGGTCGTCGCGGTCCGGCACCCACCCGCCGAGATCGGATTGGAACGCGAGGTCGCATCCCAGGAGCCCGAGAAGCTCCACGTTGGGCACCAGGCCGATGGCGAGGCAGACGGTATCGGCGGCGACGACCTTCTCGGTGCCGGCGACAGGCTCGCAGTCGTCGTCGATTTCGACCAGCACGACGGACTCGATCTCGCCGGCGCTGCCGACGGCTTCCTTGACGGTGTGGGACGTGTAGAGCTCCACGCCCGCGCCCTGCAACCGCGACACGAGGGCCTCGTCGCCGCGCGCCGAGGAGGCAACGTCCACGACGGCGGCTACCTCGACTCCGCAATCCTGCGCCATCCCGGCGGTGGCGAGGCCGAGGTCCCCGGAGCCCAGAACCACCATGCGACGCGAGGTCAAGGCCTGGTACCGGCTCATCAGCGCGTGCGCGCCGTTGGCGCCCATGACGCCCGCCATGCCCGACCCGGGAAAGGACATCGCCAGGTCCCGGGCGCCGGCGGCCACGATGAGCCGGTCGTACTTGATCATCCACGACCGCTCGGCGTCAGCCAGCCCGAGCTGCGGACCGTCGAGCACCCGGCTGGTGGCGGAATTTCGAAAGGCGCCCCAGACACAGGTCCCCAACCGGACCTCGACGCCGGCTGCCTCGGCTTCCGCCAGGTCGTCGTTTGACGCGACCACTCGCTCAAGCAGCAGATCCCTGTCGGGCAGCGGGTCCGCGGCGCGTCTGCCGAAGAACTGCGGAACGTCCAGCCGCATCATGGAGTAGTCGATGGGGTTCTCGTCGACGAGCGTGACTCGCACGCCGGCTCGGGCCGCCTCGATGGCGGCGGCCGTGCCCGCCACCCCCGCCCCGACTACCAGCAGCGGCTTCGATTCCACCTGAAGTCCCTCCCGTAGATCCGGAGGTCTGTTCTAGGTCAGATTCGCTTGAATAACTCTGGCTTCAGCGTGAGCCGCACCTACGCGCCGTTTCGCGGCGATTCGATCCGCTCCGGCAGGGCGCCGCTCAGCGCCCGGGTGTACTCGGCGCCGAATCCACAGCAGGTGCCGATGATCTGGGCGCCCATTTCGACCCACGTGGCCGCTTCCCGCGTCAACTCCGCCACCGTCTGTTCGTTGGCCACGCTGCTGTCCTGCCAAGTCTCCAGATAGTCCTCCCGGCCAGCATCGGGATAGACGACGACGGGCCCCGACCACCGGTCGAGCATGACCTCCAGGGCCGCGGCGGTTTCATCAATCCGGCTGTGGAAGATTCCAAGGACGTCGGGACCCAGGGCTGCAATTTCGTCGATGCCGTCGGCCAGGCTCTTGTCGTCGTCGACCGGCCGCCAGCTCGACGTCCACAGGGGCATGCCGATGCCGCTGCTGTAGTCACGGTCCTCGCCGAAACTCATGCGCACCGCGTGATCGTCGTGCGCCACCGAGGCCGTGAAGGCCACCCATACCGGGAGTCCCGTGGCCTTCGCCGCCTCCGCGGCTATGGCCCGTGACTCGTTATCGGCCCACAGATTCTCAATCAAGAAAAAGTCCACGCCGGACTCGGCCAGGATGTTCGCCTGCTCTTCGGCGTAGGACCTCAATTCGTCCACGGAAAGGCTGGCGCCATATCCGTAGCCAGTGCCGCCGAGAAGGGTCCCAGTTCGACGGTCGCGAATGGGGATTCGGCAGGAGATGGAGCCGGCGATGTAGACGGACTTGTCGCCGGCGGCCCGGTCTCTCGCCTCCAGCGCCGCGTCCACAGCCCGCGTATTGATCTCCCGCACCAACTCGCCGAAGCCGGACGCCTCGAGCGCCGGGCGCAGGGTGTTGAACGTATTGGTGGTGATGATGTCGGCCCCCGCCCGGATGTAGCGCTCGTGCATCTGTCGCACGGTCGCCGCGTGGGTGTAGTTGCCGGGACCGCACCACGCCGCGGGGTCCATGGGCACGCCCATGGACTGGAGCTCGGTGCCGATGGCCCCGTCCAAGACGATCACCTCACCCTGGTCGATACGGCGCTTCAAGTTCTCGTAGTTGACCATGACGCACTGCTCCGTTTCGGATCGGAACGCGAACCGTCAAGCCCCATATTATCCGGCCCGGTCCGGATTAACGCACGCCTACCGACGCGGTCGGTGACGTTGGGATTCGCCCCAATCTTCGACGCGCATCGGGTCCAGACGGGTGATGCCCGGCAGGCGGTCGAAATTGGAGTCCACGGAGACGATTTCCGTGGCGCCCACGCGCTGCATGACGGCGGCGTGGAGGAGGTCGCGGGCGCTGATGTCGGGACTCCGGTCGGCCAGATCTGCGGCTTCAAGAATGTCTTTCGCGTAGACGGGTTCGATGCGGTCGCGCATGACCTCGGCGAAGCTGAAAAGCACCTCGCGGCCCAACGTCCACCGGCCTGAGGCTACGTAGCGGTGGACAAGCTCCTGCAAGACCTCGGCGTCCGCGACGAACGATTGCGGGTGCTCGGCGGCCAGCATGAGCACGCGGGCGCAGGGCGCCTTATAGGGATGCTCTCGACCGGCGGCGTAGATCGGCACGTTGGCGTCAATGAAGGCCGCCGGGCTCATGGGCCGCCTCCAGCTCGCGCGAGAGGGCCGCCGCGTCCGGCGGGTCCTCGACTTCCAGCTTGATCAGTCGCTCGACAGCCTGTCGGCGACGCTCGCGCAGAACGTCTTCATAGGCGTCGTCGATCAGGCCGCGCACGACGTCGGAGATGGGCCTGGCGCTGGTTTCCGCAAGCTCCTCCAGCCGCCGTCGTTGCTCGGCGTCGAGCCGTACATCCAGCCGGGCCATCGCCACACGTCCTTGTACGGACACTCATATACGGAGACGAGTATCTGGCGCGGGGCGCCGCTGGTCATCCTCTTGGGACGGTGGTTACTTGGCGAAGGGGCGCTAGAGATAAGGGGCGGGTCGTGGACGTGGCGGACGCGGAGGCGGCGGAGGGGTGGATTCCCGCTGCCGCCCTATGGCGCCGATGGCCCTAACGGATGGTGCCAGCGGAGCCCCGGAAATCGGCTGAAATCGGCGTCCGTGGAAACGATCGTGCACCCGTGCTCGATGGCCACTGCCGCGTGTTGAGCGTCTGCCACCAGCTTTCCGGTTGCCGCGGAGTCCCGGCACAGGTGCTCGAAGATCGCGAGGTGGTCGGGCCCGGGGCCGACGATGCGCGCCGTCGGCCGTTCCACGAGCGACGAGACGAAAGCAAACGCCGTACCAGTGGTCGATGGCGGATCGAATATTCGTGGGTTGGTGGCGATGCGGACGAACCCGGCCAGCACCAGCACCGACAAGGCGAATGGTTCCTGTCCGGTCGCCAGGCGGGTGACCCAGGCGGCGTAGGCGGGGTGATCCGGACTCGAATCCTCGATGTGCGCGTAGATCAGGACGTTGACGTCGGGCAGCAGCATCCGCGGTCAGGCGCCCCGGGGGCTGTACCGGCCCTGATCGTCACCGACGTCAATCGAGCGTGGCCGATCTAGGTCCACGCCGCGACGCGGTCGACTGCCGCGAACGGTCACGAGTCGAAACGGCGGCGCGGGGGTTGGTTCGCGGCGCTTGAGCGCATCATCCAGGGTCCGGGCGATGAAGGCGCTGACGCTCAAGCCCCGCGCGGCAGCTTCCCGACCTATACGTCGAGCCAGCTGGTCATCGAGCGAAATGGTGGTTCGCATTATGCAGAGCATAACATTACCGCATCAGTGCATAATCATGCGGCTGGCGGGTCGTGGACGTGGCGGACGCGGAGGCAGTGGAGGGGTGGATTCCCGCCTCCGGAGACCTTTGAATAAAGAGGCAAGGGCGACGCATGCGTCGCCCCTACGCGTGGGCTAACAGGTTCAGCGTCCGGTAGACTCCCGCCCCGTATCGAGTACGGGGCAGGCTCTTCGCGGGAATGACGGAGGGATTACGCAAAGGTCTCCCTGCGCGGGAATGACAAGGAGGATCCCCCATCACAGCCTTCCCGCTCAAAGGGGCCCTGCCGATCCCCTCCAGCGGAGCTTGGCGTGCAGGTCCAGGCTCCACGGGAGAGCTTACGCACGGGTTTCTTAGGGGGGAGCGGACTTGATCAGAAGTCTTCTAGCTCAGCCAGCGTTCGAATAGCGACGCGCCGCCGAGCACCAGGAACGCGATGATGACGTTCTTGATGAGGCGTCCGGCCCACGAGGCGACGAAGAAGCGCTTCCAGCCCAGGCCGGCGGCGCCGGCGACCGCGCCGGCAATGTCGAACACCGGATTTGGGACGGCGGCGATGACGAACACCACCAGCAGCCCCCAGCGCTTGATCCAGGCCTCGACCCGCAGGTAGGCCTTCTGCCGCCGGATCCAGGGCGACCCGGTGGCTCCCAGCAGGTACGACACCATCTCACCGATGACCTGGCCCGTGGTGCCCACCAGCGCCGGCAGCCACGGGTCGCCGAAGACGATGGCGAAGGCGCCGATACTGGCAAAGCCGAATCCGGGAAGCATGAACAGCGCGCCGGACTGCACGGACAGGAGGAACAACAAGATGAAGCCCGTCCAGCCGGCCTCGCGGATCTCGCCCGCGAATGGGATGGCGGCAATGCTGCCGCCCATGGCGACGACGAGCAGCGCAATCTGCAGCCAGAGCATTCGCCGGCTGGGCAGTCGCAGCGGGCCATCGGCGGGAGCATCGTCTCCCGGCGGCGCCTGCGGGTCCGGTGGCGGCGACGCGCGGTGCGTATCCTCAGCGGTCACGAGTCACGCGCAAGGCGGCCATGCCCGAGTTGCCGGAAGTCGAGACGATTCGACGTGATCTTGCCGCCGCCATCGTGGGTCGCCGCGTGGTGCGGACGGAGGTTCGCGACGCAAGCCTAGTGCACGCACCGTCAGTCGCGGGGTTCGGCCGCGGCCTGCGCGGGAAAGCCGTGCAACGCGCCGACCGCCGCGGGAAGTACTTACTGCTGCACCTGGACGACGGCGCGCTGGTGCTGCACCTGATGATGAGCGGTCGCATTTTCCTGCGTCCGGCGGACGATCCGGTGGGGCATACGCGCCTGGTGGTCGAGTTCGACGAGGGACCGGCGCTGCACTTCGTGGACGTGCGGCGCTTCGGCCGGGCCTGGCTGCTGCCGCCGCCAGGGGTTGACGCGCTGCTGGCGGACCTGGGGCCTGAACCGCTGGAACCGGGGTTCGACGGTCGCGTGCTGCAGGCGGCGGTCGGCGGTCGTCGCCGGGCCATCAAGCCGACGTTGCTGGACCAACGGATCGTGGCCGGCGTGGGCAACATCTACGCCGACGAAGCGCTGTGGCTGGCGCGCATTCACCCGGACACACCGGCCGGATCGCTGAGCCTGCGGCGGCTGAACAACCTGGCGCGGGCGATCGTGACCACGCTGCGGGCGGGGATCGAGTACGACGGCACGAGCTTTCTCACGCACGTGGGAAGCCGCGGCGAGCGCGGGCGATATCAGGAGCGGCTCAACGTCTTCCAGCGCACCGGGGAGCCGTGTCCGCGCTGCGGGCGCGCGATTGAGCGGCTGGTGGTTGGACAGCGGGGGACGCACATTTGCCCGCGGTGTCAGCGGCGGCGGGGATAGGGAGGCTGCGGGATGGGCGGCGCTGGGACGGCCGCGAGCGGGTGGGGCTGAGACCGGCCATATTCGGCTCGTCAGCCGCCGACCCATCCTAGCCTTCCCCCTTCGACGAGACCCTTGCAGAATCCAGCCGGGGTTGGGGGTGACCGGACGCATCCTCTCCGCCCCCAGGTTCAATGAGGGGTGGATTCCCGCCTTCGCGGGAATGACGAAGGGGTTGCGCAAGGGTCTCCCTTCGCGGGAATGACGGAGGAGTGTTGCAAGGGTCTCGTTCCAGGGGGAAGGGACTCGACCGGGAGTTGCCAGGCGGTCAATGGTCGTCGGTGAGCGGGGCGACGCGGAGGGTGCGGTGGTTGCGGTAGGTGACCTGACCCGGTCCGGCGCCGCGGATGGCGCGCACGTGGCGGCGGCGGGTCACGTCGACGTCGACGGCGGTCGAGGCGTGGCCGGCGCTCAGGTGCGCGGCCAGCCGGGCCACGGCGTGGATCAGCTCGGGCGCCGGATCGTCGCCCGGATCGCGCAGCAGCACGTGGGCGCCCGGCATGTTGCGGGCGTGAAACCAGAGGTCGTCGGGGGCGGAATCCTTGAACGTGAGTCGGTGGTTTTCGGCCGCGGTGCGTCCGGCGAGCACACGATGCCCGTGCAGGCGGCGTTCGACCGGCGCCGCCGGTCCAGCCCGTCGCTTGCGGCGCGGCGGGCGCAGGTGGCCGGCTTCAGCCAATAGACCCTCGATCTGGCGCGAGACGATCGCTGAGTCCGATCGCCGCAGGTCATCCGCCGCCTGCCGCAAGAAGGCCAGCTCCAACTCGGCCCGCCGTAGGCGTCGCGGCGTCAGACGCGCGGCGCGCTTGAGGTCGCGGTAGCGCGCGAAATAGGTTTGGGCATTGGCGCCGACCGATTTGGCGGGGTCGAGCACGAGCCGCTGCCCGTGCGCCTCGAAGTGACCGGCGGCGACCGGAATCTGGTGCGCATGCTCCAGCAGCGCCTGGCCGGCGGCGCGCGCGGCGCTGATCTCCGCGCCCGTCGGCGCCGCGGTGCGCAGGGACGCGATGCGACGTTCGATCCGGTCAATGGCCGCACTGAGCGGCTCCAGAACCCGTGACTTGACCGTGTCGACCGACGACGCGGTTTCGTCGGACTCGTAGTAGGTCTCGAGCGCATGGCTCATCGACTCGACCGGTTGGCTGCGCCGATCGAGGTGCGTCAGGGCATAGGGCGCGAAGGCTTGCCAGCCGCCGTCGGTCGGCACCAGGCACGGATGCGTCGCGCCGGCGTCGACGTCAGCCGCAATGTCGCGCAGCGCCGCGAGCACCGCCGGCCAGGCTGCAACGTCGAGGCTTGGCGCTCCGGGATCGACGCCGGCACGCGCCAGCGACTCGCGGGCGAGCGTGGGACTCACGCCCCCAACCGCCTGCAGCAGCGCGCGCCAGGCGGGCACGCCGGGACGGGCTTGCGCCGACACGTCGGCGGGCGCGGCCATGCTCGGAGCCGGGAGCGACAGCCGGGCGGGTGGCTGGTAGGGCGCGCGCGGCATGATGCGGCGGCGCCCGCCATCGCCGGGGACCCGGCGCAGCGCATCGCGGATGAGCCCCTGCTCGTCGACCAGGATGA
Source organism: Chloroflexota bacterium (assembly GCA_022826485.1). Lineage (GTDB taxonomy): Bacteria > Chloroflexota > UBA11872 > UBA11872 > UBA11872 > JAJECS01. The sequence continues at coordinate 46,729 of JAJDUU010000006.1, read as the reverse complement.
CGTTCGCCTGCCGGCCGATGATCTCAACGATGAGTCGGTGCTCGACCACGGGCCCGTCGGCGTTCGGACGCGCGCGCATCTGCAACACGAGCACGCGCTCGACGGGAAGCTGCGACGCGCTCACCAAGCGACCGCCGCGCACCCACTTGCGCAACAGCAGGAGCAGCGGACTCGGCGGGGCCTTGCCGGCATGCAGGCGATCGCGCACGAAGTGCACGCGGGAATTCACCGGTCCGGCCTGGATCAGCAGATGCTGCGCGGCGCGGTTGGCGTAGATCTCCAGCCCAATCCGGTTGGGCTGAGGCGCCACGACGCGCTGAATGCGTCCGCCGACGGCGCGGTCCTCGATCTCGCGGCGCACCGCCGCCAGGGTGAGGACGTCGAAGTTCATCGCGGGCCGGGCGTTGGGGGCTCAGGGTCCGATGGGAAGGCGTCCCACCGACGCTCGACCCAGCGCGTGGCGATGGCGGCGGCGGTCTGCACGGCGTCGCCGAGCCGGCCGGTGCGCTGCAGATTGACGAACAGGGCAGCCGCGAATACGTCGCCGGCGCCGGTTGGACTAGCGTCGGCAACGCGGCGGACGGGAATCTCCGAACAGTCGCCGTCCGCAAACACCTGCACCGGCAACGGCCCGCGCGTGAGCACACCGATCCGCGCGCGTTGGAGATGTGCGGTAGCGCCGGCGGGGTCGGAGGCGATGTCTTCGCTGCTCAGCACGAGCACGTCGATGGCGTCGAGAATGTCCTTGGCGTCGGGCCAGCCTCGCCCCTGCACGGCGCCGTCGGGATCCACGCGGCGGAGCAAGCCCTGCGCGGTGAGCCCCGTGAGGTCGGCGTGCGGCAGGTGGCCGAGCAGGTCCGGGCCGATCTCGCCCACGACCGGCGCCAGGTGCACGACCGCGAACTCATCGGGTAGCCCGTCCAAGTCGGCGGCAGCAATAGGCGCGGCGACCTCCGGGGCGTGCTGGGTTCGGCCTTGCAGCCCGTAGGTGTTGCGCATGGACGTCGTGGCCGGCGCGGCGCGAGCGACCCATCGAATCTCGGGGCATGCCGCCGCCAGCGCGTCGGCGTCCGCCGCGGCGGCACGGGTGACCGCGGTGACGAGCATCCCGAGGCGTTGCGCCACGAGGCTGCTGTAATACGCCGTTCCCCCGAATTCCCATCCCGATGAATGGAGGTCGCGGGTGACGTGGCCGACCGTGAGGTAGGTCGAGCGAGGGTGCTGCGTGGCCGTGCCAGGGAGCCTTTCAGAAGAAGAGGATGCCTTCGCCTCCATGTTCCCCAATCCGTTCGGCAGCCCCTGCGGAAGGCCGAGAGCCTGTCCGCTTCCGGAGACTCTTGCATAAGCCTGTAGAGGCGGGTCTGAGACCCGCCCGACGCCAAGCATCCGGCGCGCTTCCAGGTTCGACCGGACTGGATTCCGGCCTTCGCCGGAATGACGGAGGGGCAGGCTCTACGCCAAGTATCCGGTGCGACCCCGGGTTCGGCCGGACTGGATTCCGGCCCCGGATCAAGTCCGGGGCAGGCTCTCCGCCGGAATGACGGAAGGGCTCAAGACAATTTTCCCTCCGAGGAGAGTGGACTTGAGCGGCGGTCTTCTAGGCCCTGGGGCTGATCACGACCCGGCGCTCATCGCCCTCGCCGATGCTGTAGGTGCGGACGTTTTCGTCGTCGGCCAGGGCCACGTGGATGAGCCGGCGTTCGTTGGCGGGCATGGACTCGAGCGTGACGGGCTCCTGGGTCTCGATCACCTCGTCGGCGAGCGTCTCGGCAAGCTCGCGCAGGTGATCGGCGCGGCGAGCGCGATAGCTGTTGACGTCGATGAGCACGCGGCACGGCTGGCCGAGCTGCCGTCCGGCCATGAGGTTGATGAGGTAGCCGAACGACCGCAGCGTGGACCCATGCCTGCCGATGAGCTTGGAAAAGTCGTCGTCGCCGACGACGTTGTAGGCGAGCGGATCCTCTTCGACGAGCTCGATTTCGGCGATGAATCCCATGCGATCCAGCATGCCCGCGAGCAAATCCTCGACGATGTCCTGCAGCTCTTCGCCGCTCTCGACCAGGGTCCGAGACGCGCGGGCACGGGGCGCCGGTTGCTCCGCGACGGGCTCCTCCACGGGTTCGGGCGCCGGCGGAGCGGGCGGAGGCGGTTCGACCGGCGGCTCGCTGGGCTCGGCGGCTCTTGGCGGGGGTTCGACGTCGGCTTCGCCCGGAGGCTCATGCTCCACGTCGTCGATGGTGGCGGAGAAGGGCCGCTCGCGGCGCACCACACGCACGCGCGCTTCGGCGTCGCGACGCAGCAAGCGCGAGCCGCCGCTGGACAGAATCTCGACGTCGACGTCGTCGATGGTGGCGTCGAGTTGCCGCAGGGCCTGGCGCAGCGCCTCCTCGACCGAGGCGCCGGACGCTTCGATGCTCTCCAGAGCGTCGGATGAGTCGGTTGGATGGTCAGCCACTGCGCCTCCTTCGACGTCGTCGCCGCCGCGGTGTCGTCGCCACGCCCTCGCCGGGGCTGCGGCTCACCGCTTCGTTGGTTGCTGTGTCTTCCAAGGTCTTGGCCGGGGTCGGGGCGGCCTGTCGGGCCGTCAGGTCGCGGGCGATGGGCCAGTGCGCGGGAATCAGCGCGCCGGTTCCGGTGGTGAAGTACTGCTGCACGATGGCAATGATGCTGGAAATTACCCAATAGAGCACCAGGCCCGCCTGGAACGACCAGGCGAAGATGACCACGATGATCGGCATGAACTGCATGACTCGATTCACCGTCGCCTGCTGGCCCTCGGCCGTCCGTGAGGCCATCATCCGAGCCTGCACGAACTGGAAGGCTCCGGCGAGCAGCGCCAGCAGCGAGATATAAAAGCCGCCCTGTCCGAATACGTCCTGTTGAATCGGGATGCGCGTGAACCCGGCGTTGCCGGCGGCGGTCTGCCCCTCGCGGCTGTCCCACCACTTCTGCACGAACCTCTCGCCGTCGGTTTCGCCCGGCGCCCAATAGACGTAGGCCTCACGGGCCAGGGAATAGTTCTCATCCCGCAGCGCCGCCACGTTCGCCGAGAAGGCGCGCTCCTTGCCTTCGGCCTCGATGTTGACCATGCGCACGTTGTCGTGCACGACCGGCCCGGAGATGCCGAGCGAGCCGGGATCGGCGATGAGCTCCGCGACGTAATCCTCGACCGTCGCCCGCAGTTGAATGGTCCGCGGCGGAATCGGCTCGCCGTCGAGGAGCAGCGTCGAGAGCAGGTTCCGCGTGCCGATGTCGTTCCCCAGGCCGAAGACATTGATCGGGCCGGGCGGCAAGCCGAGCTGCGACCAATCGGTGATCTCGCCGCGCAGAATCCCGGCGGCTTCGGGCTCGGTAAGCCGCGTGACCGGCCGATCACGCTCCACCACAAAGGCGGCCGCCTGGACGAGCCGCGCTTCCGATGTGCCGGGCGGGAATTCGGCGAGATCCATCCGCTCCTCGACAAACGCCGCGCTCGCGCGCCCGCTGGCGACCGCGGCCGCCGAATCGGCGGGGTCGACGGTATCGATGGTGAAGCGGAAGTTGGCGTTCTGGCCGGCAAACTCCGCAGCCAACTGCGACTCGAGCGGAGTGATTGGAAACGTCGTCGCCAGGTGGACGTCGGTGGGGGACGTCGGGCTGGTTTCGCCAAGAATCGGGATCGTGGAGTCCTCGCGCGCCAGGTTGAACCAGAGGAATTGCTCGTTGAGGAGTCCCCGGCCGCTCAGGGTCAGGATGCCGCCGTAGAGCGCGAGCAGGATCGGCAGCTGCACGAAGATGGGCAGACAGCCCGAGAGCGGGCTGACGCCGTGCTCCTTGTAGAGCTTCATCGTGGCCTGCGACTGCGCCTGGCGGTCGTTTCGGTACTTGCGGCGGATCTCCGCCATCTCGGGCTGCAGCACCTGCATGCGCCGCTGGGAGCGAATCTGCTTGACGGTGAGCGGGACCATCAGGGTGCGAATCCCGATGGTGAACAGAATGATGGCGATGGCATAGCTGCCAACGCCGTCGCGGATGATGTTGAGGACCTCGCTGAGCGGGTTGACGGCCCACGTCTGCCAGGTCTCGCCGATGCTGGAAAAAAGCTCCATGTCGCGGGCCTGCCGTCAGGGCACCGGGTCGAAGCCGCCGGCGGCGAAGGGGTGGCAGCGGGCAATGCGACGCAGCGCCAGCCATCCCCCCCGAGCCACGCCGTGGCGCTCGATGGCGGTGTGGGCGAACTCGGAGCAGGTGGGGTGGTAGATGCAGTTGGCCCCGAGCCCGCCGGACAGCCACCGCTGATAGCCGCGGATGAGCGCCAGCACCAGGCGTTTCACGCCAGGCTCGGTGCGTGCGCGGCGCGCGCCCGCGCCACGGACTGGGCAACCGCGCGCCCGAGGCAGGCCCACGGAGCGTCGCGCGCCGGCGGGCGGGCCTGGGCCACCATGTCGACGACCGGCTGCGGCGTGGTCAGGTGCGGCTGGAACGCCGCCCGCAGGCGCCGGCGCATGCGGTTGCGCGCCACGGCCGTGCCGAGGCGGCGAGGCGCCGTGACGGCCAGGCGCGTTGACTCGGCCGAGCCCGGCGCGACGAAGAGCACGAAATAGGGGCAGGCGACTCGCCGGCCGCGCCGCCGCACGCGGGCAATGTCGGCGGTACGGCGCAGCCGATGGCGGTCGCTCATGGAGCGTTCACGCCGAGGAAACCGCGGCCCATCCCGAGCGCCAGCGGCCTAGACCGTGAGCCGCTTGCGACCCTTACGCCGCCGGCGGCGAAGAATCGCGCGCCCGGATCGGCTGGACATGCGGGCACGAAAGCCGTGCTCACGCTTGCGTTTGCGAACTTTGGGCTGGTACGTGCGTTTCATCGGAGGGGAAGGGCGCGGCGACAAGACATGCCGCGGGCGTGAAGTGTAGCACCGCGGGACGCTTGGATTGCCCCCGAGTGCGGTGCGCGGGCGGTTCGCGAACCGCCCCTACCCGTGGGGCAACAGACACGGCGGACGCTAGATTCCCGCCTTCGCCGGAATGACGGAGGGGCTACGCCTTGGTTTGAGTGAGGGAGGGGCAACGAACGAGCCGGACCCTCGAGGCTAGGCGCGCTCCGCCATGGGGGTGTAGGCGCGGTCCGTGTGCCCGATGTATTCGGCGCGGGGTCGGATCAGCCGGTTGTCGCCTAGCTGTTCCAGCACGTGGGCAGTCCACCCGCTGGTGCGGCTCATGGCGAAAATTGGCGTGAACAGGTTGACCGGCAGTCCAAGCGCGGCGTAGACGGTGGCGGAGAAGAAGTCCACGTTGGAGTCGATCCCCTTCTCGTCCATCATCACGCGCTCGACCACCTGGGAAATCTCGAACCACTCGGGGTGGCCGGACGTGCGGCTGAGCTCCCGGGACATTCCGCGAAGGATGGTGGCGCGAGGATCGGCGGTCTTGTAGACGCGGTGACCGAATCCCATGATGAGCTCGCGCCGGGCCAGCCGTTCGCGCACCCAGTCCTCGGCTGCATCGGGTGACCCGATCTCGATCAGCATCTCCATCACGCCCTGGTTGGCGCCGCCGTGCAGGGGACCGCGCAGCGCGCCGATGGCGCCGGTGACGGCCGAGTGCATGTCGGAAAGGGTGGCGGCGATCACACGGCCCGCGAAGGTGCTGGCATTGAGCTCGTGGTCGGCCTGCAACACGAGCAGCACGTCCAGGGCCCGGGCCGCGGTCTCGTCGGGGCGCTCTCCGGTGTACATCTGGAGGAAGGCGTCGGCGACCGGGCCTTCCGCGGAGGTTATGGGCTCGTTGCCGGCCGCGAGCCGGGCGAAGGTGGCCACGACGGCCGACACCTGCGCGAGCAGGCGCACCGACTTGCGCGCGTTGGCCTCGAGGGAGTTGTCGCCCAGGTCGGGATCGAACGCACCCAACATGGAGACACCGCTGCGCAGGGCGTCCATCGGCGGCGTGGACCGGGGGACGAGGCGCAGGGCATCGACGACCGGCGGGGGCAGGGCATAGGCGGCGGACAGCTCATTGAGCAAGCTGTCGAGCTGGCTCTGCGTCGGCAGCTCGTCGTGCCAGAGCAGATGCGCCACCTCTTCAAACGTGGCGTCACTGGCGAGATCGAAGATATCGATCCCACGGTAGGTGAGCTTGCCGGCCAGACCGTCGATCGAGCTGATCGCCGAGGTACCGGCCACGACCCCTTCGAGACCACCGGAGCGACTGGTCATCGCCTGTCCTTCATGAACCGGGCGTGCCCGGCGCGCCGCCACCCACCAATGCGGAACACACAGTAGGCGGGGCCAGCCTGGCTACGTTCTTTTTCCGAGTCATGGTAGCCGATGGCGCGTTACGGCTCAGGCGTGGGCGGCCGGGCATGGGCCTGGGGCCAATGGGCCTCGAATGCCGCCGCGAAGCGCAGCACGTCGGCGTCGGCATGACGGGCGCCGATGATTTGCAGCCCGACCGGGAGACCGTCGCGCGTGATCCCGGCGGGGACCGTCGCCGCCGGCTGGCCGGTCATGTTGAAGGGATAGACGTGGCGGAACCAGCGCTGGGCCCAGACGTTGGGATCGGCGGGGCGGCCGTCGGGCTCGTCAATCGGAAGCGGGGGCATCAGGAGGGTGGGCGTCACCACCACGTCGTGCCGGGCGAAAAGGTCGGCCATCTCGTCCCAGAGCCGGCGCCGCGCGGATCCCGCCGCCATCATCTCCATGCCGGAGACCACGAGCCCGGCTTCGGCGGCGGCGAGCAGGCTGGCCTCGCTCACGGCCCGCACCTCGTCCATCCGGTGTCCCACCTGGGCGGCGAGCAGCGTGGTGAACAGGGCGGCCCACTCGCGCGTGGCATCGCTGAGCATGGGCTCGACCGAGGCAATCTCGCAGCCGGCCGCGCGGAAGGCGTCGAGCGCGGTCGTGCAGATGTCCACCACCTCGGCGTCGACCGCATCGGCGCCCAGTTGCGGCGCCCAGGCCACCCGGCCGCCGTCGACGCCGGCGACCGCCGCCTCGCGATAGTCGGCCTCGTCGGGCGGCAGCGTGATCAAATCGGCGTCGTGCGGCCCGGCAATGACGGCCAACCCCAGCGCCATATCCGCCGCCGAGCGCGCCATGGGCCCCAGGTGTGAGACGGCGTCGCGGCCACCGACGATGGGCACATAGGGCACGCGGCCCAGGGACGGCTTGATGCCGAACACGCCGCAGCAGCTCGCCGGGATGCGGATGGACCCGCCGCCGTCGGAGCCGAGCACCAGCGGCACATAGCCGGCGGCCAGCGCCACGGCCGATCCGCTGCTCGATCCACCGGCCGTGTGCCCGTGGCTCCAGGGATTGCGCGTCGTCGGCCCCATGGGGCTGTGGGCGAAGGCCAGGTGCCCGAACTCGGGCATGGCGGTCATGCCGACGACGATGGCGCCGGCACGCTTGAGCCGCTCGACGGCTGGGGCGTCGCGTTCACCCACGTCGTCCGCGAATAGCCGCGAGCCCCGGTGGAACGCCATGCCCTCGACCTGCACCTGCACCTTGACGGCCACCGGCACACCGTGCAGCGGTCCCAGCGAGTCGCCGCGGCTCACGGCGGCGTCGGCCGCGGCGGCCGCGGCCAGCGCTCGCTCCGGCGCCAGGTCCACGAAGGCGTGTAGGCGCGCGTCCGCGGCTTCGATCCGGTCGAGGCTCGCCGTTACCGCCGCGTGCGCGGTTAGCTGCCCGCCACGAATCCAGCGCGCGATGTCAACGGCGCGCGCGTAGGCCAGATCGTCGGGTGACATGGCGGCGGCTCCGCAAGGGCGTTCGACCAGGCGGCGCGAGTGTAGGAGCCGGCACACTGCGCCGCGAGCGCGAAGGATATCCTCGCGTGCATTGGGTCAAGAGACTTGCCGTCACGTGGCTCGTGCCCACACTCCCGCAGGCCGGCAACGATAGGACGCATGGGTCACGCCAGATTCCGCGCCTACTTAGCCGATGCGCGCAAGATTCTCGTGAGATTGCGGCCGCTGCATCGACGTCTCCGGTGGCCGGCGGCGCTGGCGCTTGCACTGACGCTGGCCTGGGCATGCGTCCCCGCGGACGACGCGCAACCGCCGGACGGGACGACCGCGGCGGTGGCGACGGCGGTCCCGACAGGCGTTCGCGCGGAGGTCTCACGCACCGTCACGGCTGAACCGGCAGCCGCCACGCCGACGCCCGAGCCAACGCCGACACCCATCCCAACGCCAACGCCCGGCGTCCTGTCGCCCACGCCGACCCCGACCGTCACGCCACAGCCGGCGGGTCGGGTGGCGCCGGAGCTCGCGGCGCTGCTGGCGGAGATGAGCCCGAGGCTGGCGGCCTGGCGCGGCCTCGAACCGTGGGACGTTCCAGCGTCGCTGATGACGCCGGAAGAGTTTGCGGTGTGGCTCATCGCCGAATTCGAGGAGGAGTACCCGGCGGATGAGGTTGCGGCCGATCAACTGGAGTGGGAGTTGCTGGGTCTGATTCGCCCGGAGCAGAACCTCTACGAGCTGCAACTGGCGCTCTATAGCGAGCAAGTTGCGGGCTTCTACGACTCGGAGTCCGAGGAGATCGTCGTCATCGGCGACCACGATGCGGCAGCTCCGATGATTCTCGTGACGCTGGCGCACGAATACGTGCATGCGCTGCAGGACCGGGCGTTCGACCTGGACGCGCTGGAGGCAAGCGTCGAAGACAATCAGGATGCCTTGGCGGCATTTGTGGCGCTTGTCGAAGGCGATGCGACGGTGGCCGGGTTGCAGTACGCCATGCGGCAGCTGCGGCGGGAGGAACTCGCCGGACCGGGATCGTCCGAGCAGCCGCCCGACGATGCGTTCTCCCAGACGCCGCCGGCGTTGCAGGCCGTGCTGCTCTTTCCCTACGTGTCCGGCCCAACGTTCGTGGCGGCCTTGCTGGACGGCGGTTGGCGTGCGGTTGACGCCGCCTATGCCCGATTGCCCGCATCAACCGAGCAGGTGCTGCATCCGGCGAAGTACTTCGCGCGGGAAGCGCCGCTGGAGGTTGACCTGCCACCACTCATCGACTCGCTGCCAGCCGGCTGGAGCGAGGTGCGGCGTGACGTGTTCGGTGAGTTCATGGTGAGCGTGTGGCTTGGAGGAACGCAGTTCGCCTCGGCGGCGACGGAAGCGGCGGCGGGGTGGGGCGGCGATGCCTATGCGCTGTATCGGAACGAGGCCGGCCAAGGACTGTTGGTCATGAAGTTTCGCTGGGATTCGGAGCGTGACCTCAACGAGTTCTGGACGGCAATGGTCGACCACCTGGTCGGCGGCGGTCTGGGACCGGGCGCGTCGGAAGTGGACGCCGCGAGGGCGACCTGGCGGGGTGACCGCCGCACGGCGCATGTGCAGCGTCTGGTGGATTCGGTGCTGCTGGTCATCGGACACGACGCCGCGGCGGTTCGGTCAGCGGCGCAGGTTCTCTCACGCGGCTAGGCATCGGGTCGGCGAAGCTCCAGCCGGGCGCCGGGAATCGCGCCGCGGATATCATTCCCCAGATCACTGATTCGGAGACTCCGCATGGGCCACGTTGCTTCCCTGCGACCGGACGCGCATCCACCGCGCGCGCTGACCGCCGACGAGTCGGCCATGGTCGACAACGTGATGCGGCAGTGCCTGGCGGTGCGCGCCGATGATCGTGTGGTGGTCGTCACCGACCCTCCCCGGCAGTCCATCGGCGACCTGTTCTACGCGGGCGCGCTGCGGCACGCCCGCGACGTGACGCTGCTGGTGATGCCGGTGGCCGAGCGCCACGGCAGCGAGCCGCCCCCGGACGTCGCCGAGGCCATGCGCACGGCGACGGTGTGCGTGCTGCCCACGTCGAGGTCGCTGACGCACACGGGCGCGCGCACGGCGGCGACCGACGCCGGCGCGCGGGTGGCCAGCATGCCGTCGATCACCTACGAGATGGCCATGCGCACGCTGGCGGCGGACTACTCGGCGGTAGCTCAAGCCTCCAGAGAGCTGGCCGACATTCTGAGCGCCGGCGCCGAGATCACGCTCACCTCGCCGGGCGGCTGCGATCTGACGTTCAGCGCGCGGGATCGGGGCGCGATGGCGGACACCGGACACTTCACGTCGCCGGGCGACATGGGAAACCTCCCCGCGGGCGAAGCGTTCATTGCTCCCGTGGAGGGGACCGCCTCCGGGACCGTGGTGATCGACGCGGAGTCGATGTTTCCGGAATCCCCACCGGATCCACCCATGCGGATCCGCGTGCAGGACGGCCTGGCCGTGGCGGTGGATGGGTCCGGCGCGGCGCAACTCGAGGCGGTGTTCGAGGATCTGGGCGACGGCGCGCGCAATGTCGCCGAGCTCGGCATCGGCACGAACCCGACGGCCCGGCTGAGCGGCAACGTCCTGGAGAGCGAGAAGGTGGCGGGCACGGCGCACGTGGCGTTGGGTGCGAGCCTTCACATTGGCGGAACCGTCGACGTGCCGTTCCACCTCGACGGGGTCATTGCGCGTCCCACCATTCACGTCGACGGCCGGGTCATCATCCGGGACGGAGAGCGCGTGACGACCGCTCGCTGAGCGCCAGGTCGCCCGCGGCCCCACTAGAATCGCGGGCCTGCATCGTGAGGGTCGCCAGTCACGCCACACCACGTCAGCGCCACCGCCGCGCGCGCATTGATCAGGTCCGGCGCCGTCCTACTGCTCCTCGGTGCGATCCTGGGCGCCTGTGACCTGCCGGGCTCGCCGACCACCGCGGCTCGCCCGCCGGCGACGGCTACGCCCGGCCCAACCCCCACATGGACCCCGATCCCATTCGCCACCGCGACGCCAACACCCACGCCATCCGTGACGGTGACGCCGTTTTTGGCGCCGGCGCCGCCGGTGACCCCGGTGGCTTCACCGACGGCCGAGCCGTCACCGGCGCCAACAGCATCGCCGACGATTCCGCCGACACCCGCGGGTCCGGTGCCTCCCACCGATGCGGAGCTCCTGGCGCTGCTGCCGGAACCTGCGGACTTGTCGGACGACCCCGCGCTGACGGTGTTCCAGCCCGGAACCGACGAGATCACGGCCGCGGCCGTGGGCCTGGCCGACCAGTTTCTCGACCCCCTGGTGGTACGACGCGGCGAACCCTTCCTTCTCGCGCTGGTGCTGGCGGGGCGCGCGGTCGAGACCGTGGACCTGCAGGTGATCACGGGGATCATCGAGCGACCGGACACCTTTCTCGAAAGCCTGGCGCGCGGCCTGGTGGAAGGCCTCCAGGCGGCGGCGCGGGCCGCCGAGGTCACCGAGCTCGAGCCGCTGCCGTCGCCGGGAATCGGTACCGCCTCGGGCGCTGCTCGCACGCGCGTGGCCAGCGGCGGCGACATCTACGAGGCTCGCGTGGCGGTGGCCCATCGTGACGGCGTCGCCGGGGTCGTCATTCAGATCGCGCGGATCGACGACACGGCGGAGCTCCTTGACGCGGTGGGCATCCTGCGGCGGATCGTTGAAACGGACCTCGTGCGTGGGTGAGTCTCGGATCACTACACTGCGGGCAGGCAGTCGGATGCAGAGCGGCATGGCGACACAGCCGAGGCCCAACCACGTCGGGCGGCGCCGGGGCCCTGCCGTGCCTCCGACGGGATAGGCCGGCGGCACATGGCGCGCACCGAGGTTGAACCCACGCCCCGGATTCTGGCGGTTGACGACGATCCGGCGATCCTGGATATGTTGCGTCGCGGCCTGGGCATCGAGGGGTTCGACGTGCGCGTCGCCTCCGATGGCGCGCAGGCGCTGGAGGCCATCAATGCCGGCGCGGCCGACGTGGTGATCCTGGACGTGATGATGCCGGGACTGGACGGATTCGACGTGCTGGCCCGGGTGCGGGCGAAGAACGACGTGCCGGTGCTGTTCCTGACGGCGCGGGACCGCGTGGCCGACCGCATACGCGGTCTGGACGCCGGAGCCGACGACTACCTGCCCAAACCCTTCGCCTTTGGCGAGTTGGTGGCCCGGGTCCGGGCGCTGCTGCGGCGCCATGGGCCGGCCGACCGCCGGGTGCTGGCCTTCGGCGGCGTGCAGATGGACCTCGGCGCGCGGGAGGTCAGCGCGATGGGTGAGACCGTGAGCCTGACGCAGACCGAGTTCGACCTCTTGCGCGCCCTGATGGAGCAACCGGGCCGCGTCCTCACCCGGGGCGAGTTGCTCGATCGCATGTGGGGCCACCAACCCAGGGCCGTGTCCAACGTGGTGGACGTGTACGTCGGCTACCTCAGACGCAAGCTCGAACTGGAGGGTCACCCACGGCTCATCCACACCGTGCGAGGGGTTGGCTACGTGCTGCGACAGGCAGCCGCATGAGCATCCGGCTCAAGCTGGCGCTGTGGTACGTGGGCTTCGTGGTGGCGACGGTGCTCGGCTTTGGGCTGCTGCTGCACTTTCTGCTTGCGGCGCGGGTGCGAAGCGAAGTGGACGTGGCGCTGCAAGGCCGTGTGGGCCACGTGCTGGAGCTCGGTGAGGCCGGCCAGCCGATCGCGGGCGTGCAACCGACGTTGGGTCTCCTCCCCGACTCGATCGCGACCAAACTGGCGCAACCCGACATCTATCACCAATTCGTGAGTCCGTCGGGCATCCCCGAAATGACGTCGGCCAATTTGCAAGGACGGCAGCTCCCGGTGACTCCGGGCGTGTACGAGGCGCTGCGCACGGGCGACGAGCAGTTCGAGGACGTGCGGCTGCAGGACGGCAGCCGCATACGCGTCCTGTCGGCTCCGATCGTGTGGCAGGGCCAGATGGAGGGCGTGCTGCAGGTCGCCAGCTCAGTCGACGTCGCCGAGGGCGCCATTCTGCCGTTCCACGGCTATCTGCTCGGCGGCATGGCCGGCGTCGTGGCCGTGGCCCTGGTGAGCGGGCTGTACCTCACGCGCAAGTCCATGAACCCGGTCAAGGCGCTGACCCACACGGCGGAGGCGATCTATCAGGTCGGGGACCTGAGCCGGCGGATCGAGGTTGGGAAGGGCGGGGACGAGATCAAGACGCTGGGTCGGACCTTCAACCGGATGCTCGATTCGATCGAGCAGCTGGTGAATTCGCAGCACCGGTTCCTGGCCGACGCGTCACATGAGCTGAAGACGCCCCTGACCGTGATACGCGGCAATGCCGAGCTTTTGTGCCGCAGCGCATCAGCCGGCAATGACGATGAAGCCTCGATCGCGATCCTGCGCGAAGCCACGCGAATGCAGCGGATCGTGGACGATCTCCTGGCGATCGCGGAGCTGGACGCCGCGACGGAAATGCGGTTCGAGCCGGTGGAGGTGCGCGCGCTGGCCGAGCGAGCCGTCCACGACCTCGAACCGCTGGCGGGCGGGCGCGAGTTGCGGGTGCGCGGGGACGGCGAGGTGCTGGTCGCCGGAGACATCGACAAGCTGGAGCGCGCCTTGCGAAACCTGGTGCAGAACGCCATCACGGCGACGGAACCGGCGGGACGGATCGACGTTGACGTGCGTCGGCACAACGGCATGGCGCGGCTGGCGGTGGCGGACGATGGCCGCGGGATCGACCCCGAGCACGTGCCCCACATCTTCGAGCGGTTCTACCGGGTGGATCCCTCGCGGTCGCGCGCGACCGGCGGCACCGGGCTGGGCCTGACGATCGTCAAGCGCGTGGCCGAAGCGCATGGGGGAAGCGTGGAGGCGGGACGCAGCGAGCTTGGCGGCGCGATCTTCGAGGTGCGTCTCCCTGCGGACGGTGACCCGAGCCCGACGGTCGAAGGCGCGGCTGTGAGGTATCAAATCTGACGCAGGATCCCACCGCAGCCGGCGTCACATCCTCACCCGATTCTCATGATTCGCTGCGGTCGGCGGCCTATGCTCCAAATGACGTGGCGGACGTCGCCCGTGCTAAACGGAGGAGTGGTCGACAATGTCGTCGAACACTGACGGCGACCGGTCCGTGGGCGCCAAGCTCATGGCTAATCTGCGCGCCGAAGGCGCGCACCCGGCGGCCTATCGCGCCGGCGACCTCGTGATGGATCCGGCGGTGGACCGTCCGCGGGTCGGCATCGTGTGCGACGGGGCGGTCACGGTCTGGCGGCTGAGCCCCAAGGGCAAACAGCTGGCCGCCGCATCGCTCCGACAGGGAGATTGGTTCGAGAACCTCTTCCCGAGCGATACCCACGAGCGCACCTTCATCGAGGCCGACGCGCCGGCCCACGTGGCCTGGCTCGAAGGCGCCGCCTTTCAACGCGTGCTGCGCAAGCACCCGACCTTTGGCGTGGAGCTCGTTCGCTCGCAGATCCGGCGCTTGGCCGCGGTCGAAACGCGGGCGAGCCACACGGCCCTGGCCAGCGTGGCCGACTCGGTGGCGCTGGCCCTGCTGCAGATGGCCGAACGCGAGGGCACCACGGACCTGGAAGTGACGCACGAAGAGTTGGCGCAACGACTGGGCACGGTGCGCGAAAGCGTGAGCCTGGCCATCAGCACGCTGCGGCGGGCGGGCGCGCTGGCGCCGGCGCAAGGGCGTAAGCGGCTGATCTCGATTCTGAGCCTCGCGAAGCTCCAGCAGCTCCTGGGCTACTACCCCACGGGGAGCTAGCCCACACGCCCGTCGTCTGACCGGCGAACGGGAATCCTCAGGCGCTCAGGCGGTTCACCGCCTGGGCGCCTGGCTGCTTAATCGGCGGCGTCCGGCGGCGCCCCGGCCGAGGGGCGCGGCGCGAACCTGATTCGCAGCTGGCCCTCCTCGAGCCGCGCGCGTTGATGCTCCATGCGGGCCAGGGCGCGCGGCAGCACGATGTTGCGACGCGCCGCGCCCATGCGAACCACGAGCTCGTCTCCGCGACGAATCAGCGCCGCGTCGCGGCGGTCGATGAAGGGCGCCGGAATCTGAAACTCGAACTCGCCGTCGATCTGGGCGATGTGATACGGCCGCTCCCGGACGAGCACCGCGGCCGGGTCCTGATCCCCATGCATCCGGTCGCCCATCGCCCGCAGCCGGTCCAGGCCGACCACTTCTTCCGGGAAGTGCGGAATCTGCAGCACGGGCACGGGGTCGAACATCGAGTGGATTTCGCGCATATAGCGCTGCTGCATGCGGCGCCAACTCGCGGCAAAGTCACCGGTGGCATCGGTCGGGACGAGTCGGTTCACGACCAGGGCATCGGTGATGTGGTCGTAGAGCGTCAGGTAGGTATAGCTGCGCTGGGCCTCGCGAATGACCATCTTCTCGGGGTTCACCACGATTCTGACGGTCGATTGGCCCGGACGCGTGAGCAACACCCGCAGCTTCTCCAGCTCCTCGACCAACTCGCCCATGGCCACGAATACCGAGTCTTCCGGCAGCGGCAGATCGGTGACGCGCCGCGCCATGGGGCGAACCATGCGGGCGAGCTGACGATTGATCGGCAGCAGCTTGTCCATCCACCAGCGACCGACCTCGGGAAACGCCAGCAGGCGCAGCGTCTCGCCGGTGGGCGCGCAGTCCACGATCACCACGTCAAAGTCGCCGGACTCGACGTGACGCGTGATCCAGAGCAGATTGGCGAGCTCCTCCATGCCCGGGAGCACGGCGATCTCCTCGGCGAGCAGATCGCTGACGCCGCGCCACGTGAGCAGCGCCTCGACCCAGGACTGCACCGTGCCCCAATAGGTTTCGAGGTTGTAGTAGATGTCGCACTCCTGCGCCCATAGCCGCTCGGCCACCTTGATCGGCTCGGGGCCCAGCGGTTGGTCGAGCGAGTCGCCCAGGCTGTGCGCGGCATCCGTGCTGAGCACGATGGTGCGCAGGCCGCGCTCGGCGCAGCGCAGGGCAGTGGCGGCGGCGACGCTGGTTTTGCCCACACCGCCCTTGCCCGTGTAGAGGATGACGCGGGCGTCGTCAGCGGGTGGCAATGTCGGGCTCCAGGCGCGAAAGGCTCACCGCCAGCGGGGCCCCGCGCCGGGCAGCCACCCGTCCGACGGTGGCCGCTGCCAACACACCCGCCCCGGCGAGCGCATCGCGAAGCGCGTGCTCATCCTCCGGCGGAATGGCGATGAGCAGCCCGCCACTGGTTTGGGCGTCAGCGAGCAGCAGCCGTTCCGCGTCGGGCAACTCCGCCACCCACTCCACCTGGCCGTCGAGCGCCGCCAGGTTGCGCTCCGTGCCGCCGGGCACCTCCTCCGCGGCAATGAGGTCACGCACCCCCGGAAGCACCGGCACCTGGTCGGCAAACACGGTGGCCGAGCAGCCGCTGGCTTGCATCATTTCGCGCAGATGCCCCAGGAGCCCGTAGCCGGTGACATCCGTCATGGCGTGCGCGCCGAACGTGGCGGCGACGTCGGCGGCCGCTCGATTCAGGGTCCGCATGCTGGCCACGGCGGCGTCCAACACCTCCGGCGGCGCGGCGTCGTGCTTGAGCGCGGTGCTGATGATGCCCGTCCCGATGGGTTTGGTGAGCACCAGCAGGTCGCCGGGACGCGCCCCGGCGTTGGTGATGAGCGCATCGGGATGCGCCGTGCCGACAACCGCCATGCCGAACTTGGGCACCGGATCGTCCACGGAGTGCCCGCCGCCGACCACGGCGCCCGCCTCGAGCACGGTGTCGGCGCCGCCGCGCTGGATTTCCGCCAGCACGTCGAGTGGCAGCGTGTCGCGCGGGAACCCGGCCAGGTTGAGCGCGAATATCGGCGTGGCGGCCATCGCGTAGATGTCGCTGAGGGCATTCGCCGCCGCGATGGCGCCAAAGTCGTAGGGGTCGTCGACGATGGGCGTAAAGACGTCGATGGTCGCCACGATAGCGAGGTCGTCGCGGATCCGATAGACGGCGGCGTCGTCCATCGTGGCGGCGTCCACCAACAGGTCGACGTGCGCCATCTGCGGCATGCGGCGCATCACGTGCGCCAACTCGGTCGGGCTGAGCTTGCAGGCTCAGCCGGCGCCGGGCGAATACCGCGTGAGCTTCGGTCGCGTCACATCTGGGGTCATTCTGGCAATCTACAGTACGCGGGAGGCGCCGCATGGCTCCAGAGGGTGTAGTCCGTGCCGCAGAATTCGACCGGACAGGCGGGACGCGGCTGGCTGCGGCGAATCCGGGCGGTCGCGCTGGGGCTGGGGCTCGTCGCCGCCGTGGCGGCATCGAGCGCCGCTGGCGCCCGAGAGCCCGACGTCGACGCTGCCAAACAAGGGTCTCGCGTGGCGATTGCCGTCCCGTCAGGCCGGTTCTATCCAGGACTGGGCGAGGACGGCGTGGGCTTTGGCGTGCGCAACTTTGCCGACGGTCCGCGGTTCTTCGACGCGTTCGCACGCTATGGCGGCGTCGAGGTGATGGGATATCCGTCCTCGCGGCCGTGGATCGGCCCGGGCGGTTTCATCTATCAGCTCACCCAGCGTGCGCTGATGCAATGGTCGCCAGACGAGCAGAGGGTCCAGCTGGCCAATACCTACGAGATCCTTCGTGAGTCCGGATTCGACGACGCGCTCTATGCACGCTCGATTCCTCGCACCGAAACCGACGATTCGACGTCGCTCGCCGACGCACGGGCGGTGCGGATGGGCTGGATGACCGATCCGGCCATCACGCAGGCCTTCCTCGCCAATCCCATTGAGGTCGACAGCGTGAATGCCGCCATCGAGCTCCACGGATTGCCCATGTCGTATCCCGAGACGTTCGGGCCGTTCGTGGTGCAGCGCTTCCAGCGCACGGCGCTGCAGCACTGGGTTGAAGCGGTGGACGGCGGCCCGCCGGCGGGCACCGTGCTGCTGATCAACAGCGGCGATCACTACAAGGACTTGCTCCTGGGCGACTCGCCGGTCATCGCGCCGCACGCGCATGACGACACGCGCATCTTGGATCTGCGCGATGACGACGAGATCTACGTGGGCACCGTCCTTGCCACCGCGACCGAGCGGACCTACAACGTCGTCGACGACGCGCTGGCCGAAGCGCTCCGGCTGCTGGAGGGGGTGCCGTCGGCCGCGCCGGGCCTGGAGGCCGCCGCCGAGGTCTCCGCCCCGATCCGCTATCGGTCGCTCGCAACCAACGTCTACGCGACGTTCAATCCACCATCGCGCATCGCTGTCAGCCGCGACCTCCAAGACGAGCGCACCGAAGCCGTGGCGGCAGTGCTCGCGCACGAGTTGCAGCATCTGGCGGATTTCCACGATGCGCGGTACGTGCCGTCAGAAACTGCCTGTCTCGAGGCGGAGATCCGCGCCATGACCGCCGAGGCGAGCGCCTGGAGCGCGCTGATGGGATCCGCCGGCGCCGAGAATCCGCAATCGGCCCTGGAACTGATGGAGAACGCCCGGCTGCAAGCGGTGCAGGCGGGCAGCGAAACCGTCCGCGCGTTGGTTGAGGATGGGTGGGCCGAGCAGTGCTCGCAGCATCATTGAGCCATTGACGTTGCGGACCGTCGCCGCCTAGCATCGTTCATGGCTGTTTGGAACGCCCCGGAGCCCCGCACGCGCCGGGCATATAGGCGGCCGGCGGTCGTCGCCTAGCGATACACCGCCGGCTTCGCGTGACCACCCCGTGGCACGCCATGCGACATATGCCGGCGCCGACGCCAGGCGCCTTCCACCACGAGTAGCACCATGCCAGCCAATGCCCTTGACGTTCTCGACGCGCGCGGCCTGATCTCGGCCACCAGCGACGCCGACGCGCTGCGCCGCGCCCTGGACCGGCCGCTCACGTTCTACGTCGGGTTCGATCCCACCGCGTCCAGTCTGACCGCCGGCCACCTGGTGACGCTGATGATGGCGCACCACCTGGAGCAGGCAGGCCACCGACCCATCCTGATTGCCGGCGGCGGCACGGGGATGATCGGCGACCCATCGGATCGGCTGGACACACGGGCGCTGCTCACGGAAGCGGACGTGGCGGCGAACGTCGCCGCGATTCGCACCCAATTGGAGCGGTTCGTCGACATCAGCGACGGCGACGCCCTGGTGCTCAATAACGCCGACTGGCTCAGGGAGTTGGGTTACCTGGAGTTTCTGCGCGACATCGGTCGCCACTTCAGCGTGAACGAGATGCTGGCGACCGACACCTACCGCAAGCGCCTGGAGGCCGGCGAGAACCTGAATTTCATCGAGCTGAACTATCGCTTGCTGCAGGCCTACGACTTCCTGCATCTCTACCGCGAATACGACTGCACGCTGCAGATCGCCGGCAGCGACCAGTGGTCCAACATTCTGGCCGGCGTCGACCTCATACGCCGCGTGGAGAGCGCGCAGGCGTTCGGCCTGGTGGCCCCGCTGCTGACGACGGCGGAGGGCGCCAAGATGGGGAAGACGGCGGCGGGCGCGGTGTGGCTGGACCCGAACCGCACGCCGCCGTTCGACTTCTATCAGTACTGGATCAATCTGGCCGACGCCGTGGTGCCGCAGGCGCTGGGCATGCTCACGACGCTGCCCACATCGGAGGTTGCGGCGTTGCGCGACCTGCGGGGCGCGGATATCCGGCGAGCCAAGCAGGCGCTCGCGCACAACGTGACGGCGACCGTGCACGGTCGCGAGGCGGCCGACGCCGCCCAAGAATCCGCCCGGGCACTGTTCCGGGGCGAAACGCGACTGAGCGGCTCAGCTTCTCTTGGAAAGCTGGAGGGCTCCCTCCGCGTCACGGCGACAACCGTGCCCACGACCACGGTGTCCGAGGCTGAGCTGGAGGCGGGCATCTCAATCGTCGACCTGCTAGTGCGCACCGGCCTCGCGCCGTCACGGGGCGCCGCGCGCCGGCTCATCGCGCAGGGTGGGGCCTACGTCGGCGAAGCGCGCGCCGAGGACGCGGAGGCGACCGTCGACCGATCCCAGGTGCCGGACGACGGCCTGTTGCTGCGGGCCGGACGCAAGCGGTATCACCGCGTCAGCGTGGGACCGTAGGTGGCCGGGATTCGTCGCAGGCCGCTATTCTCGGAGCCGACGACCGCGACCGCCGAGGAGGCTGTATGGCATCGCGACGCCAGCCGGACGGGGTAGTGCCGCCGCGCCGCGTGAAGCTGCGAAAATCCGCCACGCCGGAGGACATGGCCGATGCCGGGTTGCGACGCGCGGCAGGGCAGACGATGCGTTGCGAGTGGGCCCAGCGCAACCCGGACCTGACGATCTATCACGATGAGTTCTGGGGCGAGCCGCCGGCGGACGACCGCGAGTATTTCGAGCGGATGATGCTGGAGGTTTTCCACGCCGGATTGAGTTGGACGCTGATCTGGAACAAACGCAAGAGCCTGCGCCGGGCGTACGACGCCTTCGACATCGACGCCGTCGCATCCTATGGACCCGCCGAGGTGACGCGCCTGATGAACGATCCCAACGTGGTGCGCAGCGCGAAGAAGATCGACGCGGCCATCGCCAACGCGCGGACGGTGCTCGAGCTCCAGGCCGAGCATGGCGACCTGGCGACGTTCTTGCGGCAGCTTCCCGAGGACGCCGAGGACAAGATCAAGGTGCTGCGGAAGACGTTTGCGTTCATGGGGCCGGGCGTGGCGCGCGGATTCCTGGAGGCCACGGGGCTGGTTCCGCCGCCGCATCATCCCTACTGCTTCAAGGCAGTAAACGTCGGCTGACCGTCATAGCCGACGCTTCGGGCACTTGACATTCACCGTATCGCCACGGACGATCATGGTGGCTGGCAGGACTGCTCGGGTACCGTAGGTCCGTAGGGCTCACGCCCAGCCGGCTGCAACGCACAGAAATTTTGTCCGCGCTATACGGGCGGCCTCTCAGGTCGCCCGTTCGATATTTCCAGTCCCGGAGATGTTTTCGTGCAATTGCTGTACCTGGATGAAGCCGGTACACATCCCGGCACCAGTCATGTCGTTGTGGGCGGTCTTGCGATCTTTGAGCGCAGTGC
This sequence comes from Chloroflexota bacterium, assembly GCA_022826485.1. Taxonomy (GTDB): domain Bacteria; phylum Chloroflexota; class UBA11872; order UBA11872; family UBA11872; genus JAJECS01. Next base: position 26,004 of record JAJDUU010000006.1, on the reverse strand, counting down.
GTATTGGCTCCAGCAAGACCTGGATGCGATCGTACAGCGCTTCTATCCCGAAACGCACGCCTCGGTTGAGCTCCACGCATCGCCCCTTCGCGTCAGGGAGGGGGAGCGCGCACGGGCGCCATACGACCAGCTAACAGGGTCGGAGCGCCGTGAGTTGCTGGTGGCCGCATATGCCGCTCTGCGTGACTCGCCCCATCCCGTGCTCTTCGCGACCGTGGTGGATCGCGTGCACGTTGCTCCCCGCGACCCATATGAGGTCGCCTTCGAGGACGTGATCAGCAGGTTTGATCTCATGCTAAGTCGGCGCCACCACCTGGGAGACACACAACGCGGCCTCGTGATCGTCGCGGAATCGAACTATCGCGAGCGTCTGGAAACGCTAGGCGACCGGATTCTGCGTGACGGCACGCAATGGAGTCGCACCCGCAACCTTGCCGACATTCCGCTCTTCACCCGTGCCTCGCGAACACGGTTGCTCCAGGCAGCCGACCTAGTGACCAATGCCACGTGGGGGAGCTACGAGAAGGGCCTGGCGTGGGATTTCAACACACTCTTGCCTAAGTTCGACCGTGAAGGCGACCGACTCCACGGCCTTACCCACATCAGCGCGAACACGGCGCAGTGCATGTGCCACGCCTGCTATTCCTGGCGCCTCCACCGCCCCCTGCCCGAGAGCGAGCCCCAGGATGCGAACCCCATCCCGCCTGCAGAATCCGCCAGATGAGCGCGACCGACGCTGCCAGGTTGCAAGCAGCCGGCAAGGCGGAGGCGCTGACATGAGGCTGCTCATCGGGACTCGCGAGGGCCTGCGAGACGGCGAGGGCGCGTCGCTGGGTCTGGGCGGACGGTCGATCCGCGCGCTGGCCGGTCGCCCGGATGACGCGTGGATGGTCGTGGACGGGCGCGAGATTTGGCGACTCAAGGGCGGTCGAATGACGGTAGCGGCCTCAGCGGGAGCCCTGAGCGACCCCGCGCTGACGTGCGTCGTGCCAGGGCCCGCAGGCGTTCTTATTGGAACCGAGGGCGCGTATCTCCGAGAGCTGGACGGCGCGGCGCTCGTGCCGGTGGCCGGCTTCGATGAGGCCAAGGGTCGCGAGCACTGGTTCACGCCGTGGGGCGGGCCGCCGGCGACTCGCTCCCTGGCCAGGGACGATCAGGGCGCGCTCTACGCCAACGTGCACGTGGGCGGGGTGCTGCGGTCGGACGACGACGGCGCGACCTGGCAGGCGACGGCGCTGGACATCCGCGCCGACGCGCACCAAGTCATCGCGCCCGCAGGCCATGAGGGCCTGCTGCTAGCGGCCACGGCGCGCGGGCTGGCCGATTCGCGCGACCGGGGCGACTCGTGGGAAATGGACGCCACCGGCCTCGACGCGACCTATGCCCGCGCCGTGGCCCTGAGCGGCTCCACGATCCTGCTCTCAGTCGCGCGCGGACCCGGCGGACAGGATGCGGCTTTGTATCGGCGCTCGCTCAACGGGGACGAGCCCTTCGTGCGCTGCCAAGACGGCCTGCCCGACCACTTCGACGGCAACATCGACACGCACAGTCTGGTGGCCGATGGCCCCCACGCGGCATTTGCAGGTCCCGACGGGGCGCTCTATAACTCGGCCGACGCCGGGCGAACGTGGACCCAGACGTTGACGGGGCTGCCGGCCGTGCACGCACTCGCAATATAACTGTGTTCTAAATGAGCCCATCTCATAGGTACGAACCACCCAACTCAACCAACTACATACGAGCACACTGACCCAGACATACAGATTGGCATGTGGTCCGCCAGCCACTCCAGTTTAGGAGTTACGTTTATCAAACAAATAAAGAATAAACTGCATTTCTGCTATATGTTGATGGCATTCCGGAGGCGATCAATGAGAATTCGGCAATTTGCGAAGCACAGAAGGAGTTCTTGGAGCAGCGAGTGGACTATTGGAAATCATGAAATCTTCTCAGGATATAAGCATCAATCACTCAGGTGATGCAGAGTAGCAATGGTGTTACCGGATTGTGAAAGGATACTGAACAGGTGCGTGCCGTCTCGGCAATCTATATTAATCGCTGGAGATCATAGGCGTCTTTCGGCCCAATGGACCACCGATTCAGCTATTGCTACAGCTTCCGAATGCTCTTGGACGGAAACCGGGCTGCCGATATTGGGGTAGCGCGCGGTCGACGAGTAGTTCGTAAGCGTTCCTGCTGCACGGATGTGTTCTGGAATCGTCTCACCAGCTTCCTCAAGCACCGACAACAGATGCGCGAGGTCATGAACGTAGGGAAAGTCGATGCCGCGCTCAATCATCACGGCCTTGACAGCCTTCTCGGCCGCCTGCTGCGCATCGAAACACAGGTCTTCAAGATAGACGCCCGGAATGTGGTTCTTCGCTCGGGCTAGGTTACTTCGCGCTCGGTTCAGCCATTCTCTGGGATCGGCGGGTGGGAAACGCTCAGGAGGCTTCATATACGACCCTGCCTTCCTGCAGCGCAGGCTTGATCACTAATGCGTGGGTATCTTGGTACCGTTCCACATCATCGGGAGTGACCATGATCGCATCCACGGCGGCGCCCACGCCGTGCAGCCGGCGGTATACCTGGCCAGTGAGCTTACGCAGATCAGTACCGCGCTTGACGATGAGCAGATCAACATCGCTGTTGCGTCCCATCGTGCCTCGAGCGGCCGACCCGAAGAGAATGATCTTCTCCGGCGCCGCCACCTCGACAATGCGCTCAACGATGTCATCCAAGGTGCGTTGGTCGAGCATCCCTCGAACCGGCCGTCTATCGAGCTTCTTCATCATGCGCCGGGTATTCCCCACGCTGGTTCTTCGTCGCGTATCGTCGTGGGACTAGTCACAGCGTAACCCAACCTCCTCTCGGGACCACCTTCACCGGGCACCGCATGCTCACCGGGCTGCCGGCCGTGTGTGCGCTATTGATCTAGCGACGACCCGGCTTATAAGCGACCGCCACAGGTCTGAAATCGGGATGAATGGCGATGGGCGGCCTGAGGGCCGGTCCCCTCGTCACCCCGGCGGAGGCCCGGGTCCAGGTGCGCCCAATACGCCCGCAACTTTATCTGGATTCCGGCTTTCGCCGGAATGACGGACGGTTGGCGAAGAGGTCCCAGCTACCCGCGAAACCGCCGGATGACGGTGGCGGCGGCGGGGAGGGCGTAGCGGCCGCCGGGGGCCAGGTCGGCGGGGGATTGGGGGCGGCTGGCGCGACGGGCGGACACGCCGGCGAAGATGCGGAGCTCGGTGCGGCGGCGCGTGTGCCGGGTGCCGACGTGGGCCATGCCGATCTGGCGACCGCTGGACGTGCGGGTGGCGCTGGTGACCGTGCCGATCCAGGCGCCGCGTGGGTCCGTGACGGGATCGCCCTGCCGCGCCATCGGCACCCGCTCGTCGGCGATCGAGAAGCGCACGATGGCCGACTTGCGCTCGGCCTCGCGCCGCACAAAGGGATCGCGTCCGACGAAGAACGGCTTGTAGGCCTTCACAAAGCGACCAAATCCCGCGTCGCCGGGCGTGAGGTCCAGCGGCCCGGCGAGCTCGTGTCCGTAGAGCGGGAAGCCAGCCTCGGTGCGCGTGGAGTCGCGGGCGCCGAGTCCAACGGGCACGACGCCGTCGCGGGCGCCCGCTTCCAGGATCGCGTCCCACACGGTGCGCGCCGCGTCGGGGTGCACGAAGATTTCAAAGCCGGTCGCCTCGCCCGTATAGCCGGTGTGAGAAATCTCGACGTCGGCGCCAGCGAGCGTGAAGGCGCGGACGTGATTCATGCGCATGGCGTCGAGGGCGCGCCGCTCGTCGTCCGTGGCGACCAGCCGCTGCAGCACCCGGCGCGACTGCGGCCCCTGGAACGCCAGGTCGAGCCGCGCCGCGTCGCCCGCGGCCGGGCTCTTGAGATCCAGGAGCTCGGCGCGAACGGGCAATCGGGCGGCGCCGTCGCCCGCGATGACCTGATGGGCGCCGTCGTTGACGCCCGTCAGCCAGGCCCAAGCCTTCGGCGCGTTGGCCGCGTTGACCACCGCCATGAACCGGTCGCGGGCCAGGCGATAGATGATGAGGTCGTCCAGGCAGTTGCCGTCGGCGTCGAGCAGGTAGGTGTAGGCCGCACGTCCCACGCGCAGGCGGGTGGCGCTGCCGGTGACGACGAGGTCCAGGAACTCGGCGGCGTCGGGGCCGGAGACGGCGAAAACGCCCATGTGCCCCACGTCGAACAGTCCGGCCGTCTTCCGCACGGCCTCGTGCTCCGCCGCGATGCTCGTGTACCAGACCGGCATGTCCCAGCCGGCGAAGGGGATCAGCTTTTTCGCGTGCTCGGCGTGGAAGGGGTGCAGCGGCGTGTGGTGCAGCTCCTCGGACTCGGGCTCGCGCCATTCGAACGGCTGCGGGCCGTCGTCGCCGGCGGCGACCGGGCGCCGGCCCACGAACCAGGGGCGGGACGCATCGTCGGGCGGCGCGTCCGGCAGCGGCGCGCCGGCGACTCCAGACTTTGCCAGGGCGTCCGCAGCGTCGCCGCCGGCCACGGTCACCGAGACGGGACCGCTGAGCTTCCGGCTCGGCTCGTTAGGATCGACGATCACATAGCCGTCCGAGGCCGCCTGGAGCCAGTCGGCCAGTTCGACGGCGCGATCGGGGTCGACGACGATCCAGGCCGAGACCTCGGCATCTTCCGCGGGTCGGACCACCATCGCATTCACCTGTGCGCTGCCCGGAGGACCCGCGAGAGCGACGTGACGCGACTGCCCCGGTTCGAGATCGCGCACGCGCCGGTTGGCGACCTCGTCCAAGAAGGGCAACGCGCGAGCGCCGCGAACCGCCAGGACGCCGCTAGTGCTGGTGGGCGGGTCGCTGGGGGGCGGTCCCTCGGCGTGCCCGCGCCGGGCAAAGTCGAGCACCTCCGCACGCAAGGACCGCATGGCGTCGTAGGCCATGCGACCGCGGTAGCGCGGGGTCCTGCGGCCGCTGTAGGTCACGCCGTGCATGGCGCGAAATGCGCGCGCCAAGATGCCGGCCAGTGTCTTCATGTCGTCCGCGCCGTAGCCGCGCTGGGTCAGCCAGGGCGTGCCCATGCGTATACCCGTGGGCGCGGCGAAGCCGCGGTCGCCGGGCACCGAGTTGCGATTGGCCACCACGCCGAGGGCTTCCAGCATGCGCACGGCCGGCTCGCCCCGCAGATCCCCCTGCGCGCCGACCCGGCGCAGATTCACCACGAACAGATGCGTATCGGTGCCGCCGTAGGCCACGCCCACGCCCTCGGCTTCCAGGGCGTCGACCAGCGTCCGGGCGTTGGCAATGATCTGGTGCTGGGTGCGGTGGAAGGCCTCGGTGGCCGCCATTTTGAACATGACCGCCATGGCGGCAATCTTGTTGAGGTGCGGGCCGCCCTGCTCGCCGGGAAACACCGAGCGATCGATGGCGCGCATCAGGTCGCGCCGGTGCGACAGGATCACGGCGCCGCGCGGGCCGAACAGCGTCTTGTGCGTGGTGAACGTCACGACGTCGGCGATGCCCACCGGCGAGGGATAGGCGCCCGCGACCACGAGACCGGCCGGATGCGAGATGTCGGCCATCAGCAGGGCGCCCACGTCGTCGGCGATGGCGCGGAATCGTACCCAGTCGGGCGCCCAGGGGTACGAGGTATAGCCGGCAATGATGAGCCGGGGGCGGGCGGCCTTGGCGCGCGCCGCGATTTCGTCGTAGTCGAGCTGCGCGTCGGGCCCCGGGATTCGGTAGCTGGTCGACTTGAATCGCCGTCCTGACCGGTTGACGGACGCGCCGTGGCTCAGGTGCCCGCCGTGGGCCAGGGCCAAGCCCATGATGGTGTCGTCGGGCTCGAGCAGGGCTTCCTCGACGGCGTTATTGGCCGCCGCGCCCGAGAGCGGCTGCACGTTGACCCACAGCCGGTCCGCGGCCACGCGATCGTTGGCGAAGCGATCGGCGCAACGCCGCTGCGCCAGCGCCTCCACCAGGTTGCTGAACTCATTGCCCTGGTAGTAGCGGCGATCGCCGTAACGACGGGTGCGGGCGAGCTGCCGGTCGAGGTCCCCCAGCGCCGCCTCCTGTTCACGGATCATGGCGGCCGCCGCATAGCCCTCGGCGTAGATGCTGGTGAAGGGCGAGGCCAGCGCGTCCCGCACCGGCTTGGGCGTGAGGCTCTCGGACGGGATGAGGATGAGCTTGTCGCGCTGACGCGCGTGCTCGCGCTCGATGAGATCGGCCACCAGCGGGTCGACGTCGGCCACGGCGCGATCGAGCGCCAGGTCGGCGTAGGTCGGATCGAGGGACATCAGAGAATCCTTGCGGTCAGCGCCATAAGCGTACGGCGGCGTAGCGAGGGCGACGAACGCAGCCGGCTATTCGACGACCCGCCGACCTTCACGGAGCGCTCGTGATCGAGCCTCCTGCATGGTCATGCGCACGCGGCCGCCAAAGCGTTCATTGAGCCAGGGGTCGCCGCGGACGTGATAGCCGCCCTTTTCCCAAAAGCCGGCTTCCTCGTGGTCCATGAACTCCAGGCCGCGCACCCACTTGGCGCTCTTCCAGAAATAGAGGCTGGGCAGAACCAGTCGCAGCGGGCCTCCGTGCTGTTGCGGCAGCGGGGCGTCGTCGTGGTTGATGGCGAAGAGCACGTCGTCCTGATCGAGCTCGGCCAGGGTGACGTTGGTGGTGTAGCCGGGGTCGGCGTGAATCATCACGTAGTCCGCGCCGGGCAGCGGCTTGATGCGCTTGAGCACCTCGCGGACGTGCACGCCCTCCCAGCGGTTGTCGTACCGGCTCCAGTGGGTGACGCAGTGAATGTCCGAGACGATCTCGGTGCGCGGCAGGGAGATGAACTCGTCCCAACTCCAGCGCGCCTCTTCCTCCACGAGACCGGTCACGCGGAAGTCCCAGCGGGCCATGTCGTAACGGCCCGGCTCCTGGTAGTGCAGCACCGGCCATTTGGAGGTGAGGGTCTGGCCGGGCGGGAGGCGCGGCTCACGCAGCTCCGGTGGGCGAGGGCTGACGTCGGGCGTGTCGGGCGCCACCTGGGCGCGCGAGCCAAAGAGCCGGTCGAACATGGTCCGCTCCATGAGCAACGCGTGTCTGTGCCCCGATGGTACTGCCCACGTTGCCCGGTGGTGCGTGGGATCGCGCACCGAAGCTTGCGGGAGCGTCCGTGCTTTCAGCCCGCTGGCGAGGAACCTTGCAGAACTTGGGGGTCGTAGCCGCCGACGACCATGGCGGCGATCTCGGCCGACGTCGCCTCGGCGCGGTCGTGTGCGGGCACGTCTTGCGCCAGGATCACGATGGTGACCGGCCCGGTCGAGACGTAGACGACTCCGGCGTCGTTGGAAATCCCGGCGAGGTCGCCGGTCTTGTGGGCCACGGGCGTCCCCGCGGGCAAGCGGGCGGGAATACGGTTGTTGCGCGTTTCGCCGAGCAGCAGGGTGCGCATGTCCTGCACGTCGTCCAGCGTCCGCGACCAGTGCGCGGGCCGCATACCCAGCGCAACCTCCAGCAGCATGGCCGCCTCGCGCGCCGTGGTCACCGGGTGGGTCGTCAGGACGTCGGTGGCGGTTAGACCAAGCTGACCCAGCGTCCACTGCATGTTGGCGTAGCCGATGCGGTCGGCAAGCAAGACGGCCGCCGAGTTGTCGCTGAAGGTCATGGTCCGTTCCAACGCGTTTGCGATCGTGAGGCGCCGGCCGGGCGCGAGCGATGCCGGAGGATCGACGCGGTCGAGCACGCTCTGGTTCATCTCGAGCATGGTGTCGAAGCTGAGACCGATGACCGCGCGCTGGCGGAAGGCTTCGACGAGGACGACCAGCTTCCACAGGCTCGCCGCGCGCACCACGGAGTCGGCGTTGATGGCGACCTCGGCGTCGGATCCCGAAGGCGCCGCATAGACGGCCCAGTTGCCCGGCTCGCCGACCAGGCGGGCGGTGATGGCGGATTCCAACTGGTCGCCGAGGGTGTTTCCGGCTGCCTGGGTCGCCGCCGCCGCGGAGTCGACGGGAGCGAGCGCCGCCTCCGGCATTAAGCCGGCGTGCCGCAGCACCTCATCCAGCAGCACCGTCGTCACGCTGCCGGGCGCTGGGAGACCCTCCACTTCCTCGATCCAGTGCTGCAGGACGCCGCGCTGGAATCGCTGCGCCACGAATGGCCCCAGGCGCTCGGGCCGGGACATCGGCAGCCCCCACCGGTCGCGGGCGTGGTCGGCCGTCCAGACGAGTCGACCGATGGGATCAGGATTGGATTCGAACACTCCACGGATTGCGTCGTCGGTGAGCCAGCCGGTGCGAATTTCGACGGCATGCTGGAACGACGTCGAGCCGTCGTCTTCGATGGGGCGTGGAACCTGGCGCGCGACGTGGAGCCAATCGGTAAGCCCCGCGCGGTCCATGATCTCCAGCGCGTTCGCCAGCACGACCCGACCCTCGCCCGGCTTCCATTGCAGCAGGCCGTAGCGCAGGGCCTGATACTCGAAGCCATTGGCCGCGAATGTCGCGCTGCGCGGCGGACCCAGCACCGGCAGTCCGCCGAGGCCGCGGTAGCCATCCCACCATTTGGCGTCGCCGACGTTGCGGACTTCGTAGCCGCGGCCGGACTCGTCGCTCCCTTGCGGATAGTGGCGGCCGTCTTCGACGGGAAAGTCGTGTTCGGGAGCGGCAGCTGCAGGTTCGGCGCTCGCCGGCAGCGAGGTGGCGGGGCCCAGGACCGTGGCGGCCAGCGCCGATGTCGCGCCGAGCGCCAGCACGCGACGCCGGCCGACATGACCTCGCATCAGCGGCGTGTCTCTCCCGGAGCGCTGCCTGCGAACCTTACGCCACGCGCGGCGCAGTGGCACTCCGGGGAATCTCGGATGAGAGCCAGCCGGGTCAGGCGCGACGCCCGAACTAGCCGAGCGGATCGGTGCGAGGGCCGAACGTTTGCAACGGCTGATCGAGCGGGGGAAAGACATCGGCCATTGACGGCTTTTCCGTCCCGCTCGGATCGTCGGGCTCGTGCACGAAGGTCATGACGCGGAATCGCAAGTCGGCGACTTGGCGCTCGAGCTCGGATTCCGGGATCAGCAACAGCACGCGACGTCCGTCGATAAAGGCGACGGCGTTCGAGGGCAGCGCCTGTGACGGCGCCACCGCGACGCGGCGCTGAATGCGCCACACGGGATCGAGCGTCGGCAGATAGATGATCTCGTACCAGTGGTCGGTGCCCTGATAGAGGTCGAAATCCCGCACGCGCGGGCGCCAGTCGTCGTCGGGGTTGTCGTTGGCTTCGAGCGCCAGGGAGACGCGCCAGCCGAGGGCGGACTCGGCCAGCGGGATGGGGTCCACCATGTCGATGATGGCGGCTACGTAACCGCCGTCCACCGCCCCACTCAATCCACCCACTGTGAAATACGTCCGGCGCAGAACGTCGAGTCCAACGCTGTCAATGGCGGCCGCGCCAAGGGCGACCCGCTGAATGTCAGCGAACCCGAAGCCCTGCGTCGGGGACAGGTTGGTGATGTCGAAGTAGTCCTCCTGCGCGTCGCGATCAAACGTGCGCACGGTTGGATTGGCGGGGGCGGCGCTGATGGCGGTTCGATGCGGCGTGAGGCCGAGCACCACCACGCCGGATTCAACCTGCCCGGCCAGTGACACCGTGATGGGGCGCACGCTCCAGTTGGTTTCCGCGTCGGCGCGCACGAGCACGAACGCAGCGGTCCGCGTGGCGCCGGCGTGCAGGGTCTCGCTCGCCACCGTGTCGGGAATGAGCGTGACCGAACCCGCGCTGCGCACGACGCGCGCCGTGAAGTCTCCCTCCTCGCCGATATTCGTGACGGCGCAGGCGGCCTCCATGACGATCACCGCCTCGATCCACTCGAGCGGGCCGGGACACTCCACGACCGCGAGCGCCGGACGAGAACCGTCGGGCCGTGCAATCACCGGCAGGGCGAGCTGGTAGTCCTCGACCTCGCCAAAATCCCAGCTTCCGCTGCCGTCCCACGGCGCGCCGGCCAGGCTCTCGCGCGTGAGCAGCACCCGCATCCACGCCCCTTCGGGCAGCATCTGGCCGTCAAGCAGGGAGAAGCCCGGGCTGACGAAGGTCTCGGAGGCGCCCGGCTCGAGCTCCACTTCCCAATCCCGTAGCACCCATTCCACGGGGCTCGTCCAGCGGCCGTCGCGGTCGATGTCGATCAGGACATTGATGAGGCGCGGACCGGCGGGAGCGGCGGAACCCAGCGTGACGGCCACGGTGAGCCGCGCCAACGCCGGCGGCTCAAGGCTCACCGTGAGGCCGAGCACGCCGTCGTCCCCCGCGTCCTGATTGACGAGGTTGGGCACGCCGTCGGCGTCGGCCGAATCGTCGGCGTCCGACTCGGCGGTCACCTCGGATCCCAGCCGGTCGAGACCGGGCCAGCGCACGTGGGCGCCCGGACCGTCGGTCATGAGCGAGGACAGCCGCGTCGGAAAGCGGCCGATCACTCGCGAATCCGGGTAGCCGGCGGCGACGCCGTCGGGCGCGTCGCCAAAGTCGGCCCGGGGTCGGGGCGTGGGGGTATCGGACGCCGTCGACGTCGGCTCGGGCGCCGGACGAGGCGCAGGCGTGGCCGCGGGTGTTGACGCGACCGCGGCCGGTGACGGCGCGGCGGTCGGAGCCAGGTCATCGGGCGTCGGCTCGCAGCCTCCCAGCGCGATAACCACGAGCAGCCCCACCGCGCCGAGCGCCGCGCGCCAGCCAATCAAGCCGGCACACGCTCCGCCCAGCCGCTGTCGGATTGGCCGATGGGCCCCGGAAAACGCCCGCACGGCCATGCGCCCCGGCGAGCTAGTTGGACGTCACCGCGGCGCGCGCCGAGCCGTTTGGCCGCGCCGCGCGCGCCGGCTCGGGCGCAAACGTGGCGTAGGAATCCGGCGTCTCCCACAGGGTCACGGCCACCACGGGCAGTCCAAGCTGCCGCACCTGGTGGAACAACATGCGGGCCATGTTCTCGGTGGTTGGGTTCTCGTCCATCACGAAGGCCTCCTGGCCGAGGCCTTCGATCGCGTCGATCAAGGGGTCGCCGCGCCGCAGGATCATGCGATGGTCCAGATTGGCGTTGACCCAGGCCTCGACGGTGCGCCGAACGTCCCGGAAGTCGGCGACCATGCCCAGGTCGTCGAGGGACTCCGCCTGGAGGCGAATCTCCGCGCGGCCGTTGTGGCCGTGGGGCTGGTTGCACTTGCCGTCGTAGTCCAGCAGGCGGTGGCCAAAGCAGAAGTCGATGTGTTTGACGATCTCGAACATCAAGGGCCTCCGTTAGCTCACGAGACGGTGCGGCCGCCGTCGACCGGAATCACCGCCCCCGTCACGAAATCGGTGCCCTCGACGAGATAGAGAATCGTCTGGGCAATGTCTTCGGGGTCCCCGATGCGTCCGAGGGGCGTGGCTCGCTCCACCGCGCGAATCGTCTCCTGGTCGAAGTCGGCCGGCATCAGGATAGGTCCCGGCGCCACGGCGTTCACCTGGACGGCGGGCGCCAGCTCCTTGGCCATGACGCGGGTGAGCGCCACGACGCCGCCCTTGGCGACGAAATAGGGCGCGTAATTCACGTAGGGGCGTTCCACGGCCCAGTCGGCGACGTTGACGATCTTGCCCCGACCCTGCGCCTGCATGTGCCGTCCGAACAGCCAGCATCCCAGGTACGGGCCCTTGAGATTGACGGCGATGTTCCGGTCGAAGTCCGCCTCGTCGAGCTCGTCGAAGGGCGTCGGGCCGTAGATGGAGGCGTTATTGATGAGCACCTCGACCGACCCGAATTCGCGGATCGCCGCGTCCAGGATGGCCTGCACGCCGGCGTGGGTCGACACGTCCGCCTGGACGGCCAGGCTGCCCACGCCCTGCCCGCGGAACTCCGCCACGGCCGCCTCGGCTTCGCGCGCCGAGGTGCGGTAGTTCACCACGATGTTGGCGCCGCGCTCGGCCAGGCGCCCGGCGACGTGGCGTCCGACGCGAATCGCGCCGCCGGTCACAACGACCGTGGCGCCTCGAAGATCCATGGGCGACTCGTTGGTGCGCGACCGCCGTGGTCGCGCCCGGAAGCAGAGCGGTGGCCTCTAACCTAGCATGGGTTCCGCGCGGGGCCGTGTACGTTCCCGCACGGGCCGGGAGCAGGTTGCATGCCGCAGAAGCAAGCGGTGGCCGCATTGGTGAGCGGGCTCGACAGCGCGATCATGGCGGGCCTGCTGACGCGCGAGTACGAGCGGGTGACACCGCTGTTCGTGCGGGCCGGGCTGCAGTGGGAAGACGCCGAGCGGGACGCCCTGGAACGGTACTTCGAGGCGCTGGGCGCGTCAGCGGTGCAGCCCCTCGTCGAGCTCGATCTTGGCGCGCGGTCGCTCTACGGCCGGCACTGGAGCACCGGCGGCGAGGCGGTGCCCGACGCCAGCCGGCCGGACGAGGAGTGGTATCTGCCGGGCCGCAACCTGTTGCTCTTGAGCACGGCGGCGACCTATGGCGCGATTCATGGGATTGCCCACATTGCCATCGGCATTCTGGCCAGCAATCCGTTTCCGGACGCCCGGCCGGAGTTCTTTCGCAGCCTGGAGCAGTCGACCGGCCTAGCGTTGGATGCGCCGGTTCACATCCTCACGCCGCTGGCCGGCATGCACAAGGCCGACGTGATTCGGGCCGGCGCCCACCTTCCGGTGCAGCATGCGCTCTCGTGCGCCGACCCGGTCGACGGCGGACACTGCGGCGTGTGCGGCAAGTGCGGCGAGCGGCGGCGCGGGTTCATCGACGCCGGCGTGGACGACCCCACCAGCTATGCGCGGCTCGGCCCGCTGTAGGAAGCCTCTAGACAATGCCGGGGCCGTGCATCGATTCGCCCCAATCCGTTCGAGAGTCCCTTCGACAAGCTCAGAGCCTGCCCTGAGTTCACCGAAGGGACGAACGGATTGACGCGCCGGGGCGCGTTGCGGACCAGAGCTGCTTGATGCCCGGTCGCTCGACCTCGGGAAAGGGGTTGAAGGGCGTGCAATCCGCAAGCGCCAGTCCCGCGCCGGCCAGCGCCGCCCGAACCTCTCGATCCTCGAACCACCGCGCCCGGAGCACGGACTGGCCGCGCTCGATGGTTTCACCGGATCGGCGCTCGATGGTCAGATGCATCTGGACCCAGGGATCGCCCTCGTCCCAGACGTAGCGCCGATCGATCGTGAGTCCGGGGGCACGGTCCGTGCCCGGCTCGCGCCACAGCGCCTCGAATCCGGCGCGGGTGTTGAGGTCGAACACGAACGCGCCGCCGGGACGCAGGTGCGCGGCCACGCGCTCGAACGCGCGGGCAAGGTCCGCTGCATCGGCCAGGTGGTTGAGCGAGGCGTAGAGACACGTCACGGCATCGACGGGCTTGGGCAGGTCGAATGAGCGCATGTCTGCGTGGACGAGCGTCAGGGGATATCCGGCAGCCTCGGCTTTCGCCCGCGCGATGGCGAGCATGGCCCGCGACAGGTCGAGCCCCGTAACGGCGACGCCGTGCCTGGCTTGCCGCAGCGCATGCGTGCCGGTACCGCAGGCCAGGTCGATCAGGTTGCGGGGCGGTCCGCCGACCAACCGGGCCAGTCGCCGGTCGACGCGCGGCGCGACGAGATCGGCGTACTCGGCGCCGTAGGTCCGCTGCCACTGGTCGTAGACCGACGCGAAGAGGGTGTAGCCGTCAGCGTCGGACGCGGGATCGGCATCCATCGCGGCGTCAGCGACCCTCCGAACGAGTACGGGCGTCTCGGCCCCCGAGCGTCCCAATCCGTTCGAAAGCCCCTTCGACAGGCTCAGGGCGAACTGATTGGTGCAGCGTTGATCGGCTTATTCAGGCCGTCCTCAGCTGTCGTGCAGCCACTCCGGCACGAGGCCCTGCGCCAGCGCGTCGTCCCAGCCGACGTGGGACTCGGCCGCGTTCTCGCCGCCGACGTCGTCGGCGATGAGCTGCGGCGTCCGCACGGTGCCGTCGCGCACGGTCACACGGCGGGCCACGATGGCCTCCTCGGCCCGCGTGGAAACGCCGGCGTCGATGGCCTGGGCCTCGATGCGGGCGCCGCGAATGATGCGCGCGCGCACCGACTTGACGCGCAGGAGCCCGATGACCTCGACCTCTTTCTGGCTCGTCAGCACCGTGTTTGGGGCTTCCAGGCCTTCGGCCGCGAGCGCCGCGTCGACGATGGTCGGTCCGTCAACGTTCAGCTCGTCGCCCTCGACGACGACGGTGAATCCAGGAAAGACGATCGGCGTCTCGACCTGGGTGACGTCCGCCGGAATGCGGAGCTCCTGGCGACCGTCCACGGTTTCGACGCGGCACCCGGGCGGGACGATGGACCCGCGGGGGGAGCGCGCCGATTTGACCTCGCGGTAGAAGACATCCCCGGTCATGAGCGTTGACTCCTGCTCGTGGCGCGCATCGAGCATAGTCGGGGCGTGCGCCGCGCTCCACTCACCACGCTAGGCACGGTCGAGCCACTCGGCCACGAGCCGGGCCTGCTCCTCGGTCGACAGGCGGAAGTCGCGGCCCGTCGCGGCGCGTTGGCGCGTGGCCTCGTGGAGGCAGATGGCGGCGGCGACGGAGAGGTTGAGGCTGCGCACCATGCCGACCGTGGCGATGCTCATGACCTGCTCGGCCGCGGCCAGCGCCTCCTCGGAGAGCCCGCGGTGCTCGTTGCCGAACAGCAGGGCGAGCCGCGTCGCCGTGAGATCGGCGGCCGCGAGCTCGCACCCCCGAGGAGGCGGGGCGGCGGCGACCAACTCGTAGCCGGACGCTCGCAGCGCCCCCAGGCACGCGGCGGTCGAGCGGTGCACCGTAAAGCTCAGCCACTTGTTGGCCGAGGCGGACGAGGCCTTGCCGATGCGGCGTGGCTTGAACGGCGCCTCGCGCTCGAAGATCAGATGGACCTGCTGCACACCCAGCGCGTCGCAACTGCGAAAAACGGCCTCTGCGTTGTGCGGATCGTGGATGTCTTCCAACACGACCGTGAGACCGGCCTGCCGCGAAGCCGCCACGGACCGCAGGCGGTCGATGCGGCGTGCGGTCGCCATGGCGTGTCTCCTCCGGCTGGGCGGTCGATTCTCCCCTAGCCCGACGCCCCCAGCGCCGCGGGATTGATGCACCACCGCGGCGGCTCGCCGGCCAAGACGCGTTGGATTTCCTCCGCCGCGTGCACGGCCATGCGCCGGTTGGATTCCACCGTGAGCCCGGCAAAGTGGGGCGACAGCAAGACGTTGGGCGCCAGGAGCAACGGGCTCGACGCCGGCGGCTCTTCGGCAAAGACGTCGATGGCCGCCCCGGCGATGCGCTCGTCGTGGAGCGCCTGAGCCAGCGCGGCTTCGTCGACCACCGGGCCGCGGCACGTGTTGACCAGCACGGCGGTCGGTCGCATGGCGGCCAGCGCGTCGGCGTCGATCAGATGCCGCGTGTCCGGCGTCAGCGGCACGTGCAGCGACACCAGGTCGGCCCGCCCCAGCAACTCAGGCAGAGAGTCCGTCAGCTCGATGTCCTCGTCCGCCACGTCCGCCGGCGTGAGATAGGGATCGAAGATCAGCCCACGCATGCCGAATCCGTGCACCAGGGCGTGGATGACCTTTCGCCCAATTCGCCCGCCCCCCACGACGCCCGCCGTGCGTCCGGCCAGCTCATGCACCGGGAGGGTCATGGCCGCCCGCCACTGGCCCGCGCTCACGATGGCGTCCTGGATCGCCAGCCGTTTGAACGCCGAGAGCGCAGTCGTCACCGCGTGCTCGGCCACCGCCGTGGCGTTGGCCTCGGGCGTGAAGCTCACCGGAACGCCGCGTGCCGTCGCGTGGGCCACGTCGATGGCGTCCACGCCCACGCCGTGTTTCTGGATATGGCGCAGGCGCGGCGCGGCGTCGATGACGCGCGCCGTGATCGGCGCCACGCGCACGAGCAGCGCGTCCACGGACTCCGCCTGCTCGATGATGGCGCCCTCGCTGGCGGCGGCGGGCGTGACGATCTGGGCGAACTCCAGGAGGCGCACGACCCCGGCGGGATCGATCGCCTCGGTGACCATCACGGTTGGCGGTGCGGCGGCGCTCATGGTGACCCTTGCCAATACGGGGCGGGTTCGGGATGAACGACACGCGCTGTGGGCGGCCCCAGATTGAATGACGGATGGATTCCCGCCTTCGCGGGAATGACGGTTTTGCCAAGGGTTCTCTTCGCGGGAATGGTGGATGGGGTGCGCACGGCGATTCTCATGTGGCAGACCCCTCGGGCGCGTGCACGAGGTCGGTGTACTTGAGGGCGTTGCCCGTGTTGAGTAGCACGACGGTCGCGTCGTGCTCGAGGTCGCCCTGCTCGAGCAACCTCCGCAGCGCCGGCAGCAGCGCGGCGCCCTCGGGACAGGCGAAGACGCCCTCGCTTTCGGCCAGCTCCGACATGGCGGCGATCAGCTCGTCGTCGCCGACGGCCACGGCCGTTCCGCCCGTCTCGCGCATGGCCCGCAGCACCAGGGCATGCGCGAAGGGCAGCGGCACCCGCAGTCCGGGTGCGATGGTGTGGGCGTCCGCCACCCGTTCGGCCGTCGCCGCGCCCGCCTCCCACGCGTGCACGATGGAAGCGCAACCGGCGGCCTGGACGGCGATCAGCCGCGGCGGCGGACCCTTCAGCCAGCCCATCTCGTCGAGCTCGCGCATGGCCTTCCAGATGCCGATGAGTCCCACGCCGCCGCCGGTGGGGTAGAGCACGGCGTCCGGCGGCTTCCAGTCGAACGCTTCGGCGATCTCGAGCCCCATGGTCTTCTTGCCCTCGACGCGATAGGGCTCGCGCATGGTGGAGGCGTCGAACCAACCGTGGCGCGCGGCGCGCTCGCCCACGATGCGCGCGGCGTCGCTGATGAGGCCGTCGACCTCGGTCAGGTCGGCGCCGTAGGCGGCGCACTCCGCCTTGATGGGAGGCGGCGTGTCGACCGGCATCACCACGTGGATCGGCAGTCCGACGGCGGCGCTGTAGGCCGCCCAGGCGCTGCCGGCGTTACCGGCGGTGGGTATCGCCAGCTCGCGGACACCCAGAGCGGCGGCCGCGGCGACCCCGACGGCGGCCCCGCGCGCCTTGAACGTTCCCGTCGGATTGGCCCCCTCGTCCTTGAGCCAGAGATTGGACATGCCGAGCCGCCGGCCCAGGCGTCGCAGGGGGAACAGGGGCGTATCGCCCGCGCCGAGGTCCGCGCCGTCGCTTCCGGCCACCGGCGGCAGCAGCTCACGAAAGCGCCAGATGCCGCGCGGACGGCGGGCCACCTCATCCGGCGTGACGGCGCGCGAAACACGGTCCAAGTCGTAACGCGGGAGCAGCGAGTGACCGCACGCCTCGCAGACCGTGTGAATGCGGCGCGCGTCGTGCTCACGACCGCACGCGCCGCACGCCAGCGTCTCTAGAAAGTCATGCACTCGCGGCCTGCTCGACACCGGTCCTCAGGTCGACTGCTCCCAGCGGCTCGCGAGCCTATCGCACCCCGCCGGGACCGATCGCAAGCGACTCCGGCACTAGTCGCCGCGGGCCTACTAAACTTGGGGGTGGCAAGGCATCGTGCCGGCAGCGGCCGGCGTGAGGAGCACGGCCCCTGAGCACGCTATCGGTGGTGGGCACTGGCTACGTGGGGCTGACCGTCGGCGCGTGCTTCGCGGACCTTGGCCACGAGGTGACGTGCCTCGACATCGACGAGGCGAAGATCGAGTCGCTGCGCGCGGGGCGCGTGCCGATTTACGAGCCGGGTCTGGAGACGCTGATCGATCGCGGCGTGCGCGCCGGCCGCCTGCGGTTCTCCACCGACTACGACGAGGCAGTCCCCGGTCGCGAGTTCATCTTCATCGCCGTCGACACGCCGACGGGCGCGGCCGGTGAGGCCAGCCTGGCGGGCGTCGATGCCGCCGTGTCCACCCTCGCCCCCCTGATGACCGCCGGGGCGACGATCGTCACCAAGAGCACCGTGCCGCTGGGCACGGGAGACCTGATCTCGCGCATTCTGCGGGAGCACGGGGCCGATGACTTTCCGGTCGTGTCGAATCCCGAGTTTCAACGCGAGGGGTCCGCGATTCAGGACTTTCTCAAGCCGGACCGGGTGGTGATCGGCTCGGGCGACGAGGCGGCCGCCCGGCGGGTGGCCGAGCTCTACCGGACGTTCGACTGCCCCATCATCATCACGGACCTGCGAACCGCCGAGATGATCAAGTACGCCTCGAACGCCTTCCTCGCCACGCGCATTTCGTTCATCAATGAGATGGGGGCGATTTGCGAGGCCCTGGGCGCCGACGTCGAGGTCGTCGGGCGCGGCATGGAGCTGGATCGGCGGGTCGGCCGCGGCTATCTGAACGCCGGCATCGGGTGGGGCGGAAGCTGCTTCCCGAAGGACGTGCGCGCGCTGGAGCACATGGCGCTGGTCCACGGCTGCCACCCGCAGCTGCTGCGCGCGGTGATGGAGATCAATCGCGACGCGCGGCACTCGGCCGTGCGCAAGCTGCGAGATGGCCTGGACGATTTGCGCGGCAGGACCGTCGCCGTGCTGGGCCTGTCCTTCAAACCCAACACCGACGACGTGCGCGACGCCCCGGCGGTGGACATCATCCACCTGCTCACGGGCGAAGGGGCCGCGGTGCGCGCCTACGATCCGGTCGCCGGACCGAGGGCGCGGGAGGAGCTCGGCGACCGCATGACGCTGACGGCCTCACCGCTCGAGGCGGCGCAGGACGCCGATGCGGTGCTGATCACCACCGAGTGGAACGAGTTCCGGGAGCTGGACTGGGCGGCGATGCGGGCGGCGATGCGCGGCAATGTGCTGGTGGACGGACGCAACATGCACGATCCCGCGCGCATGGCCCAGCTTGGGTTTGCCTACTACGCCATGGGCCGCTCGCCGCGCGCGTCGGCCCACGAGACGATGGCCCCCGTGGCCGGCGGCGCGTAGACGGCGATGCGGCGACTGCCGCTGCCGCCACCGACGCTCCCGCTCCGCACCGCGGACAGCTAGGCCGAGCGGCGCATGCAGGATTCCGACCGCACGGTAGGACGCGGCAGCGAGCTTTTCGTTGGCATGCTGGTGGTGGCGTTCCTGGTGTTCCTGCTGTGGTTTCTGCTGCTCCGCCCCGAAGATCCCAACACCGCCGAGCCGGCGCCCACGCAGTCGCCGGTGGTGAGCCCGACGGCGATCATCGACGACCCCAACCGGGCATTCGAGAACGTGATCGCCACCCCGACGCCCAACCCGACGCCGACGGCGACGCCGGTGGCGCGACCCACGCCAACTCCCACGCCGTTCGTCTACACGGTGCAGGCCGGCGACACGCTGTCCGGCATCGCCGGACGATTTGGACTGACGGTGGAAGAGCTGGTGCAAGCCAACCGGCTGGTGGACCCGGACAGCCTGCAGATCGGTCAGCAGCTCACCATTCCGTCGGAATAGCGGCGCGCGCGCCGCTCACCGAGTGATACGCGCACCGGCTCACACCCACCGCGCGCTCGCCACTGCCGCCCACGTGCTGTTCTGGATGTCGCTCTACGTCTATGTGCCGGTGCTGCCGACGTACGCCCGCGACCTGGGGGCTTCGCTGGGGATGGTTGGGCTGGTTGTGGGCGCGTACGGTTTGACGCAGCTCCTGCTGCGCATTCCCATCGGGGTGTGGTCGGATCGCGTGGCGCGCCGCAAACCGTTCCTGATCGGCGGCATGCTGGCCAACGCGGCGGGGGCGGCCGCGCTGGCGCTGTCGCCGGCGGCGTGGCTGCTGGTCGTCGGGCGGGCCGTCACGGGCCTGGGCGCCTCGACCTTCGTGATCGCCTCGGTGCATCTGGCCGAGTTCTTCACCAGCCGGACGGTGGCCCGAGCGACCGGCATCGCCGTGGGGCTGAGCGCGGCGAGCCAGGTCGTGATCATGTTGATCGGCGGAGCCGTGGCCGAGGTCAGCACGGTCGCCACGACGTTTTGGGTCGCCGTCGGCCTGGGCGTGGTGGGCGCGGCGGTGCTGCTGCCGCTGCCCGACCATGCGCGCCCCCTCCAGGAACAGCCGCCGCGGGTGCAGACGCTGGCTCGCGCCGGCACGCGCCGCAGCACATTGGTGGCCGCGTCGCTGGCCGCCCTGCTGCAATACGCGCAGTTTGGGCTCACGTTCGCCTTCGTGCCGCTGTGGGCCGATTCGCTCGGGGCGAGCAACTTCGACCTGGGGTTGCTGGCGACCGTCGCCATCACGGCCAACGGCGCGGGCGCGCTGGTTCTGGTGGGCGCCGGGGCGCGGCTGAATGGACGCCTGGCCGCGGTCGTCGGGTTTGCCTTGACGGCGGTCTCGAGTCTGCTGATTCCAATTCTGCCGAACCTGGCGGTGCTCACCATCGTGCAGGGGATCGGGGGATTCGGTCGCGGGCTGGTGTTCCCCGCACTCATGGCGCACAGCATCGAGCGCGCGGCGCCCGCCGAGCGAGCGACGGCGATGGGCGTGTTCCAGGGCGTCTATGCGCTGGGCATGTTCCTGGGCCCGGTGAGCGCCGGTGTGCTGGGCGAGTGGCTGGGGCTGGAGCGCGTGTTCGTGCTGATCGGCGCGCTGATGGTCCTGGGAGCGCTGGCGGCCGTCCGATACGTGACTCACGCCGAGGACCGGTTGTAGGAACAATATCGGGCAATGTGAGGCGTGGCAGAAGAGGATTAGGGATTTTGTTCCCAAATCCCATAGACGGTGCATGTGCGGCGTGCTAGCATTCCGCCCCCGCGAATGGCGGGTTTTCGGAGGGGCGAGCGGTGCGGCGCAAGCTGCAGAAGCGAGCGTTTCGCGACATCGATCGCGGCCCTCTGGGCGCGATGCTGTTCAGCGCCCGCAAGCGCAAGCGTCTGACGCAGGCTGAGCTGGCGAGCCGCATCGACCGCGATCGCCCGTGGGTGAGCGACGTGGAAACGGGCAAGATCATGCACGTGCCCGACAACGACCTCGACGCGGTGGCGGCGATTCTCGGCCTGGAGGTGGCACTGCTGCGGCGGGCCCGCGCGCAGTCCGCGCCGCGCGGGGCGGGGGCCTCGCCCACCTCGAGCGGGACCATCGACCGCGGCTGCGGTGCGTGCGGCGCTTCCAATCCCTGGGACGCCAAATACTGCGTGAATTGTGGCGAGCAGCTGCCGCTGGAGACGGTGTGCGAGACGTGCGGACGCATCATTCGCGCCGACTCGCGGTTCTGCGCCTACTGCGGCGAGCCGGTGGCCAGCGCCATGCCCGCGACGCAGGCATAGCCACGCCGCTCGAGCTTCATCGCCGGCGCCAGGTCGGGTCATATACTGCGAATCGGCAGGCACGGACGGGAGGCGGCACGAGGCTATGACAGAGGGTGCGGCGAACGGCGCCCAGCAGCACCGCGCGCCGCTTCGCATCACGATCGAAATCGACCGGCCCCAGCTCGGGGTGGGCAAAGCCAGCGTCCACATGCGCGGCGCCGTGCGCGAGGTGCTGCTGAGCTTGCGTGAGGTGCTGGACGCCGGCATCCAAACGCTGGATCCGTCAGAGCGTCAGGGCTCGTCAGCCGAGCAGATCAAGATCGAGTAGCTCGGCGCCGGCCGGCCGAATGCCGGCCAGCGGGTCTGGATTGCTGCGTCGTGTGGCGACGCGTGAATACCGTCGGCTTTTGTGAAGATTCCGACCGACGCGGCCTCCGGCCCGGCCTAAGGTTGGGGTGCCGGGAAATCTCACCTCCACTCAGGGCCGAGCAATGGTCGCCGACACGGCCGACAACCTGACGCACGCAACCGACGCCGACTTTCAGCAGGAAGTCCTCGAGGCCGACGGCCTCGTGATCGTCGACTTCTGGGCCGAATGGTGCGCGCCGTGTCGTATGCTCGCGCCGACGTTCGAGAAGCTCGCCAGCGAGCTTGCCGGACGCGTGAAGTTCGTGAAGGTGGACGTGGACGCAAGCCCCGATGCGCCGAATCACCTGGGCGTTCGCGGCATTCCCACGCTGATCCTCTTCCGGAACGGCCAGGAAGTCGATCGAGTCGTGGGCGTCCTTCCGGAAAAGCACCTGCGGGCGCAACTGGAGGGTCACCTCCAGCCCGCGTAGGGCGCTTTCCCGGACTTCATCCGGGTGCAAGGCCTCCGCCCGGCCTTGCACCCGGATTTCTTTAACTCAGGATTGAGCGTCCGGGATGCGCCACGCGGCGCGGGCGGTGCGACTGAAGATCCAGTCGCGGTCGCCGTCGGTCAGCCAGGGCAGCTCCCAGGCGGACGTGAAGGCCTGACCATAGTTCGCGTGGGCGAGACAGACCGGCCAGTCGCTGCCCCACATGACGCGCGACGCGCCGAAGGCGTCGAGCATGCGCTGGATGAAGGGTCGGGCGCGCAGATAGGGATAGGCGTCGCCGGTGTTGTGGGGATAGCCCGAGAGCTTGACGTAGACGTTTGGGAGGCGGACAAGGTCCAGCAGGTTTTCCAGCGAGTCGGGATCGTCGTAGTCCGGGAACCCGAGGTGGTCGATCACGACCGTGACGTCGGAATGGCGGGTCGCCATGGCCGCGGCCTGGGGGAGCTGCCGCCACTGGATGAGCAGGCCGATGGTTGCGCGGGTATCGGCGGCGGCCTCCCAGAGCGGGTCCTGCGAGGAGTCGTCGAGCCAACGCGTGGCGGGATCCTCGGTCGCCGCCAGACGGATGCCCCGATAGCCGGGCCACTGCATGAGCTCCCGCAGCTGCCCCGGTGCATCACGGTCCATCGGGTTCACGCGTCCGGCGACGACGAGGCGATCCGGATGCGCCTCGGCGGCCTGCGCCAGATAGGCGTTGTCCCACAGGTAGTAGCGCGGCTGAATCAGCACCGTCCACGCCACGCCGCCGACTTCGTCCTGCGCCGCGAACAGGTCCGCCGGCGCGGCTTCGCGATCGGGCGTGAAGTCGGAGTCCGGGTGTTTGCCAAAGCGTCGATCGCGGACGGTCCAGATGTGGACGTGGGACTCGACGAAGTTCATGGTCTAGGCTCCTCAGTCTCTCCGGCGCATGATGCCTGGCGGCCGCGAGACTCTCGAAAAAGAGGGGAGTGGGTGATTTGGGTTCCGTCATTCCGGCGGAAGCCGGAATCCAGGTCCGAGTGTGACCTGACGGAGCGAGAGCGCCCACCGGTGGTGGGTCGCCACGCCGCGCCTCGATGGCACAGTGACCCGCTACCGCAAATCGCCGTCATCAAGGGCACTGCCGATGGAGTACCTTTGGGACGCGCTGCCTGCCCGATGGCGTGCAATCTCGTATAGCCATGTCCAAACTCCCGCAACAGACCAAACAACCGTCCGGCAATCCCTCGGCAGACCGCTCGCGCCGATCCAGCGCATTACGCGGCTCCGGCCGCCGAAGCGTGCCTGTATCCACGGTGCGCTCGCCACTCGATGTCGAAGGCGTCGACCTCGACCTCACCGCCGATGAGGTTGTCGACCTGGTTCGCGAGGGCCGCGAACGGGGCTGAAGACTAGAGAGAAACGGCCCGAATCCTGCTGCTTCTCTCGACTCGATAGACGTACGGCGGCTGACTGACCTGCACGCGCTCGATCATTCGGGGCAGCGCCCAGAGGAGCACTCGGGTTGCTTCCCAGGCCTGCGCACTTGCGCCCCAGAGATAGAACTACGGACGCCTTGTGTTGCCTGACCGCTTCACGCGTGACGCCCACTCGGTGGAAGCGGTAGTCCTGCGTCACAGCCACCCAGCCCTGTTGCACCACCGGCTCCATCCAGGCGTCGTCCGCGAGCGTTGCCTGCCCCCGGCCGAAGAATTCCTGGTGATACCGAATCTCGACCGGAAAGCGCTTGAACGCTTGCAAGGCGCGCGGTATCTGGGTGCCGACGCACCGATCGAAGAAGAAGGTCAAGCTGCCCTGAGTTCCAGTCCCTCGAACTCCAAGCCGGCGATCACCTCGTGGTCTTCGAGGCCAAAGTCGTCGCAGATATCCTCAACCGACTCGCCGGCCTGCCTCCGGCCGCGAATCGCCCAGGTCGGAATTCCGCGTACGCTCGGCGCTCCAAATGCGATGCGCGGATCAATTTGCACCGGCGAGCTCCGGCCGGCCACGTGCCAGCGGAGCGCCAAGCCATGCTCGTAGTCGAACGTGTGGAACGTTTCGCCGAGCAGTTCGGCCCAGGCAAGCTGCCCCTGCTCGTCGCCGATGACGACTTCGGTGAATTCCGCGAGCTCCTGAAGGTCTCCCCATTCCCGCAGAATCCGCGAGCCTTCCGTGAAGAAGCGCTCGCTGGCGAACGGATACTCGGTCTGGAGCAGCGCTTGAAAGTAGGCGCGCGCGTTCCGCAGGTTTTTCAAACGGACGCCGTAGCTCCTGAACACGGCAACGAAGGCCACTTCGACCGCCTCGAAGTAGTTCAGACGTTCCCGCGCCTTGCGGCGCGGCAGCGCCGGTCCGGACGTCTCGCTTCCCCGGAACCAATAGCCAACGGTCTGCGGCTTGGCCTGCGCATACCGGGCCGCCTCGGCGACGGTATACGTGGGCAGCGTCAGCCGCTTTTGCCAGAGGTCGGAGCCCTCAAGCGAATCAACAGGCCGACCCAGGGATGAGGCCAGATGCGGCCGGTCCGAGGCAGTCACCACTATGGACGGACCTCCGTGATCGCTGATTCCTGCTATCTCAGGTTACCCCGAGGCATTTCGGCGTCTTGGTGGTGAGGCTAGTTTAGGCGCAACGCTGGCTCGCTAGCACTCAAGCCAACAGCAATGACCGCGACCCACACAACGGTGATGACGAGCGCCACGATACAGGTGGTGAGGCCCGCAATTGCCATCCCTATGCCGGTGCCGCGCTTTCGGCCTTGGTATATCGCGACCCCTGAGAGCGGCAACCCCACTACAAGGCACGGAAACGCAATAAACGCTCCAAAAACGGGGATGAACGCAAATATGACAGCGATGATTCCCAACACCATTCCAGCGACGCCCATAAGACCCTCGCTCACTTCTGCCTACTCGGGGAATGTACCCAATTGTCAGGTTGCAGATCTTCGAGTAGCTACGAACTCCCGGCCGACTGGAATCATGTCAGCGTTGCCCGGCGGCCCGTCCGCTACAGCAACAAGTACGGCTGCTCGATGAGCTCCCGGATGCGGGCGAGGAAGCGGGCGGCGGGGGCGCCGTCGATGACGCGGTGGTCGAAGGTGAGGCTGAGGGTGACCGAGAGCTGGGCGACGACCTCGCCGTCGCGGGCCACGGCCTTCTCGCGGAGCGCGCCTACGCCCAGGATGGCCGACTCCGGCGGGTTGAGCACCGGCGTGAAGGCGTCGATGCCGTAGAGGCCCAGGTTGCTGATCGTGAAGGTGCCGCCGGTGATGTCGTCGAGGGCGAGCTGGTTGGCGCGGGCGCGGTCGACCACTCCCCGCACGTCGGAGGCGATCTCGACCAGCGACTTGCGGTCGGCCTGCTTGACGTTGGCGACCACCAGGTCGCCGCCGGCCTCGATGGCGAGACCGACGTTCACGCTGTCGTGCAGCCGGATGGCGTCACCCTCCAAGCTGGCGTTGGCGCGGGTGTGCTCGCGCAGGGCGTGGGCGCAGACCCGGATGAGCAGGTCGTTGTAGCTGATCTTGAAGCCGAGGGTCGGCTCGTGGCGGGCGGCCAGCTCGGTGCGCAGCTCGTGGAAGCGGCGACCGTCGGCCTCGGTGACCAGGGTGACCTGCGCGGTCTCTTGCAGGCTCTGCAGCATGCGCTCGGCGATGACCTTGCGCACGCCGGTGACCGGGATGGTCGAGCCGGCGGCCGGTTCGCCGGTGGCGGCGGCAACCGCGGGCATCGGCGCGGCGGGAGCGGGGGCAATGGCGGGCGCGACGGCGACGGCCGGGGCGGCCACCGGCGCGGCGGCCGCGGCCTCGCGCACGTCGCGCTCGATGACGCGTCCGCCGGGTCCGCTGCCAACCAGGCCGGCCAGGGCCACGCCCAATTCGCGGGCGATGCGCCGGGCCAGGGGTGAGGACTTGACGCGCCCGTCAGCGGCCGCCGGGGCGGGTGCTGCCGCCGCCACGGGCGCAGGCGCGGGGGCCGGCGCGGGCGGTGGAGCCGCCGG
>JAJDUU010000049.1 GCA_022826485.1 Chloroflexota bacterium | reverse complement strand
GCGGGAATCCATTCCGGTTGAGCCTAGACTCGCACCGGAGGCTCGGCGTAGAGCTCGCCCCGTACTCGATACGGGGGTGAGGGCGATCCAGTTCCCTCTCCCCCAGGGAGAGGGCAGGGTGAGGGTCCGGGGCGTGGGATGTCGCCCCTTTATGCAAAGGTCTCCCTTCGCGGGAATGACGGAGGGGCTCGCGGGAGTGACGGAAGGTATAAGCATGGGTCTTCTTTCCAACTATCCCGCGCCGTCGCCCACGGTCACCAGCGCCTCGGTCACGGGTCCCCGGGTCTCGCCGTCCACGCGGATCTCGGCCGTGAGGATGCGGCGAATGTCGGAATGCGCCGGCGCCCTGGCGTTGAGCGTCAACTCGCCGCGCGCGCCGGCCTCCAGGTCCAGGGATTCAAAGGCATCGCTCGTGCGCCAGCCGTCCGGCGCCAGCAGCCGCGCTTCGAGTCGCACGGCCCGCTCGGCGTTGTTGCGGAGCAGCAGGCGATAGCTGCACACCTCGCCCGGCTCGACATGACGCAGATACGGGATCAGCCGCGCCCACCAGAGGTCCACGCCCTCGTCGGCCGGTTCGTCCAGCAAGTCCCGCACCACACGCTCCTTGCGGGCGATGAAGTCGCGGTACTCCGCCGCGCGCCGCGAGTCCCACGGAATCAGCTCGCGATGCCCGGGGCAAACCAGGTCCGGCTGCACCAGGTCCATCACGTCCGCGCAGCGCCGATGCATCCACAGCTGCAGGCTGTTGCGCAGCACCGTGGTCTGGTAGAGCTGCGCGGTCATGTCGCCGGTTATGCCGGGCGCAAGTTCCAGAAAGACGTTGTCGCCCGTGAAGGCCACCTTCTGCCCGTCGACATGGGTGGCGAGCACCGAGTGAAACTCCGTCTGGCCGGGCGCGTGGTGGACCTCGAACTCGAATTCCTCCCACTGGAACCGCTCGCCGTCGCGCAGCTTGCGTTCGATTGGAATCGGATAGGGCAGCGTGCACGGCGTGCTGCACCAGCCGGCCGGGTCTTCCAGCACCTGCGCGACTTCGTCCAGCGCCCACACCCGCGCGCCCTCGTGACGCACCAGGTAGGGAATGCCCGCCGTGTGGTCGTCGTGGATGTGCGTGACCAGCACCAGGTCCATCTCGTGCACGCCGTAGGTCTCCCGCAACTCGTCGAGGTGGTGCACGACGAAGCGCATCGTGTCGCCGTCCTCACGCTCCTGGGCCACGCCCATGTGCGCGTAGAACGAGTGCCCGTAGTCGATGAAGCACGCCTTGCCGCTTTCGGACAGCAGCACGTAGAAGTTGGAGCAGGTGTGCGGTCCGCCCCAAAGCAGGTGCCGCGACACCTGGATGAACTTCGGATCAGGCAGGAGGTCGAGTCCGTGTCCCCCGTCGCGCCCCAGAAAGCGCATGCCGGCGCCCAGACGCGCCAGCGCCATCAACCGCTCTTCCAGCCTCGCGCAGTCTCCGACCGGGTCCTCGATCAGGTCCCCGTGCGACGGCAGCGCCAGATCGGGCGCCTGCCGCCGCAGCGCCTGCAGCGATTCCAGCGTGAACAGCGCGCCCTGCTGATCCGCGTAGCCGTACTCCATCGCGTGGTACTGGTAGAGCACCCCGCCAGCGCCCAGCAGATCGCCGGTGAAGGCCACGCGCCGGCCGTCGATCCGGCCAATGAGCATGCTGCTGCCACTGGTGTGGCCCTTGGCCGGAATGACTTCAAACTCCACGTCGCGCCAGGTGAACGTCCCGTAGTCCTCGAGGTCGGCGTCAACAGCCACGTTCTCCGCCAGTGAGAAGAAGGTGTTGCGGTCGTTGTAGTTGTCGTAGACGCGCTTGTGCTGCCAGAACAGCTCGGCCTGCTCGAAGAGATGCCGCTCCTGCTCCGGCACGGCGACCCTGGCGCCGTGGTCCCTGAGGCGTCCGGTTCCCCAGCACTGGTCGCGATGGTGATGCGTGTGCAGCACCCACTCGACCTGCCGCACGCCGATTTCGTCGAGGTGGTCGACCACGGCGCCCGACCCGGCGTCGATGAGCAGACCGCGGTCGCCCGAGGTCACGCAATAGACGTTGCAGGTGTCGGCCCAGCGAAAGATGCGCGGGGAGATCTGGACCCAGGCCATGAACGCCTCACGCGGCCGGCGACGGTGGCCGCAGCGTACGGGACGGCGGTCGGGACACGCGAATAGACCACGGCCCGATTCCCTCTCCCTCGGTCCGGTTCCCTCTCCCTTTCCCTCTCCCTCAGTCCGGTTCCCTCTCCCTCTGGGAGAGGGTCAGGGTGAGGGTCCGGGTGAGGGTCCGGGCAACCCACGCCACAGTGGCTCGCTCCCTCACCGCGAACGCACACTCGCGCCGGGCGTTGCTGTAGTCTGAACGCGCCAGCGAACCGGCCTTACTCACCATGTCTGAAACCGGCGCCATTGCCGTCTTCAACGGAATCCGAGAGCCGTTCGACCTGCGGGAATTCCCGGTTCCCGATCCAGAGCCGGGCGCCGCGATCATTCGCATGCGGCTGGCCAACATCTGCGGTTCCGACATGCACTATTGGCGCGGCGACACGGACCTGGTCGCGCGCGGCTTCAATCTCCCGGGCACGCTCGGGCACGAGGGCACCGGCGAGATCGCCAAGCTGGGCGCCGGTCTCACGGTGGACACGGCCGGCCAGCCGCTGCGCGAAGGCGATCGCGTGGTCTTCGCCTTCTTCCATCCCTGCCTGCGCTGCGCGAACTGCCTGAAGGGGCATACCTACGCGTGCCCGACGCGGCAGACCAATCGGATGACGCTGCTGGACGAGTGGCCCTACTTCCGCGGCACATTCGCCGACTACTACTACCTGTTCCCGAAGCACGCCATCTTTCGGGTACCCGATCACCTTGACGACCACCTAATCTCGGGCGTGAACTGCGCCCTGAGCCAGGTGGTCTCGGGGCTCGACCGCGCCGGGCAGACCGTCAACGAGACGGTCGCGATCCAGGGCGCCGGCGGATTGGGCGTCTACGCCACCGCCGTGGCCCAGGCGCGCGGCGCGGCCTGCGTGATCGTGATCGACGGCGTGCCGGAGCGCCTGGCGCTGGCAAAGGCATTCGGCGCTGACGAGACGGTCGATATGCGCGAATTCCCGACCCCCGAGGCCCGCGTGGCGCGCGTCCAGGAGCTCACGGGCGGGCTCGGAGCCGACGTGACGATGGAGTTGGTGGGGCATCCCGGCGTCTTCTCGGAGGGCGTCGCCATGACCGCGCCGGGCGGGCGGTACGTCGAAATCGGCAACGTCTGCGTCGGGCACACGGCGAGCTTCGATCCCTCGACCATCGTCTTCAAGAGCATCACGGTGCTGGGCGTGGCCCACTACCGCTGGCGGGACCTGAAGCAGGCGCTGGACTTCGTGTCCCATAACGTCGACAACCTGCCGTTCGACCGCGTGCTCTCCCACACCTATCCATTGCACGAGATCAACGAGGCGTTCGAGCGCCAGGACGAGGGTCACGTCACGCGCAGCGCGCTCGCTCCCACGTCCTGATGCACCAGCCTCCCGAGCCCGACCTGCTCGATCTGGTATTCCCGCTCGACACCGCCCGCAGCGACGCCGGCGCGCTGGTCATCGGCGGCGCCGGCGTCGAGGCGTTGGCGGAGGAGTTCGGCACCCCGCTCTACATCTATGACGAGGCGACCCTGCGCGCGGCCTGCCGGGGCTATACCCGCGCCCTGGCGGACGCCTATCCCAACGCGCTGGTGCTCTACGCCGGCAAGGCCTACGTCGATCCCACGCTCTTGCAAGTGGCGGCCTCTGAGGGCCTGGGCATGGACGCCGTCTCCTCCGGCGAGGTGCGCGTGGCGCAAGCCGCCGGTATGCCGCTAGAGCGCGTGGTGCTCCACGGCAACAACAAGCTGCCGCGCGAGATCGACCTGGCGCTGGAGGTGGGCGTCGGGCGCATCGTCGTCGACGCGCTGGAGGAGATCGAGATTATCGACGAGCTGGCGCGGCGACGCGGCCAAACGGCGCAGGTGCTCTTGCGGCTCACCCCGGGCGTCGAGGCGCACACGCACGAGTACATCCGCACCGGCGCCGTGGACAGCAAGTTTGGGCTCGGGCTTGACTCAGGGGCCGCCGAGGAAGCCGTGGCGCGGGCCATGCGCGCGCCGAACCTCGACGTCATGGGCCTGCACGCCCACATCGGCTCCCAGATCTTCGACACGGAGCCCTACGCCGACACGATCAACATCACGCTCGACTTCGCCGAGCGCATGCGCGCCGCCCACGGACTCGACCTGCGCGACCTGAGCCCGGGCGGCGGCGGCGGCGTGCGCTACACGCTGGACGACGATCCGCCTGACCCCGCCGACATCGTCGCGGCCATCACGTCAACCGTGCTGGCTCGCAAGCTGCCCCACCCGCCGCGGCTGCTCATCGAGCCCGGCCGCTCCATCGTGGCGCGCAGCGGGGTGGCGCTCTACGCCGTGGGCACCGTCAAGCACATTCCCGGCGTGCGCACCTACGTCTCCGTCGACGGCGGCATGGCCGACAACCCGCGGCCCGCGCTGTATCAGTCGCAATACGCGGCGCTGCTGGCGAATCGAACCGGCGACGGTCCACCCGAGGCGGTCACGCTCGCGGGACGCTACTGCGAGTCCGGCGACGTGCTGCTGCGCGACACGGTGCTGCCGCCGCTGCGCCGGGGCGACCTCATCGCCATTCCGACATCCGGGGCCTATCACATGAGCATGTCCAGCACCTACAACATGGTCGGCCGGCCCGCCGTGGTGATGGTCGCCGACGGCCAAGCCCGCCTGACGCGCCGCCGCGAATCCGACCAGGATTTGCTGGCGGTCTTTCCCTAGCTCGCGCCAAACAACTCAATGGCGGTGGATTTGCGCCGCCGTAGATCCAGGCGACCGACGGGCTACCGCAGCGGGTCAACCACCTCGAGGAACGGGAAGCGGTGGAAATGGGTGTCGCGGGTGCAGATGCGGCTGACGCCGTGCTCACGCATCACCACGGCCGTGTGCAGGTCGTGCATCAGGTTGCCGCGGACGTCCGGCAGCTCCGCAAGCGTCTGAGACAGAACCGCCTGGTGGCGCTCGGTCGGCCGCAGGAGCGCGAAGCCTGGGGAGTCAAGCACCACGTTGAGAAATTGCCAAGCGTCACCCGGATTCCACGGCGAGCGGAGCACGTGTGGATGCGTGGTGACCCGAAGGAACTCGTAGCAAACGTTCCACGTGAGAAAGGTTGGCGTGGGTTCCACGCGCCACTGGTTGAGCCGCCGCCAACAGGCAGGGTGCGCCTCGGAACCCTCGTCGGCCGCGTAGACCAGAACATTCGTATCGACGACGAGCACTCAGGACTCGGATTCGTCCATCGCCGCATAGAGCTCATCTCGGTTGGCGACGTCGACCAGCGCGCCGCCACTGTTCCAGCGCGGGAGCTCCGGGAGCGCATCCCGCTCGGTCGCATATGGCGGCGCCGGCTCGAGCACCCGCATGATGCCGGCCTCGACCAGGGCCGTCATGGTGGTCCCGCGACGCGCGGCCTCTTCGCGCAGACGGCGCATTACGGCGTCGTCGAGATTCAGCGTGGTCTTCATTTGGCCAACCATTTGTCGTCGTGATATGGCAAACCATATCACATGTATGGCTCTATGGCCAAGCGTGGTTCGTTCCGCCTGACGGGGTGGCGCGCTGCCTGTTTATCCCGCGGCGTGGCCTTCGAGGATGCGCGCGGCGCTCGAACGCCGCAGCTTGGCCAGCGCCTGGGCTTGCAGCTGCCGGATGCGCTCGGCGGTGAGGCCGAGCCGGTTGCCCACGTCGACCAGGCGCAGCGGCTCGCGTCCGCCGAGACCGAAGCGCAGCCGCAGGATCGTGCGCTCGCGCACGTCCAGCGTGGCCAGCGCGCGATTGAGGTCGGCGCGCAGAAACTTGGCGCGCAGCTCGTCGAACGGCTGCGGGGCCGCCTCGGCGTCGGATGGCGTCACCGACGCCTCATCGTCGGCAGTCGCGCTATCCAGTGAGATCGCCCGCCCGGCGAACCGTCGCAGTCGCGCCAGTTCGGCCGTCGGCAGCCCGACGCGGCGCGCGACTTCACCCTCCTCGGGATCGCGCTGCACCTCGGCTCGCAGCTCGTCCCAGATCCGCCGCGAGGTGGCCAGCTTGCGGTGCACGTAGTCGGGCAGCCGCAGCGGCAGGTCGGCCTCGGCCGCCGCCCGCGCGATGGGTTGCTGCACCCACTGCATGGCGAAGCTGCTGAACCTGAACCCGTGCCGCCAGTCGAAGCGCTCCACGGCGCGCATCAGCCCTGTGTTGCCTTCCTGAATGAGATCAAGCAGCGGCGCCCGCCCGTCCGCAAAGCGGCGCGCCACCGCCACCACCAGGCGCAGATTGGCGGTGATCATCTGCTGGCGCGCGCCCGGCTCATTGCGCTCGATGCGCTGCGCCAACTCGACTTCCTCGCGCGCCGTGAGGCGGGGAAACCGGCGAATCTCACTCAGATAGGCGCGCAGGCTCGACGCCTCGTCCAACTGGGCGGTCGGCCCTATTCCTCCACGTGTGGGGGACATTGGGGGCTTGTCGGCGCTGCCTCTCGGGGCCTGACGGGTCTTCGACGCGGCAAGTATACGCGGGGCCGCCGGGCCCTTACGCCATGCTGTCGAGCTGGTCGATGGTGACTTCGTGCCGCAGCGGCCGGCCGTTCGCATGGCGCTCCAGCTCATCGAGCATCGCGTCGGTCAGCCGGGACCGCCGTTCGGGCGTAAGCCCGGCGACGTGGGGCGAAAGCAGCACGCGCCGCATGCCCAGCAGCGGATGGTCGGGCGGCAGCGGCTCCTGGTCAAACACGTCCAGGGCGCAATCGAACCGCTCCTTCGCCAGCTCGGCCACCAGGGCGTCGGTGTCGATCAGCGCCGAGCGCGCGTTGTTGACCAGCACGGCGTTGTCCTTGATCAGCGCCAGCATTTGCGCGTCGATCATGTGGCACGTCGCGGGCAGCACGGGTGCGTGAATGCTGATCACGTCGCTGGTGCGCATCAGGTCCGGCAGCTCCAGCTTGTCCACGCCCAGTTTCTGGGCGTCGCTCTCGGTCAGATAGGGATCGGCCACGACAATCTCGACCTCAAACGGACGCAGCAGCGGAATCAGCCGCCGTCCAACCTTGCTCGCGCCGATGATTCCGTAGCGCTTGCCATACAGCTCGCGGTCCACCACGGGTCCGATGTCGCGCCAGCGGCCGGCGCGCATGGCGGCATCGAAGTCACCGGTCCGCCGCAGCACCCCCAGCACCACGGCCAGCGTGTGCTCGGCGACGCCGAGGGCGATGAAGTCGGCGGCATGAGTCACGCGTACGCCGCGCTCGAATACGACCGGCGGCGTCACGCTGCGAATCGTGCCCGCCGCATAGCAAATGATCTCCAGGTCCGGCGCGGCGTCCAGCACCTGCTCGTGGTAGGTGCACGAACCCCACGAGGCCAGGACGGCGGTCACGCCGCCGATCCGCTCGCCCACGTCCGCGGCATCCCACGCGCGGTCGCCGTCGCTGAAGGTCACCGATTCGGCCAGACTCGCCAGCCGTACGCGTGACTTGGGCGTTGAAATGCGCTGGAGCAGCGGTCGCTCAACCGTGACCAGCAGACGCGGCGTGGGCATCGGGCAGCTCCCCGGTGACGATCGGCCTGCGCTGGCATGATAGGCGCGCACCCAGCAGTTCCCGGCAGAGGCGCGGCACGTCCGATGCAAATCATCCTGTTCACCAAGTTTTTCGAGACGCTGGAACCGCGGGCGTTGGGCGAGCGCGTCGCCGGCCTGGGCTACGACGGGCTGGACCTGACCGTGCGACCCGGATATCCGATCAATCCGGACAACGTGCGAACGACGCTGCCGCCCGCCGCGCGGCAGTGGGAAGCACTCGGGCTCACCTGCCCGATGATCACCATGCCGACGGACTTCAATGACGCGACGCACCCGGATGCGGTTGCCATCTACGAGGCGGCGGCCGAAGCCGGCGTGCAGGTCATCAAGACGGGCTATTTCATCTTCAAGCCCGGCATGAACTACTGGGATGCCGTGGACCGCGCGCGCCGCCGGCTCGAAGGTTTCGAGGCGCTGAGCGCCCGCACCGGCGTCAAATCCCTGCACCACACCCACAGCGGCGCGGTGCTGGGCTCCAACTGCGCCGGCCTGATGCACCTGCTGCAGGGTCGCGACCCCGCCCACGTCGGCGCATACATCGACCCGGGACACCTGGCGGTGGACGGCGAGGACATCGACATGGCGTTTGCCATGTGCGACGACTATCTGGCCGCCGTCGCCGCCAAGGACGCCTGTCACCTGCCGGACTCCCGGCCCAACGCCCCGGCGGCTTACGGTCCGGCCTTCGTGTACGTGGGCGAGGGCGCCGCGCCGTGGGGCCGCGTGCTGGAGCTGCTGGCCGAACGAAACTTCGATGGCCCGCTCACGGTGCACACGGAATACACCAGTCGGCAGGACGTGATTGCCACGGTCGGCGGCAAGGACCGGTCGGCGGACGCCGACGCCGTTCGCGCCCGCGGAGCGGAGCAGGATTTGCAGTTCCTCAGATCGCGCTGGGCGGCGCTGCAGCAGGCTGGGGAAGGGGCGGCGTCATGACCGCATCGCGCGTGGCGGCGGTCTTCGGCGCCAGCAGCGGCATGGGCCGCGCGTCGGCCCTGGCGCTGGCCGCCGTGGGACTGGACGTGGCCGTGCTGGCGCGCCGGCAGGCCGAATTGGAGGCCGTGGCGGCGGAGATTCGCGAGTCCGGGCGCCGCGCCCACGTGGAGCCCGTGGATCTGACTGACGGCGCCGCGGCGCGCCGGTCGGTGCAGGCGGTCGTCGACAGCCTGGGCCGAATCGACGTGCTGGTGTACGCCGCCGGCTGGAACATTCCCAAGCGACGGCTGGAAGAGCTGAGCGGCGACGACTGGGAGACGATGCAGCGCGTCAACCTGTGGGGGCTCTATGACGTGGCGCAGGCGGCGCTGCCGGCGCTGCGGGCGTCGCGCGGCCGGCTGGTGGTCATCTCGTCGACCGCCGCGATCATGCCCGACGCCTCGGGCGTGGCCTACCAGGCGGCCAAGAGCGGCGAAGCGGGATTCACCCTCGGGATGATGCAGGAAGAGGCCGAAAACGGCGTGCGGGCCACGGTCATCTATCCGGGGCTCACCGACACGCCGCTGCTCGAGCAACGGCCGACGCCCACGCCGCCGGAGGTGGTGGCCCAGGCGCTGCAGCCCGAGGACGTGGCGCGCGCCGTGGTTTTCGTGAGCACCCTGCCGGATCGGGCCTACGTCCCCGAGCTCAGCCTGCTGCCCGCCGCCATCCAGCAGCGGTAGGGCGACGCGCCGCGGGTCACCCCTGCCAAAACGACGAAGAGCCCGTCCCCGTCCGTCATTCCGGCGAAGAGCCTGCCCCGGACTTGATCCGGGGCCGGAATCCAGGCGGGGTCGCCAGCGTGCCGGGCGGACCTGGACCCCGGCTTTCGCCGGGGTGACGGAGGAGCGCCGGGGTGACGGGGGAGCGCCGGGGTGACGGGGGAGCACTGGTGCGACGTGGGATTGCCCTAAGTCGAGTGGCCCGACGCGACGGCTTAAACACCCTTGACTTGCAACACAGATACTCCGAGCGCCAGCGAGGAATCCAAGGGGCGCGGAGCATGCGCCAACGTCCTTAGATTCCTCACTTCGTTTCGGAATGACATGGGGTGGGAATGACGTGGGGGTAGGAATGACCCTCGGGTTGCCGCGGAGTGATTGCCACGGTGCGCGCCACCAGGTGCCGTGTCACAGAAAAGGCACGCCCCAGGGCCGTCACGCCCAACTCACCGAAACGGGTCGTAGACCAAGCCCAGGCTGCGGTTCGGCAGCGGAAGGTCCACGCGCACGTTGCCGCGGCGGTGCGACTCGTTCAGAGCGATCTCGATCTCCATCGCGTCGCGCACTCGTCGTCCACTCGCGCGCGGCTCGCCGCCGTTCTCCATGCACGTGATCAGGTCGTCAATGCCGTAGATCACGGACCAGTTGCCGGCCAGCCGCGGCTCGGGAAACGGCACCTCGACGCGCTGTGTGCCGGAGATCGTCTCCACGTCTTGCCACAGGCGCAGCTCTTGCCAGTCGAAGGTCAGCTCGCCGGTTTCGCCGGTGATTCGCACCCACGGCGCTCCGGGCCGCAGGCAGACGGGCAGGCCGTTGCGCAGGCGAATGAATCCGGCGCCCTTGAACTCGCGCCCGGCCTCGACTTTGGCGTCGTCGTCGGAAATCCCGATCACCCATTCGCCCGGCGAATCGAGCAGGTAGTTCCACGAGTTGTGCTGCGCCATCACCAGGTTGGTGTCCAGGCTCAGCAGGTCCCCGATCGCGCCCTCGTCCAGCAGCCGCCGCGCGTTGGCCACCGCCGGGTGGTTCATGCTGACGGCGCCGACCACCAGCGGCACGCCGGCCGCCGCGCACACGTCCACCATGTCGTCGGCCCCGGCGAGCGTCGGCGCCATGGGCTTCTCCGTGATCACGCCCTTGGCGCCGTGCTCCACCGCCGCGCGGGTGGCTTCGGGCCTGAGTGCGGCATTCGAGGGAACACCCACGATGTCCAGGCGCTCACTGGAGATCATCTCCCGGTAATCGTCGTAGAGGGCCACGCCTGGGTAGCGCTCTCCAAACGCCTCTCGACGCGGATCCGAGAGCTCGCACGCGGCAACCAGCTCCGTCGCCGGATGCAACACCAGCGCATCGGCGAAGCTGCTCGGCAGCCCCTCCCGTCCCGGGTGCGCCGTGGGCGGCGGGTCGCGGTCCGGCCGCAGCGGCGGCATGGGCGTGTCGCGCCCGGCGCGCCCGTAGTCCGCCTGCTCTCGCGTCGCAACGTCGTACAGCCAGCCCATCCATCCGAGTCCGATGACCCCTGCCCGATAGGTCGCCATGACATTCGCTCCACCGCCTCAACGCCGGGTCTCATAGTACGAGCGGCGGCCTGTCGCGTTGCAGGCGCGGCGCGGTTCTGGTACTCACCATGGCAACCGGTACTTCGCCGCTGAAGGGCAAGGCCAATGACCCAAGTGATGCAGGGCGCATACACACCTTCCCGGCGGGCCGTCGGGCAGTGGATTTGGATCGAGGGCGAAGCCAAGCCCTACAACTTCTACCTCTACGCCCGCGGAACGGTCGACGTGGACGGCGCGCCGGCGGCCGCGAAGCTGCACGTGACCGCGTCGGATCGCTACATGCTGTATCTCAACGGCGCCTACGTCGGGCGGGGTCCGGCTCGCAGCGATCCCCGCTTCAAGACCTACGACACCTACGACGTCGCCGACGCGCTGCGTCCGGGCCGCAACGTCATCGCGGTGCGGGCCTATCACTTCGGCCAGCCCGTGGAGGGCGCGGGCTGGAACAGCATGAGCGGCAACAGCTTCACCGTGGGCGAGCGCGCCGGGCTGTGGGCGCAGATCGAGGTGACCGACGAAGGCGGCGCCACGCACGTCAACGGCACCGGCCACGACTGGCGGCTGCTGCCCTCGCCGGCCTGGAATCGGAGAACCCCGCTGGTCAACTGCGGAATGATCGGGTCGAACGAGATCTACAACGCCGCGGCGGACATTCCCGACTGGACCGGGGTCGAGTTCGACGACAGCGAGTGGACGCGACCGTGGCTGGTGCCGCTCACCGAAAAGCCATGGCACCTGCTGGAAGCCCGCGACATTCCCCTGATGCGCGAGACCGATGTGCCGCCCACCCGCGTGTCGCTGGTGGGCGAGCTGATCGATATGGCAAACGCGCGGCAAACGGACATCTACCAGCTGATCCTGGAGGGACTGCACTTTCCACTGGAACACGCGACGGCCGAGAACGTCGATGCGCTGCTAAACGATGGTCCGGACTCGGCGCAGTTCCAGGGAGTCTTCGCGCCCCCTCAAGGCATTCGCGCGCCCTACGTGGTCCTCGACTTCGGGCGCCAGGTGTTTGGGTTCCCGCGCGTGCGGCTGGAGGCCGAGGCGGGCGCCATCCTGGACCTGACGTATGGCCAGCAGCTCATCAACGACCGCATTCCCGGCGCGCTGTCCTATGCCGACCGCTACATCACCCGCGACGGCGACCAGAGCTGGGAAGCCGCGGAATACAAGCAGTTCCGCTACCTCTTCATCGCCATCCGCAGCACCTACAGCCCGGTTCGCATTCGCTCGATCTCGCTCAACGAATACGCCTATCCCGCGCCGCTCCGCGGCAGCTTCGAGTGCGCCGATCCCGTGCTCACGACGCTGTGGAAGTCGTGCGTCGACACCACCGATCTGCATCTCGAGGACACGATCGTTTGCGACGCCTACCGCGAGCGGATTCCGTGGAACACCGGCGACGGCAGCCACGGCATGCACGGGGCGTTGATGGCCTACGGCGACATCGCGCTTCATGACCGGTTCCTGCGCCAGTTCATCACCACCGATCGCGGCGACGGCAGGCTGCAAATGGTGTTTCCGCGGGACAACCCGACGAACCACTGCCACCCGCAGTTTCTGCTGCAGTGGTCCACCCGCATCCGCGAGCACTACGAGTACATCGGCCGGCGCACGCTCCTGGAGCAGACCTACCCCAGCGTGCGGCGGCTGAACGACTGGTTCGAGCCGTATCGCGACGACTTGGGCCTGCTGCGCGACATTCCCGAGAACCAATGGATGGACTGGACGCCGGTTGACCTGCGGGGCGCGAACTTCAGCACCAATGCGCTTTATCTCCACTCATTGGAGGACGGCGCCTGGCTGGCCGCCCAGATGGGGCAGGAGGACGACCGGGCCCGCTGGCAGCAAATCGCCGACGAGGTGCGAGCCGCCCTACGCCGGCACTTCTGGAATGCCGATCTCGGCGTGTTCGAGGACTCCCACTACCGGGGGCGACTCACGGGCGTGACCGGTGAGTTGGCGCAGGGGTTCGCGCTGCTCTACGGCATCGCCACGGATGACCAGGCGGCGCGGATGGCCGAGAGCCTGGCCGGGCGCGGCGCCGAGCTGTTTCAGGCCTCGCCGCTCTGGTATCCCTACGTGCTCGAAGGCATGTTCGCGCGGGGATTCGGGACCGAGGCCCTGCGGATCATTCACAATCGCTACGCCTGGATGATGTCGGCCCACGACAACCCCACCCTCTGGGAAGGCTGGGATCCCTTCACCGCCGGCTCGGCAATCAAGACCGACGCGGACTTCGAGCTGCGGCACACCGCCCACAACGTCCGACCGGCCGGCGTGCGCAGCCTGGTGCACTCCGGCGGCGTCTACGTGGGCTGGGTGCTCTCGACCTGCGTCCTCGGCGTGTGCGCCGCCGCGCCGGGCATGTCACACCTGCGGGTGCATCCCCGCACCGGCAACCTGGCCTGGGCTCGCGGGTCGTTTCCCGTTCCGGGCGGCGACCTGCAGGTGGCGTGGCGTCGCCGCGCCGGCGCGACGCAGGTGACGGTTGACCTGCCCGAAGGCCATACCGCGGACGTGGTGTTGGACCGCACCGGCGACGCGCAGCAGGTGGTCAGGCACAACGGACAACGCCTTGAAACGCCGTCCGCCGGCGCGTCGGTCGAGGTCGCGGTTGGACCCGGCCGTCACACGGTCGAACTGGGTCCGGCGTAGGCGAGGTGCGGGCGAGCTTACGATCGACACGTCCACCGGCGCACGGCGCACCTCAATAGGCGACAATGGCGACGTGATTCGGGGCTTGGCGGCAAGCCGTCGCATGGGGAGAGGCTTAGGGTGAGGGTCATCCGAGCCTTGAAGACACGGTCGCAGCTGGTGCTGGTCACCCTGATCATCGCTGTCGCTGCGACGCTCGCAACGGCGTGCGACATCGGCGGCGACGAACCGGCCACGCCGACTCCCGAACCCACGCCCATCGCCACCCCCACGCCAGCGGCGCCGCCAACGCCGACTCCCGTCCCTACTCTCAGCCCCGACGAGGCCTATTTGGCCTTCCTCCGCAGCACGATCACCACGCTTCGCGCGATTACGCCGGAGGCCCGTGACCTGGTGCGCTCGCCGCGCCTGGACGACGGGTTCTGGAACGTGGAGATCCGGGAAATGGCCCTTGGGCTTTCCAGCATCTTCGATCGCCTCGTCGGCAAGGATCCCCCCGACGACTGGGTGCGCTATCACCTGACCCTGGTGTCCGCGCTGGGATCGACGGCCGAGAACGTGAGTCTGATCGTGACGTCGCTGGACGGGCTCGACTTTCAGACCTTTACCACGGCGCTGGGAGTCAGCGTGCAGGCGATCGACCGTCTCGGCGAAACCCTGCAGGAATACGAGACGCTCGACCCAGGCGCCGTGCCGCCGATGCGGACGCCGGCTGCTCCTGCCGGCGGTTGAGCCGCCGTCGATTTCAGGCGGCCTGCAACTCGGGAAAGTACGTCGCGTAGAAGCCGCGGTCGCGGGTGAGGAAAGCGTCGGCGGTGACGACAGCGTGGGCTCCTATCAAGAAGTCGGCAATGATCCGATTCCGTGGTCCGCCGGCCTTGCGGTACTGCTTCCAACGCAACCCGGCCTCGTAGGCGATGGACGTGTCGATTGGCGAATGCGTCGCGCCTATCGCTCGCAATGCACGGTCCAATGCGGGCCGGTCAGCGAAGGCCGGCACCAGTTCCGCGTACACAATGTCGCAGAGAATAACGGCACCGCTGTTGTAGGCGCCGCGGAGCCACTCGCTCGATCGAGGGCCGTGCCATTCATCGGGTAGGAATACATCCATCAGGACATTGGTGTCTACGGCCGTGATCATCTTCCCCGGATTTCCTCGATGTAGTCGTCAACGCTGACCCCCTCGCCCAGGGCGCCAGCGCCCAGGATTCCGTACACCCGGTCCACGGGGTGCTCGGCCGCCGCGCGTTTGCGGATGAGCAGGCCTTTCCCGACCGGAATCACCTCAACCTCGACATTGGGATTCATTCCGAAACGGTCCCGCAAGGTCTTGGGGATAGTGATCTGCCCCCGCTCAGAGATTCGCATGAAGAATTCAGTATGGGTTACGGATACAGAAAATCATACCAATTCTCGCGGGTATGGTAGGGGGCGGTGCAAGTCATCTGGCAGGTGATCAACACTGCGCCATCGCGCCGCGGTCTCTTTTCGACCAAACTAAGCCGCCCCAAGCGCCACTCAGTCGTAGCCCGCGACTTCCAGACTGAAGACCTCACGCCATCTCCTTGCGTAACGGCATTTCGAGCCCGAACACCGCCATTCGTCATCGATAGACATCGTGTCCCCGCTGAAATAGACTCCCGCGAGGGACCGGCGCGAAAGGCTCGTGACATGCGTCAGGTGGTGAAGCCCGTCGGGGCCACGACGGCCGCGCTCGCCGAAGTTCCGATTCCCGAGGCGGGTCCGGGGCAGGTGCGCGTCCGGGCCGTGCGGAGCCTCATCAGCCGCGGCTCGGAGACCGGGCGGCTCACGATCGGCCCCGACGACGAGCGCTACTCGCCCGAGGAAGCCGCGGGGCAGCCCGTGCCATTGGGGTATTCACTCGCGGGCGTGGTGGACGCGCTTGGACCGGGCGTCGCGCGCCACTGGCTCGGCCAACGCGTGGTAGCCCGCGAGCCGCATGCCGACTACGTGGTGGTCAGTCCGCCGGCCGCTCCGGACGATCAGCCAGACGTGTTCCCGATTCCGGACGGCATGTCGTTCGAGACCGCTGCCTACTGGATCCTGGCCGCCGCCGCGGCAACCTGGGTAGAGATCGAGCGCGTGCAACCCCGGGATGCCATCGTGATCCTCGGCCAGGGGCTGGTTGGCAGTCTGATGCTCCAGGTTCACAAGGCTGCCGGCCACGGTCCGGTGGTGGCGGTGGACGCCCTGGAGCTGCGGTGCGATTTGGCCGAGCGCCTGGGCGCGGACGTGGTGATCAATGCGGCCCGGGAAGACCCGGTCGAAGCGGTGCGGAGCATCACGGGCGGCGTCGGCGCGGACATCGTCGTCTATGCCGTTGGCGGCAGGGAGGGCGCCAGAGCCTTCCTCCAGGCGCTGGACATGCTCGCGGTGGGCGGTCTCCTCCATCTCATCGGGCTCTGTGAGCCCGAGCCCCTGCCGCTGCCGTCCTCGAAGATCCAGGGCCGGCGTCTGCTCGGCGGGTACTACGGACGCGCCAACGACGCCTGGACGGCACGGACGGGGATGGAGTTGCTCGCGTCCGGCGCGATCGACGCCGCGGCCATGACCACGCACCGCTTTCCCGCCGAGCGCGCCGGCGACGCCTTTGCCCTGCTGCAAGAACGACCGGGCGACGCCCTCGGCGTGATCCTGGAGTGGGACACGGACCCGGCCTGAGCGCCGCTTAGCTGAAGCCCGCGACTTCCTGGCCGAAGACCGCTTCGATCAGCTCCCGATACTCCTTGTTGATGGTCCAGAGGCCGGCGGTGGCCGCCTGCTCGGACGTGGTTTGGGCGTAGTCATAGCGCGGCGAGTCGGACAGGCTGTAATTCACGACGCCGTTGACTTCACGCGGATGAAAGAAGAAGTCGCGGCAGCGCGCCACGCGCTCAGCCCAGCTTGATTGGTAGCTCACGTCGCGCTTCACGTCGTCGGGCTGGTTCGCCATGATCGACGGGTCGTTCATCAGGTCCCACGCCGAGGCCAAGTCGCCGTCGGCCTTGCGGAAATACACCCCCATGCGCGGATCGACGTAGGCCCACGTGCCGACGAACACCTCCGCCGTCACGTGCCCGCCGATCACGTGGTAGAGGATTCGCCCCGGAATTCCGGCGACCTCGCACAGCGGCACGTAAAGCCGCGAGAGTCCCTCGCAGAGCCACTCGCCCTTGGCGATCAGCTCCTCCTCGGTGCCGCCGTAGACGTAGTCATCATGCGAAGCCTCGCGGCCGGCCTCCAGGTGCGCGTCGCGGCAGAAGCGCATCAGCGCCAGCGCCTTGTCCGCCGGCGTTTCGGCCCGACCCGTCGCGCGGCGCACGACCTCCTCCAGCTCGGGTCGAGAGCCAGCGACGTACGTCGTGCGTTTGGGCGTATACGTGCGATAGAGGAAATCCGCGGTCTGCGGGCAGAGCAGCACGAGCTCGCGGCGCAGCTGGAAGTCGACGGTCCCGGTGTAGTTCACGTCGAGCTGGTTGTAGTTGACGATGTAGGCGGCGCGCCGCTGCTCACCCACGATTCGCTCCGCGGACGCGAGCCCGGTATATGCCCGCAGATCGTCCGGCGAGTTGACCGTCGGACCGGTGAACATCTCGCCCATCCAAGCGCTCCTCGTCACGACAGCGCGACCCAAGTCGCAGGATAGTCGGTACGGTTTCCGCAGCCGCCGGCGTCGGTCCATCCGTTCCCCGATGCTGCCCGCCGCCCGGACCGACGTGAATTTACTTCGCCATCGAAGTTAAACGCCGAATACGGCAAAAAACTCCAGACTCAAGGTGGGAATCGCGGCTAGGGAAGCTCTGAATAAATCTGTAGGCCGCCCTTCAATCCCCCCATCCTCACCTTCCCCCCAAGGGGGAAGGGACCGGAAGGAGGCTTAATCAGAGGTTTCCTAGCGTTTGGCTTGGACGTAGGTGCCTGGCCATGGCACGTCGACGCCCAGTTCCGCGGCGGCGTGGAGCGGCCAGTAGGGATTGCGGAGCAGCTCGCGTCCCAGGGCGACCAGATCCGCGCGGCCGCTGCGCACCACGTCATCGGCCATTTGGGCGTTCTCGATGAGCCCCACCGCGATGACCGGTCCGCCAGCCACCCGGCGAATGGTCTCCGCCGCCGGCAGGAGATAGCCGGGATAGACCTTGGGAACGCTGGGCGTGACGCCGCCGGCGCTCACGTGGATCAGGTCGGCGCCCGCCTCGCGGAGGCATCGAGCGCCGATGGCCATGTCGTCAGCGGTGTTGCCGCCCTCCACGAAATCGGTGCCCGAGATCCGCA
Source organism: Chloroflexota bacterium (assembly GCA_022826485.1). Lineage (GTDB taxonomy): Bacteria > Chloroflexota > UBA11872 > UBA11872 > UBA11872 > JAJECS01. The sequence continues at coordinate 10,768 of JAJDUU010000049.1, read as the reverse complement.
CCGAAATCGGCATCCAATCGGGAATCGCGGCTCGCACGGCGGCGACGACCTCGCAGGGCATGCGCGCGCGGCACTGGATATCGCCGCCGTATTCGTCGTCGCGGCGGTTCGTCAGGGGTGAGAAGAACGAGCTGAGCAGATAGCCGTGGGCGGCGTGAATCTCGATGGCCTGAAAGCCGGCCATCACGGCGCGGCGCGCGGCGGATGCAAACGCGTTCACGACGCCCTGTATCTCGGCAGGTGTGAGGCTCACGGGTACGCGCCAGCCGTCGTCGAAGCGCAGCCGGCTCGGCGCCACGAGCCGGTGACCGGAATGGCCGCGCTCGTCGTAGTAGGCCTTGCGCCCGGCGTGGCCAAGCTGAACGCCGATCACGGCGCCCTGCGAGGCGCAGAAGGCCGCGATGCGACGCAGCGGCTCGATCTGGGCGTCGTCCCAGAGGCCGAGATTGACCGGATAGATCACACCGCGAGGTTCGACCGCCGTCACTTCGGTGAAGATCAGCCCGACGCCTCCGACCGCGCGCGAGCCGTAGTGCACCACGTGCCAGTCGCCGGCGGCACCGCCGTCCACGGCCGCCAACTGGTCCATGGGCGCCATGACCACGCGATTGCGCAGCGTCACGCCGCGCACGCGGAGGGGCTCGAACAAGCCTGGCATTGGCTGCTCACCGGGAGACGGAGCGCCGGATTCTAGAGGGCGCGCGGCCAGCCGGCGCGGACGCTTGTGGGTCAGACCGACCCGACCGCCGAGGACGGCCGTCCTGGGAAGGCTCTGAGTGAATCTGGACGCCGCCTGCTTGTCCCGAGGCTCCTTGGATTCCTGACGTTGTTCGGAATGACAATTTTGGGGCCGCACGATGTCATTTCGAGCGGAGCGAGAAATCTAAGGCGCAGGGAGAGAGCCCACGGCCTCAGGACGATTCCTCGTCACCCCGGCGAATGCCGGGGTCCAGGTCCACCCGCCACACTCGATACCCGGACTGGATTCCGGCCCCGGATCAAGTCCGGGGCAGGCTCTCCGCCGGAATGACGGACGGGCGGCAGGCGCTCCATCGGAGTGACGATTCTGGGGCCGCACGATGTCATTTCGAGCGGAGCGAGAAATCTTAGGCGCAGGGAGAGAGCCCACGGCCTCAGGACGATTCCTCGTCACCCCGGCGAAGGCCGGGGTCCAGGTCCACCCGACGCGCCGGTGACCCGGACTGGATTCCGGCCTCCGCCGGAATGACGGACGGGCGGCAGGCGCTTCATCGGAACGACAGGCGGCGACTTCAGACCGCCGGCGTCCTTGGGCTGGGCGGCGACCACCGGACCAATGGCCGGATACCATGACGCCGCGTTGCGCCCCGGATGATGTGACACGGACAACAACCGACGAGTGCTGGAGTGCCGCGACCTGCGCAAGAGCTTTGGCGAGCTCGCGGCGGTCGACGGCGTGAGCTTTCACATCGCCGCCGGCGAGACCTATGGTCTGCTCGGACCCAACGGCGCGGGCAAGACCACCAGCATTTCCATGGCCGTGGGTCTGATGCAGCGTGACGGCGGCCAGGTGCTGGTGGACGGTGAGCCCCTCGACCCCGGCACGACCAAGCTCAAGGCCAAGATCGGGTTGGTTCCGCAAGACCTGGCCCTGTATCCCGATCTGACCGCGCGTGAAAACCTGCGGTTCTTTGGCCGCCTGTACGACATGCCGCGTGCCAGGCTGAGCCGCCGCGTTGACGAGGTGCTGGAGATCATCGGGCTCAGCGACCGCGCCAATGATCGCGCCGACACGTTCTCCGGCGGGATGAAGCGCCGGCTCAACATCGGCATTGGGTTGCTGCACGCCCCAGGGCTCCTGGTGCTCGACGAGCCGACGGTGGGAGTCGATCCCCAGAGCCGCAACGCCATCCTCGAGAGCATTGAGCAGCTGGGCAGCGAAGGTTTGGCCGTGCTGTACACGACGCACTACATGGAAGAAGCCGAGCGGCTGTGCGACCGCATCGGGATCATCGACCGCGGGCAGATCAAGGCCGAGGGAACGCGCCGCGAACTGGCCCAGATCTTGAGTCAGCACGACCGCGTGCGCCTGAGCGCGACCGGCCCCCTGCACGAAGGCGCGGAGGCGCTGCGCCGGATCGCCGGCGTCCAGCAGGTCGACGTGACCGACGGTGCGATCGACGTGCTGGTCGAGCAGGCCGGCAATTCCCTGATGGCGATCCTGTCCGCGTTGGACCAGTCCGGCGTGTCCATCACCGGTGTCGAGATCGACGAGCCGAATCTCGAAGCGGTCTTCCTGCATCTCACCGGGCGATCCCTGCGCGACTGACCATGCGGTCCGCCCTGAACATCGCGGCGAAGGACCTGCGGCAGCGGGTTCGCGACCGCTCGATCTATGTGATTGCCCTCGCCGCCCCACTTGGGCTGGCAGCCATCTTCGGCTTCGTCTTCAATCCCATCAGCGACGCCGACTTCACGGCCACGTTCGCCGTGGCCAACGTCGACCAGGGACCGCTCGCGGCCCCGCTGGTGGACGGGGTGCTCGGCGGGCTCGCGGAGGCCGGCAACGTCAACCTGGTGCAGGCAGCGAGCGCGGAGGAGGCCACGCGCCTCGTCGAGGGCGACGGTGAACGAGCCGACCAGGACATCGATGCGGCAATCATCATTCCGGCCGATTTTTCCGCCCGCGTGCAGACCGGTCGGCCGGCGGAGCTCAGGGTCGTCCAGAACGCGAACTCGTCGCTGGCAGCGACCCTCGCCCTAGCAATCGTCGAGGGATACGCCCGCGAGCTTGACTACGTGCAGGGCGCGGTGACCACGCTGGCCGCGTTCGATCCCGCACGATTGGCCGACGCGGCAGGCGTCGCCGGGCTGGCGGCATCAACACCACATCCGGTCACGGTGCGGGACGTTTCGGCGTCCACCAAGCAGCTGGACAACACCACGTTCTACGGCGCCGGGCTCGCCACGTTCTTTCTGTTCTTCACGGTGCAGTTCGGCGTCAACAGCCTGCTCGAGGAACGCCACTTCGGCACGCTGAACCGCTTGCTGGCGGCGCCCGTTCCGAGGTGGTCGATCATCCTCGGCAAGGCGATCACGTCGTTCGGACTGGGTCTGGTGAGCATGCTGATCCTGATCGTGGCCACCAGCTTCATCCTGGGCGCCGATTGGGGCAATCCCGCCGGCGTGGCGCTGCTGGTCGTCGCAGCCACAGCGTCGGCCATCGGCGTCATGGCCATGGTGAGCGCGCTGGCGCGAACGTCCGAGCAGGGCGAAGTGTTCTCGTCCATCGCCGCCGTGGGCCTGGGCATCATCGGCGGGACGTTCTTTCCGATCAACCAGGCCGGCGGCGTGCTGGCGAGCTTGCGCTTCGTCACGCCGCACGCCTGGTTCCTGCAAGGATTGGGCGACCTGGCCGGTGGTTCGATCGGCGACATCCTGCCCGCGGTCGTCGCGCTGCTCGCATTCACCGCGGCATCGTCGGGCATCGCGCTGGCGTTGCTGCGGCGGAGGCTGAATCCGTGAAGGCGCTCGCAATTGCCGCCTCGAATCTGCGTCGCTTCGCGCGCGAGCGAGCCAACGTCTTCTTCGTCCTCATCCTCCCCATGCTGCTCATCCTGGTGCTGGGCTCGGTGTTCGGCCGCGGATTCGAGCCGCGCGTGGGCCTGGTGGCTCCCGAGTCCGGCGATTTGACGCAATCCCTGGTCGAAGAGCTGGAGGCACACGAGGGATTTGCTCTGCACCGGCACGGCGACCGCGACACGGTGGTGCGCGGCGTCGAGCGCGGTGAGCTGGAGGCCGGCTTGATCCTGCCGCCCAACTACGATGCCGCCATTCGCGCCGGCGACGCGGTGGAGATCGACTTTATCGCCCGGCCCGGACAGGCCGCGCTGAGCCTCCGTCGCTCCATCGACACGCTGCTCGCCGAGCAGATGATGCCGCCGCGCATCGCGGGGTTCGTTGCAGAGCAGGGCGCGGCGACTTTCGACCAGGCCCTGGCGCAGGCGGCGACAGTCAACGCTGATACCGATGGGGTGAACGTCGCGGCGACGGTTGCCGGAGAGTCGTTCATCACCCGCCGCAACTGGGGGCAGTTCGACCTCGGCGCTCAGCAGCAGCTGATGCTGTTCATGTTTCTCACCTCGCTCGCCGGTTCGGCCGCGCTGGTGCAGACGCGGCGGCTGGGAATCGCCCGCCGCATGTTCGCCACCCCGACGACCGTGCGCACCATCCTGCTCGGCGAGGGCCTGGGGCGGTTCGGCGTCGCGCTGGTGCAGGGCGTCTACATCATGCTCGGCACGATGGTGGTATTCGGCGTGCGCTGGGGCGATCCGCTCAGCGCCGTGCTGATCGTGGTGGCATTCGGTCTTGTCGGCAGCGGAGCCGCCATGCTCATGGGGGCGCTCTTCAGCAGCGACCAGCAGGCGGCCCCGGTGGGCGTGTTCCTGGGGCTCGGCGCGGCGGCCCTCGGCGGCTGCATGCTGCCGCTCTATGTGATGGAGTTGTTCGCCCCGGCCATCTGGACGGCGGCGCACGTGATGCCCCACGCCTGGGCGCTGGAGGCGTTCGAGGTCCTCGCGATCCACGACGGGGGCGTGGCCGACGTGCTGCCGTTCCTCGGGATCCTGCTGGCCTACGCCGCGGCGTTCTATGCGTTGGCGATCTGGCGACTGCGGGTGGTGCTTACGCGCTAGGAAAGCGCTGACCAACTCCCTTTCCCCGTCGAGGAGACCGTTGAATAAAGCGGCAAGGGCGACGCATGCGTCGCCCCTACGCGTGGGCTAACAGGTTCAGCGTCCAGTAGATTCCCGCCTTCGGAGACTTTTGCATAAGTCTGTAGAGGCGGGTCCGAGACCCGCCCGACGCCAAGCATCCAGGGCGCTTCCAGGTTCGAAAGGACTGGATTCCGGCCTCCGCCGGAATGACGGAGGGGTTTACGCAAAGCTCTCCCGTCGCGGGAATGACGGAGGGAGTACGCAAGAGTCTCTTTGAGGGGAGGGTGGAAGGGACTTAGTCAAAGGTGTCCCAGATTTCTCGCTGCGCTCGAAATGACATTAGTGGTGCGGCGAAGTGCTAGCGTCCGATGCTGCGGAGGTATTCACGCGAGATGCGCGCCCGTTCGCGCGGGGGCTGATCCACCAGGCGTCCGCCGTGGCAGACCACCCAGCCGTCGAATCCAATGTCGTCGAGGGTGTCGAGGATTGCCGGAATGCTGGGAAACAGATCGCCGCCGCCGACGTTGACGTAACGCCAGGCGCGGTAGTCCTGCAGGTGGACGTACCCGAGCCGCTCCGCGAACTCGCGCAGGCATTCGCAGGCGTCCCAGCCGATCAGCTGCGCATGCGACACGTCGATGCACAGCTTGAGATCAGGGGCAGCGTCCAGCACCTGCCGAATCTCGCGCTCGGTCTGGACCAGCTGTCCCGTATGGAAGTGGAACACGACCGTAGCGCCCCGGTCGGCGCCGAACTGGCGCAGCGCTTCCGCCGCCGCGGCGAAGCGGTTGATCTCTTCGGTCGACGGCGGACGATCCTCGGGCCGCTCCGGCGCCATGATCACGAAGGCGTCCGCGCCGACGTCCGCCGCGAACTCGATCCGCCGGCAGTTGATTTCGAAGACCACGGGATCGTCGGCGAAATCCCAGCCCTGCCCACACACGCCGGCCACCGGCAGCCCGGCCTCCCTGGAAAACGCGGCCACGCGCGCGGCGGAACCGAGCCAGTCGAGCGACTGCCGCACCTCCCAGCCGTCCCAGCCGGTCTGCTTGATCTCGGCGAGCATGCGCGTCAGGTCAGGCGTGGGACCCCACTCCAGCGTGTTGTAGGCGAGCTTCACGACAACCTCAACTCGGCGGTCTGCTAGGCGTTCAAGATGAGCTGCACGGTCACGTCGGTGAGGCGCCCGAGCTCATCGAGCGGCATCGACTCGGCCACGGAGTGCACGTCGAGGTACCCGACCGACAGGATCGCGGTGGCAATGCCCTTTTCGTTGAAGTTCTGCGCGTCGCTGCCGCCGTAGGTCGAGATGTGACGGGGCGTGAGACCGGCGGCGGCGATGGCGGTGTCGGCGAGTCGGATAGCTGGGTGGTCATCGCCAAAGCTCGTGGCTTTGAAGCGGCCCCGCTGGGTGTAGTCCACGCGACCGCCGAGGTCCGCCGCGGCGTCCTCGCAGGCCTTGCGCATGGCAGCCATCTGCCGTTCGAGCGCGTCCTGATCGAGGCTGCGCGCCTGCCCGACGAGCTTGCACTCGGGCGGCACGATGTTGGCCGCCTGGCCACCCGACACCACGCCCACGTTGGCCACCGTCACGTCATCGACCTGGCCCAGCGGCATGTTGTCCACCGCGCGCGCCTGCATGGCGATGGCGTTGATGCCGTCGCCCGCGGCAATGCCGGCATGCGCGGCCCGGCCGTGAAAGACCGCCTCGAAGCCAAAAGAGCCGGCCTGGTGCGTGACGAGATCGCCCACGGGGCCGCCGGCATCGTGGACGAATGCCACGCGAGCCTCGATGTCGTCGGGGTCGAAGGCATCCGCGCCGAACTGCCCCACGTCCTCACCCACCGTGAAGACCAGCTCGATGGGTCCGTGATCCGCTCCCGCGTCGTGGACCGCAAGCACGGCCTCGACGATGGCCGCCACCCCCGCCTTGTCGTCCGCTCCGAGCACGCTCGAGCCATCGGAGTAGACGACGCCGTCCTTGATCACCGGACGCATGCCGGGCGTCGGCTGCACCGTGTCCATGTGGGCGTTGAGCATGATCGGCGCCGACGACTTGCCCTTGCCCGGCCACTTGCCGATGAGATTGCCGATCTCGTCCCGCGAGCAGACCGCGCCAACGCCCTCCAGCATTGGTTGCAGGATCGCCACCACCCGATCCTCGTTGCCCCAATAGCTGTCGACGCTGAGGATGTCGACGAAGATCTTGAGCAGGCGGTCGGGGTTGATGGCGACTGGGGTGGTTGGCGTTGTCATTGCGAATTCAGTCTCCTAGTGAACTGGCGCGGCGCGCCGTCGCGCAGTCTGGCTTGGGACAGGCTACAGCGTGCGTAGCGTACGTCCGTCAGCCACAGCCGTCAGAGTCCGGTTGCAAGGGCGCCGGTCAGCGTCGGCGTCCGACAATCAGTCCCATGGGGACCACGTGGCCTTGGGCCCCCACAATGGCGCAGGATTCGAGTCATCCTGCGGCTCGGTTGCCGCCGGTTCACTCGACGACGGGCACCTCTGCGGCGGCAGCGGCCTCGACGAGACCCGCATCGAGGGTTGCGAGAGTCGCCCGATGCCTTCGCGCCAGCTCCAAGTAGACGGCGTCGTAAATCGATATCTGATGTGAACGCGCGAGTGCCACAATCGCGTCCAAGTCGGGCTCGGCGTCGGTGACGACTGGGAGCTGACGCAGCGCGCGCAGGCGGTCAGCTATCCCCAGCGCTGTGAGGCGGCCGCGACGCTCGGCGGTGACGAGGGCATTTCGAACCTCAAGATGCCAAAGCTGGGGCACGAGCGCCCCAGCTCCTGACACTCGCTCTGCCGCGCGCTGCGCCCGTGGGTCGAGTTCATCGTCAAGGAGCCAATCGCAAGCGACAGATGCATCAAGAACGAGCGTGCTCACATGCGATGTCCCGCGTGACGCGCGGCCAGGATCTCCGCTCGTGACATTCCGGTCGGTTGCCATTGCGCACGGGCCTGCATGAGCCGATCCATAGCCTCCCGCCAGCGTGCGCGCTGCCCGATGGGCACTGGAGTCAGATGGGCAACCGCGGTGCCATGACGAGTGATCGCGATCGTCTCGCCGCCCTCGACCTGCCGCAAGAGCTCGGCCAGACGCGCCTTGGCGTCGGTGGCCCGCACCTCACGCATCACGATCTCCCCATATGGTTATTATGACTAGTATCAACCTACCACAATTTCTCGGACACTTTGGAAACTCGCTATTGGGGAGCCGCGCGGCGTTTCGGACGATGCAGCGACCCCAGTGCCATCGTGCTATCAAGGCAGATCGATGCGGAGCGAGGCCCGGAGATGAAGCGCGTCGCCATGCGAAACCTGATCGACTGGCTAAGGTGCCGTCTGCGCGCCCGTGCCCTTCGGCTTGGAAGGCCCGAGGAGGTTTCGGCGCGGGGCATCTTGCAAGCGGCAACAGACAGTACGTCAGCGCCGAGCACCGACCTCGCCAGAGCCATTCGCGCACGATTCGCGCCGCTTGGTGGCGTCGAGCTCGAATTGCCGACCCGCGAGCCGATGCGCGAGCCGCCCGATTTCGAGTGAGCCGGTGATCGCCACCCGAGACGTCGACGGCTTTTGCGGTTGCGGGATCGACGTGATCGACCCTTGGGCCACGACAGGCTGACCGGGGCCAACCATGTATGACGTTGTGGTCGTGGGCGCGGGCGTGATGGGCAGCGCGACGGCGTATTGGCTCAGCCGGGCGGGCAAGCGCGTGGCGTTGCTCGATAAGTACAGCCCCGGCCACGTGCGGGCGTCCTCCGCCGACGAGTCCCGCATGGTGCGCTATCAGTACCGCGGGCAGACGCTCTACACGGAGATGGTCGCCGCCGCGGTCGAGCTTTGGAAAGAGTTCGACCGACGGTCGGGCACCGGCTTCTACCGCGAGCAGGGCGCACTGGCCTTGCAGGCCCAGCCGGACAACGCGCCGTTCATGGAGGGCTATGAGGGGCTGCTCGAGCTCGGATACGAGCCGCGGTGGCTGGACGCCGGCGAGGTGCGGCGGCGGTATCCCCAGTTTGCGAACGTGGATTCGGGCTACATCCTGGACAGCCTGGGCGGCTATGTCGCCGCGGGGCCGGCTACCCAGGCGCTGGCCGAAGCGGCGGCGGAGCTTGGCGCCGAACTCCTGACCGGCGCCGAGGTCACCGAGTGGCACGAGTCCGGCGGCCGCATTGCCGGTGCCATCACGCGGGACGGGCGCGCGTTCGAGGCCGATGTCTTCGTCATCGCGGCCGGATCGTGGACCCCGCGGCTGCTGCCCGATCTGCCGATCTCCATTCGGTCCACCGCCGAGCGGCTCCACTACCTCACGCCCCCCGACCGGGACCCGTACTCCTATCCACGGCTGCCGCCTTTCTTTGTGATGGACACGAACTTCTATGGCTTTCCGGTGCACTGGCGCGGCTGCGTGAAGGTGGCGGACGACACCGTCGGCGCGACATTCGATCCCGACCGCGACCGCGAGCACGACGACCCCGAAGCCCTGGCGAAGCTGCGAGACTTCCTGCGCCGCCATATGCCCGACCTCAGCCAGGCGGAGGTGGTCTACAGCAAGACGTGCACCTATTCGATGACGCCCGATACCGACTTCGTGATCGACTATCTGCCGGATCGCACGAACGCCATCGTGGCGGCGGGATTCTCTGGGCACGGATTCAAGTTCGGCATTTTGATCGGCCAAATCCTGGCGGACCTGGCCATGCGCGGCGCCACGCGCTGGGACCTGACACGCTTTCGCCTCGACCGCGAACCAGTCTCGATGGTGGGGCACTGGTAACGCCGGGACGCCTCGGGTGCGATCAGTCGTCGCGCCAGACCTCGCCAAACAGCCGGAGCCAGTTTCCGCCCAGGATCTTGCGCGCCGCGTCTTCGCTGTAGCCGCGCCGCAGCAGGCCCTCGGCCACGTTCACGAACTCCAGAGGATTGGCAAACCCGCGCAGCAGGCGGAAGGGCTGGGGCACGTCGCCCGAGTCGAGATAGGGCTCGCGGCCATGCGACGCCCCGATCCAGTCGAACCACTCGAGCGACCGGCCCATGCAGAAGTCCGTGCCGATGGCCACCTGGTCGTCGCCGACCATGTCCACGAGGTAGTCGATCGCGTCCAGGTAGTCGTCCAGCGTCGAGTCGTAGCCGTGGCGATGGTGGGCGGGAAACGCATTGGCGCCGACCACGCCGCCGCGGCTGGTGAGGGCGCGAATCGCCTCGTCGGTCTTGTTGCGGGGATAGTCGGTCTGGGAGCGCGCGTTGGCGTGGGTGAAGGCCACGGGCTGCTCCGAGTGCTCGATCGTCTCCAGCACCGTGCGATCTCCCACGTGCGAGAGGTCGATCAGGATGCCGAGCCGGTTCATCTCGCGGATCGCCGCCAGGCCGATGACGCTCAGGCCGTCGTCATGACGCTCCCAGCAGCCGTTGCCAAAGAGGTTGCGCTCGTTGTAGGTCAGCTGGATGATCCGCACGCCCAGCGCGTGGAAGAGGCGGAAGCGCCGCACGTCGTTGCCCACCGGCGCCGCGTTCTGCCAGCCCAGGATGATTCCGGCGCGTCCTTCGGCCTTGGCGGCGTGAATGTCGGCCACGCGCCGCACCGGCCGGATGTAGTCGGCATGGTCCTCGAACCAGCGCAGCCAGGCGGTGATGTTGCCGAGGGCTTCCTCGAACCCCTCCCAGATTGCGCAGGTGGCGTTGACGGCTGTGACGCCGCCGTCGCGCAGGTCGCGGAAGATCTGCTCGTCGCCCCAGTTGCTGGTGTCGAGGCCGTCGATCACCACGGCGTCGTCGAAAAGACGCCGAGCCGCGGCGCTCGCGACCCGCGCTTCGCTTCTCATGTCTGCCTCCACCGGGAAAGAACCAGAGATTCGCCGCCTTCGCGCGAGAGTATCGGAATTCCGCCTGGCCGCGCCTCGGTCCTCACGGCAATTCGATCGGACTCACCTAGGAGTCTGCGCCGTAGAAACATGGGAACATCGGTCAAGCCGTTGACTGAGCACGTGGCCCATGCCGACGACCTTCCGTCCCTACGAGCCCAACCAGACCCTGCTGCTGCCCCCAGATCTGCGGGACTGGCTGCCCCC
>JAJDUU010000019.1 GCA_022826485.1 Chloroflexota bacterium | reverse complement strand
CAAACTCGGCCCGCAAATCACTCACTCGTCGCTCCGCAAACGGCACATCCCGGTCCTCCAGTGCATGTCCAGATGTGTAAACCATGTCTCCGAACACGTGTAAATGATGTCTCCGGTCTGCACACCCGGAGGGAGAGGGTGCCGGACCGGACCCTCATTTTTGCCCGCTACCCGACCTTCGCCCTCTGCCAGAGGGAGTGGGAACCGGACGGAGACTGCTTACTGGTCTACTACGGAGCCGTCGGCGTGTAGGCGGGTGTGCACTTCGCGGGGGACGTAGGGGGCCTTGGCGCGCGCGTTGGGCTTGAGATCTACGCCTATGCCCGGGCGGTCGGGGATCAGGAGGTAGCCGTGCCCGTCGTGCTCGGCGATGCCCGTCACCATGTCCCGCTTGGGGAACTGGTCCTCGCCGCTGGGATATTCCACCAGGGCCAGGTTGGGAATGCAGGCCGCGACCTGCAATGACGCCGCCGTGCACACCGGGCTCAGCGGGTTGTGCGGCACCACGCCCACGTGCTGCGCCTCGGCCAGCGCGGCGATCTTCTTCATGGCCGTGATCCCGCCCACCACGCACACGTCGGGCCGCACGTAGCGGGCGGCGTTGCGGCGCAGCAGCATGTCGAACTCCCACAGCGACGTGAGCCGCTCGCCGGTGGCGATGGGGACGGCGGTGTTGGCGGCTACGTAGGCCATCTCGTCGAGGTTGTCGGGCATCACCGGGTCCTCGAAGAAGAACGGGTGGAACGGCTCGATGCCGCGTCCCAGCTGCACCGCCTCCGCCGGCGTCATGCGGCGGTGGATCTCGATGCACAGGTCCACCTCGTCGCCGACCAGCTCACGGTATTGGCGCACGGCGTCGATGGCGTCGCCGATCTTGCGCGCGTGGGTTTGGAAAAAGGGCCGCTCGTACGGCTCGTCGAGGAAGGGCGTCAGGTGGCCCACGGCGGTGAATCCCGCGTCGCGGGCCTCGGCGATGCCCGCCAGCAGCTTTTCGCGGGTATCGCCGAAGACGTGGGCATAGACCCGCGCGCGGTCGCGCACTTGTCCTCCGAGGAGCTGGTAGACGGGAGCGTCGAAGTGCTTGCCGGCGATATCCCACAGCGCAATGTCGATGGCGCTGATGGCCGCCATGACCGCCGAGCCGCGGAAGGCGCTCCAGCGATAGAGGTATTGCCAGTGGTGCTCGATGCGCAGCGGATCCTTGCCGACCAGGTAGCGCGCGAACTTCTCGATGGCGGCTTCGGAGGCTTCCAGAAAACCCCAGGCGCCGGCCTCGCCCAGACCCGTGAGGCCGGTGTCGGTCTCGATCTCGACGAGCAAGTACTGATCGAGACGGATGGGCTCGACGCGGCTGATGCGCATATCCGTACCCGCGGCGACGACCCCGGTCAGCCGCTGCGCGACTTGGGCAGATAGCGCTGGATGGCGCCTGCGAGGTTCGCGAGCGGCATGCGCTGCAACCAGACCTTGCCGGGACCGGTGACGGTGGCGAGGAACAGCCCTTCGCCGCCAAAGAGCATGTTGGTCACGCCCTTCACCCTGGCGATGTCGTAGCTGACGCTGGGCTCGAACATGGCCAGATGCCCCGGGTCGACCTTGAGCGTCTGCCCTTGGGCCAGGTCGTATTCCTGCACCTCGCCGCCGATGGCCGCGAACATCGTGCCCGGGCCGGTGAACTTCTGCAGGATGAAGCCTTCGCCGCCGAACAGGCCCGCGCCCAGCTTGCGGTTGAACGAGATTTCGAAGGTCACCGACTCCTCGGCTACGAGGAAGGCGTCCTTCTGCGCCATGATCGACTCGCCGGCGGCCAGCGTCAGGGAAATGATGGTCCCCGGCGCTTCCGGCACGAAGGCCACCATGTCCCCGCCGGAGTTGCTGGTGAACTTGGTGACGAACATTCCCTCGCCCGAGATCACGCGGCCGAACATGCCGCCCAGGCCGCCCGAGCCGCCGGTGTTCATCTCGATGCCCTCGTCCATCCAGGCCATGGCGCCGGACTCGGTGAACACGGTCTCCCCCGGCCCGAGTTGAATCTCGAGATGCGGCGTGATCGTGCCCTTGATCTGGTATTGCATGGCGGCCTCCTCGAGCCGTCAGGACGTGGCTGCATTGTAAGGGCCCCGCGGGCCGGTTGCGGTCGGGTGAAGCACGGAACGGCTCGTGAAATCCGGCCCCGGACCGCGCCGGCTCACGCGATCGTCCGGTGCGGTGCGATACTGCGCCGCATGAGCCTTTGCTCGGCGTCGGGCGGCAGTCGCCGGGCGCCTCTGACTGCGGACGTGCGATGACGCGGACCGGCGACGGCAACGCCAGCGATCCGGCGAGCCCCAGGCCCCCGGAGTCGGATTCGCGCGACCTCGGTCCGCCCGACGACGAGCCGCCGCGTCAGCCGCCGCCCCGCCCCGTGCTGTTTGGGGGCGACATGCCGCTCGTCCTGCGCCGCGTGGGCGCCTGGCTGATCGATTTCACCATCGCCTTCTTCGTGGTGTTCGTGGCGGCATCCATCGCCGGCGTCGCGCCGAGTCCCGAGGCCGCGATGGAAACCGACCAGACCGATCAAACGGGCCTGGTGGTGTGGCTGGTGGCGGTGCCGTTCGTTTATCGCTGGGGCATGCAGTCCGCGTTTGGCTACACGCTGGGCAAGCTGGGCATGGGCCTGCGCCTGGTGGACCGCGATGGCCAGCCGCCGGGACCCATCGCGGTGCTCAACCGCGAGGCCGTGCAAATGGTGCTCTTGTATGCGTGGCAGGTCGTGCCGCAGTCCGCGGTGGACGCCGTGCCAATCCTGACGACCCTGCTGATTCTGGGTCCCCTCGGGGACGTCTACTCGATGTTCCGCCGGCGGGATTCACGCGCGCTGCACGATCTGCCGGCCGGCACCCAGGTCACGCGCGTCGCGCGGGCCGACGCCTACGGCGCCTCCCGCGGCGGACCGCGCCGGTACCTGTGAGGCGCGCGGCTGGCGGCAGGAGCCCCGCATGGCGCGGCTGATCGTCCTTAGCTGCGGCGTCCCCACGCCCATGCCGGGGCGCTGGGGCACGGCCTTCGCCCTGCAAATCGGCGAGGAGACTTTGCTCGTCGATTGCGGGCCGGCGGCCACCCTCAAGCTCTATCAGGCCGGCCTGCGGGCCACCGATGTCAGCCGGGTGTTCTTCACCCACCTGCACTCCGACCATATGGCCGACTTGCCCTGCTTTTTGATGACCCGCTTCGACATGTCGATTGGCGGCGAGCCGCCGCTGCAGGTCTATGGACCGCCGCCGACGGCGGAGTTCGCGCGCAAGCTCATGGGACCGGACGAGGGCGTGCTCTGGCTCGACGTCGTCGCGCGCACCAATCACGTCATGAGCATCGGGGCCTACCACAGCCGGGGCGGCGCCGGCGACCGCCCGCCGCCGGAGATGCAGGCCCACGACATCGCGCCGGGTCACGTGACGAGCGGGGACGGGTGGTCCGTGTCGGCGGCGGAGGTGCGGCACGCGCAGCCCTATCTCACCTGCCTGGGGTTCCGGTTCGAGACGGACGACGGCGTGATCGTCTTCAGCGGCGACACGCGCCCCTGCGACGAGGTGATCGAGCTGGCGCGCGGCGCGGACCTGCTGATCATGGAGGCCGTGGCCCTGGCGGGACGGCAGTGGGAAGGGTCGCGCACCGCCGAGTCCGACACTGCGGGCTGCGCTGAGGTTGCCGCCGCCGCCGGGGTCAAGCGCCTGCTCGTGAATCACCAGCCGCCCTGGCTGAACGAGCCGCAGGCCCGCTCCCAGGCGATCAAGGAAATCAGCCAGATCTACGACGGGCCGGTGTTTTGGGGTGAGGAGTTGCTGGAGGTCGAGATTGGAGCCGGTGCATGATTTCCCAGTCCGCCATGACGACTGTCAGGTCACTTCGAACCTCCTCCTTGTCATTTGCATCTTGCAGCAGCCGCACCACATGGCTACGTGATGCGGTTGGCGCAGGCTCCTCGATCCAGGAGGTGCACTCGTCACCCCGGCGAAAGCCGGGGTCCAGATCCGCCCGACACGTTCGAGACCCCGGCTGGATTCCGGCCTCCGCCGGAATGACGGACGGCGGGCAGGCTTCCTATAAGGATGAGAGTGGGAGCGCAGCGTCTATGGTCTGGATCAAGTCAAGGAACCTGAAATGAACAACTGGCAATCGCTTTCGCCGGTCTCTGGCGACTCCTGGGCCTTCACCACCGCGCCGTGGATTGAAGAGGAGCCCGGCGTGGTGACCAGCCCGCCGCAGCCGGCGGACGACAGCCTGGCGATATCCACGGCGGCGGCCTATCGCGATTTCGAGGCGGAGTTCGATTTCCGCTGGGACATCCAGGGCTCGGACAGCGGCTTCGTGTTTCGGGGACGCCACGCGCGGCACTACTACCTGGTGCACTTTCCCTGCACCGGGCAGCAGTACCGCGGCGCGCATTTCTGGGCCGCCATATCCAAGGTGGACGCCTCGGGCTGGGCGCGCGTGCTGCGCACCGAGATCGTGCCCGGCATCCCCAGCGAGATGGGCCTGTGGCACACCGCCAGGCTGCGGGTGCAAGGCCCCGAGATTCGGCTCTGGGTGGACGGCCGCGCCTTTCCGGTCGTCACGGACGGTACCTACGACGAGCCGGGCTATGTGGGTCTCGAGACGTACAACGGTCGGGATCCCGACGAGGTCAAGGAGTTCTTCGGCGACGCGCGCGCCCGCGTGGGCTCGGGCAACTGCTTCCGCAACGTCCGCGTTCGCGGCGAGCCGGAGGCCGCGCCGCCCTGGGACTCGTCCGTCGCGCCCGGTCCGAGGTGGCGGCATCCGGTCGCCGACACCGCATACGGCGCCTATCAGTACGTGTCGAGCCTGGTGCGTCTGGCCTCGGGCGAGGTGCTGCTGACGGTGACGGCTTCGGACGCGCACACCACCGGCACACGGTCGCTCCTGCTGCTGCGCTCGCACGACGCCGGCCGTTCCTGGTCGGAACCCGAGGTGCTGCCGGACTCGCTGCACGGCGCCACGCTGCACCCGGTCGACGGCGACCACGTGGTCGCGTTCCTGATGCGGCACGACCCGCCCTTCGACCTGTCGATGGTTGAGTCGCCAGACGCCGGCCGCACCTGGAGCGAGCCATCGGGCATCGGGTGCGTGACGTTCGACGACGATCTCGACATCGAGCATGCCTATCTATCGAAAGTCGTGCCGCTGCGCGACGGCACCCTGCTGCGCTTCGGCTACACCGTGGCCGTGGGACCCAGCATGCACGGCGGCGTGACCCGCGACGGCTGGCGCTACGTGGGCGCCCCCGCGCCGGGATCGTTCAGCTATTGCGTGCGATCCACCGACGGCGGGCGCAGCTGGTCGCCGCCGATTCGCGTGGACGGCCCCAACCCGCGCCCCGGCATGCTGATGAACGCCCGCGAGACGGCCTCGGAAACCTCCGCCTGCGAGGTGGCGCCCAATCGCATCTTGGCGCTGATTCGTCCCGAGACCTCCCCCTGGATGTGGGAGATGTGGTCGCACGACGGCGGCCGCACCTGGGGACCGGCGGCGCGGGGGCATTTCCCCATGTATGCCTGCACCGACGCCATGACGGCGACGGCAGCGGGCGCCATGGTCATCGCCGGACGGCACCCGGGCATCGGGGCGCAGCTGAGCCTGGACGGCGGCATGAGCTGGCAGGCCACGCGCATCGACACGCCGTTCTACGCCAACGGCGCCACGGTCGAGGTCGAGCCGGACGTGGTGCTCTACGCCTACGACGGCAAATACTCGGACGCCCGCGTGCGCGCGCAGCGCCTGCGCGTCACGTCCGGCGGGCTCGAGCCGGCGGACGCCGAATAGACCTCTGATAAAGCCCCTTTCGGTCCCTTCCCCCTGGAAGGAGACCTTTGAATAAGTCTGGAGGGGCGGGTCTCAGACCTGCCCGACGCCAAGCAGCCGGCGCGCTTCCAGGTTCGACCGGACTGGATTCCGGCCTCCGCCGGAATGACGGAGGGGTTAGGCAACGGACTCCCTTCGCGGGAATGACGGAGGGGTTTCGCAAGGGTCTCCTTGAAGGGGGAAGGTCGGGATGGGGTCAATTCGGGCCTCGCAGGCGGAGCCAGTCGCCCCGCTTGCGGATGGCTGCGGGCGCCGCGCCGCGAGGGATGGTTCCAACCTTCCCTAAAGCCGGACTACTACCCCGTTCGCCGCTGAGCGATAGGCCGCGTCGATGACCCGCTGGACTTCGAGCCCGACGTCGCCGGTCAGCACCTGCCGCTCGGGAGATTTGACGCCGGCGGCGAAGTCCTCGATCAGCGGCAGGTCGTGCAGCTCCGGCGCGGGGTGCGTCTCGCGTCGCCGGCGTCCGTTCTGCGTTACGAAGCACTCGTCGCCGCGTGCGTAGGGCACGTTGACGTAGCCATTGGCGCACCAGATCTCGTAGTCGCCGCGCGCCGGATCGATGCCCCAGATCGACGACAGCGTGGCCTGAACGCCGGAGTCGTAGTCGACGATCAGCGACAACACGTCTTCCACGTCGCCGGCGGTGCGCCGCCGGTCGCTGAAGGCCGCGACCTGCCGCGCGGGACCCGCCAGCGAGCAGAACGTCTGCAAACGGTGGCTGCCCAGGTCCATCAGCGGGCCGCCGCCGCCAGCCGCGCGGATGAGCCGCCAGGACTTGGGATCGTCCAGCGGCGGGTTGTAGGACGACGAGGCGTTGCCGTGCAGCGCCGTCAGCTCACCCAGCTCGCCGGACGCCACGAGGTCGCGCACAAAGGCGTTGATTGGGATGAACTGGTGGTAGTAGGCCACGCCCAGCCGCACGCCGCGCTGCTCGGCACGCTCGACCATCGCCTTGGCCTCGGCCGCGGTAGCGGCCATGGGCTTCTCGACCAGGACGTGCAGCCCGCGGTCCAGCGCCGCCAGCGTCTGCGCGGCATGCAGATGCACCGGCGTCGCCACGTAGACCGCGTCCAGCGGCGCCCGGCGCAGCATCTCGTCGTAGTCCGTGAACGCCTGTGGCACGTCGAATGCCTGCCGCTGGCGCTCTAGGGCGACCGGGTTGCGGCGGCAGATCGCCGCCAGCTCGCTGCCGGCATGGGCGCGGATGGCCGGGGCCACCGCCTTGGCCGCAATGTCGCCAAAGCCGACGATGCCCCAGCGCAGCATCAGCGGCGCCTCACCTCTGTGATTCCGAGCGCAGCGAGGAATCCAAGGGGCACCGGAGAAGGCGCAGCGTCCTTAGATTCCTCACGTTCGTTCGGAATGACAGGAAGGGCGCTCCGAGCCTTAGTCCAGCCGACCGCGCGGCGCCGCGCCGAGCTAACCCGCGGCCCCGCGCCAGACTCGCAGGCCGGAGGGTCCGACCACCAGCACGAACAGCGGGTCGATGAACGCCCACAGCGTGCCGCTGTCCTGGTCGCTGAACACGCCGAACCAGTTCCAGAAGTACCAGAGGAACAGGCCCAACGCGGCGTAGAAGACGACGTTCACTTCCAGCGAGGTTCGCGTGTCCGCCTCTTCGGCATCCATGCGCCGCTTCCGCGCGAAGCTTCCGAGCAGGGCGAGCACCACGCTCACGGCCATGAACCAGTTGAAGATCTCCCACACGGTGAAGGGCTCGTCACCGCCCGGGTGATACAGCGGCGTGATGATGAAGTTCACCCCCACGGCCACCGCCAGGAGCATTTGATAGGCCGCCACGATCCGCAATGCGATTTGTCTAGACACCGCCGATCTCCCATTTCCGCATGAGTGCCGCGGCGCCCGTCGCTAACCGATACGGGCCGATACCGTGGCTCGCTGCTGCGGCGCCAATGTAGTGGATGGCATCCGGCGTGTCTTGCCGTGGGAATCCGCGGCCAGCTTTCGCCCCTACAGGTGGACGGCGCTGCCTAGCGGAGGCCCCGGAACAATGCCGTCAGCTGCTCCGCCCCGATCGCGCCCCCGATGCGGAGGGCCACGGCGCCGTCGGCGTTGATGAACACCCAGGTCGGAAACCCGGTGAGGCCAAAGGCGCGCAGCACCGTGTCGTTCGTGTCCACCAGCACGGGCGAGGTCCACCCCTCGCGCTCCAGCCAGGCGTCGGGCGGGTAGTTCGACGCTTCCTCGTCGATCGCGGTGGCCACGCCGTAGAGGTCGACGTTGTCGGGCTTGCCGCCGCCGTCGATCCAAGCCTGGACCGCGGGCACCTCGGTCTGGCAGTGCGGGCACCAGTGCGCCAGGAAGAGCACCACCTTCATGCGTCCGTCGTTGACGATGGCGACGTCGCGGCCGTTGAAGTCCGTGCCGCGCGCCTCGGGGGCGGGAAGGCCCAGCGCGCTGTCGGGCGCCGTGGGCGCAAAGGCGGGCAACGGGTCGCCCGTGACTTCGGGGTCCCGCACGGCGTCCGCATCGGCGGTGTCACCGGCTTCCCCGCAGGCGGCCAGCAGCGCCAGCAGGCCGGCCGCGAGTGCGAGGCCGGAGCGGACGGCGATCCGACCGGCTCGAAACTTCATGGCGGGCGCTCCGATTCCAAGTCCATTAGCTGCCATGCAAGGCTACCGGCGCCAACGGCCCATTGCGAAACCGGACACCCGCTTCGCGGGCGCGGACGCCGGCGGCCTGGCAGCCCCGCCCGGACTCGAACCGGGGCGCGTGGTTTAGGAAACCACCGCTCTATCCAACTGAGCTACGGGGCCGGAGTTTCGCCGACAAGAGTAGATGGCTCGCCCTTCTGGTGGAAGGGATCGTTGCTCGCGGGCTGGATGGTGATCGTGTACCGAAGGCCGGTGAAGCTTGGGTGCTCGACGGCGCCGGCTTGGTTCGTCGTGCAGGGCGCGGTGGCGATGGCGGCTGATTGTGTAAGGTGCGAATCGTAAGACGCTCTCCCGCAGGCGGCACACTAGAATGAAGGGTCGGCCCAAGGATGATGGCCTGGCGGGAGGGAACTGGTTGAGTGTCTGAAAAGGCGCGATCGCTGATCCTGTTTGCGCGACCGTCGGCATGGTGCGGCGTGGCCAGCATCATCGACTTCGGCGGAACCCTGGTTCGATATGTCGAATCGAAGACTCCGGGTCAGGCGGACACGCTCGCCTTGTGGTCCGACTGGCTCGCCGTCGGCGACGACATGTGGCATGTGGTTCAGAAGTTTGACGAAGAGCACGGAGCAAATCCTCGATGGCCGCCAACGAAGCTCGAGAACACGGATCCGGAGCCTCAGAAGGCGACGCAGCTTCAGCTGACGATCTAGAGCGGTCAAGTCCCACGCCGGGAGAGGAATCGGACCAAAGCCGCCCCGTCGAATTGGTTGCTGCTCAGATCGTCACGTCGGAACAGGCGGTCTTTCGAGGACCAGTGCCTCCGCCTGAAGTCCTGGCCGGATATGAAGCCACCCTGCCTGGCGCCGCCGATCGGATTCTGGCGATGGCTGAGCGTCAGTCACGCCATCGTCAAGAGCTTGAGACGACCGTTGTCGCCGGCGATAGTCGAAGGCAGATCATTGGACTCATTGCCGGTACCGTTGTCACGATCTCGGCACTTGCCCTGGCTGGCGTGTTGGCCTATTTCGGACACGGTGGGGTCAGCGCGCTAACCGCGCTTGCACCCGTCGCCACGCTGGCGGGAGTGTTTGTGTACGGCGACCGGAGCCGTCGGCGGGAGCGAGAGCGCCGGCTGGACGAGACGCTCGCCCCGACGCCGGCAGCCCGCGAACCGAGCAAGGACTAGAAGAAGCTCGCAGCCGTCCCGATTGCCACCGCTGGCGAGGGAGTGGACCTGTCCGTCGCGAAGCGGGTCCTTTAGGCGGATGTCCGAAATCCAGAAGTCGTCGACTCTGCTGGACGCTGGTTCAACCGCTCTACGTTCGGTCCCCAGCGCAGGCGAACTGCGGCAATGTTCTGTGTCACACGATTTTATATATCAACGAATTATACTTGAGGATGTATATAATACGACTGTGCGTCCAAGTGATTAGAACTATTCGACATGCTGTTCCACACGCCGCCGCTCGATGAGCAGGAAGCGGACGTCTGCGCCCGCGTGGATGACCTGCGCCTTGCGCTGCGCGGCCAGGTTTCCGAGCAGCGGCGCTGGACCGGACTGCTGCGGCGAGTGACGTCCGCCCGGGCGATCCAGGGCTCCAACAGTATCGAAGGACTCGACGTGACGCTCGACGATGCCGTTGCGGCCGTGGGCGGCGGCGAGCCGCTGGACGCGCCCGAGGACGTGTGGGCGGCGATCCAGGGCTACCGCGAGGCCATGACGTTCGTCCTGCAGCTCGCGGACGATCCGCACTTCGCCTACGACGCGTCGCTGATCCGCAGCCTGCACTACATGATGATGCGGTACGACTTGGACATGCGACCGGGACGCTGGCGATCCGGGCCCGTCTTCGTTCGAGACGAGCGATCCGGAGACATCGTGTTCGAGGGACCGGACGCCATCGAGCTTCCCAAGCTCATGGACGAGCTTGTCGTGGAGTTGCGGGCGCAAGCTCCGGCGGCGCCGGCGGTTATTCGCGGCGCGATGGCGCATCTCAACCTGGTCATGATTCACCCGTTCCGCGACGGCAACGGACGGATGGCGCGCGTGCTCCAGGCGCTGGTGCTGGCGCGCGAGGGGATGCTGGAGCCGGCGTTCGTGAGCATCGAGGAGTATCTGGGGCGGAACACCGAGGCGTACTACGCGGTCCTGGCCGAGGTGGGCGGCGGCGCCTGGCAACCCCAGCGCGACGCGCGCCCGTGGATCCGATTCGCGCTGACCGCGCACTACCGCCAGGTGCACACGCTACTGCGCCGGGCGGACGAGGCGGAGCGCCGCTGGGACATGCTGGAGCGCGAAGTACTGCAACGGCGATTGCCGGAGCGGTGCTTTGGCGCCCTTTGGGACGCCGCGCTGGGATTCCGGGTGCGCAACTCGACGTATCGCGAGTTCGCCGAGGTCAGCCTGGTGGTCGCGGGTCGGGATTTGAAGGCGCTGAGCGATGGTGGGCTGCTGGTGGCGCAGGGGCAAGCGCGTGGGCGGTACTACGTGGCCTCCGAGGCGCTGAAGACGCTGGAGGCTTCGATCCGACGCGATCGGAGGCCGATTCCCGATCCGTTCGAGGCGGATCCGCGCTAGCAGGAGATGCCCCTCGGAGGTAGCGCCCGGGCGGGCTGAGACAGCCCATGATCGGCGGCCCGCAGCCCTCCGAGCGTTCCTACGCCGAGAGACCGCACCTTGCTGCCCGCGCCCCGGACCTTCGGGAGAGAGGCCTGCCCTACCAGTTGCCGTTGACCACCCAGCCTCCGTCGGCGAAGAGGCAGTGGCCGGTGACGAAGCTCGACTCGTCGGAGGCCAGGAAGACGGCGCCGGCGGCGATTTCTTCGGGGGTTCCCAGGCGTCCGGCGGGGACGCGCAGCATCAGCGGGGCGATGGCCTCGTTGCCTTCCTCGCGGGCGCCGCGGAACAGCGGGGTATCGGTGTAGCCGGGGCCGATGGAGTTGGCCCGCACGCCGTGCTCCGCCAGCTCAACCGCCATGACCTGCGTGGCCATGATGACCGCGGCCTTGGAGGTGCAGTAGGCCAGGCGATCGGCGACGGCGCGGGCGCCGTAGATGGAGGCAATGTTGATGATCGAGCCTGCGCCGTTGGGCGCCATGCGGCGGGCCGCCGCCTGGGCGCTGAAGACGACGGCGTCGAGGTTGAGGTCCATCAGGCGGCGCCAATCCTCGCGGGTGTGGTCGAGCAGCGTGCCGCTGATCGAGACCCCGGCGCTGCCGACCCAGGTCGTGAGACCGCCGAGGTCGCTGACGACGCCGTCGACGAAGTTGTCCAGGTCGTCCTGACGGGTCACGTCGATCTGCACGTCCAGGGCGCGTCGTCCGAGCGCGCGCACCTCGTCGGCTACCTCTGCCGCACGCTCCGGGTCGAGGTCACCGATTGCCACGTCGGCGCCCTCGCGCGCGAAGGCCAGCGCGCAGGCGCGGCCGATGCCCGAGCCGCCACCGGTGATGGCCGCGATCTTGCCTTCCAACCGCATGTTCAGCCTCCTTCGAATTCGGTATGCGTGGGACTGGCTGTCGCATTGTGGCGAGAATTCGCGGACGGCGGGGATAGTCGCTCTCGGCGTCCCCCTCACCCTCACCCTCTCCCCCAGGAGAGGGGACCGGACGCACTCGCGTGGAAGGTGGGGTCGGTGGCCGGCGCGGGGTGCCGCGTGGGATCGGACGTCCGCCTCACCCTAACCCTCTCCCCCAGGAGAGGGGACCGGATGCACGCGCGTGGACGGTGGGTTTGGTGGTCCGCGCGGCGGGCTGCGTGGGATCGGGCGTTCCCCTCACCCTGACCCTCTCCCCCAGGAGAGGGGACCGGACGCACGCGCGTGGAACGCGGGGTCGGTGGCCGGCGCGGCGGGCTGCGTGGGATCGGGCGTTCCCCTCACCCTATCCCTCTCCCCCAGGAGAGGGGACCGGACCCACGATGTTGCGCAGGCGCTATCCTTTGCGCGAGCGGCGAACAATGCGCGGCCGGGATCGGTCGCCGACACACACTCTTTCCGGAGGATTCCCCATGCCCCCTAGCAGCGAACGCGCTTTACAGGAATTGCGCGGTCCCGCCGCGCTGGTGATGGCGCCGTTCGACGACGATCTGCGACTCGACCTGGACGCCCTGCGCTCGAACATCCAGTTCATGCTGGACGCGGGCCTGGAGACCGGCAAGGGGTTCATCATCTCGCCGTGCGGCAGCGGCGAGTACCTCAGCCTTTCGCCGTCGGAGCACCGCGACATGGTGGCGGTGTCGGTTGAAGCCGCCGCGGGCCGGCTGCCGGTGGTGGCGGGTGCGGCGAGCTTGAACCTGGACGAGGTGATTTCCCTTTCGCAGGGCGCGATCGACGCGGGCGCGGAATACGTGATGATCTCGCCGCCGTGCTACTACCCGATCAGCCAGCAGGGCATGTACGAGTGGTACCGGATCCTGACGGAATCGCTGGACGCCGGGATCATGATTTACGACCAGTCCTGGCGGCAGGAAATCGGCACGTCGCTGGGCGTGGAGCTGATCGGGCGACTGGCCGAGTTTCCGGGCATCGTGTCGCTCAAGTACGGCGCGCCGAACATCATCGAGCCGATGGTCGAGGCGCTGGATCGGTTCGCCGACCGCTTCGCGTTCATCGACAACTCGCTCGGTTACACCTCGACGGTGGCCTACATGCACGGCGCCACCGGATTCATCTCGGGTCCCTCGACCTGGTGGCCGGAATTCGAGCTGGAGTTTTTCCGCCTGCTCGAGGCGGGTGACTTCGCCGGCGCGGACCGCTGGCACGCGAAGATCGGGCCCTACATGTCGCTGCACCAGAGCGAGGGCGGTCCCGGTTGGAACGACCTGCAGGACTCGGCCATCATCAAGGCGGCGCAGGACTTTGTGGGTCTGCACGGCGGACCGGCGCGACCGCCGTTCCGCGGCGTCAACAACGACGAACGACTCGTGATCAACGCGGTCCTGGACGACCTGGGCGTGCGGCAGGCGGTGCCGGCCTAGCGGTTGATCTCGGCGGTCAGCCTTGTCCTAAGGCGATGCGCACGTCTTCGGTCGTGTCGCGCAGCACGGTGGGGCGGATCGAGATTTCCTCGATGAGCGTGCGGCCCGGCGTGGCGGCGCAGAAGACGATGGCGTTGGCGACGTCGTCGGCGCCGATCATGGTGGCGCGGTCGTCGGCCGTCGGCGGGCGGGGGCGTTGCGCGAGC
This sequence comes from Chloroflexota bacterium, assembly GCA_022826485.1. Lineage (GTDB taxonomy): Bacteria > Chloroflexota > UBA11872 > UBA11872 > UBA11872 > JAJECS01. Next base: position 11,074 of record JAJDUU010000019.1, on the reverse strand, counting down.
AGCGGCGTGTCGACCTCGCCGGGCAGGACGGTGCAGGCGCGGATGCCCCGGTTGCGAAACTCGGCGTTCACGCTGCCCATGTAGTTGAGCAGCGCCGCCTTGGACGCCGCATAGGCCGCGCCGCCCAGCGGTCCGGGGCTGTAGACGGCGAACGACGACACGCTCACGATCGTGCCCCCGCCGCGCTCGATCATGCCCGGGATGAGCCCGCGGCAGAGGATCGCCCCGGCGGTGACGTTGATGCGGAACAGCTCGTCGAGCGCGGCGTCCGCCGTCGCCGAGCTTCGGTGGGGCGAGTTCGCCCCGGCGTTGTTGACCAGCACGTCCACGCGGTCAAGCGTCTCCGTCGCCCAGCGGGCGAGCGACTCAACCTGGGACGGATCCATGAAGTCGGCGACGTAGGTGGGGACGTTCGCGGCGCCGGCGCTTTCGAGCGCGCCGGCTGCGCCGGCCAGGCGATCAGGGCTGCGGCTGGTGAGCGCCACCCGAGCGCCGGCGCGCGTGAGTGCGAGGGCGGCGGCGGTGCCGATGGCGCCTCCGGCTCCCGTGACCAGTGCAACCTGACCGTCCAAACGATCCATGCGTCCCTCCGCCGTGGCGACCGCGGCCCGCTACTGGCTGCGTCCGCGCGCGGTCACGTGCCAAACGGCCTCCACAATACCGTCACGCGCGGCGAAGGCGTGGTCGTAGAGGTTCACGCAGGGGCAAATATGGTTGGGGATGACCCGCAGCGTTTGGCCGATGGCGAAGGCGCTCGCGTCCGGCGCGGCGATCACGCCGTGCTCGTCGGACACGCTGGTGATGACGGCTTCGGGATGGCCCACCACCATGCCGTGGCCGGTGTTTTCCAGCACGCCCGGACCGCGTCGGTCGGAGGTGAGCGCCTTGGCGCCGGCGTCGGTGACGACGCGATCCGGCGCGGGCAGGTTCACCACCGTCGCCAGCACCGCTGCCGCGCACCACTCGGCGTGCCCCAGCAGATGCGCGTGCGACGCGTCGTTGAACACGGCCGTGCCCGGGCGCAGCTCGTCGATGGGCGCGTGAAACGACTCGAGCAGGAACGACGGCGAGGATCCCATGCTCACCTCGCACGGTGCGCCGGTGGCGTCCCGGATCGCCTGGGCGACCTCGGTCATCAGCTGCTGCGACTCCGCGGCGGCGGCGTGGACGCCGGCCGGATCCGCCGCCTGATAGTCGTGGCCTTCGTGGGTGTAGATGCCGCGCAGGTTCAGGCCGTCGGAGTCCTGGATCCGCTGCGCAAGCTCGACGGCGGCAGCGGCGGTCGCCACACCCGTGCGGCACTGGCCGGTGTCGATCTCGATGGCCACGTCGATCGTTGCGTCGGACGCGGCAAAGGCCGCGTCGAGCGCTCGCACGTGCTCGGGATGATCGACGCCGACGGCCAGGCGGGTGCGCTCGGCAAGCTCCACCAGGCGAATCAGGCGCGACGCGCCGACGACTTGGTTGGCGATGAAGATGTCGTCGAAGCCGGCGTCGGCAAAGGCCTCGGCCTCGCCGAGCTTGGCGCAGCAGATGCCCTCCGCGCCCGCCTGCCGCAAGCGCGCCGCCACCGCCGCCATGCGGTGGGTCTTGACGTGTGGACGCAGCCGCGAGCCCGCCGTGTGCGCGGTCGCCACGAGGCGCGCGATGTTGGCGTCGAGCACGGCCAGGTCGATCACCAATGCCGGGGTCTCGAGATCGACCACGGCGCGACCGACGGCGGCGGAAGGCTCCCGGCTGGAGAGCACGGGTTCGGACGTCATGGGCATTTGGCGCGGTCCTGCGCTGGGGTGAGTGTACGGCGTGCGGCGCGTTCGGTTTCAACTCCGGCCGGCCGAATCTGGATTCCCGCCTGCGGGGACTTTTGCTGAATGAGGTAGGGGCGACGCATGCGTCGCCCCTACGCGTGGGCTCACAGGTTCAGCGGCCGGTGGATTCCCGCCTTCGGAGACCTTTGCATAAAGGGGCGATATCCCACGCCCCGGACCCTCACCCTGCCCTCTCCCTGGGGGAGAGGGAACCGGATTGCCCTCACCCCCGTATCGAGTACGGGGCGAGCTCTACGCCGAGCCTCCGGTGCGAGTCTAGGCTCAACCGGAATGGATTCCCGCCTTCGCGGGAATGACGGAGGGGTTACGCAAAGGTCTCCCTTCGCGGGAATGACGGAGGGGATTCGCAGAGTCGTTTTCGACGCGCACCCTCACCACAGCCAGTTCTCATCGAGGGAGACGAATGGGACCGGCGGTAGGGGCTGGGCGGCGGATGTCGTACCGTTCGATACGCGGATTACGAATCGCACGAATAGCACCGCAAATGCATGTCACCGATGGTCGGAGGTTGGATCGCCATGGGCGCTGAGGTCAGGCGGCTGAGCAACTGGATCAACGGCAGGTGGGTGGACTCGGCCGGCGCCGATCGTCTGGACGCCGACAATCCGGCGACGGGCGAGGTGATCGCGAGCGTCCCGCTGTCGACCGATGCCGAGATCGACGCGGCCGTGCAGGCGGCCAAGGCGGCCTTCCCGGCCTGGCGCGATACGCCGGCGGTCGATCGCGGACGGGTGCTGTTTCGGCTGCATTCGCTGATGCGGGATCAGTTCGAGGAGCTTTCCCGCACCGTGACCATCGAAAACGGTAAGACGCTCGAAGAGGCTCGCGGCGAGGTCCTGCGCGCGGTCGAGAACGTCGAGGTGGCGGCGGGAATCCCCACCTTGCAGCAGGGCTCGTTCTCCAGCGACATCTCGGCGGCCATCGACGAGCATTCGATCCGCGAGCCGCTGGGCGTGTTCGCGCAGATAGGCCCCTTCAATTTTCCGGCGATGGTGCCGTTCTGGTTCGCGCCGCTCGCGGTGGCCTGCGGCAACACCTTCGTGACCAAGCCGTCGCAGAAGACGCCGCTGAGCCAGACGCTGCTGACGGAGCTGACGGCGGAAGCGGGTTTTCCGCCCGGCGTGATGAATCTCGTGCACGGCGAGGGCGAGCAGGCGCAGGCGCTGAGCGCCCATCCGGACGTGGCCGGGGTGTCGTTCGTGGGCTCGACGCCGGTGGCGCGGGCTGTCTACGAGACCGCCACCAGTAACGGCAAGCGGGCGCAGTGCCAGGGCGGAGCGAAGAATCACCTGGTGGTGCTGCCGGACGCCGATCTGGACGCCGCGATTCCCAATATCTGCGGCTCGACCTACGGCTGCGCCGGTCAGCGGTGCCTGGCCGGGTCGGTGGTGGTGACGGTCGGCGACGTGCGCGAGGAGCTGACGGAGCGGCTGGTCGAGGCGACCTCGTCAATTCGTCTGGGCGACGGCCTCGATCCCGCCACCGGCATGGGCCCGGTGATCTCGGCCGAGTCGCGCGACCGCGCGTTCGCCTACATCGATCAAGCGATCCAAGACGGCGCTGAAATGCTGCTGGACGGGCGCGGCGCGACGGTGGATGAATTGCCGGGCGGCTACTGGGTGGGCGCGACGGTGCTGCACGAGGTGACGCCCGAGATGCCCGTCGTGCGCGACGAGATTTTCGGACCGGTGGTGAGCCTGATGCACGCCGAGACGCTGCAGGAAGCCATCGACATGGTGGAAGCCAGCCCCTTCGGCAACGCGGCCACGCTCTACACCAACAGCGGCGGGGCGGCGCGGGAGTTCACCCGGCAGGTCAACGTCGGCAACGTGGGCATCAACGTGGGCGTGGCGGCGCCGATGGCCTTCTATCCCTTCGGCGGACGCAAGCAATCGTTCTTCGGCGACATTCACGCCCAGTCCACCGAGCTGGTGCGGTTCTACACCGACCCCAAGGTCGTGATCACGCGCTGGCCGGACAAGTCGGACGGCCGGGACCCGTGGGACTGAACAACCGGGAGCGTCCGCATGGCCCATGAGTACCGCCACTCCGGCGAGCGGCACATTCGCGACAGCGCCTACCTGGAGCGCATTCACCCGGACATAGGTCCCGTGCTGCTCGGCATGGAGGCCGAGGCCGAGCGCGACGGCCTGCCGATCACCGAGCGGCCGAGCACCCGCCTGCTGTCGCTGGTCGTGCGAGCCATGGGCGCGAGGCGCGCGCTGGAGATTGGGACCAACATCGGCTACTCGGCCATCGCCATCGCGTCGGCGCTGGGCGACGGCGGCGAGCTGGTCACGCTGGACATCGATCCGGAGATGCACGAGCGGGCGCGCGTGAACGCGGATCGCGCGGGCGTGAGCGATCGGGTGACGCTGGTCACTGGGCCGGCGCTCGAAACGCTGGCCGGGATCGAGGGTCCGTTCGACTTCGCCTACATCGACGCCGACAAGGGCTCGTATCCGCAGTATCTCGACGCGGTCGTGGAGAAGCTGCGGCCCGGCGGCGTGGTGGCGCTGGACAACCTGCTGTGGCTGGGCCAGGCCGCGCACGAGCCGGAGGACAGCGACTTCCATCGCGAGTCGACGCCGATCATCCGCGCCTTCAACGAGGCGTTCCTGGCCGACGCGCGGCTCGACGCGACGATCGTGCAGGTGGGCGATGGCGTCGGGTTGGGCGTGAAGCGGGGGTAGGGGCGCTTCCGGCGGAGAGGGCCTACTGGGCTGGGCATGAGTCGTCCGCCAGGTGAGATGACGCGGCCCGCGCTCCCTCGTCACCCCGGCGAAGGCCGGGGTCCAGGTCCGCTCGACACGCGCGAAAACGCGACTGGATTCCGGCCCCGAATCAAGTCCGGGGCAGGCTCTTCGCCGGAATGACGAGGTGGGGCGCCGAGGAATGCAGGGGGAGAGCGCGGCGTCGCGGAGCGTGCGGAATATGGGAATCGAGGACGCGTCGGGCGACCGTCTGTTGACTGATAGCGGCCAGGCGCGTAGCGTCGCGCCGCGGAACGTGTGTGCGTGAGGGACTGAACCGGATGTTGAGTAACCCTGCCAAGCAGCGGCTCGAGAGCGGCAAGGTGGCGCTGGGCGTCAGCTGCGGGATGGGCGCGCCGTTTCTGGCCGAGATCCTGGCGCGCGCGGGTTTCGACTGGGTGATGATCGACAACCAGCACGGCATGTGGGACCGGCAGTCGTCGTCCCTGGCCATGATGGGCGTGCGCGCCGGCGGGTCGACCCCCATGGTGCGCGCGCCGGAGAACGACTACTACGCCATCGGCCGGCTGCTCGACGAGGGCGCGCTGGGCGTGATCGTGCCGATGGTGGAGAACCGCGAGGAGGCGGAGCGGGTGGTCCAAGCCTGCCGCTATCCGCCGATCGGCAGCCGCTCGGACGGCGTGAGCGGCGCGAGCGTCTACGGCCCCAGCTATCGCGAGCGGGCCAATGACGAGATCCTGGTGGCGATCCAGCTCGAATCGCGGGAGGCCATCGCCAACGCCGACGCGATCATGTCGGTCGATGGAATCGACGCGTGCTGGCTCGGACCGGCCGACCTGGCGAACTCGCTGGGCCACGCGCGCAACACGCCCGAGCACGACGCGGCGGTCAACGAGATGATCGCGGCCTGCAAGCGGCACGGAAAGGCCGCGGGCATTGCCGCGGGCAGCGTGGAGCAGGTGGAGAAGTGGGTGGCGGCCGGCTGCACATTCATCAGCGCCGGCGGCGACAAGATCTATGTGGGAACCAGCGCCGCGGCGGAGTTCAACGCCCTGGCGAGCCTGCGGGAGTAGCGAGATATGGCACGCATCGACTCATTGACCAATCCCGTCAAGGCCAAGCTGCGACGCGGCGAGGTGGCGCTGGGCGTGGGCTGCGCGCTCGGCAGTCCGAACATCGTGGAGCTGCTGGCGCGGCAGGGATTCGATTGGGTGCTGATCGACAACCAGCACGGCACCTGGGGACGCGAATCGACGTCGGCGGCGTTCATGGCGGCGCGGGCCGGCGGCGCGGTGCCCATTCCGCGCGTTCTGAGTAGCGAATACACGGCCATCGGACATCTGCTCGACGAGGGCTGCACGGGGATCGTGGTTCCGATGGTGGATTCGCCGGAGGAGGCGGAGCAGGTGGTCCACGCCTGCAAATATCCGCCTGCGGGCGGGCGGTCGCTTGGCGCGGCCGGGGCGATCGCGCAGTGGCCGGACTACATGAGCCGTATCAACGACGAGCTGCTCATCATGGTGCAGATCGAATCCAAGCAGGCCGCCGAGGCGGCGGACGAGATCATGGCGGTGGACGGCGTCGACGGCACCTGGGTCGGACCGGCCGACCTGGCCGCGTCCATCGGACACGCGCAGGGAAGCACCGAGCACACGGATTGCGTCGTCGGCGTGTTCGAGGCCTGCCACAACCAGGGCAAGATTCCGGGAATCTCCGCCGGTCCGCCGGACTCCGCGAAGCGCTGGATCGAGCACGGCGCGCGCTTCGTCACCCTGGGCGCCGATGTGCTGTACGTCTTGCAGGGCGCGCAGGCGGAGTTGGAGGCGTTTGGGCGCGAGCCGGGGCTGGGTGACTGGTCGTAGCTAGGCGTTCGGCGCGGGGTCGGCCACGGTAGGGGCGACGCATGCGTCGCCCCTACGCCACTCATCAGCGCGCTTCCGGGTTCGACCGGACTGGATTCCGGCCTCCGCCGGAATGACGGAGGGATTACGCAACGGTCTCCCCCGTATCGAGTACGGGGCAGGCTCTTCGCGGGAATGACGGAGGGGGGATGCGCGGTTCATCTGAGACGTGGGCGGATGACCGCCGCTTGTTCTGACTCCCATCCTTAGCTTCGCCCTCGGGGAAGACTCTTGCATAAGGAGGCAAGGGCGACGCGTGCGTCGCCCCTACGCCACTCATCAGCGCGCTTCCAGGTTCGACCGGACTGGATTCCGGCCTCCGCCGGAATGACGGAGGGGGTTCGCAAAGGCCTCCCTCGAAGGGGGAAGTGACTCTGGCGGAGCGCTCCTACGGAATCAGCAGCAGCTTTCCGGTCGTCGCGCGGCCTTCGAGGTCGGTGTGGGCTTGGGCGGCGTCGGCCAGGGCGTATTCGCCGTGGATCTTGAGCTCGAGCGAGCCGTCCGCGACCCAGTTGAGCACGGACGAGGTGCGCCATTCGAACTCTTCGGAGGTGATGAGGTGATGCCCGAGGCTCGGCCGCGCCAGAAATAGCGAGCCCTTCTGGTTGAGGATCTGCGGGTCCATGGGCGGCACCGGCCCGCTGGCGGCGCCGAAGAGCACCATGTAGCCGCGCGGCTTGAGGCAGTCGAGGCCGCGGTCGAACGTGGCCTTTCCGACGCCGTCGTAGACGACGTCCACGCCGACCCCATCGGTGAGCTCGCGGACCTTGGGGAGGAAGTCCTCCTCGGTGTAGTTGATGACGTGATCCGCGCCAACGTCGCGCGCGACTTCCGCCTTGGCCGGCGTGCCGACGGTGGTGATGACCGCCGCGCCAGCCTTTTTCGCCATTTGAATGATCAGCCGTCCGGCCCCGCCGGCGCCCGCGTGCACCAGCGCGGTGTGGCCGGCGCGCAGCGGAAAGCTCGATGTTGTGAGGTAGTGCGCCGTGCAGCCCTGGAGCATCACGGCCGCGGCGGTGCGGGTGTCCAGCGCTTCCGGCACGCGCACCAGCCGGTCGGCGGCGACGGCCTGCAACTCGGCATATGAACCAATCTCGGTGCCGTGCGCCACGCGATCGCCAGCCTCGAGCGTGGTCACGTCCGACCCGACCTCGACCACGACGCCGGCGCCTTCCATACCCAGCGTGAAGGGCGGCTCGACCGGGTAGCGGCCGGTGCGCTGATAGGTGTCGATGTAGTTCACTCCGGCGGCTTCGGTGCGTACGAGGACCTCGTTGGGCGCGGGCGTCGGGTCGGGGACGTCTTCGTAGCTGAGCGCCTCGATGCCGCCCGGCGTATTGACGCGAATGGCTTTCATGGGTGACTCCTTTGCGGCGGGAAAACGCCAGCATAGGACGCGGCGCGACGGGGCAGGGACGCGCGTGCCTTATATTCCGGCTCGTGCGCATTCCCGACGTGCTCCAAACGCTGCGCCCGCTGATTCCCGGCGTGTATTTGCCGGCGTTTCTGATGTTCTTCGGCGTGGGGATGCTGACGCCGACACTGCCGCTGTTCGCGGCGGAGCTGGGCGTGAACTACACGCTGGTGACGCTGGCGGTGGCGGTGACCGGGCTGGGCACGCTGATCTGGAACGTGCCGGCCGGCCTCTTGCAGGCGCGCTGGAGCGAGCATCGGTCGGCGATCGTGGGATTGCTGGCGGTGGCGGCGGCGACGCTGGCGATGGGCTTCACGCGCGACTACGGGCTGGTAGTGGTCTTTCGGGCGCTGGCGGGGATCGGCATGGCGACCTGGACGATCTCGCGCATGTCGCACCTGGTGGCCGCCGTGCCGCAGCACCACCGCGGTCGGGCGATGTCGCTGTTCGGCGGCGTCATGCGCATCAGCCTGTTTCCCAGCCCCGCCGTCGGCGGCGCGCTGGCCGAGCTGGTGAGCTACGAGGTGTGCTTCCTGGTGGCGGGCCTTTTCGCCCTCGTCGGGGTGCTGCCGATGCTGTTGATGCGGCAGCGGGTCGAGCGTCCCTTGGGCAGCGTTCCGGCGCGGCACGTGGCCCCGTCGAGCCTGTGGGCGGTGCTGCGAGGGCACTGGCGCGACCTTGCCACCGCGGGCACCGGGCACGTGCTGGCCTCGGCCGTCCGCGCGGGGCGACAGGTGATCATTCCGATCTACGGCGCGTTCGTGCTCGGTCTGGACGCCGCCGAGATCGGCGTGGTGGTCAGCGCCTCGGCGGCCATCGACATGACGCTGTTCCCGATTGCCGGCTACGTGATGGACCGGTTTGGACGCAAGTTCACCAACGCGCCGTCCATGGTCATGCTCGGGGCGTCCATGGCCGTGCTGCCGCTGGCGCAGGATTTCGTGGGACTGATCGTGGTGGGGCTTTTCGCCGGCGTGGCGAATGGCTGGGGATCGGGCGCCATGCTCACGCTGGGGTCGGATCTGGCGCCCCGCGAGTCGCCCGGTCCGTTCCTGGGCGTGTGGCAGTTCATGGGCAATACCGGCATGACCGGCGGGCCGCTGATCGTCGGCGTGGTCGCGGATGCGGCGGGTCCGGACCTGGCGCCGTACTACCTGGCGGCGGCGGGGATCGCCAGCGGGCTCATCTTCTGGCTATTGGTGCGTGAGACGCACCGCGTGCGTGAGCAGCCGGCCGCGGCGTCGGCGTAGCTGGGGCCACGGCTTAACCCCTCCGTCATTCCGGCGGAAGCCGGAATCCAGTCCGGTCGAACCTGGAGATTGGCGGCAGTCGATTCCCACGCTGCACGCAGCGCGGGCCACCGGGCGAATCGAGGTCGGCGTAGGGGCAGCCCTTGTGGCTGCCCGGTCTGACCCGGGCGGGCGCCCACAAGGGGCGCCCCTACACGGACGCGGGCGTCGCCGGGCCTGGATTCCCGCCTTCGGAGACCTTTGAATAAAGAGGCAAGGGCGACGCATGCGTCGCCCCTACGCGTGGGCTCACAGGTTCAGCATCCGGTGGATTCCCGCCTTCGCGGGAATGACGGAGGGGTTACGCAAGGGTCTCCCTTCGCCGGAATGACGGAGGGGGGCAGGCTCTTCGCGGGAATGACGGAGGGTTGGGCCGCGTTTCTTGCTACGCGGGCGTGACGGTGGCGTGGCGGGTGGACAGGCGTTCCAGGCGCTCGGGATCGGGTTCGGGTAGGCCCTGAGTGGCCGGGGCGAAGGTGAGGTCGGGCTCGAGCTCCAGCGCCGGCTCGGCCAGGTCCTGGCGGTAGAACTTCGACGACGGGAACAGGTCGCCCGGATAGGTGAAGTTGGGCAGGGTGGCCAGCTCGACGCAGAGCGCCGCGCCCACGGAGCTTTCGAGCATCCCGCCGATCCACACCGGGATTCCGGCATCGCGGCAGACGTCGTGCATGGCGACCGAGTTGGTGAAGCCGCCCGCGCGGCCGGGCTTGATGTTGACGTAGTGGCAGGCGCCGATGCGAATGGCCTGCTGGACCATTTCGAGGTCCCGGGCGGATTCGTCCAGGCAGATGGGCGTGTCGATCGCTCGCGCCAGCTCCGCGTGATCGAGGATGTCGTTCCAGCCCAGCGGCTGCTCGATGAAGGCCAGTCCCAAGTCGTCGATGGCCTCGAAGGTGTCGAGATCGTCGAGGGTGTAGCCAGCGTTGCAGTCGATGTGGATCAGGTGATTCGGAAACGTCGAGCGCACGGCGCGCAGCATGTCGACATCCCAACCGGGCCGCACCTTGAGCTTGGTGCGCGGGAAACCGGCGTCCACGGCCTGCTGCATGTTGCCGAGCAGCATGTCGATGGAGTCCTGCACGCCGAAGTCGGCGCCGGCGATGACCGGACGCGTCTCACCGCCGAGCAGGCGGTGGACGGGCGTGCCAGTGAGCTTGGACTCCAGCGTCCACCAGCAGAGCTCGATGGCCGCCTTGGCGAAGCCGTTGCCCTTGGCGAAGGCGAGCCGGTCGTGCAGGTCCTTGGCGGTGTCGTACTCGCGCCCCACGACGTGTGGGCCGAACACCTCGGCCGCCAGGTAGAACACGCCGCCGGCGCATTCGTTGACGTAGTGCGGGGCGAAGAAGGGGGTCGCCTCGGCCCAGGCCTCGCAATCGCCGCTGGTGGCCTTCACCAGCACCGAGTCGATGTCGTGGTCCTCACCGTAGGCGGTACGCCAGGGGTAGATCAGCGGCATCCGGACGTAGTAGACGTCCAGCCGGTCGATGCGCATGCGGGCCTCCTCTGGGTGCATGGTGACGGGACGGGAGGCGGGATGCAATTGGCAGCCGGCGGCGAAATGTGGTGGGGCGCCTGGGATGGGCCGCGGGTGGCAGCCGCAGACCCCCTTCCCCGTATCAAGTACGGGGCAGGCTCTGGCCTTCGCTCTTGCAGGAGACCTTTGCATGAAGGCGCGATACCCCACGCCCCGGACCCTCACCCAACCCTCTCCCTGTGTGCAGACCGGAGACATCATTTACACGTGTTCGGAGACATGGTTTACACATCTGGACATGCACTGGAGGACCGGGATGTGCCGTTTGCGGAGCGACGAGTGAGTGATTTGCGGGCCGAGTTTGTGGCGCTGGCCCAGCAACCCGGGGCCAACCGGCGCGTGCTGTGCGAGCGCTTCGGGATCTCGGCCCCGACGGGCTACAAGTGGTTGCGG
>JAJDUU010000045.1 GCA_022826485.1 Chloroflexota bacterium | reverse complement strand
GCGCCGGATGGGTGACGGGAAGAGCCGTCGCGAAGCCGTCCGGGCGCTGAAACGCCACCTGGCCCGCAGCGTCTTCCGCACCATCAAACGGGACCTCGCCAGTGGCCGCACGTCCTTCGCCTTGACATAGGAGTGTCGAGCGCAGCGAGGAATCTAAGGGGCCGGCGATTGGGCAAAACGCCTGTCAACTCCTCGTGGCCACCGGCCCTCCGTCATTCCGGCGGACGCCGGAATCCAGGATGCGGCGCGGCGCCTAGTCGATCGGCAACGTAGGTCGCGTCGAACCGCTAGCACGGTGACGGTCGCGTTATTCAGACTTCGGGCCGAAAACTGAATAGCGATCTCCGCTATTCAGGATTGCGAAACAACCCGCGCCAATCACGATCAGGCACGTCGCCAGATCCCTGCCCACTGCATCCGGGAATCCTCCGCCGGCGGTCTAGCGGCCACCCTCGGCCACTGCGGGCGCAAACCGCTCGATCTCTAACTGCGCGGTGCGCTCGCGCGCCTGCCACAGGTCATAGGCCGTCTGCATCCCCAGCCAGGTCTCGGGCGTCGAGCCAAACGCCTTGGACAACCGCACCGCCATCTCCACCGAGACGCCGGCCCGTTCGTTCACCAGCTCCGACAGCGCCTGCCGAGTCACGCCCAGGCCCCGAGCCGCCCGCGTCACCGACAACCCAAGCGGCTCCAGGCACTGCCGCTTCACAATCCCGCCCGGATGCAGCGGCGCATGCATGGTCATAGCTCCTCCTCTCAGTGATAGTCCGTGTAGTCCACGTCCGCTGCGTGACCGTTCTAAAAGCGGAAGGTCACTCGCCAGTTTCCCGACACCGAGACGGCGTAGTGATTGCGTAGGGAACCCTTCAATCGGTGCAGCCGAAACCCGGGCAAATCCATATCCTGAGGCCCGCGACTCTGGTCCAGTACAGCCAGAATGTCCCGTAGTTTGCGGACATGAGCCGGTGCCACGCGCTGTGCGCCTCGGCCGCGGTAGAGCGCCCGCAGTCCCCGGTGCTTGAACGAAACGATCACGCCGCAGCATTGTGGGATGTCGCCCGTCGCCTGTCAATTGACACTAGTGCGATGTGGTTAGCTACCGTGACCCGGCGAGAGAATTCGGCTGGGGCTCGGGTATCGGGGTTCCGAAGTGCCGTCTGACGACCGACCCTGCGCCTACCCCGGCGTCTCGTAGGCGAAGTCCCAGCCGTCCCACTTGCGCAGGGGCTTGATGGTGTGCGGCAGGTCGGGCTCGCCGGCGGCTTGCCAGGCGGCGATCTCGTCCTGGTGGCCCAGGCGTTTCAGGCCGCTCCACATGGGTTGGTGGTTCGCCCGGCCGCAGCCGCCCGCGGCGTCCCAGAAGAACATGTGGCCGGCGCCCGACTCGTAAACCGTCGACGCCCGCCGGCGGAAGTCCTCCGGCGACTGGTGCCGCGGCATCAGATTGGGCGCCAGCACACAGTCCGTGCCGCGCACCAGGTCCACAAAGAACGCCAGCTGCGACGGGTCGGTCCAGGCCGGATGGTGGCTGTCGTAGACCGGATGCGAGCTATAGGGAATGAGCGTGTCGATCAGTCCCTCGCTCACCCAGACGCTTAGATCGATGCCGTCCTGCAGGTTCTCCTGCTCGGTGGCCGCCACCACCGCGCCCACGTCGATTTGCGACCCCCGCGCCTCGCCCGCTTCGTCCATCGCCGCGCGCACCTCGCGCATGAAGTCCGTCAGCGTCCGCGCGCGGTATTTCAGCCAGCGCGGGTCGTCCGCCGGCAGCTCGCGCGGGTCGAGTCCGAATTCCTGCCGGAATCCCTCCACCACCGGCGGCTCATACTCCACCAGCGGCATGCGGCGGTTGAACAGCAGGCACACGCCGTCGACCGGGCGCTCGACGATCTCCCGCAGCAGCGAGATCACGAACTCCCGCACCGCGGGATAGCTGTAGGCCATGCGCGGCGTGCGGTTGCCCGCCCGGTCCTCGCCGCGGCATTCGGGATGCCGGTCGAAGAAGACCTCGCCCAGGCTCGCGCCGTCCAGCGGCGGCGGGTATTTGAACCCCGCCACGCGGTAGCAGGCGTGAAACTCCATGCCCAGCGCGTGCGTGTGCGCCAGCGCCACGTCGAACGGATCCACGCCCTGCTGATCGAAATCTCGCCAGCTTTCGGCGTGCATGCGATCGCCGCGCCGCCCAAAGTCCTCCTGCCCCTCCATAATCTCGGCGCGGGCAATGCGGCTGAAGAAGCGCGTGCGGTCGCCGCCGCCGGCCTCCCAGTAGATGCGGGAGACGTCGGTGTCGCGGTAGGGCTCAACCTCGCGTCGCACCTCTTCCTCGGTGGTGAGCCGGAACAGGTAGTGCGGCCCGTGCGAGTCGTTGTGAGCGAAAAGGCGCCGCGTGTCCGTGCGGGCCTGGTCCGCCTGCCACACGGCGACCTCGTCGTCGGTTAGCGGCACCAGCTTGACGTAGGCCACGCGCGCCGCCGGACCGCTGAACGACCCCGGCGCGTCACCGGGCGCTACCCGCCGGACCAACTGGCAGATATCGAGGCTCTTGTCCGTAAGGTCCGCGATCTTCCAGAACATCTCCGCCACCACCGGACCGTGCCAGTCGGGCAGCAGGCGGGTCTGCAGCGACGAAAGGTCGAGCGTGAGCAGGGAATCGGTGTCGTCGCCACTGAGCTTGACCGGCACGGCAATCGTGGCGGTGTCGTCGGTGCACTTGAAGTTCGGCACGATGCCCACCGACACCGCGTGCCAGCCGCTGGCGCGCAGGGGAAGGCTCACCGCCGGGGCGGCAGTCTCCGGCCCCGCCGCGATCATGGTTCCGGTCACGTCGTCGGTCTCGAACGACATGGTGCGCCAGTGACCTCGCTTGCCGGTGGCGCTCAACGCCGAGGCCGGCTCGCAGCGGTCCAGGTCCGTGCGGTACTGCGGCGGGCTGCTGAGCCAGCCGTCGGCAAAGAGATCGGTCGCGCCTGCCGTCATGCCTACCGTCATGCCTACCGCCTCCAGTCGTCTACGGCTTCGTCATTCCCGCAAAGGCGGGAATCCATCCGGCTTCGCTTGCACTACCACAAGACCACCCGTAGGGGCGGTTCGCGAACCGCCCTCCGGGTAGGGGCGGCCCTTGTGGCCGCCAGCTCTCGCCGACATGCCCACACCATCACCCCGGCGTCGTGTAGGACAAGTCCCAATCGTCCAGCACGTCCACGTCGTGCGCGGTGGGTTGCAGGGAAGGCTCACCCGCCGCGCGCCAGGCCTCGATCTCGTCGCGGTTCCCCAGCCGCCGCAGCGCGTTCCACATCGCGCCAAAGTTCGCCCGACCCGAGCCGCCCGCCGCGTCCCAGAAGAACAGGTGCTCGGCGCCCGCGCCATAGATGCCCGCGGCCTGGCGGCGCACGTCTTCGGGCGAGCGGTGGCGCGGCATCATCCCCGGCGCCACCACGCAGTCCGTCCCGCGCACCAGCTCCACGAAATGCGCCACGTCCGCCGGTTCCTCCCACGACACCGCGTGCGAGTCGCCGCCGGGCGCCGAGGTGTAGGGAATCAGCGTGTCGACGATGCCTTCGGCGACCCACGCTCGGAGGTCAATGGCGTTCTGAAGGTTCTCCTGCTCGCTGCTCATCACCACGGCCGAGACGCCGAGGCGCTTGCCGTGCGCCGCGCCCATCTCGTTCATCGCCCGCCGCACATCGCGCATGAACTGGGTCAGCTCGCGCGCACGGAAGCGCAGCCAGCGCTCGTCGTCCGCCGGCAGCGCGTGCGGATCGAGGCCGTATTCCGCCTGGAACGCCGCGACCACCGGCGGCTCGTACTCCACCAGCGGCAGGCGTCGGTTGTAGAGCAGGCACACGCCGTCGATGGGCCGCTCGGCCATCTCGCGCAGCAGCGACACCACGTAGGCCCGCACCTCGGGATAGGAATAGGCAATGCGCGGCGTCGTCTGGCCGTTGCGGTCCACCCCGCGCCACTCCGGGTGCGCCGCGGCGAACGTGTCTCCGACGTTGAAATGGTCGATCGGCGGCGGGTACAGGAAGCCGGCGACCCGGTACGACGCGTGAATCTCCAGCCCGGCGTCGTGACAGTGCTCGATGGCCACGTCGAGCGGGTCCACGCCCAGCTCGCGAAACTCCCGCCAGCTCTCGGCGTGCAGCCGGTCGCCCACGCGGGCGAAATCCTCGGCCTCGTCGAATGTGCACCAGCGCGCAATCTTGCTGAAGTAGTAGCTGATGTCGCCCTCGCCGGCCTCCCAATACATGCGGGAGAAGTCGCTGTGGCGATAGGGCTCGATCTCGCGCCGGATGCCCTCGGCGTCAGACAGCCGCCACAGGTAGTGCGGTCCGTGCGCGTCCTGGTGAGCGAACAGCCGGCGGGTGTCGGTGCGCTGATGCTCGGCCTGCGCCTCGGCCATCTCGGCGTCGCTCAGCGGCACCAGCTTGACATAAGCGATGCGCACGATCTCCGACCGCCAGGCGCCAACCGCATCCACCGGCGCCGTCTGCCACTGCGGCTGTCCCAGCACCAGCTGCTGCCCCGTCAGGTCGGCGGTGCGCCAGTACAGCTCCACGATCTGCAGGTCGTGTCCGATTTCGGGATGCGCCGGCTGCGAGGTCAGCATCGTCGGCGTCGCGTCGCCGCTCAGCCGCGCCAGCACCTTCAATTGAGCGCTCTCATAGCCCGGCGGCGGCATCACGCCCAGTGAGATCGCGTGCCAACCGCTCGCGTTCAGAGCCAGCGTCACGTCTGGGGCCGCGGTCTCGGGACCGGCGAGCAGCATCCGGCCGCTCAACTCGCCAGCCGTGTAGGCCATCGCGCGCCAGCGGTGAAAGGCCGGCACCGGGCCGACGGCGTCTGCCGGTTCCACGGCGCTCAGGTCGGTGATGTAGACCGGGTCGTTGACCAACCCGCGGTCGGCGATGCGGTCCGTCATACGCACCTCACCCTGATGTGGAGGCCGCGGCCGAAATCTCGGCCCCGCGACCACCTCCGGTGGCACGGGGCGGCCGTACTTTAGGCGGCGGCATTCCGAATGCACAAACCCGGCGTCTCCACTGCAGCCCCGCGCCCGTTCGAACTGCTCCCCGAGGCGGGCTATCGAGCGCCGGCATGTCCGTCATTCCGGCGGAAGCCGGAATCCAGCCGCTCGGGGCATCGGCATCCCGAACCGTTGGTCTCCCCGCTCAGTCGCCGCCG
Source organism: Chloroflexota bacterium (assembly GCA_022826485.1). Taxonomy (GTDB): domain Bacteria; phylum Chloroflexota; class UBA11872; order UBA11872; family UBA11872; genus JAJECS01. Next base: position 945 of record JAJDUU010000045.1, on the reverse strand, counting down.
GTCATGTCGCGCAGCTTCCCGACCGTCCGCCAGTTGCGAATCGTGATCGTCGTCCCCAGCACCCGGTCTAAGTAGTCGACCGTCAGCTTCGACCGCGCCGTGCCGTTCGGAAAGTGCAGATAGACCTCGCGTCCTCGCATTTCGAAGGCGTCCCGCGGCGAGCGGTCTGGATCGAGCTCCGCGACGCGTGATTCGCTGGGCGCGTCGGCCAGGAACCCCACGTGAAGTTGCGCCGGATCCGCGCCCGTCGCCAGAAACGGATTGCCGGTTACGACCGCGTCCAGCTCCGCCGCCGTTCGCGAGACCACGGGCACCTCGAACCCCTTGCTATCGGCGATTCTGGCCTGGATGAGTGCCGGAATGCGCGCCGCCAGCGCCGGCTCTGCCCGGAAGACGACGTTTCCACTTTGGATATAGGTGCGAACGTCGGTGCAGCCCGCCGCCTCGAACATCGCCCGCAGGTCGGCCATCAGCAGCTTCTTGGTGCCGCCGACGTTGATGGCCCGCAGCAGCGCGATGTAAACGCCGCTGTCCATGCGCAGCTCCTCCGCGTTCGTCGCCGATTGGCAAGGCACCGCTAAGTATCGGCCATCCGCTCCCGGCCAGCGTTCTCCTATAGGAGACCTGGGTAACCCTTCGTCATTCCCGCGAAGGCGGGAATCCATTCCGGTTGAGCCTAGACTCGCACCGGAGGCTCGGCGTAGAGCTCGCCCCGTACTCGATACGGGGATGAGGGGCAATCCGGTTCCCTCTCCCCCAGGGAGAGGGCAGGGTGAGGGGCAATCCGGTTCCCTCTCCCCCAGGGTGTGCAGACCGGAGACATCATTTACACGTGTTCGGAGACATGGTTTACACATCTGGACATGCACTGGAGGATCGGGATGTGCCGTTTGCGGAGCGACGAGTGAGTGATTTGCGGGCCGAGTTTGTGGCGCTGGCCCAGCA
>JAJDUU010000015.1 GCA_022826485.1 Chloroflexota bacterium | reverse complement strand
GGGGCAGCCAGTCCCGCAGATCTGGGGGCAGCAGCAGGGTCTGGTTGGGCTCGTAGGGACGGAAGGTCGTCGGCATGGGCCACGTGCTCAGTCAACGGCTTGACCGATGTTCCCATGTTTCTACGGCGCAGACTCCTAGGGCAGTCCCATATCAGTCTGCCAAGTCCACTCCGGCGGGGTTATCTCAAGGATCGGGTTTCCGCCAACTTGGCGACTTCGCTTCTGCAAGCCCCCGTCGTGTGTGTGCAGCACGGCGCAGCGGTCGGCGAGTGCCGAGGCCACGTGGACGGCATCCTTTGGCCGGACACTGTAATCCCAGCACAGCTCACGAGCGGCTTCGGCTATGGGCCTTGTGAGCTCAACGAGCGTGAGCCTGCGGTCTCCAGTCGGTCTGAAGAGATCGATCAAATCCTGCCGGCGAGACGCGTCCAGCCGCACGGCAGGTTGAACCCCTCGCACAAAGAGGACCTCGGCGATGGTTAAGGTGGACGTAACGAGCGATACCTTTCCGGCTTCCCAGTCACTAAGTATGGCGCGAAGATGCGCTTGGTTCGGATGTCCGCCACGCAAGAAGTCCAGATAGGTACAGGAATCCCAATAGATTGGATCGGGGTTACTCCCCACGAATCTCCGCCAAATAGTCGAGCGTGGTTCCCTCCATGCCCGAGTAGACGCCTTCCAAGTTAAGGACGCTGTCGCGCTGCGACCCGCCCCCAAAGGTTCGAAGCTCGGTAATCTCCCTGATCTCGCGAGGTCGGCCATTAGGGTCGCGCCGCACGCGACCAGTGACGAGCACCTTGGTTCGGAGCGACTTGACTACGTCATCGAAGAGCTTGTCGTCGAACCGACAGCGCACCGAATAGCCCGAGACATCGTCCCAAATGGTAAAGCGCAGGCGGTCCCCGCGAGTACTCACGACATCCAGGCGGCCCTCGACTGCACCAAGCGTGTAGGACCGGGCCAGAAGTTCCTGTGCCCGTGCCGTCGCACCTGGCGTGAGTTCAGCCTGCTCGCCGCTGTCTGCCGATTCCAACCCGAAACCGGACACGCCGTTGCCAATGATTCGGCCAATTCGCTGGACCCGTGCGAGCGCGTCGAGCCCGAACGTTGTCGGCTCGCTGATGCCGTCTTCCAACTCGCGGACACCTCGCACGCAGAGCAACGGCACATTGAGGTCCGGCTGTCCATTCGCTCGCCTGCCTGCCTCGACGAACGATATGACTGCCGACCCAGACTTCAACTCTCCGAGCTGCCAGCGCATGCTTGGTTGCTCGTCCGCGGAGTGCGCCGCGTCAATGTCGTCCAGCAATTGCTCAAACAGTCGGATCGCGTCGGCAAAACGACGCGGCCGGATCGCGTCGCCCCTAATGGTCAATACCAATCGGACAGGCGGCATGCTTCTACCCTTCAGTCGTTGCCCCGTTTGTTCCGAAGGCATCGTCCGACGACAAAGCGCCCAACACCCGCCGCTCACACCGCCAGCGGCTGCGCAGCACCAGCGCAGTGAGTCTAACCGTCCGGCACGTCCAACAGAACAGGGCCCCTCGGCCAGCACGGCGGCCAGTGTCGGCGATGTATCGACCCGGCCTTGGGTCACGACGGCTCTACACCGAGGCCTGGAGCTAACCGAGGGCCGGGTTGATTAACTGCCCCCCCCGCCTCAGAAGACCGTGCGCACCTGGCGGCCGTTGAAGCGGGCCTGGAAATGGCCTAGTCCGAGGATTCAATGTCCGCAGGCCTGAGGGCGGATAGAAACCTGGGAGGACTGAGGATGCTGACGCCGCGATGCTCCCCGGGCGGCAGCAAGTGGCGGCGGTCGCCGGTAATCAGGTAATCGGCGCGGGCGTCCACGGCGCAGGCCAGGATGTGGTTGTCGGCGTGGTCGCTCTCGATCACCTTCAGGATTCGAAGCGGCTCGATGATGGTCGCGGCTTCACGCAGCACCCTGATGGCCTGGGACACGCGTGCCTCGGCCCAACCAAACTTACGCGCCAGCACCCCGGCCACCTCGTCCACGATGAGGGGTGACAGGTGCCACTCGAACCGTCCCCGGCGCGCGAGATCGAGCAGCAGACGCTCGTTGCCGGGGAAGTTCAAGCCGGAGGCGGTGACGTTGGTGTCCAGGACGACTCTCACGTTCGAGTCGCGCCGACCTCAGCTCGATAGTCGTCGACCAGGGGCGCCACGTCCTCGGGGCCAATGCCCTGCGCCCTCGCCCGTTGCTCGCCGTACCGCAGCAGTTGGCGCCACTCGCGCTCTTCCAGGTAACGCTGCAGCGCTTCGCGCACGACTTCGCTCCGCGACCGTCCCTGCTGCTTCATCGCCTCGTCGATCCGTGCCGCCATCTCGGGCGGCAACGAGAAGGTGATCGTCCTGGTGGTTCGCGGCACGGCCATCGCCGCTTACCGAGTCGTACGGCGATGCTGCGGCACGAGTTCCCGCCCGTCAATCGCGAGGTGCGGGAGCTGTCTTACACTGTGTGACGACGGCATACAGACAAGGTGTCCAGGGCGATGAGCCGGCATCTTTCGGTACGCGTGGGCGACGACCTGTTCGAGCAGTTGGAGACCCAGAGCCGGAGAAGTGGGCAGTCGCGATCGGCGGTCGCCAAGCAGTTGCTCGATGAGGGGCTGCGCATGGAGCAACATCCCGGGATCGTCTTCCGATCGGGTCCCGGTGGACGCCGCGCCGGACTGATTGGCGGTCCGGACGTGTGGGAGGTGGTGGGCGCGTTTCGCGATGCCGAGGGTGGCGATGCCGACAGCCTGGCGCGCATTGGCGAGCGGACGGGGCTGACCGCCGATCAGGTTGGAGCGGCCCTGCGCTACTACGCCGACTACACCGACGAAGTCGCCGGCTGGATTCGGCGCGTCGAGGAAGAAGCTGAACGAGCCGAGGCCCGCTGGCGACGGGAGCAAGCGCTGCTCGGCAGGTGAAACTGCTGCTCGACGAGATGTGGCCGCCGGCGATCGCCGAGGCCCTCCGGGACCGCGGCCATGAGGTTGTGGCCGTGGCCGAACGGCGCGACCTTCGCGGAATGCCGGATGCGGCAATTGTTGAGACGGCGCAGGCCGAAGGTTGGGTGATCGTGACCGAGAACGTCGTGGACTATCGACCGCTCGCGGCCGCCGCCATGCGGGCCGGGCGCGCCTCTCCGGCGATCATCTACACCAGCAACCGGGCCTATCCACGGGCCAATCGGCGGACCGCCGGGCGGCTGGTCGCGGCACTGGACGCCCTGCTCGCGACACGCGACGCGATCGAGAGCGAGCACTGGCTCGAATAGCCGGGGACTGAGCCGGAACTACGACAGTCCTCTGCTCGCAGCCGATCAGCCCACGACCAGGTTGATCAGCCGCCCCTCGCGGTAGAAGACTTTGCGCACCTGGCGGCCGTTGAGGTGGGCCTGGGCGCGTTCGCTGGCCAGGGCTAGCTCGCGGGCGCCGGCTTCGTCGATGGTGACCGGCGCCTCGATGCGGTCGCGCACCTTGCCGTTGATGTACACGCACCCACGCTCAGTTTCAGCCGGTGCCCGCTCACAGCGCCTAAGGCGCCGTCGGACGATCAGAGCAAGCTTCCCGCACTCCCATGCCACATGCGAGGCTGTATGCGATCAAGGCTTAGTGGCGGGTATCGCGGGGCGGAAACGGATCGTTGCCAGGCGGCACAGTGTCTGAATCTCGCCAGCGGCCATCACGACCTTGGATACGAACTTCGCCGCCGCCTAGGTTGGCCACGATTTCTTTGGCTCGGTCAATGGCATCCTCTTGCCGGTCGTAGTGTGCGCTCACACGCTCCGCATGGGCCTTGCGTATGTTCCAACCGCCTTCCGGATCGTGCACTACAAATCGGTCGCTCTTTCCCATGTGACCTCTGCAAACGCCTTCACTCTATACAAGGGTAACACGCCGTCGATCGGCCGGACGCTATAGCACGCTTTGCTTGATGCGGTGGCTTCGGCTGCTTGCAGCCTGGGATGAAGACCCCGTGCAGCCCAGCCTGACCTATTGCCGGCCGCCTAGCACCAAGCTAGTGCTCCTCTGGGATGGAGTGATTCACCTGTACCATTCAGGATGGCTGTCTGGGTTTGTGCCCAGGGTGAGGCGGAGTGGGTTGCACGGCGTCCCGCGTCCTTTGGCTGTCTGCGCCACGGTGCAGATCGGATCCCCGATCCCAGCGAGACGATGAGCTAAGCGTCCTCTGGCTGATCAATCGGCTCAAGATCAGCGATGTGCGTGAGGAAGTCGACTCCTACTTGTGAGGGGGCCACGCTTACGGCAGTTAGGTCAGGCCTTGGCACGTTGTCGCCCATCGTGAATGGCCAATCAATGTTCTGTCCAGTGGTCGCGGTAGATACATGTCCTTCGGCCACATCGAAGATGCCCACCAGAAGGAGTCTGTTCACCACAAGCCTATCGATGGACCCCATCAACTCTAACTGGGCTGTTTCGGAGCTATCTAATAGTAGGGACGATGTTATGATTGTACGTTCGTTACCTGAGTGATCGGTGCGTGTGCTTGTAACGTTCTCCGCTAGGAGATCTACTTGTACGAGATGGAAGTCTCCGAATAACATTGAATGTGACCTAACAGCACATAGCACACTAATGTCGCCTGGCTTGAGTCGGCTCAGCCTACGAGCATATTCTTCGTAGTCGTGCTCCCACTCATCCTCAGTCATAGAACGAGCCGCAAGGTTCTCGTACGCCTCGCGGAGATCGTGCCGCTCCTCCGCTACGCCGTGCTTCGTAATTTCAATGGCGGCCTGGACTCGAGGCTCCGTCCAGTCACGACCGCTGTGGCACACTCGCTCCTGTGCCGCGTTCCACAGCCTATCAATGCGCCTCTGGAACCAACGCTCTGCATGCTTGCCGAGTGCATCCGCCGTTGTCTTGCCGTACTGCTCAACAAGTGGCTTCAGCGGACTGTCCTCGCCGAAGATCGTTAGAGCAGTACTGGCGGCAGCATCAAACTCGCTGGTCATGTCTAAAGTCCTTGCCGCACCGTATACCTCATGAACGTCGTTCGATCGTCCAGCCCTTCTCGGTTTGGACTTCACTGTATCTTGTCTTGTCGAAATATAGCGTGGTCGCATGTGGACGGATAGCTCGAAAGTTGATCTTTGGGTTATTCTCAAGCGCCTCTCCCTTCGAGAGTCGATGATTCATTCTTCGTTCGAGATCGTCAATAATTGGTATCATATGGTGATGCTCAGCACGGTAAATCGCGACCAACTCCTCGTACACGTCAAAGATGCCAAACGCCCACCAGGCAGCAGCACGAAAACGCTCAATGACGGTTTCCGAAACATACCTGCTTGTCGGGAATGCGATCGTCGGTCGGTCATCCAGCCTGGTACTCTTGATTTCCACTTCCTCACCGGTCCTCGTGTGAGCATCTGTGCCGCCTCTGTCTGCCAGCCAAACAAGTCGCTGGTGGGCACATATGGTGGCCTCTCGCAAGAATGCGTTGTCCGCCGGATTGTCGACACCGACTCTATCGCGGAGAATTCGGTAGCCGCTTGTGACGAGGTCGCGGGCAGTCTCAAACTGTGCGCGACGCTCGGAGTCCGCAAAGTCGAGATTCACTGCGACGACCTGTCTGCAGTGCAATACTCTTCTGAATTGGATTGCGCAAACAAGCTCTGTACTGGAACAGCGAGTGCCTCAGCAAGCGCGTGTATATTGGCTAGCGTAATGTTGCGTTCGCCGCGCTCGACAGAACCGATATACGTCCGATGGAGTCCCGCCCGGTCGGCAAGCGCCTCTTGCGATAGGCCGGCGCGCGTCCGAAGCTCGCGCACGCGAATGCCAAACGCACGCAGCTTTGTGAAACGGCTTTCGTTGCACCTGCCGGACATGGTGTCCGAAGCGTCTGCCAATGGCTACTTTAAGTCTACAGACTATGAGTAGCACGACGCGCCGAGATCCCGTGCTGCCGGACGTTGTTGCCGTAAAGCGGACGGACCCCGTGTATGCGGCCCACGCGTATCTCACGAAAGTCCCGGTTGCCGCGATTGAGCCCTTTATGCACACGTTCACACAGCCGGGCGAAACAGTGCTCGATCCATTCGCTGGCTCCGGCATGACCGGTGTCTGCGCAGCAATCACACATCGACGAGCGGTATTGCGAGATATCAATGTTCTCGGACAACATATCGGCGCAAATTACGTGAATCTAGTTGATCCGGACCGATTGCTTTCAGCTGCCGCTAGTTCCACCACGGCGGCGCTGGATAAGCTTGGCGAGATATACGCGGTCCGATGCCAGTCCTGCAACCGCCGAGCTGTACTGTCCCGAACAACATGGAGTGTCATACTCGAATGCACACAGTGCACATCTCATTTCAACTACTATGGCGAGCTCGAGCGAGCAGGCTGGTCAAAATCCGAGATGCGATGCCCCGGCTGCGGTGCGGCCGTCAGCACCCGTCGATCTCAGCGGGTTGGCGAGCAGCCTGTACTGGACACAATCTCATGTGAGTGTGACGCGAGACTTCGCGACCAGCCGCCGACCAATCCCCTTGTTACCGTGAGTGCGCACGATCTGAGTTACCCTGACCTTCAAATCGGGCCCGACCGCCAAATGTTCCACGCTTCGGCGCTCGCCAAGCACAATCTCGATTCAACGACCAAGTTCTTCTCGCGGAGGAACCTCACTGCCCTTTCAGCTCTTCGATCTGCGATTCACGAACAGGATGATGTGGCAATACGGCGCAAGCTCGAGTTCGCGTTCACAGCAATACTCGCAAGAGCATCCAAGCGCTATCAATGGAGTCGCAAGCGGCCACTCAACGCGAATAACCAGCACTATTACATTGCGCCCGTCTACTATGAATGGAATGTGTTTGATCTCTTTAAGCGCAAGATAACGGCTGTGTTGAAGTCGGACAGGTATATTCGGTCGGAGATGGCGATTAACGCACTTATGGAGGCTGATGGTGCGGCTGCTCATCGACTGAATATAGAATACGATATTGGGTCCGCTGACAAGATCGAGTTGCCTGATAATTCAGTTGACTATGTGTTTACTGACCCTCCATTTGGTAGCAATATATTTTATAGCGACATGACTCTTTTCCAAGAGGCATGGCTTGGTTACACGACCGATCATTCCTGCGAGGCTGTCGTAGACCGATCCGCGACCCAGTCCACACGCCGAACGGCCGAGCGTTACGAAGAGCTAATGGCGCGTGCGCTCGGGGAGTGTCACCGCGTGCTTCGGCCAGGACGATGGCTTTCGCTGGTTTTCTCCAATAGTAGTGGAAGTATGTGGGCTCTAGTTCAGCGTGCCATTGCGGCTGCTGGATTTGCTATCGACCCAGATCGGATTGTGCTGCTTGAAAAGGGACAGCGTTCAGTGAAGGGCCTTGCAAGCGGGACCGAGAATACCGTGACAGCAGACCTAGTTCTCTCAATGCAGAAGGCGCACGCCTCTCGTCAGCGGCTAGGCCAAGCCCCAGCCGGATTCCTGGACTCGATCATTGATGATGTTTTGAGTGCTGAGAAGTCATCTACTCCGACGCGTCTCTACCTCAATGTTGTCCGGGAATATATCCGTATTGGCTACAGTATGGAAAGTGTTGACTTGGAGCTAATTGCAAAGAGGTTGCTAAGGCGTGGGTACAAAAAGGACGCTGCACGTGGCACCCTAAGAATCCCCACCGCAAGGCTGGGCAGAAATGAACGACGACAGGACCGCGGCTTAGAATGATCAATCACGGTGAGCGGCGTCTTTCGAGTTGTCGCAATCGACTGTCAGTAGGTCGAATCGTGAACGGGCCATGAGTGACTGTGCGTCCCTTTTTCAACCGCTGGTAGGGGCGACGTGGGAATCGCGCCAAAGCGAGGCACTGCTCGCCTACCCGACGACTAGGTTGATCAGCCGCCCCTCGCGGTAGAAGACCTTGCGCACCTGGCGGCCGTTGAGGTGGACCTGGGCGCGTTCGCTGGCCAGGGCCAGCTCGCGGGCGCCGGCTTCGTCGATGGTGACCGGCGCTTCGATGCGGTCGCGCACCTTGCCGTTGACCTGCACCACCAGGGTGAAGGTCTCGTCCGCCGCCAGCTCCGGATCCCATTCGGGCCAGGCTTGCAGGTGGATGCTCTCGGAGTGACCGGTGCGCTCCCACAGCTCCTCGGCCATGAACACCGCGCTCGGCGCCAGCAGCACCAGGAACGTCTCGATCGTCTCGGTCCAGATGGGCCGGGCGCGTAGGTCGTCGTCGCCCACCTCGACCAGGAAGTTCGTGAACTCCATCAGCGCCGCGATCATGGTGTTGAACTTGAGCCCATCGATGTCCTGGCTCACGCGGCGGATGGTCTGGTGCAGGCGGCGGCGCAGCTCCACCTCGACGTCGTCGTAGGCCGCGCGGCGGCGCTCGGTGTCGCCCACGGGCTGATCGAGCACCACGTTCCAGATGCGGCCCAGCCAGCGGGAGACGCCCACCCGCCCCTGCTCGCTCCAGGGCAGCGTGCGGTCAAAAGGTCCAATGAACAGGATGTAGCAGCGCAACGCGTCGCCGCCCGCGGCGGCGGCGACGTCGTCGGGCGACACGACGTTGCGCCAGGACTTGGACATCCGGGTCACGCGGAACTCGACCAAGGCCTGCCCGTTGCGCTGCGCGCGCTCGCCGGTCAGCTCGAAGCGGGCCTCCAGGGGAAAGCGGCGGAACGGCTGGGCCGACTCGGGGTGCTCGTAGGCGTCGGCGCCGTCGGCCGCGCCGATGCGGGCGCCGCCCTGGCTGTCGATCCGCAGGGCAGCCTCGTCCACCCAACCGCCCTGGGCCAGCATGATGCCCTGGTGGCGCAGGGCCTTGAACGGCTCGGTGAGGTCCACCACTCCGGCGTCCCGCAAGGCCTTGGTCCAGAAGCGGGCGTAGAGCAGGTGCATCACGCTGTGCTCGGCCCCGCCGACGTACAGGTCCACCGGCATCCAGCGCCGGATCGCGTCGAGATCGAAGGCCTGGTCCTGCTGGTCCGGACTGCAGAAGCGCAGGAAATACCAGCTTGAGCAGGCAAAGCCGCCCAGGGTGTCGGTCTCGCGCCGTCCGGGCTTGCCGCAGGCGGGACAGGGGGTGTTGACCCAATCCTCGGCGGATTCCAGCGGCGAGCGCCCGCCCAACTGCTGCGGGTCGATCTGGTCGAGATGCGGCAGCAGCACCGGCAACTCGTCCTCCGGCACGGGGACCTCGCCGCAGTGGTCGCAGTGCACGATGGGGATGGGCGTGCCCCAATAGCGCTGGCGGGAGATCAGCCAGTCGCGCAGCTTGTAGTTGACGGCAAAGTCGCCTCTGCCCTGGTCGCGCAGCCACTCCGTGACGGCGCGGATGCCCTCGCCGGACGGCGTCCCGTCGAACCGTCCCGAGTTGACCATCGAACCTTCACCCAGGAAGGCCTCGGTCAGCGGCTCCCCGTCCCAATCGGGCGGGGCGATGACGGTGCGTATCTCGATGCTGTAGCGCGAGGCGAAGTCGAAGTCGCGCTGGTCGTGGGCCGGAACCGCCATGATGGCGCCCGAGCCGTAGGACATCAGCACGTAGTCGGCGATCCAGATGGGCAGGCGCTCGCCGTTGACCGGGTTTATGGCGTAGCCGCCGGTGAACACGCCCGTCTTGTCGTCGCCCAGCGCCACGCGCTCCAGCTCGGCCTTGCGCGCCGCGGCGGCCACGTAGTCGTTCACCTCGTCGGCGCGCTCCGGTGAAGTGACTTGGGCCACCAGCGGATGCTCCGGCGCCAGCACCATGAAGGTGGCCCCGAACAGCGTGTCCGGCCGCGTGGTGAAGACGGGCATCTCGTCGCCGGCCTCGGTGGTGAACACCACGTCGGCGCCCTCGCTGCGACCGATCCAATTCACCTGCGCGCTACAGGTTTCCTCGGGCCAATCCAGCCCTTCCAGGTCTTCGATCAGCTGGTCGGCGTAGTCGGTGATCTTGAAGAACCACTGCGTCAACTCGCGCTGGCTGATGTCGGTGTGTCCGCGCCAGTCCGTGCCGTCGGCGTTGACCTCCTCGTTGGCCAGCGCGCCGCAGATCGGGCACCACCACTGCAAGCCGGTGGCGCGATAGGCCAACCCGCGCTCGAACAGCTTCAGGAACATCCACTGGGTCCAGCGGTAGTACTCGGGATGCGTGGAGTTGATTTCCCGCGCCCAGTCGAAGGACGCGCCGGCCAGGTCCAGCTGCCGCTTGTAGTTGGCGCTCCACTCGCGCGTGAGGTCGGCGGGGTGGCGCCTGGTCTCGATGGCGGCATTCTCGGTGGGCAGGCCGAAGGCGTCCCAGCCCATGGGGTGCAGCACGTCGTAGCCGCGCATGCGCATCACGCGCGAGAGCACGTCTGTGGGCACGTAGTTCCGCAGGTGACCCACGCTGATGCCGTCCCCCGAGGGATAGGGGAAGAAGTCGAGGCAGTAGAACGTGGGCCGGTCCGAGGGCTCGGGCGTGCGGTAAAGGTCCTGCTCGGCCCAACGCGCGCGCCACTTGGGATCGATTTCGGCGGGAGAAAACTCGACGGTCACGGGTGCCTGCGGCTGGTGGATGGGGAGTTCATTCTAGGGCAGGCGGGACATCGATGGCTGATAGGGGCAGGTTTCAGACCTGCCCCTATGGTTATGCGGCGACCGGCGGGCGCCGGTTCGGTTCCCTCTCCCTCTGGGAGAGGGCTAGGGTGAGGGTGCCGGTGCCTAACCCTCAGTCCGCCGCCGGCAGCTCGATCCGAAACGTCGACCCCTCGCCCGGCGTGCTCGTGGCGGTCAGGCTGCCGTTCATGGCGTCGATCAGCGCCCGCGCGATCGCCAGTCCCAGCCCGCTGCCGCGAGTCTTGCGGCCCGAGGCGTCGGTGCCGCGGTAGAAGCGGTCGAAAATGTGCGGCAGGTCCTCGGCGGGAATGCCCTCGCCGGTGTCCGTCACCTCGATCCAGCACTGGCCATCCTCCGGGGTGCCGGATCGGATGATGATCGAGCCGCCCGACGGCGTGTGACGCACCGCGTTATCCAGCAGGTTGGCCAGCACCTGGCGCAGCCGCGCCTCGTCGGCCAGCGCCGTTCCGGCAGAAGGCTCTGCATCGAGTGAAACGCCCTCAGCCTGCGCTCGGCTGTGAATGCCCGACGCCGCGTCCCCCAGCACGCGAGCGAGGGGCACCTGCTCTATCGCGAGGTCGAGCTTGCCCACGTCGGCCAGCGAAAGGTCCCGGATGTCCTCCACCAGCCGGTGCAACCCCTCGGCGCGGTCCAGCGTCGAGCGCAGGGTTTCGTCCGAGCGGTCGTAGACGCCGTCGAGCATGGCCTGGAGATTGCCTTCGATGACGGTCACGGGCGTACGCAGCTCGTGGGCGATATCGGCGAACAGGTTGCGGCGGGCGGCCTCCTGCGCCTGCAATCCGGCCGCCATGTCGTCGAACGCGGCGCCCACGGTGGCCACCTCGTCGCGTCCCGCGAGCCCGCTGCGCGCGCGCAAATCGCCCGCCGCCACGCCGCGCGCCGCTGCGGTCAGCCGCCGCAGCGGACGGGTGATGCCGGCGGCGATGACAACCCCGACCACCAGCGCCACGCCCACGGCAATGGCCAGGCCAATCAGGAGCGAGCGCACCGTCTCGTTGATAAAGGCTCGTTCCAGCACGGCGCGAGCGTCGGATCCGATGGGCAACGGACCCGGCGGGCCCAGCGCCTGCGGGATGTGCAGCTGCCCGATTTCCCGACCCGCCGCTACGAGCGGCGTCGCCGGCCAGGCCTCAATGGCAATGCGGGATCGAATGCCGCCGGGACCCCAGACCAGGTTGCCGTCGGCATCCACCACGGCCAGCGGCAATCCGCGCGGCTGGCCGCGGGGGAATACCTCGCGCGCCGCCTTCCGGAGATCGCCCGTGCGCTCAAAGGCCGCCGCGAGCCGGTCGGCCGTATGTTCGGCTTCGTGGTGGCGAACCTCCGACGCGAACCGTTCGAACCGGCTGGCCGTCGTCAGTCCCACCACCAGGGCGGCTGCGCCTACGGCAACCGCCGCCACCGCCACGAAGGCCAGCACCAGCCGCAACGAGAGCCGCATGCCTAACCGTCGCCCAGGCGGTAGCCGACCCCGGTCACCGTCACGACGTAGCGCGGCTCGCCGGGGTTCGATTCCACCTTGCGTCGCAGGTTGCGAATGTGGCTGTCGATCGAGCGCTCCAGCGTGATGCTGTCCGGGCTTGCCACGGCGTCCAGCAGGTCCGCGCGCGACAGCACCCGGCCGTCGGCCCGCGCCAGCGTCGCCAGCAGATCAAACTCCGTGCGGGTGAGGGGAATCAGCTCACCCTCGCGCCTGACCTGACGACGGTCGACGTCGATTTCCAGCGATCCGACGCGCCTGGCCGCAGCCACCGGCTCCGCCTGCGCTCGCCGCAGGATCGAGTGGACGCGGGCCACCAACTCGCGCGGATGAAACGGCTTGGTCACGTAGTCGTCGGCGCCCAGTTCGAGGCCTAAGACGCGATCGGTGACCTCGTCTCGGGCCGTCAGCAGCACGACAGGTCGCGGCCCGCGCTCGCGAATCGTGCGCAGCACGTCGAGACCGCCGATACCCGGCAGCATCAGATCGAGCACCACGATATCGGGCTGCTGCGTGGCCTCGTGCATCAGGGCGGTTTCTCCGTCCTCGGCCGCGATGACCTCCATGCCCTCGCGGCGCAGATAGGCGCTCACCAGGCGGCGAATATCGGGGTCGTCGTCCACCACGAGGACGCGCTGGTGCTTCACGGGCAATCTCCCGGAATCATCACGGCGGCGGGAGCCGGCCGCCGACCGGCTCCCGCACACCGTACGCCTGGGGGAGGCTACAGAGCCAGCCGGCTCGCACTGGCTGCCGCCGGTGTCGCTTTGGAGAAGTGGCATCCGCCGTGCTTGCCGCCTCTGCCGTGGCCGAAGCCGCGGCCCCAGCCACGACCGTGCCGAGGCTCATCGGTATTGGTCACGATGGAATCCACGCGATCCGCCAACCCGTCCTTCATGGTCTGCGCGCGCTCCTCGGACAGGCGTCCGGCCTCGACCATGGCGTCGATGGCTGCGGTTGCCCGGGACACGAGCTCGGCCACATAGGCGTCCTTGGTCACGCCGTTCGCTTCGCCGATGTCGGCGAGCGACGTGCCCTCGACGCGACTCGCGCGAACGTCCTCGACCGAGAGGCCGGAGAGCTCGCTGAGGACCACGATCGGCGAGGGCTTGCTGTCGAGCTTGACGGCCCACCCGCGGCTCCGGCCGTGCCAGCCGGCCTCACTGGTGACCATGGCCGTCACCTTGTCGGTCAGACCTTCCGTGATCTCCGCGGCGCGATCTTCCGAGAGCTTGCCGTCGGCGACCGAGTCGTCGATGGCCGTCGTGGCCGCGGCCACCACCGCCGCGACGTAGTCGTCCGTCGAAACGTCGTTGGCCTCTGCAATGTCCGCCAGCGAGTCGCCGTCCTGCCGCGCGCTGCGGATGTCCTCCTCGGACACGCCCGTCAGGTCGCTCAGAATCCCCACGGGCGAGATCCGCGCGCCGCCAAACTTCCCGCCGCCGTGCGCCAGCGCCAGGCTCACGGCCACCACCGACACGATGGCGGCGCCCGCTACGGCGACCGCCAGTTTCCTCCACCGACCCATCCACATCCTCCTTGCCGTCAGGCGAGGGCAGTTGCTCACGACAATGACGGTAGAGGCGGCCTGTCAACCGAGCCCGCAGGCGCGATGCAGAGCGTGTGCAGTTTCGTGGGCCGTCTTTTGCGCCGACCCGCGGTCTACCGTTCGGTCGCCGCGTTTTGGGGATTCGCCTCGAGCCATTGCCGCCCGAGCGCGCCGCTCTCGGTGAGCACGCGCGACGCGGCCAGGATGGCGGCGCGGCAGGCATGCGTGTCGGTGAACGCGGACAGGTAGTAATCCCAAGCGGCCAGGTAGAAATCGCGGTAGGCGTTGGCCAGGTTGCCCAAGCCCAAGTCCCGCAGCGCCGCCGTCACGCGGGTGCGATTCAAGCTCCACACCTGCTCGGTGTCGAGCCCCGAGACATGCAGCGCGAGCGGTCCGGCCGGCGCCACCCGCCATACCAGTTGGCGCAACGCCTCACGCGTGTATACGCCAGGCTTGTCGACGACGTGGAGGGGCATCCGGTCCACCCATGCGGCCTTTTCGACCAGGTCGGACGCATCGAAGCGTCTGATGGCGTCCGGATCGCTGTAGTCGGCTTCGGGATAGGCCTCGCCGTGAAGCACGGTGACGGTGGATCGAGGGGAGTACACGAATCCTTCGAGCTCCTCGATGACCCTATTCATGACGATGAGTTGCAGGCGGGGATGGTGGACGGGCCGTGCAATCCGCTCCTCGAAGCAGGCCTCGATCCCTGCTTGCATTGCCAGGGCTTGCGGCACCGAGTCCACGTGCGGTCGCCACCCGTCGTCATCGCGGAACCACACGTGGATATCCACGTCGCTGACTTCGGGGACGTAGTCCAGCGGCGATTCCCAAGCCTTGACCGACGAGCCCTTGAGGTACACGCCGCGAATCTCCTCCTGGGGAATCCGCGCCAGCAGTTGATCTCGCACACACGTGGCCAGACCATGCACCTCCGCCCGCAGCTGATCGCGGTCGGGGAAGCGCGCGTCCCATTCGGGAGGCGTGCGACTCACGGAATCTCCGATGCCGGGGCTTGATTGCGGTGCTCGGCGACTCGATACTCAGCTATATGAATCGCCCCTTCGGCTGATGCGGGGCGCGCGATGAATTGGCCCGCGTCGTAACGGCGCGGGCCGATCCGTTTCCCAGTCCGTCTTGATGGCCCGCGCATCTTGGATGGTCCCTCAGTCGCCGCCAGCGGCTTTCGCCTGCGGCGCGTCGGGCGCGGAGCCCGTCGGCTCGATTGACGCCTCCATCCCCGCCGGGGTAAGCGTCCAAAGCTGGCGGCCCCAGAACGCGACGAACACTCCCACGCACAGGCTCAGGCCGCCGCCGATCGCCATGGCCACCGGCGTGCCCAGGCGTTCGGCGGTCGCCGAGAGCGGCAGCAGGCCGAGCGGCATCAGGCCCCAGTTGATCATCCACACGGCCATCACGCGCCCGCGCATGTGCGAAGGCACCAGCAGCTGCACGATCGTCTGGGTCAGGGCCATGTGCACGCCCTGGAACATCCCCACGCACGCCAGCACGAGCGCGACGAACGGCAGGAACCGCGTGAACGACAGGACCACGTACAGGGCCCCGTTGATGACGATGGCGGCGATGGCCAGCCGGCCGGGACGGCGGACTTCCGGCGCCGCGACCAGGGCGAGGGCGCCGAGCACCGCGCCCGCGCCCAGCGCGCTGGTCACCAGGCCCAGGTCTTGCACGCCGGCCTGCAAATCCTGCTTCACGAAGGCCGGCAGCAACATGGTGAGGGGATAGCTGAAAAGCGCGGGCGCCAGGGTGAGGACCATCAGCGAGCGAATGGGGCCGGTGTTGATGACATAGACGAACCCGGCGCGCAGGATGCTCAACGGCGACCCCTGGGCTCGCGGCCGCTGCTCGTCGGCGTCGATGCGCCGCACGTTGAGAATGCTCCAGACGTAGCCGCCGAGCATCGTGAAATAGGCCGCCGCGATGCCGGCCGCCCCGACGATGAGGCCGGCGAGCGCCGGACCGATCACCCGCGCCAGATTCATCGTCGTGGCGTTCAGCGCCACGGCATTGCGCACCAGTGCGCGGGGAACCGACTCCGAGATCAACGCGTAGCGTGCCGGAACGCTGAGGGCGAACATGGCGCCGGTCAGCGTGGCGCTGATCGCCAGATGCCAGACGGCAATCGCGCCCGTGGCCACCAGGATCCCAATGGTCAAGGCCGTCAGGCCATTCACGCTCTGGGCCATCATTAGCAGCCGCGGTCGGCTCAGCCGGTCGGCCAGCAGCCCGCCCACCGGCGACAGCACCAGCATCGGCAACGACATGAAGAAGGACAGCAGACCGAGCGTGAAGGGTGAGTTCGTCAGCTCGACGACCAACCACCCCTGCGCCAGAAACTGCACGAAGTGAGCCGTCATCGCGCCCGCGTTGGCGCGCCAGAGCCGGCCGAAGTTCGGATGCGCGAACGACGGAAAGAAACGCTCGCGGGTCGCCCGCCAGAGGCGCGGCAGCGCCGCCGGCCGCGCGACGGGCGGGTCGGCGGGAGGGCTGGCGACGGCGTTCTTGCGGCTCACCGTGGGCACCTCCGGTCCCAGCCCAATCGCCTGCCGGACCACTGCGGGCGCGGCAGGTTCCCCCCACGATACTCCGACCGCGGCCTCCACGGTCGCTTCGAGTTCTCCGCTCTGTCATTCCTGTGTGTCCACGGTAGGGGCGGGGCTTGCTAGGGTCCCGAGCACCCGGCGGGGGTGACTCAGTCATTCAGCGGCTGCCGGATGGCAGGCCTTGCGCTCGAAGCGTCCCCCCGCCGGCCAAGGCTCAGGGC
>JAJDUU010000046.1 GCA_022826485.1 Chloroflexota bacterium | reverse complement strand
CGTCTCCGGCGGATCCAGCGGCGGCACCGGCTCGGCTGTGGCCGCCGGCTTGATCTACGGCGGGCTGGGCACCGACACGGGCGGCTCAATCCGCCTTCCCTCGGCCCTGTGCGGCCTGGTTGGCATCAAGCCCACCTACGGCCGCGTCAGCCTGGATGGCCTGCGCCTGCTGAGCCCCAGCTTCGACACGCCGGGACCGATGGCGCGTACCACCAGCGACGCCGCCGCAATGCTCCAGGCAATGGCCGACCCGGTGACCGACGCGTCCATCGCCACAGCCAATCGCGCCGCACACCTCATCAGCGAAATGCCGGTTGGCCTGGAGGGTCTGCGTGTTGGTGTGCCGTCCAACTACTTCTTCGAGGACCTGGATCCCGAAATCGAGCGCATCGTCCGAGCCGCCGTGGACGCGCTGGCCATCCTCGGCGGCGACATGGTTCAGGTCGGGGTGCCGTCAGTACCCGATCTTGCCCTGTCGCAGCGCGGCATTCTCACCATCGAGGCCTATCAGAACGTGCTCAGCGCCACCGGCAACGATGTCACCCGCGTGAATCCAACGCTGCGTGATCGGCTGAAGCTCGGCCTGGAAGAGGTCATGCGTCCCGGCGAAGACGTCCAGATCACCCTGGGGCGCCTGCGCAGCCAGCGTGACGACGCGTTGGCCGCTTTCCGTCGAGCCGTGGGCACCGTGGACGTGCTGGTGGCCCCGGTCCTTGGGCGACCGCCGCCCCGTATCGACGAGGCGCTCACCGACTATCACTGGATGCCCAATTTCACCCGTCCGTTCAACGCCACCCATCAGCCAGTGGTCGCCCTGCCATGTGGCTGGACGAACAATGGACTCCCCGTCGGCTTGCAGGTGGTGGCCCCCAAGTACCGCGAGCGAACCGCACTGCGAGTGGCCTATGCCTACGAACGCTCGGACCACGCGCCGGAGCGCCGCTGGCCCAGCCTGAAGGCGGCGTAGGCCCGCGCGGCTAGCTCTTCAGACGCACGGCTGTCCCATAGGCCAGCAGTTCGGCGGTGCCCTGCATCACATCGGCCGTGTTGTAGCGGACCTGCACCACGGCGTCGGCGCCCAGCCTCTCGGCCTCGGCCACCATCCGGTTCAGCGCTTCGGCCCGCGCGGTGGTCAGCAGTTCGGCGTATTCGTGCACTTCGCCGCCCACGATCGTGCGCAGCCCGGCCACGATGTCTCGCCCCACGCCGCGCGTGCGTACCGTGCTTCCCTGCACAATGTCGATGACCTCGGCGATTTCACGCCCCGGTACGGTTTCTGTCGTTACGACGATCACGAGATATGCTCCTTACGCAGCTGGAGGCGTCGCGGCGACAGAATCCAGCACTGCTACGACATCATCCCATCCAAGTTCGGCTGCCCGCGCCTGGACCTCGGCACGATACGGAAGGCTCACGAGCGGCCCGACGCGCTCGACTTTCAGCCCCGCCACTACCGTGGCTAGGCGTGCCGAGGTCGCCGGGTCCTGACCCAGAAGGGCGCCGACCGCCAGCCCGCCCGCAAAGGCGTCGCCTCCGCCCTGGGCGCCCTCGACGACTCGCGCCACGGTCGGCAGACGGATCTCGCCGTCGGCCCAGGCCACGTACGCGCCGTCCTCGGCCATCGAGACCGCCGCGATGCGCGGTCCGCAATCCAGCAGGCGCGCCGCGGTCGATTCAGGGTCAGCGGTCCCGAACACCGCCTGTCCCTCGTCGAATCCGCACAAAGCCACGTCCACCAGCGGCAACACCTCGTCAGCCGCCTCCGCTGCCGCCGGGCCGTCCCAAATCTGAGGTCTGAAGTTGAGGTCGAACGCCACGACGGCGCCCGCGGCTCGTCCACGCTCCGCCAAGCGGCGCGTCGCCTTCCGGGACGACGTCGAGATCGCCTGTGCGATGCCGTTGAGGTGAACCATCTCCACACCGTCCAGGTCAATCTGCTCCATGTCCGCCGGGCTGATGGTGGATGCCGCGCTGTGGCGTCGGTAGTACCAGATGCTGTAGGCGCCCTGGCCGCCCTGCTCAACCACGTATAGGCCGGTCGAGCCACCGCCGCGCTTGACGTAGCGAAGGTCAACGCCGAGGCCCCGAAACTGACCCAACAGGTAGTCGCCGAACGGATCTTCGCCCAGTCGGGTGACGATCGCGCTGGGCACCCCCAGGCGATGCACCGCGACCGCCACGTTCAGCGCATCGCCCGAATACGACCGTTCGAGAGCTGCGGCCTCGGCCAGCGGCGCTGGTCCCGAGAGTTCGATCATCACTTCGCCCAGGCTGACCAGCCGTGGCACGGTACTGGTGTTCCCCATGGGTCAAACGCGAACGCGGGCGCTGCGCGCAACGCGGCGGATTTGCAACATAGCCCCCGTCTGCTTGGCCTGGGATCGCGTGACGGCACGCTGGAACATGCGGTTGGCCTCGATTACGTTGCCTTCCTCGATCATCCGGATTACCTCGTCCAGCGCCGTCACCAGGTCGCTCAGCCCCTCCACGAAGTCTTCGTGATGGCGTTCCAGTCCCTTCGGCGGTTGAATCTGCCCCAGTTTCTCCAGGACCTCAGCGTTGGAGGCCCGTAACTCACGGTAGATCGCCAGATAAGCCCCGGCGTCGCGTGAACCGCTGGCGATCAGCGAGTTGAACCGCTCGCCCAGCAGCGCGTCGTCACCGGCCGTGCTGTCGCGAAGTTCGTTCAACTCGGTCAGGTAGACGGCGACGGCCTGACCGTCGACGGTCTCGCAGGCCGGTCCGATCAGCAGCGCGCCAAACGACAGCACGCCGCCGGCCAAGACGGCACGCCGGCTCGAGCGCCGAATCGGCCTGGGAGCTCCCATTACGACTCGCTGTGTGCTTTCAAACGAC
>JAJDUU010000039.1 GCA_022826485.1 Chloroflexota bacterium | reverse complement strand
CCTCAGCGTCGGCAAACCAGCTGCCGCCCATGTGCAGAGCCTCGAACCGGTGCTCGACGCAGCGGTCGATCCACCAGTCCACGTGGTCGTCGGGTCCCGCCGGACCCACCGTGGTGGTGCCGTAGGGATAGCGCATGCCGCGGAAGCCGAACTCGGGCCGGTCTATGCGCAGGCCCGGATAGGACACCCAGCGATACGCAGCCTGTGACCCGCCGAGCCTCATGCTGCGGCCCCCCGAAAGGCGTTCCCCAAGAGTCCTCGGGAGCAGCGGAGCGTCATTGGGTACGTGGGCGCCAATCCGTTCGATAACCCCTTCGACAAGCTCAGGGCGAACGGATTGGAGTAAGGCACATCCCCTTATTCAGACCTTCGCTAGACCCACCCGTGGTCGGGGTGAATCGGCGTGCCGCTGGTTTGCGGGGTCCATTCGGCGCCGCCTTCCAAGACGACTTCCCGGCCCGTGATGGCGGACTGCTCCGCGGCGAACAGGATCTCCATGATGTGTCGCGCGTACGGCCCGTGCGTGGGCGGCTCGATGTCGCGCGCGATGCTGTCGGCGAAGGCCCGCCATTCGTCGGTGAACTCGGCCGGCGGGCGGGTGAACGGCACGTCCTCCCAAACGTCGCCCTTACCAACGCGCACGTACTCCTCGAAATGATGGCTGAATTTCAGCGTGCCGTTGGCGCAGATGACGTGGCCCGAGTAGTCCGGCGCGCCGTCGGCAAATCCGACGGCGACCGCGACGCCAGCCCGGCCGTTCTTGTAGCGCACGAAGATCACGTCCGAGTCGTCGCTGGCCTGGTAGTGCGCGTGGGTGCCGATGGCCGCTGACACGGACACGGCCTGCGAGCCCATGAGCCACGTCAATCGGTCGACGACGTGCACCCCGTTGGCCAGCAACATGCCGCCGCCGTGGAAGCGGCTGCGGTATTGCGGCCGCCGGTCCGCGTGATTCCAGTTCTTGGACATGTAGCAGACCGCCGTGATCACCGGCCCGAGATCGCCCGAATCGAGGATCGACTTGGCGGTGATGCTGGTGGGGTAGAAGTGCTGGGTGAGCCCGACCATCAGCTTGCGGTTGTTGGCGTCGGCGGCGGCGATCATGTCGTCGCATTGCTCCAGGCTGAGGGCCATGGGCTTCTCGACCAGCACGTGCTTGCCGGCGTTGAGCGAATCTATGGTGAGGCGGTGGTGCAGCTGGTGCCCCAGCACCACCGCCACGGCGTCGATGTCGTCGTCCTGCAGCAGCTCGGTGTGTGAGACGTAGCCGCGGGGAATGTCGTACTCGCGCATATAGCGCTGCCGCGGCTCTTCGAGCAGGTCAGCGACGGCGAGGACCCGCACGTCGTCAAGTGTGGCGATGGCCTCGCAGTGCGAGCGCGCGATGCCGCCCAGACCGATGATCCCGACGTTCAACATGAGGTCACCATTCCTAACCGCCCGACCAGCCGGCCGAGCGGCTCAAGGATGCCCTCGCGCCTACTCCTCGTACCAGCCCGACCCGATGAGCAGACCATCGTGCCGCACCACCCACGAGTGCTTGACGCCCGGTTGGCCGGTCTCCGGGTTGCGGAACACGTAGCTGACCCAGCGGCCATTCTCATCCGCCTCCAGCATCTCCGCTCCATAGACGCGCCCGGTGATGTCCGTCCCCAGGGGTCCCTTCAGGTCATCGCCGCGCAGATTCGGGTCGGGATGCGTAAGCAGGAGATCCTCTTCGTCGAAGATGAAGACGTACCAGGGGCCCTCGATGCCTTCGCTGCTGTTGTAGAACGCCACGCTCGCATCCAGCCCCTCGGCGTCGTAGCGGCTGAGGGCCTGGGCCACGAACGCCTGCGTGAACGTCGCCGGATCGTCCTCTCGCGAGATCGGCTCGTACCAGCCCGAGGCAAACGACAGGCCGTCGTGCTTGATGACCCAGGTGTGCTTGCGCTCCGGCTCGCCGGTTGACGGGTTCACGAAGACGTAATCCACCCAGCGCCCGTCCTCGTCCGCCGCCACCACCTCCAGCCCGTAGGGCTTGCCGGTGATGTCCGAGCGCACGGCCGGCGTGGTGCCCACGAAGTCCGGGCGTGCGGGGTTCGCCAGCACGTAGCCGTTCTCGTCGAGCAGGAAGACATACCACTGACCGTCAATGCTCGCCTTGGACTGCTGATAGGCAATTGACGCATCGAGTCCCTCGGCGTCATAGCGGCTGATGGCGGAGGCCACCACGGCCTGCGTGTAGGTCGCCGGATCGTCCTCCCGCGAGATGGGCTCGTACCAGCCGGAGGCGAACGACAGGCCGTCGTGCTTGATGACCCAGGTGTGCTTGCGCTCGGGCTCGCCGGTCGCCGGGTTCACGAAGACGTAGTCCACCCAGCGCCCGTCCTCGTCCGCCGCCACCACCTCGAGTCCATACGGCTTGCCGGTGATGTCGGAGCGCACGGCCGGCGTGGTCCCCACGAAGTCCGGGCGCGCGGGGTTCGCCAGCACGAAGCCGTTTTCGTCGAGCAGGAAGACGTACCACGGGCCGTCGATGCTCTCCTCGGACTGCTGATAGGCAATCGACGCGTCGCGTCCCTCGGCGTCGTAGCGATCGATGGCTTCTTGAACCACGCGCTGGGTGTAGCCGGCCGGATCGGCCACGCGCGCCACGGCATCGTCGATCATCTCCTCGGCTTCGCCGCGAGAGATTCCCGTCGTCCCGGCAATCGCGACGATGAGCGCGACGATCGCAAGGATGCCCGCGGCGGTCGCCACGATCGAATCTCCGTTTGCCCTTGCGCGTTCCCAGATTTCTTGCATCGCCCGTTCCTCACGCATTTGCCGGTCGCCGTTGACCCGAAGCCGAGTCATGCCGCCTATCTTGCCACTCACTGTCAACCGGGTGACGGCTTCAGGGTCGCGAAGCCAGCACCTGAAAGGCGGCGGCCTGCTGGGGCCTTTCGACTATGGGCCGCGGGTCGTTTCGCGCTTGACGCCGCGCGTCGCCGGCCTCACTCCGGGACGGTCAGGGGCGCCAGCATCTCGTCGGTGATGTACTTACCCAGCGAAAAGAGCTTGCGGTCGGTGTACCAGAGGATGCGTCGCCCGTTGCGCTCGGTGAGGCTGGAATACATCGACAGCCACCACATGTAGAGCGGGAATACGCCGACCTTGTGCGTGTCGAACAGCAGCAGCGGCTCGCTGAACCACACCGGCTGATGCGCGCCGGGGCGGTACTCGCCGACGGCCAGGAACTGCGGACGCCGGCTCTCCAACGCCAGCGGACCCTTGCCGCCGTAGCCCCAGCCGTCGTGGTTCTGGAATAGCAGCAGGTAGCGCCCGTCCTCCAGCCGATACATCGGCGAGGGTGAGTTCGGGTTGAGCATCGGCTCGCCGCCGTCGCGAAAGCGCAGCACCTCGGTGGAACGCCAAGTGAGGGCCTCGGCGTCGTCGGACACCGTGTACCAGAGCTCGCCATTGGCGGTGCGCATCTCGGCGAACAGGCGGCCGTCGGGCAGCAGCACGAGCCCCGGCTCCTCGCAGAAGGTGTAGCCGTCGGAGGCTTGCGGCTCGAAGTTGACCGGCACCTGGATCAGGTTCTCGTCCTCCGGGAGCCAGGTGATCCGCACGTCCTTGGGATGCGGGCCGTCGTCGATGTTCTCGAAGCGCAGGAACTCGCAGCGAAACTCGCGGAACATGCCGTTGGGCTTGTCGCCCATGTGCGGCACGTAGGGCTTGGGCGTGATGTACTGCGCGGCCCAGCGCGTGAGCGCCACCACGTGCCGCCCCCTGGCATCGCGGATGGGCTTCTGCCACACGATTCCCATGGGCGGTACCGTGGGATCCGGGTGATCGATGGGCGTGCGGCGGTACTCGATGTCGACGCCGCCGTCGATCCAGGTATGCCCGTCGTCGTCGGAGTAGCGGCAGCGGAGCACCGCGTTGAGGGCGTTCTCGCCGTAGCCCACGGAGCGGTTGTAGTAGCAATAGATGCGCCCGCTGGAGGTGATGACGGGAAAGCCGAAGCTGCTCACCTGGCCGGCCGGCCCGGCTGCGTGAATCTGCGCCGGCTCGGTCCAGGTGTGGCCGTTGTCCGAGCTGCGGGCGAAGTAGACGCCGTAGTCGCGGGCGTCGTGCTCGTAGGCGATGGTCCAGATGGCGAGCAGGTCGCCGCCCGGCGTGTAGTCGACCAGCACGTGGTCCTGGTGCTCGGGGTGTTCAGGCACCCGCGTGGGCAGCTGCAACACCAGATCGGGGTCCGTACGCCGCCAGTCCGGGCTATAGCAGGCGTAGTCGCCTTCAACCGGCATCGGCGTTGTCCCTTCCTCGGGCTATGCCTCGTCGCAGTGGAACACGCCGACGCTCCAGGGCTCCATGTCGACCTGGAAGCCGTTGCCGTCCACGGCGACCGGGGCGTGGGCGATGAGATCCGTGACCTCCGACACCGGCCATGCCGGGCGCAGCGTGGCGGTGGCCTCCTGCCGCGACAGGTTCTGCACGAACACGAGCCTGCCGCCCTGCCGCGAGCGCCGCAGGACCGGCACGATGGGGTCGCCGTCGACTGCGACGGGGGCGCTGACGCCCGCTCTTTCGACCGCGTCCTGGACAACGGAGGGTATGGCGACGTCGTCGAAGCCCGCGGACAGGGTGAGGCCGTACCACGTGATGCGACCGTCGCCGCTGCGCACGGCCACGGTGTGATCGCCGATGCGGGCGATTGATTCGGTTGAGCCCTGGGGATCGAGGATGGCGTAGCCACACGTCGTGGTGACGGGAACCGGGCCGTGGGGCGTCTCGAGCACGTTCCGCCCGTTCGCGATGTCGCTCTCGATCACCGCCGAGAAGTCCGCCACACGCACGCCGATCCGGTCAGCGAAGCCCTCGGGCGGGTTGTAGCTGGACTGGCCGTCGTGCGCGTAGGTCCCGAAGCTGCCCTCGATGAGCACCTGCATCTCCGGGTTCTCGTCCAGCGTGCGCGCCAGGTGGTCCCTGGTCGCGTTGTCCATCAGGGCCACGTTCGGCAGCACCAGCAGCCGGTAGCCGGACCAGTCCATCTTGGGCGTCACCGGGTCTGCCGGGATGCCGCGCAGCCAGAGCGTGCGATAGACGCCGCGAAAGTCGGCCAGAAAGCGCTCGTCCTTCTCGTTGAACTGGAACAGCTCGTGCGAGTGGGCGTCGTAGACGATGGCCACGTCCGCGCGCGGCACGTCCATCGGCAGGTGGTCGCTCAGGCCCTCGATCTGCTCCAGGGCCTCGACCACCGCCCGGAAGCGAGGCGTCGGCTCGCCGTCGAGGGCCACCATGTTGTAGCCGGGCGACTCAAAGCTCAGGTACTCCGGCCGGTATTGCCAGAACATGGCGCCGGCCGCGCCGCCGATGAGCGTCATCCAGAGCAGCATGGTCTGCTCGCATGGGTGCGACTGCTTCTTCCAGGTCACGCCCCCGCGCGACATGCCGGCGTAGATCTCCTCGTTCCACCAGCGCCCGTTGCGTCCCACCTGGCGCGACCAGTCGAAGCCGAGGGCCCGGTCGGCGATGAGGTTCGGATCGTCTTCGGTCAGCAGGTGGTTGGACGACATGGACATGCCCCAACTGTCCACCAGGGGCGCGCAGTACTCGTCCTTCGGCTGCGGGCGCCAGCCGCCGTGGGCGCGCTTTTCGTGCAACGGATCGATGGAGTTGGCCAAGTCCATCATCCACTTCAGGTAGTCGGCGATGTTCTCGTGATGGAAGCGCCGGTACCAGCGCATCTCGACGACGTTGCGGTTGGATCGCGGCGGCTCGACGTCCTCCCACCGGCGATAGCGGCGGCTGAACTCCGCGTTCAACTCGTCCAGCGTGAACTGCTCCCGCAGCCAGGCCTTGTACTTCGCCAACGTGTGCACGCAATAACAGGGGAAACCGCCGCCCTGAGCCGCCCAGGCCGACGAGAGATTCGGTCCGTCCCAGATGCCCCAGATCAGCAGGTTGGGACGGTCCTTGTAACGGTTGATGGCATGCCGCAGGAAGTCACCGGCCAGACGGCGAAACTCGGGGTGGTCGAAGCAATGGACCTGGGCGCCCTGGGCATAGGCCGGATGGGCGTCCTGGACGACCGGCTCGTTGCGGTAGTTGACGACCCGCATGTCGGGAAAGTGGCGCAGCAGCCAGTCGGGACCGGCGCCGTGAGTGGCCGTGGGCACGTCCAGCCAGACGTAGAGCCCGTGCTTCTCGGCGGTGTCGAAGAGGAGATCGATGTCGTCCATCTCGTAGACGCCGGGGCTCGGCTCGAACCACTGCCAATAGGGAAATGAGCGCACAATGCGCAGCCCGGCGGCGCTCAGCCGCGCAAAGTCCGCGTCCCACACCTCGGGCTTGGGCGTGGGCGGGCGGTAGTACTCCACCCCCACGGGAAACGGCACGCCGGGGATGCCGAATCTATTGTCCTGCGCCATCACCGCACTCCCACACCGCACCGCCCCCACGTGCCGCGCATGGTACCCGCGCGGGGGAGCGAGCGTGGGGGGCGCTGAGTGGTTCGCGCGGGGGCGGGGGACGCACTAGGCTGCGATTGCCTGGGCGGAGCGTGTCTGGGCTTATGGCGAGCGGGGTGTCTCATGCCGGTCGAGGGCGACTACGAGTGCTTCAGCGACGATTGGCGCCGCACGAATCCTGACCTGGTCTTCTTCCTGCCCAAGCAGCCGCCGGAGTGGGTGGAGGCGGTGGACCACGTTCTGGTGTCTGAGACGCCGGGCGGCGATCTGCTGGCGATCTGGACCTATGGCACCAAGGCGGACGCGTCGGACCACACGGTGCTCTACGCGCGCAGCGAGGACGGCGGGCGCAGCTGGTCCGAGCCGGGCGAGTTCGACCCGCCGGGTCCCAAGTCCGGCCAGGCAAGCTGCTTCGGGTTTCCGGTGATCAGCCGCACGGGCCGCATCTATGCCTTCTACAACAAGGGGACGGGCATCGGGCTCAGCTATCAGACCAGCTTTCTGCGCTGCAGCTATTCCGACGACGACGGCCGCACCTGGACGCCGGGCGGCGTGGATATTGCCTACCGGCGCACGATCCTGAGCCATCCCGACCCGAGCGTGGGCACGAACTCGATCGTGTGGCAGAAGCCGATCCGCGACGCGCTGGACCGGGTGCTGGTGGGATACACCGAGTGGGCCTCGCCGGCGGCGCGGCAGGTGACCGGGGTGCGCCGGCCGGACGGCAAGGTGCAGTACTACCGCAGCGACTGCCGCTGCCAGTTCATGCGCTTCGACAACATCGACGAGGGGCCGGATCCCAAGGACGTGCAGATCACCTGGCTGCCGGACGACGAAGAGCTGATCACCGTGCCTCTCGAAAGCGACCCGGACGCCCCGGAAGGCTCGTCGTTTTGCCAGGAGCCGGCGCCGACGCTGCTGCCCGACGGCCGGCTGTTCACGGTGATGCGCACGCGCAACGGGCAGATTTGGTACACGGTTTCGGACGACCACGGCCACTCGTGGCGGCCCACGGAGATGCTGCGCTACAAGGACGGCGGCGAGCCGATGGAGAACCCGGTGTCGCCGACGCCGCTCTACCGGCTGAACGACGGCCGCTATCTCCAACTGCTCCAGAACCACGACGGGTGGGGCTACGGCGCGGTGGGCATCGGCGACTCGAACAGCAGCCGCCGGCCGCAGTTCATCTCGCTGGGCGAGTATCGCCCCGGCGCGCACCAGCCGATCTGGTTCAGCGATCCGGTACTGCTCTTCGACACCAACTGCGTGGGCGTGCCGCCGTTCTACAAATGGTGGCTCTCGATGTACGCCAGCCTGACGGAGTTGAACGGCGAGCGGATTTTCTGGTACTCCGACCGCAAGGTCTTCGGGCTTGGGCGCTACATCACCGACGAGATGCTGGCGGAGATGCCGGTGCCGGAGTGAGGCAGCTGCAGCGGCCAATCGGCACACCCGCAGTGGAGACCTTTGAATAAAGAGGCAAGGGCGACGCATGCGTCGTCCCTACGCGTGGGCTCACAGGTTCAGCGTCCGGTAGATTCCCGCCTTCGCGGGAATGACGGAGGGATTACGCAAAGGTCTCCAGTGCGGGGAATCATCGCTACGCGTCCGTGCGGACGGCTCGGGTGTACAGATTGAAAGTTCTACTTGCAATCTGCACGGGTCCATTAGGTCGGAAATGCATCATTTCCACCGCCAGATTCTTCGCGATTCAGGCTGCGGTGACCTCGACCCGCAGGCTGCGCCCGACGGCACGCAGAGCTCGGTGGACCTGGCTGACGTGTGAGCGGTGGTCGGGGTTGGTGAGCTTGCGCGCCGCCGACTCGCTGATGCCCAGACGGCGGGCAAGTTCGACCTTGGTGATTCGCTGCGCTCGCATGGCCGAATACAGCGCGAGCTTGGCGGCGACAACCGGCGACACGGGGATCAGCTCCTGACCGACTGCCGCATCGCTGGGAGCAGGGATGTCCCGTTTCTCGTGGACATAGCCCGCCAGGGCTGTGGCCAGGGCGTCTTCGGCCATCGCGAACGCTTCGGAAGGATCTGCACCGCCCGAGATGGCCTCCGGCACGTCCGGAAAGGTGACGACGAGGCTCTCATCTTCATCGGGCACTAGGTCACAGGGATAGGCGTAGAGCATGGTTCAGAAGTCCTCTCGGTCGATATTCAATTGCCGGAGCATCGCGGCCACCAGGCCCTTCGACAACTCCCCTTGCTTGACCGTGGTGAAGCGGAAACCGATGTAGAGACGGCCGTGGCTACCCTTGCCGTGAGCCGGATCGAAATGGGACATCTGGCCTGTCGCGCGGGCATATCTCCGTGCCCGCCTGATGAACTCACGGCTTGTCACGGTGGATTATCGCACCTAAAGGTGCGATCAGCAATGGCTACCAGCAAACGAAGCTCCCTTCGACGCTAGGCCGCGAAATGCAGCGCCAGGTGATCGCCCGCGCTGGCTGAACGCGCCGAATCGAACTCGACCCGGCCCGCGTCCGCGAGCTCGAAGGCGCGCAGGTGGACCCTGCCGCCCAGAACTTCGAGGCGCACGTGCCATCCTTGGTCGCGCGGGGTGCGGGTGCAGGTGCCCCAGGCGGAGCCGTTGGACCAGAAGACGGTGCCGGGGGCGGCGGCGAATCGCATCTCGCTGCGAACGGCGGAATATCCGAAGCCGGAAACGGCGACCACGGCGCCCCAGGCCGCCATGGCGCGGGCGTAGTGATGGCCGTATTCGGGTTCGTCGAAGGGATTGCGCCGTGCGCCGTCGTGGCGGGCGCGCACGGCCTGGATCACTCGCAGCGCCGCCTCCGGCTGGCCTTCCTGGAGCATGCCGACGGCGGCGGTGTATTCGAGGCCCGTCCAGACCTCGTTGGCGTACGGGAACGGTCGCTCGGGACGGTCGCCACGGGGATAGGCGGCGATGACGAGTCCAGCCTCGTCAGCGAGCGCGTAGCTGCGGAAGTGGTTGACGTGACCCCGCATGGACGGGCGGAAGTTGTAGCGCATGATCGACCGCAGCGTCGCGGCTACATGGTCGGGATCGAGCAGCGGGCCGAGGCCGCCAAGGCGGGCGGCGGCCTGGCCGACGAGCTGGCCGACGAGGCAGCCGCTGCCGACCTGGTGCTCGGGGGATTCCAGATTCTGGGCGGCGTACTTCTCGGGCCGGCGCAGCCCCATGGCAATGCGTGAGCGGTCGGGCTGGGGGCGGATGTGGTGCTCGTAGAACTCGCCGTTGAAGAGGTTGGCGTCGATCCAGGCGCGCCCGTGCTCGAACAGGCGGCGGCACTCGGCGGCGAAGTCAGTCTCACCGAGGTGGGCCGCCATCTCCTCCCCTGCCCGCAGGGCCGCCAGGTACCAGCCGCCGATCTCGGGATTGGGGCCGAAGTACTCCACGTCCATGGTGTTGTGCTGGCAGCCCTCCATGACGCCGTCCCGGTCGGCGTCCCAGCCGCCCTCGATCCAGCAGAACTCGAGCGCGCGGCGGGCGTCCGGCCAGACGCGGCGGAGGAAGGCGTCGTCGCCGCTGAGCTGCCAGTCGCGGTAGAGCTTTACCAGGCAGCCAAGCTGGCCGTCAGCGGCGGCCAATCCCCAGTCGGAGGCGCGTCCGCGGGGGAGCGCCGCGCGGAACTCCATGTGGCCGTCGCTGCCGGTGGACTGGTTGAACTCGACCTCGCGCATGCCCCGCGCCAGGTCGCCGAAGAGAAAGCCCGTGGCGTGCTCGTAGTTCCAGACGTGGGTGCAGGTGCCGAATCCCGCGCCGGCGTCGTCGAAGCAGCCCTCGAAGCCATGGAAGCCGCCGTCGGCGCTGCGAAAGACGGTCTGGGACCGTAGCGTGCTGAGGTTGAAGAGGGCGGCTTCCTTGATGGCGTCCGGTATGTCGGCGGCGCAGAACGCGCGCACGAATCGGACCGTGTCGCGCTCGAGGTCCGGCAGACGGGCGGCGACAGTCTCGGCGGCAGCCCAGGCGTCGGAGACCCGGGTGGCGTAGTGATTGCCGACCCAGTCGGCGCGGTCGTCGCCGGTGCGCATGACGTCCCAGGTGAGGCGGTTGGGGAAATGCCAGGCGAGCAGGAAGGTGACGGCGCGCTCGGCGCCCGGCTCCAGGTCCACGGCGGCGGCGAGGGAAGCCGTGGGTGAGTCCGCGTCGCCGGGCGGGCGGTCGTCAAGCCGGCCGTCGGTGCTGAAGTCGTCCCAGAAGTCGAGCAGGGCATCGCCCCAGGGAATGTCGTACCAGGCGGTACGCGCGGTGACCGTCTGGTCGGGCGCATGGAGCACGGTGAGAGCCAGCGTGCCCCACTGCTCGGCATGGTCGGGCACGCCGTCCGAGCGCATGTCCAGGCCGCGGAGGCGGCTGCCGACGCGCCAGCGGTTGGCGTTGCGCTTCGGCTCGCCGTGCTTCCCGTCCGTGCCGATGAAGTTGGCCAGAGCGGCGCAGACGGAAACGCGCACCGGAACGTCGGACAGGTTGGCGGCCACCCAGCGCAACACGGCCACGGGAAGGCCGCTGTCGTCGGCGCGGCCGGGAATGAGCGGGTTGAAGGCCTCGAGTCGCAGGTCGACCGGCACGTCGGGATCGCGCAGGGACACCTGGGCAAGGGGATAGGCGGCGTGGAACGACGCGTCGGCGAAGCGCGGCAGGCCGTGGTGGGGCGCGGGGGATCCCAGCGTGCCCTCGTAGTCCACCGGGTCGAGGTCGCCTTCAAGCAGGCGCGTGACCGGGGGCTGGCCCTGGGCCTGCACGCGGGCGGCGAAAAAGGCGCGGGGCTCGGTCATGTTGCGCGTGATTGGCACGTTGGGCACGAAGCCCTTGGCGGGGCGGTTGACGATCTCCCAGTCGCGCAGATCGCCCCGTCCGCCCAGCGAGACCGTCCCGGTGCCGATGCCGCCGATGGGCATGGCGACGCGTCGCAGGTGCTCGCCGCGATAGCTGCGGAGCACTGGCCAGGTGGGGTTGAGGCGGGAACTGTCCTTGGGCATGGACGAATCGTGCCGCAAGTGCGCGGCCGCGTCAGCACCTGCATTGGAGATCGTTGCAACACGGGCGGGCTGGGCCGGGCGTGCCGGGTAGACCGACGCTAACTTGCAGGTTCGACCGGACTGGATTCCGGCCCCGGATCACGTCCGGGGCAGGCTGTTCGCCGGAATGACGGAGAGGTTAGGCAAGGGCCTCCGTTGGGTACACGAGGCATGTTCCACGTCGGGGGCAATGGCAAAGACGAAGCGATCGAGAAATGGGCAGCGGCGCCCTCCCGTTGTGGTTCGACGGGCTCACCACGAACGGGTGGGCGGGCCTGTCCTGAGCCTGCCGAAGGGCTCCCCACGAACGGGCCGGCGGAACGTACCGGCTGCGGTCGACTGAGAGGCCTCAGTTGTCTTGCGCGTGGCACACGGGCGCTGCGCCACGTTCTACGTGGGGGGTAAAGCCGCCGGCGTGCTGGAGTAAACGAAGGAGAAGCAAGGAATGCCCAAGCCAACCAAGCGGCTCAAGCTGCCGCATCCCGAGCTCATCGATTTGATTGCCGAGCTCAAGTCCAACGTGACCCGCGTAGGTACGTGCGAGGTGGATGGAACCGAGGTCAGCTATTTCATCTGCGATCCGTGGCCCGAAAACGCAGACCTCGCCATGTACGACGAGGACGGCAACATCTACCTCCCGGAGAGCTTCGCCAACGCCGACCCAGACTTCGCCTACCTGGTGGTGCTGCACGAGCACGTCGAGATTGCGCACAAGCTGGCGGGGCGATCCCACGCCTATGCCCATCGCCGGGCGTACCTGGCCGAGCTGTTGGCGGCCAAGGAGATGTTCAGCGGGCCGGGCGAGCTGCGGCAGTTCCTCAAGCGGAGGATCGGGGGCTACCCCGACTGGAAGGTGCCCAACAAGGCTGAGGTCGAGGAGCGGCTCTACGACTTGCTGCGGGCGCCGAAGCCTCTGCGGGGTCGAATGATCGAGGTGATGACGGAGGCGAGGCTCTAAGACGAGAACCGGCGGCGTCAACCCGCTGTGGTTCGACAGGCTCGCCACGAACGGGTTGGACCGTGACCGCCCCAAGCTTGTCGACAGGCTCACCACGAGCGGGCGGTCGAGCCTGTCCTGAGCATCTCTCAGGAATCACTACGACCGGGTGACGGCCCGGCTGTGAACGGGCGAGTTTGAAACTCGCCCCCGACGAAGACCCTTGCGAAACCCAGCCGGGCTTGGAGATGACCGGGCGCATCCAGTCCGCCTCCAGGCCAAATGAAGGGTGGATTTCCACCTTCGGAGACCTTTGAATGAAGAGGCAAGGGCGACGCATGCGTCGCCCCTACGCGTGGGCTCACAGGTTCAGCGTCGGGTAGATTCCCGTCTTCGGAGACCTTTGCATAAAGGGGCGATATCCCACGCCCCGGACCCTCACCCTGCCCTCTCCCTGTGTCCAGACCGGACACAGGGTTTACAGACGTTCGGAGACATGGTTTACACATTTAGGCGGGGTTCCGGAGGTCGATGGT
>JAJDUU010000028.1 GCA_022826485.1 Chloroflexota bacterium | reverse complement strand
TAGACTCGCACCGGAGGCTCGGCGTAGAGCTCGCCCCGTACTCGATACGGGGGTGAGGGCGATCCGGTTCCCTCTCCCCCAGGGAGAGGGCAGGGTGAGGGTCCGGGGCGTGGGATATCGCCCCTTTATGCAAAGGTCTCCTGTGGGAGAGGGGACCGAATCGACGCCGTGGGCAGGGATGTCAGCTTCTACGAGGCGCCCCGGCCCACTAGCCTTCAGCCCAATACTCGGGCGCGACGGTCAGGCGCAGCTCCCGCACGTCGGCATGGGCCACGCGGCGCCGCACCTCGTCCATGATTCGGGGTACCTGCATGCCCACGATCTGGGCCGAGGCGTTGGAGCGACAGGCCAGAATCGCGGCCCGTCCCGCATAGCCCGCCGGCCGGCACCGCGCGGCGGCGTCGTTGCCCAAGACGGCGCGCAGGGCGGCCTCGATCGCCTGCGTCGTTTCGAGCCGACGGCGGCCATAGCGCATGTCGGGGCGCTCGCCGAGCTCCGCGAGCAAATCGGCGAGCGGTCGGAGGGAGCCCGACCTACGCCGGGGCATTGGTCGCCCGGATGCGGCCGCCCTCGACCAGCAGCCAGGCCGCGTCGGCGAGCATGGGCGTGTCCAGGCCGGCCGGATCGGCGGTGGTGATGAACGTCTGCGCCGCCGGCGCCAGCCGTTCCAGCAGCAGGCGGCGGTGATGCGGGTCGAGCTCGGCCTCCACGTCGTCGAGCAGCAG
Organism: Chloroflexota bacterium; assembly: GCA_022826485.1. Lineage (GTDB taxonomy): Bacteria > Chloroflexota > UBA11872 > UBA11872 > UBA11872 > JAJECS01. The sequence continues at coordinate 63,403 of JAJDUU010000028.1, read as the reverse complement.
CACCGGCCGTTCACCGGTCCGGCGCTGGGCAAGCTCGAATTGGGCCAACTTGAGTGCCACCCCGGCCAAGCGTAGCTGGCCGCGCGAGCCAAAGCTGGCCAGCGGGTGCGTGCGGAGATGCAGCAGGAGATCGTCTCGATGCGGCCCGAGGCTCGTCGCGCCACGCTCGATGTCGGCGGGCCGCGCCTGCCGCAGCGCCTCCGCAAGCTCCGCGGGCCCCTCGCCTGTCGCCGTGGCGGCGTAGCCGAGGGCGAGGGTTGGATCGTCCGTGATCCGCGCATACTCCGCGGCCAGCAACGGCTGCAGGGCTTCCGCGAAGTCCTGCCGCCGGCGCACGATCCGATCCGCGAGCGGGGCGAGACGCGCGTCCCAAAAGTCCAGCTCCGGCGGCCGGGCCTGACCGGCGCGGATGCGGCGGAGCAGGGCGTTGCGGCGGGTGAGCACGAGGTCGTAGTCGACCAGCGCCGCCATATAGTCGCGATCGAGCTGCGCCAGCGCCATGTCCAGCCAGCGCCGCCGCTCGCGCGGCGGACCAGTGAGCAGCGTCAAATCCGCCGGCGCGAAGCTGACGGCTTGCAATCGGCCCGGCAGATCGGCCAACCGCCGCGCGGCGCCGCCGATGCGCACCCGGCGCCTGACGCCGCGCCCGGCGCTCGTCCGGGCCACGACAAGCTCCAGGTGCTCCTCTTCGGCGGCAGCCTGGACGTGCGCCCGGATACGCGCAAAGTGGGCCGCGTCGGGCGCGTCCACGTTGATCCAGGCGGCCTCGGGCCCGCTGCGCAGGCTGCGGCCCGTGGCCAGGATGTGCACCGCATCCAGCAAGTTGCTCTTGCCCTGCGCGTTGCCCCCATGCACCACGAGGGGGCCGAGCGGCAGCTCGAGATCGAGCCGGGCGTAGTTGCGAAAGTTGAGCAGGTGGAGCGCGGCGACGTGCATTGGACGCGGAGCGGCGACCCTCGCCGGGAACTGATGGTGGCGCGATTGTCCACCCTGCGCGCAAGTCAGATCGGCGACTCGACCCCCTCGACGGCGGCCGCGTCGCGGATCGCCGTGCGCGTAGCCGCCAACGACCCCCACGCGTTGGCGCCCACGCGGCGCAACTCGAAGCGGCGGTCGAGCGAATGCACCAGGCCGGGAACGGTCGTCACGGCGGCGCGGTAGCCGGAATCGCGGACGAGCTGGATGACGTCGTCGTCGTAGAGGCCATTCGGATAGGCGAAATAGTCGACGCCGTCGACGTCGCGCTCGAGATCCGACCGGGAGAGAACGACCTCGGCCTGCGCCGCGCCCAGGTTTTGTCTGATGAGGGACGGCAAACGGGCGTGGTTGAGCGTGTGCGAGCCCACGGTCATGCCGGCGGCGCGCACCTCGCGTATCTGGTCGACGGTCATGTGGCCCTGCCCATGCCGGTCGAATCCCGGCAGCACGAAGAAGGTGGCGGGGACGCGCAGCTCGAGGAGGACGGGCAGCGCGTCGTAGTACTGCCCGAGCCAGCCGTCGTCGAAGGTGAGGGCGAAGGCGCGGGGCGGCAGCGTGGCCCATCCCTCCATGGCCGCCACCAGTTGGTCGAAGGAGACCGGCTCCAGACCCGCATCAAGCAGGGCCGTGAGGTGGTCGCGGAAGGCGTCGGCGCCGCGCGTGTGGTGGTAGGTGAGCACCGGCGCGGTCACCGGCTCCGGCGTCGGAACCAACGGTCGGGCGATGGGTGAGGGTTCGCCCTCGCCGCGGTCCCGTTCCTGGTAGCTGAGCCCGACGTAGAGCTCGCCAAGATTGCCGCGCACGGGACGCCGGGTGCCGGGCGACACCGGCATGAGGCGAACAATGTCGCGCTGAAACAGCTGGGTCGGCGTGCCGCGCCAGTTGATGGCCGAACCCACGCTCGAACCGGCGCGGGCTCGGCCCTCGGGCGTGTCCAGCGCGGCCTCGAAGACGCTCAGGGACTCCGGCGCGGGCTCGGCGCCGGCCAGCGCGCGTGCCAGGTGCTCGCCGAGGTCCGTGCGCCGGGGGACGCCAACGGGCCATGGCGTGGAAGGGCCGGGCGCTTCCAGGCGGCCGTGGGTGAAGTATTGGACCAGGGTGTCGTCAAGGAACAGGCCTGGCGTCAGCGGATAGCCCAACTGCCGGGCGCCGGCGCTTCGAAAGGCGTGCAGGAAGGCCGCCTCGACGGGGATGCCGCTCAGCCCCCGCCAGCGCTCGGCGACGTCTTGCGAGTCGTCGCGGTCGTCGGTCACGAGTCAGACGGCGGGCTGGATTCCCGCCTTCGAAGACCTCTGCGTAACCCCTCCGTCATTCCGGCGAAGAGCCTGCCCCGTACTCGATACGGGGCCGGAATCCAGTCCGGTCGAACTTGGGGGCACCTGGATGCGTGGCGGAGAGGCGGTTCACGAACCGCCCCTGCCCCTTTATTCAAAGGTCTCCCTTCGCGCGAATGACGGCGGGGGTTTGGGCAATGGTCGTCCCCGCACGGTGCGCGACCAGGCGAATCGGACGGCGCCGGACGCGCCGCGCGACGAGCGCCTAGCTCGGCAGCGCGCCACTCTGCGCGGCGACCTGCGCGCGGTAGTCGTCGGCCATGTTCGTGGCGTCGGTCACGGCGGGATCCGGCTCGAATTGGCCGCGGGCGGCCCGGACGACCGCGCGCAGATTGGCGTCGGGCACCTGGGGCGGCACGGCGCACTCGGGCGCGATGATGTCAACGCCGGCGGCCAGCAGGTCGTCAATCTCGACTGCCACATCTTCCGGTCGACCCGTCAGCAGGGTGATGAAATTGCTCGCATTGCCCACCAGCTTGTAGTCACCGACGGCCTGCTTGGCCTCGTGGGGGTTGTTTTCGGTGGCGAAGTGGAAGGCCTCGAACCCGGCCTCGGTGATGTAGGGCATGCGGTCGATCGTCTTGCCGCAGCAGTGGAGGATCACCGGCCCCTCGATCAGGGGCGTGATCTTCTGGTGCACCGGCAGTAGGTAATCACGGTAGGTCTCGGCGCGGACCAGGTCGCCGGTGGAGTGGTCGGCGAGCGTGATCACGTCCGCCCCCGCCTCGAGCTGGGCATTGGCGAACATCACGGACACGTGCCGCAGCCTGTCGAGCACCTGGTGCACATAGTCCGGGTCGAGAATCACGTTGATGAGGAATTCCTGCGGCCCGAACATGTGATAGGCCAGTGTCCACGGGCCCATGACCTTGCCGACGATGCCGGCGTCCGGGTGGTCGGCGCGGAGAATCTTGATGGCGTCGATGATGGCGCGCGACTCGCGGCGTTCGAGAAAGTCGTCGGGAATCACGATGTCGTCGGGAGTGACCCAAGGGGGAGGCGGCTTCACCGCCGGCATGCGGGGGCCGGTGATGATCTTGCCGCTGGACTTGTCGAACTCCCAGGGGTCCGAGCCCCAGTCGATCGTCGCGCCGAGGGCGGCCGCGCCCATGATGATGCAGAAATAGGGGGCGATGGTGTCGAAGCCGAGATCGGTGTAGCTGCGTTCGGCGAGCAGCGCCACGGCTTCGGCGGAGTAGTGGGCCTCGGGCCACTCAACCCCGAGCAGGCGCATCTGCTCGTAGGTGGCCAGCGACGTCGGGCTGCCCACGGCGATCATGTCGGTCGGCTTGCCGAGCAGCGCGTTCACGTAGCGCTCGCGGCCCGTCATCGTCGCCGCGCCGTTGGTCGGAGTCATTTGGCTCTCCCGGTCTGCCGCCGGCCCAGTCGTTGCCGTGTCCAGTATAGGTGGGAGGCGGCGCCGCTCAGGCGGGTAGTTGCTCAGTCGGTAGGACTAGACTCATCATGAGCAGACCACCCGCCCTGGCTCTGGCTGAGGAGCCGCGCGCCGGTGGGTGCCGGAACCAGTAAAACGGTGGGCGATGGAACCCCGGACCGATGATTGGGCCGCCCGGATCCTGCGCTCCCCCGTGGGGTGTTGCTTCCTGTCGACGATGGAGCGGGACCGGATTCCCGTCAGTCTCGCCGTCACACCCCCACAAGCGTTCGTGCGAGCCGCAATTGCCTCGAATGTCGTCAATCCATGGTCGCCCACGTTCGAACGGGATGTGCGCACCGCGTTCTCACTGCGCTCACGCCTGGAGAACGCGGCCTACCAAGTGGCGGCCCATCCGGACAGCCGCTGGTGGAAGGCCCCTTTTGACAGGACCCGGCAGGTGCTCGTGACCAGCGACGAATTGGAAACTGTCGCTTCTCGCACGGCGTCGTCCGAGCGGAATTTGAAGTGGGAGGACTACGCCGAACGCCCCGTGGGATGGCGGATCACCTCCACGCTGCGTGGACAGTACTCGTGCCTCGACGCTGTGATCGGGCGGGGTGTTGGGGACTGGGTGTCGAGTTCCGCTTACTCCCGATTCGACGCCGAGGTCGACGAGTCCGCGCGCGTGCTGGAAATCGTCGGTCCCGCCGACTGGCACGCGCTGTGCGTGGCCCATCCTCGAACGAATCGGGACCCTCAGAGCCCGGCCGGAGTCGGAACGCTCGTGCCGGACTGGACGAGCGTGGCCACGCAGTGGGACGGCGTCCACCTGACATTCATGGCGCTGCTGACCGCGCCATTCGTTCGCCACAACTCGGCGGCCGGCGCCACGATGCTGTGGTCGTGGGACACGGAGGGCACCTGGTGGCTCCCGGGGAGATTCGTCCGGGCAGGACCACCGCTCGGAACCGTGGACCACGTCGAACGCGAACTCCCGGATATTCCACCACTGCTGATGGATTTCGGGCCATGGAGCTAGGCAGTGGGCCACATGGGTTCCGTCTCTCCGACAGATGCGGGAATTCAGCCCAATGTCGCCCGCAGCAAACTCGAGGGTATGGCGGGTCTACCCCCGGACGTCGGGCCGCCTTGCCGCTGCCCAACGGCAAATCGGGTCGACGCCACGCCCGCGCTTGGTGGCGCGTAAATCAAATGCCCGTTAGCATCGGGTGCGCTCCGCGCCACGCGCCGGAGCTATTGCGGACATGAACCTTTTGACGCCATACCCCACCATCAACCTATTGGAGGCTAGCCATGGCTGCCCCATTGATAGCGATCATCGCCGGCGTGGCGATGCTCGCCCTGGGGCTCGTGGCGGGCTACTTCTATCAAGTTTGGCTATCCGGATCGCGCATGCGCACCCTCGCGCAGCGGATCGAGGAGGAGCTGAAGGCCGCCGAAGCCCAGCAACGAGCCCTGATCGAGACCACCACGCGAAATGCGCGCCAAGCCTGGGAAGCGGGCGAGCGCGAATTGGCCGACCGTCGCCGCGAGATTCAGCGCCAGGAGCAGCGCGCGCAGCAGCGGGACGAGCGGCTGGAGGCGCGCGCCGGGGCGCTTGAGGAGCGCGAGCGCGCGTCGCTGGCCCGCGAGGCCGAGCTCGACGCGGCGCGGCGCCAGCTCGAGGCCGACGCGCAGGCGCAGGAAGCGGCGCGCCAGGAGCACCTGGCGGCGTTGGAGCGCGCGGCCAGCCTGACCCGCGACGAGGCGCGCACGGAGCTGGTGCGCAGCATCGAGCAAGAGGTGTCCGCCGACGCCGAGCAGATGGTGCGCCAGGTCGAGGCCGACGCCAAGGAGCGGGCGGAAGCCCGCGCGCGCTGGCTGGTGGGCTTGGCGCTGCAGCGCGTGGCCGCGTCCCACACCACCGAGGTGACGACCTCGGTGGTGGACCTCAAGAACGACGACATGAAGGGTCGGATCATCGGACGCGAGGGCCGCAACATTCGCGCCCTGGAAGCGGCCACCGGCGTGGACGTGATCATCGACGACACGCCCGAAACCGTGGTGCTTTCCGCGTTCGACCCGGTGCGCCGCGAGGTGGCGCGGGTGGCGCTGCGACGACTGACCGAGGACGGCCGCATCCACCCGGCCCGCATTGAGGAGGCTGTGGCCAAGGCCCAGTCCGAGGTCACGGAAATCATCGCCCAGGAGGGCGAACGGGCCGCCTTTGACGCCAAGATCACGGGCCTGCCGCCCGAGATCCTGCGCTACATGGGGCGATTGCGATTCCGCCACAGCTATGGACAAAACGTACTCAGTCACTCCTTAGAGGTGGCGCTGCTGGCGGCGACCATGACCAGCGAGGTTGGCGGCGACGTGGAGCTGGCGCGCACGGCCGGGTTCGTGCACGACATCGGCAAGGGCATCGACCATGAGGTGGACGGCCCCCACGCGCTGATCGGCGGCGAGCTGCTGCGCCGGCACGGGGTGCGCGACGACGTGGCGCACGCCGCGGAGGCGCACCACTTCGAGGTGGAGCTGCGCAGCTTCGAGGCCTTTGCCGTGGCGGCGGCGGACGCGATTTCGGGCTCGCGTCCAGGGGCGCGCCGCGAGACGGTGACGCGCTATCTGCAGCGCCTGGAGAAGCTGGAAGAAATCGCCGGCTCGTTCGACGGCGTGAAGTCCTGCTATGCCATCCAGGCCGGGCGCGAGCTGCGGGTGATGGTGCAACCCAGCTCGATCGACGAGCTGGGCGTCCACCGCCTGACGCGGGAGATCGCCGATCGCATCCAGGAGTCGCTGGAGTACCCCGGACAGATCAAGATCACGGCGATTCGGGAAACGCGCGCGGTCGAGTACGCGAAGTAGCGTCGGGGCGGGACGCGCGGGACTACCGGCCCGCCGGGAGCGTGACCCCCATCCCAACCTTCCCCCTGGAAGGGGGAAGGAGTCGGAACGGACCTTGGAGTTCGTCGTGGGCGCCCTTGGACGTGGGTGCACAGGTTCAACGGTCGCTGGATTCCGGCTTTCGCCGGAATGACGGAGGGGCGACGCGTCATCTCCGCGGCCGTGCTCGTGCGTCTGAGATTCCTCGCCTTCGGCTCGGAATGACAGGTTGGGGCAGCTCGGAACGACAGGTTGGGGCGGCTCGGAATGTCTACGGCACGGAAGTGACCGAGAGGGTGCGGGAGACGGCGACGGCGCTGGACCAGCACTTGCGGTCCGCCGCGCTTTGACAACGCGGTCGCGGGCGCGCTAGGGTCTACCGAAAGAAAAACTTTTCTTTATGTATCGTGCCTCCAACGACACCGCCGGACGACTGGGACATCCTGGGCATGCGCTCGTACGCCCGGGCGCTCGGGTCGGGCACGCGCTTGCGGATCCTGCAGCGGCTGTCCGAGAACCCGGACCAGGGGGTGGCCGAGCTGTCCGAGGTGGTGGGCCACAGCCCGCCGCTGGTGTCGTGGCACGTGCGACGGCTGCGCCAGGCCGGCCTGGTGCGGGCGCGGCGTGAGGGGCGCCTGGTGAAGTACTCGCTGGTCGCCGAGCAGCTGGAGGCGCTGCATGAAGAGCTGACAACTTATTTGGAGCATCTGGTCACCGTGCAAAAGGCACACACCGCGGAACGCCCGGGCTCGGGCGCCGCACGTTCGTAAGGGAGTCACCATGTCCACGGTTCGCGTCGGGATCATTGGCGTCGGCAATTGCGCCTCGTCGTTGGTGCAGGGGGTCGCGCACTATCGCGACGCACCCGCCGATGAGTTCATCCCCGGGCTCATGCACACGGTGCTGGGTCCCTATCACGTTGGCGATATCGAGTTTTCGGCGGCCATCGACGTCGACCGCAACAAGGTTGGAACCGACCTGAGCGAGGCGATCTTCGCGGTGCCGAACAACACGGTGAAGTTCTCCGACGTCTCGCACCAGGACGTGACGGTGGCGCGGGGCATGACCCACGACGGCATCGGCCGCTACATGGCGGACACGGTGGTGAAAGCCGACGGCTCGACGGACGACATCGTCCAACTGCTGCAGGACACCCACACGGACGTGGTGATCAATTACCTGCCGGTGGGCAGCGAGGAAGCCACCAAGTGGTACGTCGAGCAGGTCTTGCAGGCGGGCTGCGCCATGGTCAACTGCATGCCGGTGTTCATCGCGCGCGAGGACTACTGGCAGCAGCGCTTCGAGCGAGCGCAGGTGCCCATCATCGGGGACGACATCAAGTCGCAGGTTGGGGCCACGATCGTGCACCGGGTCCTGACCCGGCTGTTCCGGGACCGCGGCGTCAATCTCGAGCGCACCTACCAGCTGAACGTCGGCGGAAACTCCGACTTCAAGAACATGCTGGAGCGCGAGCGGCTGGAGTCAAAGAAGGTATCCAAGACCAACGCCGTGACGAGTCAGTTGGAGTACGACATCGGGTCGGGCAACGTCCACATCGGCCCGAGCGACTACGTCGAGTGGCTCGGCGACCGCAAGTGGGCCTTCATCCGCCTGGAGGGTGAGTCCTTCGGCGGACAGCCGCTCAACGTGGAGCTCAAGCTCGAGGTCGTGGATTCGCCGAACTCGGCGGGCATCGTGATCGACGCGGTGCGCTGCTGCAAGATCGCAATGACGCGCGGGGTGTCGGGGGCGCTGGAAGGCCCGTCGGCGTACCTCATGAAGTCGCCGCCCATTCAGTACACCGATGCCGAAGCTCACGACATGGTGGAGGAGTTCATTGCGTCGGCCACGGTTGCGGCGGCCGGATCGGCGGCCGATCCCGCGTAGATGATCGCCCTGTTCGAGCTCGGCTCGCATCTGGTCGGTTGGATACCGCGACCGATCTCGGCGGCGGTCGCGCGCGTGCTGGGCACGCTGGTCTTCCTGCTCGTGCCGCGCGTGCGTCGCAACACGATCGCCAATATGGCGGTGGTGCTGAACCTGCCGCCGTCGGACCCGCGCGCGCAAGACCTCGCCCGGCGGTCGGTGGTGGCGTTCGTGGATCACGTGATCGACTTCCTGCGCAGCTTCCGGCTGTCGCAAGCGGACTTGATCAGCCGGACGGTGGGCGTCGAGGGCTATGAGCACTTCAAGGCGCTCCACGAGCAGCGCAAGGGCGGCATCATGATCACGGCCCATTTCGGGAACTGGGAGTGGTGCGGCGGGCTGGTCTCGCTGGACCATCCGACGCACGTGGTGGCCGAAACCATGCGCAGCCGCGCCGTGACCGGCATGCTGGACCACGTGCGGGCGAAGCTGAACCTCCAGAGCATCCAGCTTGGGAACGCCGCGCGCGAGATTCTGCGCGCGCTGCGCCGCGGCGAGTATGTCGCGCTGCTGGCCGACCGGCCCACGCCGGGCCGCGGCATGCAGGTCGAGTTCTTCGGGCGCCCGGCCTGGGTGCCGCCGGGGGCGGCCGCCCTGGCCCAGCGCGCCGGCAGTCCGCTGCTGGTGGGCGGCATGACGCGCAACGGCGACGGCACCTATACCGGGCACGCCATGCCGCCGATTTTCTGGGATCGAAGCATGCCGCGGGACGAGGCGGTGCAGCGTGGCATGCAGCAGGTGATGTGGGACCTGGAGACGCTGATCCGCAAGGCGCCGGAGCAGTGGTATATGTTCCGGTCCATGTGGGAGGCCGCCGACTAGTGCGCATTCTGCAAGTCTCGCCCTACGACTTCCCGTACCCGGGCGGGGTGACGGAGCACGTGTTGGCCCTGGACCGCGAGTTCCGAGCGCTCGGACACGACGTCGCGATCATGGCGCCGTCGTCGGCGGAGACGCCCGAGGTGGAGAACCCCAATTTCTACCGCGTCGGACGCCGCATCGTGCCGCTGCCGGTGAATCAGTCGACGGCGCGGCTCACGCTGTCGCCGGCGCTGCTGCCGCGCGTGCGCCGCTTCCTGGACGAGCGCCAATTCGACGTGGTCCATCTGCAGGAACCGCTCGTGCCGGCCCTGCCGCTCACGGTGCTGCGCCATTCAAAGGCGCTGAATGTCGGCACGTTCCACGCGGCGCGCAAGTCGGCGTTCGTCTATCACACCACGCGGCCGCTCATTCGCCGGCTGCAACGCAAGCTGGACGGCAAGATCGCGGTCTCGCAGGCGGCGCGGGATCTGGTGTACCGCTCCTACCGCGGTGAGTACCGCATCATTCCCAACGGCATCGACGTCGACTTCTACGGCCGCGAGGTCGAGCCGCTGCCCCAGCTTGCCGACGGCTGCTTCAACATCCTGTTCGTCGGACGCTTCGACAAGCGCAAGGGACTTTCGGTGCTGCTGCGCGCGATGCAACTGGTCCAGCAGATGCAGCCCCGCACCCGGCTGGTGCTGGTGGGGACGCACCGTCCGCGCCAGCGCCGCATCTATCAGCGCCAGGTCGACCAGCTCGGCCTGCGCAACGTCGTGTTCACCGGCTACGTGAGCCAGGAGGACAAGCAGCGCTACCTCAAGAGCTCACACGTGTTCTGCTCGCCGGCGCTCGGCGGAGAGAGCCAGGGGGTGGTGCTGCTGGAGGCCATGGCCGCCGGCCTGCCGGTGGTGGCCAGCGACATTCCGGGCTACCGCGCGCTGCTGCTGGACGGCGAGGGCGCGCTGCTGGTGCCGCCCAAGGATGACGCGGCGCTGGCGCGTACGCTGCTGCGCCTGATGCGCAATGACGCCAAGCGCGCGCAGATGTCGGCGTTCGGCGAGCAGCGCGCCCGGGCATTCGCCTGGCCCAAGATCGCGTCCCGAGTGGTGGACTACTACGAAGAGCTGCTCAACGAACGCGAAATCGGCGGTCGCTACTGGGCCTTCACGCCCAGCGCGGCGGAAGCGGCGGCTCGCTGATGATCAACCAGCGCATGCAGGCCCGATCCCGCCGGCTGGCCGAGCGGGTGGTGACGCCGCTGGCCCGCACGGGCATTGATCCCAACGTGCTGACCATCACCGGGCTGGTGCTGGCCTTCCCCACAGCCGTGATCATCGCGCTGGGCTGGCAGGTCGCCGGCGGCGTGATGCTGCTGTTCAGCGGCGGGTTCGACATGTTCGACGGGGCCGTGGCCCGCGTCAGCAACCGGCGGTCGGACTTTGGCGCGTTCCTGGACTCGACCCTGGATCGCTGGGGCGAGGGCGTGATCTTCGCCGGGCTCACCTGGTATTTCGTCGAGGTTGGCGCACGGGCGGAAGTCGTGCTCGCGCTGCTGACGCTGATCGGGTCCATGCTGATCAGCTACACCCGCGCCCGCGCCGAGGGTCTGGGCGTGGAGTGCAAGGTCGGCGTCTTTCAGCGACCGGAGCGGCTGATCGTGCTGGGCATCGCGCTGCTCACGCCGTTCGGGGTGCTGAGCGGCGCGATGTGGTTCCTCGCCATCGCCACCCAGCTCACCGCCGCCCAGCGCGTGCTGCACGTGCACGGCCAGATCGAGCGGGCGAAGAAGCTGAAGGCGACCAAGGACGAGGATCGGCCGGCGTAGGCGACGGGCCTATGCCCGAGTCCGAGTAGGGGCAGCCCTCGTGGCTGCCCGGACCGAGACGCACCAATCGGCGCGGGAGTCACGGGCGCCCACAAGGGGCGCCCCTACACGGAGGAAGATCAGCGGCGCCGGGTGAGGCATCGGCTGCGCGGTGGCCCAGGCTGCGTGCAGCCTGGGAGATTCATCCGCAGCTGGTCCCACGCTGCACGCAGCGCGGGCCACCGGATTCGGGCTGAGGCGCTGGTCGCGGTTTGATTGGGGCGGTTCGCGAACCGCCCCTACATTTGCTCTTCGCGGTGACTGGCTACCAGTTCGTGACCGAGCCGTCCTCGCGGCGGAGTTCCAGCACCGGGCGCATTTGGAACGGGTGGTTGGCCGCGGCTTCCTCGTCGATGTCGACGCCGATGCCGGGCGCGGTTGGGGCGATCAGGTGGCCGTCCTCGAACGTCATCTGCTGCGGGAACACGTCCGCCAGCGCGCCGGGCACCTCGGGCAGCTCCTGCACGCCGACCAACGGGCTGGCGATATCCAGGTGCACGCACGCGGCCAGCGAGATCGGACCCATGGGGCTGTGCGGGGCGAGGTACTGATGATGCGACTCGGCCCAGCCGGCAATCTTCTTGGCCTCGGTGAAGCCGCCGACGATGCAGAGGTCGGTGCGCACGTAGTCGATCAGGTCGCCCTCGATGAGCGGCTGGAAGTCCCACTTGGAGGCCAGCTCCTCGCCACCGGCAATGGGGATGTGGGTGTGGCGGCGCACGTAGGCATAGGCCTCGGGCCGCTCGGAGCGCACGGGATCCTCGGCGAAGAAGATGTCCAGCGGCTCCAGGCCCTTGCACAGGCGCACGGCCTCGTTCGGGTCGAGGCGGGTGTGGAAGTCGATGCAGATTTCGATGTCCGGCCCCACGTGCCGGCGCATGGCCTCGGTGAACTCGATGCAGGCCGGCACGGCGCGCCGCGGTTCCAGCACCCCGCCCTGCGCCTCGACGCCCGGGAAGCCGTAGCGCACGAAGCGATAGCTCTGCGCCAGCGCGCGGTCGGCGTCGGCCAGCAGGTCGTCCAGGGTCTTGCCGGTGACGTGCGGGTAGGCGACCACGCCCTCGCGGCACTTGCCGCCCAGCAGCTCCCAGACGGGAACGCCCAGCGCCTTGCCCTTGATGTCCCAGAGCGCAATGTCGATGGCGGAGATCGCCGCGCCCAGGATAGGCCCGGCCTTGAAGAAACTGCCGCGGAACATGCGCTGCCACAGGTGATCGATGCGGTGCGGGTCCTCGCCGATCAACAGCGGGCGGAAGTGTTCGATGACGCCCGCCACGGCGCGTTCCTTGCCCGCGATCGCCGACTCGCCCAGGCCGTAGATGCCCCGATCGGTCTCGACCTTGGTGATGAGGTAGTTGATGTTCCGGTGCTCGGCGAAGATCGGAATCGTGCGGATGTCGGTGATGCGCATGGCGGTTGCTTTCCGTGCGGGGCCGCTGTTGGACTGATGATAGGCGGATGCCGCGGCGAGTTCCGAAGACTGCGCTGAGCGCCGGGTAGCATGCAGCGGCGCGCGCCGCGATCTGCGCGAGCGGCTGCTGGAGTTGCTGATCGAGCAGGACTATCCGCACTCGCCGCGAGGGAGGTTTGCCTATGGCGTGCCCTGACGGATCGACCGTGATCGAGTACCGCGACACCGCCGACGGGCTGGAGGCTTGCCAGTTGACGGGCTTCTTCGTGGATTGGCTGCGGCAGCCGACGCGGGAGGCGCACCTCGACATCCTGCACGGGAGCGCGCACCTGGTAGTGGCAATCGACAAGGAATCGGACCATGTGGTGGGGTTCGTCACCGCGATCAGCGACGGGGTGTTGAGCGCCTACATCTCGCTGCTGGAGGTGCTGCCGGAGTGGCAGGGCCGAGGGATTGGCTCGGAGTTGATGGGGCGGCTGCTGAAGCAGCTCAAGGACCTCTACATGGTGGACGTGCTGTGCGACCCGGACGTGCAGGCGTACTACGCGCGCTTCGGGATGCAGCGGTCGCAGGGGATGTGCATCCGGCGGTATGACCGGATTCCGGGCGGGGAGACGGGCGGGTAGATTGGAACGGGCGGGTTTGAAACTCGTCCCTACGGGCCAAGCGCTCGCATCACGTGGCGGAGTCTCCGTAGCACACGACCTCGATGCCGTACTTCTCTGCCAACGGTCGAAGGGCCGCGTCGTCCCATTCGCACACGGCCACGGACATGACCGTCCTGGGATTGAAGACCCGCATCAGCTCGCGGGAAAAGAGAGCCTGTCCCAGCAGGTACATGCCAAGCCTCCCCGTCTTAGTCTGGACGACGATGATGTCCTTGTCCTTGAGGTCCTGCGTGGCGTGTTCCGCCCGATCCAGGATCAGCTTTGGACCGGCTGGGATGATCACCCCGTCCAGATCTCGATGTCCTTGGGCCGCCGATCCCCGGACCGCGCGGAACTCCTCCATCAGCGTCCCGCCGACTGAGTCCCAATAGCGCCGGGTGAGCGGCGTCTCGTACTTGCTAATCGTGGTTGCTCCCAGAATGCAATCCCGGCGTCAGCGTAGTCGGCTTGCCGAAATGCGGGTCGGTTAGGGGCGGGTTTGAAACCCGCTCCTGCGTTTCAACCGCGCGGCGATGGGTGCGCGTCTAGTGTGTGGCTGCTGCCAGATTGGGCCTGGATTCCCGCCTCCGCGGGAATGACGGATGGGGGCAGTTCGCGAACCGCCCCTACACATGCACTCTAAAGGACCGGTTACGCCGGTGCACCCAGGATTACCGGCAGCGTCAGACCCACGACGAGCACCAGCGCCCAGAGGGCCGGGGCGGCGCTTTGGAGGGCCTCGCGGCGGCGTTGCAGGCGGGCCTCGTCGGCCTGGCGGCGGGCAATCCACCAGGGGTTGTGCCTTGTCTCGAACCAGTGATAGGTCAGCCCCAGGCCCGCGCCGTAGGCGAGGTGGCCGACCAGGCTCGCGGTCAATGAGGCGGCGCCGGCGGCCGACCAGGCGGGCGTGGCGCCGAGCAGCATGGGCATGAGGATCTGCGGGCCGAGAATCCAGAGGAAGAACCCGTAGGAGACGCCCCAACCCACGGCGGAGCCCGCGTCGTAGCTTTGGCGGCGGAACAGCAGGCCGTAGGCCGCGCCGAAGAGCATCGCGATGACTAGATGGATCACGAGGCCCGCGATCTGCGACTCGCCGCCCATGAGGCCGGCCACGCCGCGCAGCGCGCCGACCTGCATCATGACGTAGGTAAAGAGCAGTCCGCCGACCACGCCGGCGGCAACGCCGCGGCCGAGGGCGCGCAGGCCGCGGGTCCCCACGCCTTCCTCGTCGTCGGAGCTGTCGATCTCATCGAAGAGGACGCGCCAGAGCTTGCGCAGCCACTGATAGCCCACGCCCAGAAAGCCGCCGAAGACCAGATAGGCGAGCAGCGAGGGGTAGGCCTCCGCGGCTGCGCCCGCCGACCAGGGGAGGCCGCCGTCCAGAATCAGCGGAAGGATCGTGAGCCGCAGCACGACCCAGAGTAGAAAGCCATACATGGCGCCGCGCACGAGTCCGGCCCCGGCGCTGTCGCTGGGGCGCTGGGCCAGGGCCGCGAATCCCGCGCCGGCGACCGCGCCGATGACCAGCGCGGCCAGCCAGGCCGGCGGCCCGGCCGTGTCGGACGGCAGCGCGGCGAATGTGGGCGTCAGCCCCTGGTCGTTCAGCAGGCCTGCCGCGATGGCCGCCGCCGCCAGTCCCGCGGCAGCTCCAAGTCCCAGGCCCGTGAGCGAGGGCCGGCGCACGACCGGCCGGCTCAGGACCAGCAGCGCCAGGCCCGTCGTCGCGCCGTAGAGCAGGAAGCCGAGCAGCAAGTCGAACGACGATTGCGCCGCCGCCAGCGACCAGGTGACCGGCTGGCCGGACGTGAGCGGGTAGAGAGTGAGCGGGTCCAGGAACCACACGACCGCCCCGTAGGCGAGGCCCCAGAACACCAGGGCGTCGTTGCGGCGCGCCTGGTTGCGCACGAGGGCCGCGAATAGCACGCCGAAGATGGCGGAGAGGGCGAAGTGCACCAGGAGCCCGACGCCCAGCGACTCGCGGGCGGTGACGATGAGCGCCATGGACGCCATCATCCCCAGCTCCAGCATGGCCAGGGCCAGCACCACGCCGCCCACCAGCCCGGCCAGCGCGCCGGTCAGCAGCCATGCGGCGAGCCGGTCGGACCGGATCATGCGTCCGACGCTCCGGGGGCGACCGGCTCGGGTGCGGGACGGGGATCGGCCGCGCCGTCACGACCACCGGCGCTCGACTCCACCGCGTCCGACGGCCCTGGCAGCAGCACGATGTCGCGCGGGAACAGCAGATCGATGGCCCAGTCGAGCGCCACCCGCACCTTGCGGTCCATGCCCGGCAGCTTGGTGAAGTAGATCGTGCGCCACATGACCCACGCGACGAAGCCCGAGAACTTGCGGCCGGCCACCTCCGCGGCAGCGGTGCGGGACCCGAGCGCCACCAGCGAGCCGACCGCGCGATAGCTGAACGGCTTGGGCGCCTGCCCGCGCGCGACGGCCACGACGTTGTCGGCCACGGCCTTGCCTTGCCGGATCGCGTGCTGGGCGGTGGGCGGGTGAAAGGCGCCGGGCCGGTGCACGTCCGGCACCTGCGCCCCGTCGCCCAGGGCCCACACGCCGTCGAGCCCCGGCACTTGCAACGTGGGCTCGACGACGAGCTGGCCGCGACGGTTGCGCTCACAGGGCATGCCGCGCAAGAGCGGGCTGGGCTGGTTGCCGGCGGTCCACACCAGGGTGCGCGTGGGAAGCCGGGCGCCGTCGTCGAGGGTGACGCTCTCGGCATCGGCGGCGGCCACGCGCTGGCCGAGCACGAACTCGATGCCGCGGCGTTCCAGCCGTTCGCGGGCGTAGTCGCCCAACTCGCGGCTCAGCTCGGGAATGATGCGGTCGCTGGAGTGCACCAGCACAAAGCGCGGCTCGTCGCGTGCGATGCCGGGGTAGTAGCGGCGCACGCTGCGGACGAGGTCGAACAGCTCGGCGATGGCCTCCGTTCCCGCGAATCCGCCTCCGGCCACGACGAACGTCAGCAGCGCCTGCCGCGCGGGCCCGTCGGTCTGCTGCTCGGCGGTCTCCAGCGCCGTGATGACGTGGTTGCGCAGGCGGGCGGCATCCTCCAGGGTCTTGAGAGTGAAGGCGTGCTCGGCAAGGCCCGGGAGGCCGTAGAACGCGGGCACGGAGCCGACCGCCACGATCAGATGGTCGTAGGCGATCTCCTCGGTTGCGTCGGAGCCGACCGTCAGCGCCGTGACTCGCTTGGCGTCGGTATCGACGGCTCGCACGTCGGCGTGGCGGAAACGCGTGTGCGGGCAGGCGACGCGGATGGGCGCCGAGATCGCCTGGGCGTCCAGGCCGCTCGACGCGACCTCGGCCAGCATGGGCGTAAACAGCAGGAAATTGCTGCGGCTCACCAGGGTCACGTCCAGGGGGATGTCCCGGCGGTTCAGCTCCTCGAAGCGTTGCGCGGCCCCCATGCCGGCGAAGCCGCCGCCGATGATCACCACGCGCAGCGGTTGCCTCGCCTCTCGGGAGGCGGTTGACGCGTCGGCGCCGCGGCCGACGCCTGCCCGAGCTGCCAGCGCGAGCAGCACGCCGAGACCGCCGCCGAACATCAGATGCGCGATGAGGCTGGGGAAGTGCCGTGACGCGGCTTCGACCGACCAGGTGGGCGCGGCGCCGTCGAGCGCGGGGCCGATGGTGAGCGGGCCGACGATCCAGAGGCCGAGCCCGGCCATGAGGGCCAGCGTGATGCGCGAGGCGTGCTCGCCGCGCCGGTGCAGCGGAATCACGCGCGCGTACGCCGCTCCCGCCGCGGCGCCGATGACCAGATGCACGGCCAGCAGCGCGCCGTCGACCGGCGACCCGAGCAAACCGTCGAACCCGCCCATGGGCGTCGCGGGAACGAGAAACACGAGCGCCGCGGCGGCTCCCGCCAGGGCGCCGATCGCGACAGGCTCACGCGCGATGCGCGTCACCAGGCGACCGGCGCGCCGGCGGCGCACCTTACGCGGGGAGGGTGGCGGTCGCGAACACGACGCGGAACGGCACGCAGTAGATGACGACGCTGTTGTACGCCGAAAGGTCGGTGCCGGCCGGGACTTCGTAGTTCTGGTTGCCGATGTTGCCCTTCAGCGCGCCCACGTCGATGTACTCGCCCAGCTGCTGACTGGACGCCGGCGCGGGCGACGAGGACAGCAGCACGCTGAGCGCCGGACCATTGGTGACCATGAAGTCCGTGAGGCGCAGCACCAGCTTGTCGTCGGGGGTGCGGAAAATCGTGGCCGTTCCGGAGCCGCGGTGGAAGTTGTCGGCGCCGCGGAATTGGCCCTCGCGCAAGCGCTCGGGCTGCGGCGCGGCCTCCGGCGTTGGCGTGGCTTCCGCCGCTGGCGTAGCTTCCGGCGCCGGCGTGGCCTCCGCCGCCGGCATGGGCGGCATCGGCTCATCCATCACGGTGTCGGGCATGACGGCAGCCGCCTCCATCACGCGCTCCTGGACCGCCATGCGGTCCGCCTCGGCAAGAGCCTCGATTTCCATCAAGGTGGGCATGGCGGCCTCGAACTCGGCGACCATCTCCTGTTTCTCTTCCTCGGTCATGGTCTCCATGGCGGCGGGTTCCGGCACCTCGAATGGGAACGCCTCGTCCACCACGGTGTCGCGAAAGAGCGGCGATATCAGCCAATAGGCGATCACCACCGCCACGATGGCTCCGACTGCTCCGCCGCCGATCAGCACTCGTCGTCGAGTCATGTCAGCCTCCTTCGTACCGCCCTACGTTCGGCTGCCGAGGGCAGATTCCATTTGACGCAGTGTGTACCTCCGACACCATATGCTGCCAGGCGTTTCCTGTCGGTGCCGTAGCACTGATCACGCACGCGCAGCGTCGGGACGATCCACACCCGCATTGACCCACCCGTGCCGAATCCTATGGCGAGTCGGGCGGGCTAACGCCCGCCGGACGCCTCAGCCCCGGCCTTGCGCGGACGGCGGCGGCGACGGTTCGAGCGGGGTCCGCGGCCATCCGCGCCGTTGGCTTTCACCTTGCCGCCGCTCAGGCGCTCGCCGGGCATCACGCGTCGGCCGTTGGCGGCCGCAGGCGCTTCCTCAGGTTCGTCGGCCTCCGGCAGGAACTCGGTCTTGATCTCATCCCAATACCGACGCGGAATGCGGCGTTCCAGCGAGTACTCGATCGAGGCCAGCCGGTCGAGGCCGGCGCCGCTGACCAGGGTGACCGACCGCCCCGCGCGGCCCATGCGGCCGGTGCGGCCGGTGCGGTGGGTGAACATGTCGGGGTGATCGGGGATGTCGTAGTTGATCACCTGGGCCAGGCCCATGATGTCCAATCCGCGGGCGGCGACGTCGGTGGCGATCAGCACGTCGATCTCTTCCTGCCGAAACCGATCCATGACACGCTGCCGGGAGGGCTGGGGCATGCCGCCCTGAATGGCGTCTACCCGGAGCCCGCGGCGGCGCAAACGGTCGCGCAGCAGGTCGACCCCGCGGCGGGTGCGGCCGAAGACGATGGTGGGCACGCCGGGCGACTGCTGCAGGATGCCCTCGACGGCCGTGGCCTTTTCCATCTCGGGCACGACCCAGATTTCGTGGTCGATATCGGGCAGGTCTTCCGGCCGGGTGTCGAGCGCGACGTGCTCGGGATCGCGCAGGTGGCGCAGCGTGAGCCGCGCGACCCAACCCGGCACGGTGGCCGAAAACAGCGCCGTCTGCCGGGACGTGGGCGAATAGCGCAGGATCGACTCGACCTGGGGCGCCATGCCGATGTCGAACATGCGGTCGGCCTCGTCGATGACGAGCATGCGCAGGTCGTCGACGTTCAGATCGCGGCTTTCGATCAGATCCAGCACCCGACCCGGCGTGCCCACCACGACCTGCGCGCCCTCGGCGAGCGCGCGGCGCTGCGGGGTGTAGCTGAGCCCGCCGACGATGCGCACCGCGGGCGGGAGGTCCGGACCGAGCAACGGGTCGATGACCGTGCCGATCTGCTCGGCAAGCTCACGGGTCGGCGCCAGCACCAGGGCCTGGACGCGCGGGTGATCGCGGTCGAAGTCTTCAACGAGCGGGATGGCGTAGGCCAGGGTCTTGCCGGATCCGGTTCGGGCTTGCCCGACGACGTCGCGGCCGTCGAGCAGGTGGGGGATGCAGGCGGCTTGGATGGGGGTGGGACTGGTGATCTCGTCGGCCGCCAGCGCGTCGACGAGATCCGGTCGGACGCGCAGCGCGGTGAAACTCTCGATAGCGGGTGCCCTTCTGCAGCAACTGGCGCCCGCGGTGGGCCGATCGATGTCTGCGGCCCGCGCCCTACGTGGTGCGCTGGGCGCCTCTAGCTTTCTCAACCATACACAATCGCGCAACCGCCGCGCAGTAGTATCGTGGCACCGGCGCGCCACCCGACGGACTCGAGGGCCCTGCGATGACCGTGCCGCCAACGCCCGCCGCGGACGTCGACGCGCTGTTCAAAGCGTCGATGGCGGCCCTGGCCTCGGGCGTCGCGGTGGTGACGGGCGCGACCGCCGACGGCTCGCCGCGGGGGCTCACGGTCACCTCGATCACGTCGTACTCCGCCCATCCGCCGTCGGTGATCGTCTGCGTGGACGAAACCTGCAACAGCTATGCCGCGCTTACGGCGGGCAGCCACTTTGCGGCGCATCTGTTGCACGCGGCGCAGGCCGACGTGGCCAAGCTCTTTGCCTCCAGCGCCACCGATAAGTTCGACCAGGTGTCGTGGACGGGCTGGGACGACCGGCTGCCAGTCCTGAGCGACGTGTTGGGCGTGGTGGTCTGCCGCCGCATCAGCACGACGGTGCTCGGGGACCACGCGATCGTGGTGGGTGAGGTCGTCGACGGGTCGATGCGGGAGGGGCAGCCGTTGGTGTATTGGCGGCGCGGGTTCTACGAGGGGCCGGGCATTTCTAGGGACGGCCAATAAGGGGCTTCGAGCGGGCAGCCACGAGGGCTGCCCCTACACGGAAATCGACAGGGAGCGTGTAGCAATGGCCGATACAGCGCGTGATCTTCTGGCCGACCGGGGCTATCAGGCGGAGCCCATCTACCTGACCGATCTGGACCGCTCCACCCCCGCGTCGGCGCTGGCGTCCGACCTGCGCCCGGGCACCTGGCAGACGCTGCCCTACGAGACGGAGGACCTGCACGGGGTGCTGCTATGGGCCGGCTTCGAATCGCAGTCGCCGGCGGTCACCTATCCCATGGATCGGCGCGGCTGGCACGCCATCAGCGTGGGATTTCACCCGACCAATGAGGACCAGGGCTGGCTGGAGCAGGTGCTGGTGAAACTGAGCGGCGACGACACCTACTCGATGCTGCGCTGGGAGCCGCCGCGCGGGCTGGACGGGCACATGCGCCGGCTCCGGTTCGAGGAGCTGTTCTGGCGCGTGGCCAAGCTCGACGGCCAGGACCTGGTCTTCGAGCAGATCACGCGGCGCCTGGCGGCGGGCGACGGCCCGGGGACGATTCAGGGCGAGTCGACCAAGATCGCCTACGTCAAGCTCGTGCCGCTCTCCGACGCCGAGGCGGCGGCGCACGAGCAGGACCTGCGCGACGCCTCCACCCGCCGGCTCTTCGGGCACAACGACGCGTTCTATCCCTACACCTATCGCACGACGACCGCCGAGGAGATTCGGCGCGAGGTCGAGCCCTACCGGGAGACGGACTTTGGGCGCATCTATTGGGAGGTCGGCGGCGGCGACAAGCTCTACTACGACACCACCGTGGGACGCAATCCCGCCGATCTCGACCTGAAGGGCTACAGCCGGTTGGGCGAGCGCCTGCTGGTGGAGAGCTTTCGGGAGTTCCGGCGCAAGGGCATCGATCCGGTGGACGTGGCGCTGCGGCACACCCACGACCTGGGGATGGAGTTCCACGCCAGCTACCGGCTGGCGGCGTGGACCTATCCGCCGACCACCATGGAGGGGTTCTTCGCGGGCGGGTATTTCGAGCGGCACCCGGAGCTGCACTGCATCGACCGGGAGGGACGAACCCTGCCGCGGCTGTCCTATGCGTTTCAGGAAACCCAGGAGTTTTGCCTGTCGGTGCTGCGCGAAATGGCGGCCTATCCGGTCGACGGCATCGCGCTGCTGTTCAACCGGCGGCCGCCCTACCTGGACTACGAGGCGCCGCTGGTCGAGAGCTTCAAGCGCAAGTTCGGCGAGGACCCGCACGACCTGGACGAGCGCGATCCCCGCTGGCTGGCCCACCGCGCCGCCGTGCTGACGGACTTCATGCGGCGGGTGCGCGCCGAGATGGACGCCGCCAGCGCCGCGCGCCACGGCAAGCGAATCGACATCTCGGTGTGCGTGCTCGGCACGCAGGCCGACAACGACTACTTCGGTATGGACGTGGCCACCTGGGCGCGCGAGGGCCTGATCGACACGCTAATTCCCTACAGTCCCGCGCCGCTGGCCCTGCCGGTGGCCGAGGACACGTGGATGTCGGGCGAGCAGATTCAGCCGTTTGTGGAGGCGGTGCGCGGCACACGCTGCCTGATGGCGCCCAACCTGATGCCGCGCGATCTGAGCGCGGAGGACTACCGCCGCATGGCCTCGATGCTCTACGGCGCCGGGGCCGAGCACCTGTTCGTGTGGGACTGCGCGGGCTCGTGGTTCCGCGCCAACCATCAGGCGCCGTGGAACGCGCTGCGCCGGCTGGGCCACCAGGACGAGATCGAGGCCTGGCGCCAGGCGGGCGAGCCGAGCCTGGCGAACCCGACCGTGCCGATTCGCCGGCTGGGCGGCTGGGACATGACGACGATCGCGCCGGGCTGAGTCGTCGAGGGGCGGTTCGCGAACTTCCCCTCCTATCCGTCATTCCCGCGAAGGCGGGAATCCACCCCTCATTGAACCTGGGGGTAGATTGGATTCGGCCGGTCATCCTTAAGCTCGGCTGGGTCTTGCAACGGTCCCTCGATACTGGGGTGAGGGTGACCCGAGGCTTGGGCGTGGGATGTCGCCCAATATTGCAAACGTCGCCTAGCGGGCGCGCTCCGGATGCAGCGCGAGCTCGCGCCCGCGGTCGTCGATGGCACGCATGGCGAAGACCCAGGACCCCCACGCGTGTAGGGCCAGTCCGTCGTCGGGGTTGTCGAGCTTGATCTGAAGCCGGTTCCAGCCCTGCCGCAGCGACAGCCGATGCTCCCGGTTGCGGAAGTAGGCGTGGCCGCCGAGCGACTCCCACGGACCGTCGCCGACGCGTAGCCGCAGCTCGTTCACCCAGCCGATCTGCAGCGTTACCGCGTCGTCCGCATCGGCGTGCAGCCACGTTTCCGCCAGGCCGACCGCCGGATAGGTGAGCGAGTTCTCGGGGCCGATGGGGCGGAAGGTCAGCGAGAAGTCCACGAAGCCGTTGATGTCGGCGGCCGGCGCCCAGCGCGCGATGTGCCGCGATTCGCGGCGCCACGGCGAGTCGGCCGGGTAGCCGGTTTCGGAGAAACTCTCGGTGGCGCCGGCACGGTCGGCAGCCGCGTCCAGCGCCGCTTCCTCATCCGGATGGAACGGACCGAGGAGTTGCCAGCGCGGTTCCGGCTCCGGGGCGCCGGTGTCGTCGTACGGCAAGTCCGTTCCGAGCAGGAGTTGGTCCCAGCCCGGCATGCGGACGAAGGGCCGGTGAGGCGGCTCCTGATACCAATACGCCGTGCTGCAAATGTCGTTGGCCATCGATCCGAAGCGAACCTGGAGCGATTGGCCAAAGGGGATGGCGTCGGCCTCGAAGAAGCGATAGGCCGCCAGCGTGTGCCGGGCCAACGCCGGGCCGAGGTCCTCCTGCGCGTAGTAGGGCACGCCCTGGTCGAGATGCGTGGAGGGCCGGTGCAGCACGCCGCCGTTGGAGGCGCCAAAGGCATCCTCACCCCCCGCGCCGCGCAGATGGGCAAACGGTCCCTCGGGGGCGTCGGCGGCGTTTGTCACATAGATGTTGTCGGCGCCCGCGTGCGACCAACGCGCCCGGTCGTCGCGCACGGCCACGCCGTAGTTGAAGCCGAGAAAGCGACCGCGGCCCACGGCATCCAGCAGCAGGTAGTTTCGTCCGAAGGCCTCGCAGGGGTTCTCGCGCCGGAACTGTGCGTGGAAGCGCAGCGGCTGCGTGAAGGACTCCGGTGGGTAGGCGTGCCAATCGGTCTGCAGCAGGATCCCGTCGTCGCCCACGCCCGGACCTGCCACGGCCTCGATGCGCGCCCCCTGCTGAAAGGGCATGGGAAACGTGGCCGTGTATCCGGCGTGGACCTGCCTGGTGAGGTAGCGCGAGTCGAGCGGATAGGGCGGCAAGCCGTGAAGCTGGCCGAAGAAGTCGCCGAGCGGCGCCTCGACGGCAGGCACTTCCGCACCGTCCCAATACATGCGCAGCACGATCTGGCGCTGGTGCGCGGGCGTGGGCCGGCGCACGCTGGCGGCCCAGATGCGGCGGATGCAGCCGGGGCCGTCGAGCTGCGCCAACGTGACGGGAGTGTCGGGCGGCAGGGCCTGGTATGTCGTGACGCGCGCGGGCGCGAAGTGCTCCGGCAATGCGAGCCAATCAGGACTCATGGTCGATGCTCTTTCTCATTCCGAATGGCGGGGCCGTGATGCCGCGTCTCCGGTGAACCGAAGGGCAGGCCCGGCTCCTTCTCCCCTTGCGGGAGAAGGGTGGGATGAGGGGTTTTCAGTGTCCGGTGGCCCAGGCTGCGGGCAGCCTGGGAAACATAGTCACGCACCTTCGCAGGCCCCACCCTCACCCATCCAGGGAGAGGGGATCGGAGGACGCCGTGTCGCCATCGAACGGGCCCTTGTGACCGGCGTAGATGGCCTCGCAGAGCCGCATGGTCACCAGGGCGTCCTCCAACGTGCTCCAGGGGCGGCGGCCGTTGAGAATGCAGTCGGCGAAGTGCCGCGTCTCGTTGAAATAGGGGCCGCCCTCGGGCGCGAGGTCCAGCGGCGCTGCGTAGGGATCGCCGTCGGCGAACAGCTCGAACGTGTCGGGCCGGTGCGCCTCCTCGGGCGGGCTCATGCGCGTGAGGTCCATGTAGGCCGAGAAGTCCTCGGCGTGCAGCTCGGCCCGTTGAATGCGCGTCCCCACGCCGAAGTGCGACATCAGCACCGCGCGGGCGCCGTTGGCGAAGGTGATTACGGCGTTGTGCCGCTCACGCGCCGGGCTGGAGCGGTAGGTCTCGGCGTGGACGTGGGTGACGACGCCGGTCGTCTCCATCGAGTCCCCCACCAGCCAGCGCAGCAGATCGACGTGGTGAATGGAGTCGCAGATCAACGCCGGCGGCATCAGGCCAAGGCTCATGTTCTCGACCACCTTGTCGCTCGGGTTCTTGTTGTAGGTGGCGGCGGCGTGCACGGGGCCGCCGCGGGCGAGCGCCAGCCGCTTGACGGCGAGAACCTGCGGGAAATAGCGGCGGTTGAACGAGGCGATGGCCATGGCGGTGCTGGCGGCCTCGGCCTCGATCATGGCGGCGGTGTCGGCGCTGGTGTTGCCGGGCGACTTCTCGACAGAGGTATGGATGCCGCGCTCCAGGCACTCCCGCACGATGGGAAGCAGGTGCCCGGGCAGCGTGACCACGTAGACCACGTCGGGGCGGGAACGGTCGAGCATCTCGCGGTAGTCGGTGGTGGCGACCTCGGGTTCGAAGGCAGCCGCCGCGGCCAGGCGCTGCTCGTCGAGATCCGAAACGCCGACGAGCCGCATCTCGGGCGCGTCGGCAATCATCTCGAGGTGGTTGTTGCCGTGGCCGCCGAGTCCGATCACCGCCGCCTTGAGAGAGGCCATTGCGCTAGCTCCTCATGTCGAAAGGTCGTGTTGAAGGCCCATTGACGCATAATGGCCCGATTCGCGCCGCCGGGGCACGTCCTCCGGGCCCGTGTGTTCGGAATTCCGCGTAGGAGCGCCCCTTGTGGGCGCCCGGCCGCGACCGGCGCCCGGGAGGTGAAGCCGATGGCCGACTCCGATCGCGAGCGACTGCGCCGCATGCTGCAAGAACGCTCGTTCATCACCGGCACGTTCAAGCTCTCGTCCGGCCAAACCAGTTCGTACTTCTTCGACGGCAAGCAGGTCGTGCTGGATCCCGACGGCGCGCACCTGGCCGGCAACGCCGTGCTGGAGTTGATCCGGGAGCGTGCGCCCGACGCCAACGCCGTCGCGGGACCCACCGTGGGCGCGGACCCGATCGTGGCCGCGGCCATGCTGCTGAGCGCCGGCACCGATCAGCCGCTGGCCGGGCTGTTCGTCCGCAGCGAACGCAAGGACCACGGCACCGAGCGCGTCATCGAAGGCCCGCTGCAGCGCGGCATGCGCGTGGTCATCGTCGACGACGCCGCGACCAGCGGCGGGTCGTTGGTCTACACGACGCGCTGCCTGCGAGAAGCCGGCCTGGACCTCGAAGTAGTCCTAGCCATCGCCCTCGTCGACCGCCTGGCCGGCTACGAGGCCGCCATGGCGGAGATCGACGTCCCCGCAGCCAGCGTCTTCACGCTGGATGACTTCGAGCAGCCCGAAAGCACGTCCAGTCCCCTCTCCGAATGAGGCCGTTGCATAAGCCCGCCGTCATTCCGTCGCAGCGACAGCCCCTTCCGTCATTCCGGCGAAGGCCGGAATCCAGTCCGGTCGAATCTAGAGGCGCGCTGGATGCCAGGCGTAGAGCCTGCCCGGTGCCGCAATACGGGTATGAGGGCGCTGACCCTGACGGCACCCACTACCATCTGGGCGCCCGAATCTCCAGTAAAGACTAGATAGACAAGCGAGGGCGCGATGGCCAGGCTAGCCAAGGCGGAGGAAGCCGGGATTTACGCCGCAGCACAGCAATGGGTCGATTCCGCCCTGCGCAACGATGGCTCCCTCTTCACACCCGGCAAGCCGGTTTGGTCATCGCAAACCATCGAGGAGTTTCTCGAGCGGGTCGACACCGAATCCGTCGGTCAAGGCACCTTCATCGGCCGGTATGAGCAGAGCCTCGTAAGAGCCTCACCCAACACGATCCAACTTGCCGCCGAGCTACTTTACGTTCACTTCTTAATCAACGATGCAACTAGTGGCAGTGTTAAGCGAGATCAGATCATGAAAGTCCTAGGCTGGGCCAGGCGAGACGCTCCACTCCCTGAAAGACTCGATAAAGCACTTGACAGCGGCATCTGCAATCCCGGACCAGATTTCGGAATCCGTCGCCATGTACATCTACGGCTGATTGCAAGGTTAGCTGAGTGGCT
Source organism: Chloroflexota bacterium (assembly GCA_022826485.1). GTDB lineage: Bacteria > Chloroflexota > UBA11872 > UBA11872 > UBA11872 > JAJECS01. Next base: position 37,024 of record JAJDUU010000028.1, on the reverse strand, counting down.
AAAGGATCAGACCGAAGATCAGCGCGTCGTGATCCTCGATGATTCTTGGAAGTTCAAACAATCGGTGATGGTCTTGACTAACTCGCAATCCTATATCCAGGCGGCCGCGTTGCTGCATCTTGTCGACCCAGACACGTTTGAGCGCGTCCTTCCAAGGAAGCAGAAGGAGCTTATCGCGGAGGCCTTTGTTGATCAGCTTGACGAGCGGTCCAACGACCTTGACCGGGAATTGGTACAGATTCGCCGGGGCCTCGAAGTCGAGAAAGACCGAGACATAGACTTCTTTGATACTGATATTCGAAGTGTATGGGATCACCAATACGATCCTTGGGACGAGTATATCAAGCGAGCCAAGAGACTTGTTGATACTACAGATTTAGACAGTCTAGAGAACAACTATAAGATTGAAATCGGCGGAAAGATTGCTTTGGCGCGTGATGCGGCGCTTGCCGGCGCGAACGACTGGTCCAATCTGGTAAAGAGTGCGATCGCAGGAAACCTCATTTTCGGCATATTGCAGGCGCGTTTCCGTGACTGGATCACAGAATCCCCTGACGACGCGCTACAGGCGCTGCAAGCGATTTGGAAGCGGGATCCATCATCGGTTTCTGCACGAATCCGATCCTTTTGCGGCCTATTCCCGCGGTCAGTAATAAGCGGGAAAGGAACCCGACTAAATGTAATCTCCGTCTTGCTTATGGGATTGGAAGTTAAGAGAAACCCGCCGTTTCGCGTAAACCCGTTCAGTAAAGCCTATGAAAGCACCGGATATGACCAGCCTGCACGGGACTCGGATGAGGCGGCGATGTACGAACACTCGCTGGGCTTCCTGGACCGGCTCATAGAGGAAGCCGCTGATCGTGGACTGACTCTACGAGACCGCCTTGACGCGCAGGGAGTGGTGTGGCAGCTCCAGGGCGGGGAGATTGACGACCCCCCTGACCCGCTTGAAGTGCTGGCCGAGGATCTCCTGTTTGACGTTGACGAGCTTCGCAAGATCGAGACTTTGCTGAGCCTTAACGACAAGCGGCAGATCATCTTTCAGGGCCCGCCCGGCACCGGCAAGACCTATGTGGCGCGGAAGCTCGCGGAGTATCTGGCTGGTTCTGAAGAGCGCGTGCGGTTGGTTCAGTTCCATCCGTCCTACGCCTATGAGGACTTTGTACAGGGATTCCGTCCAGCGCCCGGTGGGGAACAAGTCGGCTTCGTACTCAGGAACGGGCCGCTGCTCGACATGGCTGAGGCGGCGGCGAAAGCGCCAGACGCGAAGCACTTTCTGGTCATCGACGAAATCAATCGCGGCAACCTGGCCAAGGTGTTCGGGGAGTTGTACTTCCTGCTGGAGTACCGCGACGAGAAGATGCACCTCCAGTATTCCGACCGACCGTTCTCGCTGCCCACGAATCTCTACATCATCGGCACCATGAATACCGCCGACCGGTCCATCGCGCTGGTGGACCTGGCGCTGCGCCGCCGCTTCCATTTCATGGAGTTCCATCCCGACAAAGCGCCGGTGCAGGGGCTACTCGGGCGCTGGCTGGCCAAGCATGCGCTGGAGCCGGCGTGGGTGGAGAGCGTGGTCGATCTCGCAAACAAGAAGCTGGCTGACGAGCACGCCGCCATCGGGCCGAGCTACTTCATGCAAACCGACGAGTCCGGCAACCCCGACCTCAACGAGGAAAAGGTGCGCCTGACCTGGGAGCACAACGTCCTTCCCTACATCGAAGAGCGCCTATTTGGCGAGTCTGAACGTCTGGACGACTTCGACCTGGACGACCTGCGTGCCGAAGCCGAGGGCCAGCCGGAACCGACTGTCGGCGATCCCGACGAACTCGACAAGGCAGACGGCGCCGGCGATGCGTCGGATTAATCTGCGCGAGTACAAACCGAGCCAGCCCTATCCGCTCTCGGTCCAGGAGCGCGACGCGCTTGGGGACTCACCGCTCTCGCTGACCATCGAACCGGCGCTGGGCAAGAGTGATGCTTACACGCTGACGCCAGGGTCAACCGTGGGCGCGCTTGAAATCGGCGGCCTGTCGGTGCTCATCCAGCCCAAGATCGGCATCCCGCAGCTGCTGTCGCTGGCCTGCTACGCCATGGGAATGTTCAAGCATCAGGACCGGCGCTGGTTCGACTTCGAGGAACAGCCGGCGCTGCCGGACACGCTGGCGCTTGCGCTGGCAGCCGCGGCCCGGCGGGCCTTTGCGCGCGGATTGCTGCATGGCTATCTGACCCACGAAGAGGCGCTGCCCACGGTGCGCGGGCGCATCCGATTTGACGACCAGCTGCGGCGCAGGTTTGGCCTGCCCCTGCCGGTTGAGGTCCGATACGACGAGTTCACGGACGACATCCTGGCGAACCGCCTGGTGAAGGCGGCAGTTGCGCGGCTGGGCGGCATGCGGCTGCGTTCGCCGAAAGCGCGCCGAGATTTGGGGCGCATCGCGGGATTGCTCGACAACGTCTCGCTGGTTGCATTCCCGCCGAACAGCCTGCCGCAGGTCAGCTTCGACCGGCTGAACCAGCACTACCGCGACGTGGTGGGGCTGTCGCGGCTGATCCTGCGGCACAGCGCCTTTCAGTCCAGCCGCGGGACCGTGCGCGCCGCCGGCTTCTTGATCGACATGAACACGCTCTTTCAGGAGTTCGTGACTCAGGCGCTGAGGGACGAGTTGCGTGTGTCCGAGCGCGTGCTCCGCTCCGATCAAGACCTGCCGCACCGCATTACGCTCGCTATGCAAGGGCGACTGCCCATCAAGCCAGATTTGTCCTGGTGGGACGGAGGCGTCTGCACGTTCGTGGGCGACGCGAAGTACAAGCGTACGCAGGTGCGCAGCGTGCCTAACGCCGATCTCTACCAGTTGCTGGCCTACGCCACCGCGCTGGACCTGCCGGGCGGTCTGCTCGTCTACGCTCAGGGCGAGGCGGACAGCTCAAAATATGAGGTCCGCCACGCGGGCAAGCGGCTGGAAGTCGCCGCGCTGGACTTGGACGGGACTCTGGATGAGGTGTTGGCGTCCGTCAAGCGATTGGCCCAGCGAGTGCACGCGCTACGCGACCAAGCCCGCCACCTGAACCGCGCGGCCTGAAGAGGGCCGAACCGGTTGAGTGGTGCGTCCGGGCGAGCAGTTTGCCGGATGACCCTTGGGGAACTCCAAACGAGCACCTATGCGTAGGTATCCGCGTGCCCCAATCCGTTCGGCGGACCCTTCGACAAGCTCAGAGCCTGCCCCGTACGCGATACGGGGGCGAACGGATTGGGTAGGCGTCCATCGACTCGGCCAAACAATCCCTTGATCTACGCGGGCCGGCCGACGCAGACGTAGCGGTTGGCGCTGAAGAGGTAGTCGCCGCAGTCGGCGGCTTGGTGGAGGTCGGCGCGCCAGTCGTTGAGTTCTTGGGTGGTTACGAGGGCTTTGGCTCGCAGCCACTCGTCGATGACCTGGACCTGCCAGAAGCTGAGGGCGCCGGGCTTGAATTCCTGTTCTGCGATCACGCGGACGTGGACCTCTATGGCGCGCAGGCCGGCGCGGCGCATGAGCGACGGGGCCATGCGGCCGATCCAGCCATTTGGTCCCGAGTCGCAGAACGCGCGGAGGATGCGGCGGCCCAGCTTCGCGTCGCCGGCGGCGAACACCAGGGTGTCCCAGTCGGTGTCGTCCGTCACGACGAGGCCGTCAGGCGAGCAGACGCGCGCGGCCTCGCGGAGCAGCGACACAGGGTCGCGGACCCACTCGAGGGTCTCTGTTTCGACCACGAAGTCGAACGAGTTGCCGGCGAAGGGGAGCCTTTGGCCATCGCCGATCACGCGCGCGATTCGAGAATCGGCGCGTTCGCCGGGTCTCTTGGGGTCGATTCCCACGAGCCGCTCGCGCACAGCCTCGCCGGCCAGGCTCAGCAGCCGCCCCTGCCCCGCGCCGATGTCGAGCAAGCGCGAGGGCGGCGCGTCGGATCGTGCGAGCAGCCACTGGTAGTGGTTTCGCAAGCTGGCCGGAAGCGGCGGGGGCCGATCATGCATCTTGTTCCAGGCTAGCCGAGCGCGGGGGCAGCAGTCGTGATCGACATCCGTCGGCGCTGACTCGTGTTGCCCGAGGCTGGATGCCGCGACGATCGAGCAATGCAAGCAAACTGTTTGTTTGACAGAGATAGGTTCATATGACAGTCTAACTGTTACATCCAAATTCTGGAGCTTTGCCAATGGCAACGCACACCTATGACTACGATAGACAGCCCGCGGAGCAGGTCGTTGTCGGCCTGACGACCAAGTCCGACAAGATCCGTGCGCTGTTTCGCGCGGGCTACAGCCGGTCCGAGATCGCCCGAAGCCTCGGCATCCGCTACCAGCATGTGCGCAATGTGCTGGTGCAGTCGGGCCATATGGAAACCCAGTTGAGCCGACCTGTGCGGGACGAAGCCGCGACAGCCGCGGATCCGGCGCCGGAGCAAGTTCGAGCCACGATCGGTCCCGGCGGGCGGGTGGTGATCCCGGCGGCATTCCGCGCGTCCCTCGGCATCAGGGAAGGCGACGCCGTGATCATGCGGTTGGAGGGCGAGGACCTTCACATCGTCAGCGACGCGACCGAAACCCGTCGAATTCGTGAAATGATCGCCCGTTATGTGCCCGAGGGTGTGAGCCTGGTGGACGAGCTGATCAAAGAGCGCCGCCGTGAGGCCGCCGCCGAGGAGTCCATGTGAGCCGTGCCGTGCTGGATGCGTCGGCGATGGTGGCGTTCGTGCGCGGTGAGCCCGGTGGAGAGATTGTGGACGGCTATCGCGGCGATGCGCTGGCCTCGGCGGTGAACGTCGCCGAGACCGCCGCCCGGCTCGTCGATCTTGGCCTGTCGCTCACCGAAGTCGAACGCTCCATCGCCCACCTGTACTTGGACATCGTGCCTTTCGACGAGGAGCAGGCCATTGCCACCGCCGCCACCCGTCTCGCCACTCGCCGCCGAGGCCTTTCGCTTGGCGACCGGGCCTGTCTGGAATTGGCCGCGCGGCGAGGGCTGCCGGCGGTGACGGCGGATCGGGCCTGGGCTGAGCTCGACGTGGATGCCGAGGTGCGGCTGATTCGAGACTGACGCGATCGCCGGGTGGAGGCGCCAGCCAAGAGCCGAAGGGCAGGCACAAGGCCTGCCCCTACCCGGAATGTTCATCCCGGCGGCGGAGAGCGGACACCGACTGGATTCCGGCCCCGGATCAAGTCCGGGGCAGGCTCTTCGCCGGAGTGACGGACGGGGGCAGGCGACTCATCGGAGTGACTGACGGAGTGCGGAACGCAAGGCGCCTAGGGCCGAGGGGCTATCCGTCTGCGGCGGACCGGCTGGCCCGGACTGCATCTGGGTGCCACGATGGGGCCAGTCTTGGCGCTGCTGGGGAGTGATGGCTATGTCGTCCAGCAATCGCGCGCAGCTGATGCGCGATGGGTATCTGGTCAAGCGCGACGTGATTCCAGAGGACCAGTTGGCGTCGCTGCGCGTGACCTTCGAGACGCTGCTCGATCGTCAGCGAGCGGTTTGGCGGCGCGAGCGCGGGCCCGACGACCCGCCGGGCGGTCTCTGGGACAGCGCGATGCAACCGCGGCTGAGCAACACCGAAACGTTCATCGACGCGGATACGGCCGAGGCGGTCGAGATCTGGGCTTCGGAGCCGATTCGCGGTCTGGCCGCGGAGCTGTTGGACGACGAGCACGCCGGGATCAGCGCGATGCAGATGATGTGCAACCCCACCTTCGACTACGGACCGGCGCCGTGGCACCGCGACATCCACCCGATCGACATGGGGCCGATGCAGTCGATGCAGGACAGCCTGGTCGAAGACGGGCCCAACTACATGCAGTGGAACATTCCGCTGTACGACGACAGCGTGTTTTGGATCGTTCCCGGCAGCCACACGCGGATCAACACCGAGGCCGAGAATCGCAGCCTGCTGGACAACGCCCGGGTACCGATTCCCGGCGGCGAGCAGGTCCATTTGCGCGCGGGCGACGTGTTGGTCTACGTCAACTACCTGATCCACTGGGGCAGCCGCTACATGAGCGAGCCCAAGCGCCGCACCCTGCACGGCGGTCACACGATCTATCCCCACTGGGAGGACCTGGAGTTCACGCGGCATCTGTCGGCGGAGGCGCGCGGGTGGTTCGAGCGGTGGGCCGCGCGCACAGCCAGGTTGCAGGACGAGACCGAGCGCGCGCTGCGGGGGGTGCTGGACGGCGATGCGGGCGCCTACACCGAGGCGCTGGAGGCGCTGCGGCCCGGCGCGGGAGCGGCCAGCAAGCTGCAACTGACGATCTGGCTCTGCAAGGCCGCCATGCACATCCACAACCTCAAGCGGCCGGACTGGGCGAGCCTGCCGCCCGAGTTCCGCCGTCGCGCGGAGTCAAGCCACGGCATCTCGCTCAACTGGGGACCGCCGTTTGCGGAACGGTTCACCAAGGCCGAAGCCGACACGATCTGGCATCGATTCGGCGCGCTCGAGGACCATCTCCTGGATCCCGAGGGCGAGGATTACGTGCCCGGCTACCAGTCGGGACCGATTCCCTATTCCCTGGAGCGGATGCGGCGCGGCATCACCGTGGACGAGTTCATCGCCAGCTGGGAGCACGCGGCGTAGGGAGCTGACGGGCGGCCACGAGGGCCGCCCCGACATGCGGTGGGCCTTCTGCATCGACCGGACTGGATTCCGGCCCCGTATCGCGTACGGGGCAGGCTCTTCGCCGGAATGACGGATGGGCGGCCACGAGGGCCGCCCCTACACGGAATCGAAGTCGTGGCCGTTACTCTGAAAGTCGTCCCCGCCGGGGTGGCGGAATGGCAGACGCACGGGACTTAAAATCCCGGGACTTCGGTCGTGTGGGTTCGACTCCCACCCCCGGCACCGTGAGCGCTCAGCCCGGGTCGCCGCCGAATTCGCGATTGACGCGCTCGTATTCGTCGGGGCTGCCGATGTCGAACCAGCGCCCGTGGAACACCTGGCCGAGCACCGTGCGGCGGGTGTGGAGCCACTCCATGACCGACCCGAACTTGTCGGGGCTGCCCCCGTCGTTCAGGTAGGCGTCGAAATCGGCCAGGTTGGCGCGCGGGAAGCCGTAGATGCCGGTCGCGGCCAGGGTGGACCGGGGAACCGGCGGCTTCTCGACGAACGAGACGATCCGATCAGCGTCGTCCAGCTCGACGATGCCGTAGCGCGTCGCCAACTCAAGTGACTGGACGTCGTAGAGGCCCACCACGATGTTGCTTACGGCTCGCGTCGCCAGCGGCCGCAGGTCGAAGTCGAACACGTTGTCGCCGAGCACGATCACGAGGTCGTCGTCGGGGTGTGCGGTATCCAGGAAATACTTGATGTCGCCGATGGAGCCCAGCTTGGTGGCTTCGCTGGTGGTCTGATCGTTGTGCAGCGTCAGGCGCGGGGCCAGCTCATGCGCCGCGGCCCAGTCGACGAACTGGGGAAAAAAGGCATCGTGGGTGATCACGTGGATCTGCTGCATGTCGTCGATCGCGGCCAGACGCTCGACCGCAAAGTCCAGGCTGCACCGCGAGCCGATGGGCAATAGGTGCTTGGGCGTGGCGCGGGCGAGATCACCCATGCGAGTGGCCCAGCCGGCGGCGAGGATCAGCGCTTGCATGCCGCCGATCATAGCGCCGGCCGGAAGCGCAAGGTCACCCGCCGCTATACTCGGCGACACCGCGAGCGAGACTCCGCGCCGCCATCCCGCTGCGGATGGGCAACGGGGATGAGCCGTCAGCCGGGAGAGTGGCGCGCGTGACCGATGCACGCCGTGAGTTGATCTTCGGAGCCCTTGGCCTCGCCATTTTCGCCGTCGTGGCGGTGGTCCTGGTGACGCAGGCTTCCGACAGCCTTCCGGTTTTCGGCGGCGAGTCCGCAACGCCCACGGCGTCCCCGGGCGCGGCGGTGCCGCCGATCCCTTCGCCGACGCCCACGCCGACGCGGGCCCCAACCCCCACGCCGACACCGCTGCCGCAGTCCTACACCGTGCAGAGCGGCGACACGCTGGCGCTGATCGCCGAGCGTTTCAACGTCACCGTCGAGGACCTGGCTGCCAAGAACGGCATCCTGGACCCGAACAACATCTTCGCGGGGCAGAAGCTCGAGCTGCCGCAGCCCGACGAGCGCGTAACCCCGTCGGCGCCAACGGGCTCCGAGGATGAGGTCTACGTGGTGAAGGCCGGCGACACGCTGTTCGCCATCGCGCAGGAACTCGGCGTGACGGTTGAGGATCTGGCCGATCTCAATGAAATCGCCGACCCGTCGCAGCTCTTCGTTGGCCGACCGCTCCAGATTCCGGAGCGACAGATAACGCCCCCGACGCCGCGGCCATCGCCCTAGTCGCGTCGGCCCCGTTTTACGTTCGGGCGTCCGCGTGGCAATCGAACAGACGCGCACGGCGCGCGGCCTGAGTGCTGCAAAACTTCGGCCGCTGCTCCTGGGGCGTCGGTATCTATAATCGAGCACTGCCCACCCCGCGCCGCCACAGCCATGTCAATCACGTCAACGGTCATCAAGCGCGCCGTCCGCCAGGCCCCGACGGAGGCGTTGACGCTCGTCGAGCGCGCGGTCAAGCGCCCGCTGTTCGGCTGCCAGATGTGCGGCCACTGCATCCTGCAGGACACGGCGTTCATCTGTCCGATGGCCTGCCCGAAGGGGCTGCGGGACGGGCCGTGCGGCGGAACCGACATGCACGGCATGTGCGAAACCGACCCGTCGATGCCCTGCGTGTGGCTGCGGATCTATGAGCGCGCGGAGCGCTTGGGGCGCGTCGACCGGCTGATGAAGCTGCAGGACGACCTGGACTGGCGCGGCCAGGGCACGTCGTCGTGGGTGAGCCTGGCGAAACGGGCTGCTGCTCGCATGCATCCGGAGGCGCGGGAGAAGTCCTAAGCCGGACGCCCGATTGGCGGCGAGTTGCCGCGGGCCGGGATCAGGTGCGATGGAAGATGCGCCGCCGCAGGCGAAAGACCCCGATGGCCAGGAGCACCACGCCGGCGACGACCGCGAGGACGACCCCAATGCTCACGTTCTCCTCGATGGCTTCCACCAAGAGCTCGTACTCGTCGCCGAGCGCCCAGCCGAGACCCACGAATATCGAGGCCCAGATGGTGGCCGAGATGGCAACCGACGGCACGAACAGCCGGAAATCAACGCGCGACACGCCGCAAACCAGCGTCAAGATGACGCGAAAACCCGGGACCAGGCGCAGCAAGATCACCGCCCAGAACTGGTAGCGACGTAGCCAAACCTCGATGCGCTCCTGGCGTTCGTGGCTGAGGCGAAAGATGCCCCGCAGCCGGTTGATCAACCGCGTGCCGAAGTAGCGTCCCAGCCAATATTGAATGGACGCTCCGGCCGTGGCGGATCCGACGGTCACCAGCATCACCAGCAGCGGGTGCGCCTCGCCGCGGGACACCTGATAGCCCATGAGCACCAGCAGGGTGTCGGCAGGGACCGGAAACGGAACGCCGACCTCTTCGATGCCCACATACAAGGCCAGCCCGAGGTACTGGCTGACTTCCAGGAAGGCCGACAGGGCTTCGCGGAAGTCAGCCACGGAGGATCATCACCCGCCCGGCGGGCGTCTCGGTCACCATGGACACGCCTAGCGCCGGCTCACATCCGGCTCGGATGCTGGCGCGCACCGCCCGGCCAAGCCGAGACTCGGTTCGATGTGTCACCGGCGACGCCCACTCTTCTCGTAATCCGCCACACGACGGGCGATCTCCTGCCGTAGCGCGCGCGCACGGCGTTCGGGACGCACGCGATGGGGTGAGGCCGCTTAGTCTACGCGCGGCCGCCGCGACGGGGACATTCTAGGCGGCGCGCCGGGCCGCCCCATACCTTCCCAGCGCAAACCGGAGCCGAATGCGCACCAGGTCGCGCAACACACCGAAGGCGACCCGAGTGAGCCGCAGGCGCGATCCGGGGTGATCGCGCCAGGCAACCGGGATCTGCGCCACGCGGTATCCCCGATGCACGGCCAGCCGCAGCACTTCAACGTCGAACACCCAGCGCTCGACCACGGTTGCCGCGAACAACTCCTGCGCCACATCCCGACGGAAGAACTTGAACCCACACTGGCTATCTGGAAAGCCATGCAGCCCGGCAGTGATCGGCGCAATCCCGCGGAAAAACCAGGCGCTGACGCGGCGGGCCGGGGACTGTGCGCGGAGGAGTCGACTGCGAGACAGAGCGCGCGAACCGATGACGACGTCATGGCCACGGTCGAAGGCGTCCAGCGCTCGGGGCAATTCATCGAGCGGCGTGGACAGGTCCGCGTCCACGAATCCGACGACGTCGGCGTCCGCGGCCAGCATCCCCGCGCGCACGGCCGCGCCCTTCCCTCGCTGACCGGGCAGGGTGATGACATCCACGGGGTGACCCGACACGGCGTACTGCGCGGCGACGTCGGCCGTGCCGTCGGTGCTGCCGTCGTCCACCACGATGACGTTGGCGTCGATGCCGGCCTGCGACAGGTAGGCGGCCACCGCGTCGAGGGTGCCGCCCAGCCGCTGCGCCTCGTTGTACGCCGGGATCACCAGGGTCAGCTTGGCCATCAGCGCCGAGCCAAACCGCTGCGCCGGCGGCCGGGAGCAGCCGGCTCAGCGATGCCGGTGGGCAATGGGAACCGCCTCAATACGCCGCGCGACCGCGATCACTGAATCGAGCCGAACAACCGTTCCTCGGGCGTGCGCGCGGACTCCGGGTCAGCCGCCTCGAGCGAGCGATCGACGGGCGGCAATTGTGACCGCGCCCGCCGCCAAGCGTCCACTACGTCGGGCGACTCGCCGCCGTGGGGCGTGAGCCGCGGACGCACGCGGCAGAGCACGGTGGTGTTGACCGCGGCCCCGGCCACGATCGCCTGACCCTTGCTGAGCGCCGGCAACTCGGCCAGCAGCTCGCGACCGGCGCTCTCCACGGCACCGGCGATGGCCTGCTGGTCCACGGGATTCACCACGCGCAGGATGCACTGGGTCATGCATTGGCTCAGCACGTCCTGGTCGAGCTTGCCGGGCCGCTGGGAGATCAGACCCACGGCGAACCCGAACTTTCGGCCCTCGGCCAAGATCTGCTTGAGCAGGTTGGTGGTGGGCACCTCTTCGCCGGCCGGCGCGAAGTGATGGGCCTCCTCGACGAGGGTGAACACCGGCGCCGGGAGATACTGCTCATCCTCCGAGCCGATGCGCCCCTTGGCGGTGCCGACGCGACCGTCGAACGAGCGCCGCAGCAGCGTCGCGGCGATGATCTGCTGCTCCTCGCGCGGCACCTCGTTGAGCTGCACCACGGTGCACTGCCCGGGCCGGATCAGCTCCTGCAGCGAGGTGTGCTCGTAGTCATCGAAGATGCCGTCCTGGCGGCCGAGCGTGGCGTTGAGACGCCACATCAGCGCACGCCTGACGAGCATGTAGTCGGTGCCCTCGTCGTCGGCGTTGCGGGCGCCGCCGCTCAACTCAACGTCGTTCACGGCTTCCGTCAACTGCCGATAGGTCCAGCGGCGGTCGCGGTCGATGCCGACGGCGCGGAGCGCCAGCCGGAGGACCTCGCGCTGCGGTCCGGACAGGCCGTGCGTCGCGCCGACGAGCTGATAGATGTCGCTCGGATGCAGCAGGTCCCGCCGGATCTTGATCTGCTCGGGGCGCACGACCAGCGTCCGCGCGCGATAGTCCTGGCCGCGAAACCCGGGGTGGTTGGCAATCTCCTCGAGCGTCCCGTACTCCCCGTGCGGATCGACGATGACGACCGCCGCGCCGACCGACGGCTGCATCAGCTCCTCGACGATCACGCCGGCGAGGTAGCTCTTGCCGGCGCCAGTGCCCGCGATGATGGCCAGGTGCGTGCTGGCGAACTCGTTGACGTCAAGGGTGACGGGCACCCGATCCCTGGCGCGCGTGAGCAGGCTGCCGATGTGCGCCGCGCCGGGCCGGCCGCGAGGAACGCGGGAGAGCGCGTGCGCCAGCACATCGTCCGGGACGAGATACACCGGCCGCCCGGCGCGAGGCGCCACCCGCGGATTCACGAACCCCAGCGCGTCGTCGAAGTAGCCCAGCACGGCGACGTCGAGCTCGTACAGCTCCGGCGTCGCGTGGTCGAAGCCGATCAGACCGGCCACCCGGCCGGGCGCGACCTGCGGGTCGGCCATGAAGGCGTCGGGATAGAGCTTGAGCGGGCGGCGCGCGTCGATGCGTCCGAGCACCGACCGCAGATTCCCATCGACCCGGGCGTCGTAGGCCACGAACTCCCCGATCTTGAGCTGATCGTCGGGGTCCGGCGCGACCATGGTGTAGGTGTGCGGGGTCTCGCCCGGTCCCTTGGTCGTGCCGACGGACACGGCGCCACTCATCCGGCGGCCTCGATGCGCGTGCGCCAGGCGATGGAATCCCGCAGCACGGCCACCGCGCCCGCGTGATCGGGAAACGCTTCCACCAGTCGCTGGGTGATCGCGAGGGCCAGCTCCGAGGTCAGCGGATGCCCGTGGGCCAGCAGCAGCGGCAGATAAGCCGCCCGCAGACCGTCGTCGGCGTCGTGGAAGGCCCTGAATTCCGCCTCTTCCAGCCCGTGAACCGCATCGCCGACGCTGAGGGCGTGGGCGACCACGCCCTGGGTCACCTCGCCGTTGGCGGACCGAGCGCCGAGGAGCAGCACGCCGATCAGGGTGGCGGTTTCGGGCAACTGGTCCGGGGCGAGCGTTTGCAGCTCGGCGCCGGTCGTCAGGCGGGGGCCGAGCGCGCCGAACTCGGGATTGACGAGCGTGGTGTCGAAGACCACGCCGACGGCAACTCCACCGTCCGAGCGCGGCACCGCGACGAAGGCGCCGAAGGCGTAGTCGGCGGGCGCGGGCGCTCGATCGACCTCGCCGGGGCGCATGACCTGGGCCACGTACTCCACGTGCGAGTTGGACTTCACGATCTTGGCGAGCGTCATCGACGCCGTCGCTTGCTGGCCGACTTGCCGGAGAGATAGGCGTCCAGGCCGTGGCGATCGGCGAACTCCTGGAACAGCGCGTGGAACCGGTCGCGGTCGGCCTGGGTCAGCACCGCCAGCGCGTCCGCCGTCTCGGCGGCGTAGGGGTAGCCGTCGGCCTGGGCCACGATCTCGGCGCGCACGACGTCGGTCATCCATTCGGTGCGGTCGGCCTCGACGACCCAGCGAGGGAATTCGAGCCGCGCCGGGCGGCGGCGGGACGAGGCGCGCAGATAAACGAACGCGACCGAGCGCTCGTGGGCGCCGTAATCCTCCAGCCCCTTGCTGCGCGCGCTGATGAACGCTGGCGTGCGCGCGCCCCACGGGGCCCGCGGCAGCCACACGCCGTCGGTGACGCGGCGCGGCGGCTCGAGGTTCCGCACCGCCGCCGCCATGGCCCCGAGATCGCGCGCCCGACTGGCGTCGATATAGCCCACCACCGGCACCGCATGTGCTTGCGAAGCCTCGAGCAGACGCACCACCGCGGCCACGTAGCGCGCGCGATAGGTCGGGTTCGTGACGAACGAGGCGATCAGACTGCCGTCGAAGATCGCGAGGCGCGCGGAATCGGCGTCGGCGTCCTCGATCCACTCGGTGAGGGCCGCACACTCGGTCTCGAAGCGGCGCAGGTCCACCAACTCGCGCGGCCGGTAGTCCTGGCTCTGGGCGTCGAAGAGGTCCGTGGCCGGGATGGCCTCGAACTGCAGGTCCTTGGAATAGGCGTCCTTGGCGTGACCGTTGACGAAACGTCCGACCTGCACCGCGCCCACGTCGATCGACCAGTCGGGCGAGGGATAGATCTGGCTTCCGTCCACGGCGCAGGTGGTGACGCCGGTGAGCGTGCGCATGGCCCAGGCGCGCCAGGATTCATGGGTGTCGCCGGCGCCGGCCGCGAACGGCCGCCACCACGAGCCGTCGGGGGTCGTGTCCCACTCATGGGTGGGAAAGGCGCCCTCGGCCTCGTCGAGTCCGCCGAGCGCGTCTCCCAGCGCAGCGGCGGTGAGGCTGCGCAGCGCCGACGAGCCGCGGCGCAGGTCGCCAAGCTCGCGCGCGAACGCCTGGTCGAGGGTGAGGAAGTCGTCGCGCCGGCTCTCAAGCGCCTCGATCACCTTGGTTCGCGACAGCGTCATGCGACGTCGACCCGGCTTTCGCCGTTGACCTTGCGCACGTGAATCACGTGGTCGAGCAGCCGCTCGAAGCTGTCGTCGTGCGTGATGACGACCAGTTGCTCGAAGCCGCGCACGCGGAGGATTTGCTCGGCGAGATTGGTGCGACGGGTGTCGTCGAGATTCTGCGTCGGCTCGTCGAAGAACGCGACGTCAATGTGGAGCAGCTCGCGCAGCAGCGCCAGCCGCACGGCGAGCGCCGCCGTCATCTGCTCGCCGCCGGAGAGCTGGGGGAAGCTGCGCGTGTGGCCCCCGCGCTCGAGGACGATGTCGTAGTCCGAGGTCCAGCGCAGGCGTCCGGCGCGGTCGCCGAGGACCTCCCCGAATATCTCGTCCGCCGCCTCGCTCACGTCGGCGAGCAGAGCCTCGGTGACGAGCGGTCCGGCGGCCCGCAGCACCCCGCGCATGAGCTCGGTGCGCTCGCGCAGGGCTTTGGCTCGGGCTACCGCGAGGTTTTCGGCGTCCAGACGCCGCGCGACCTCCGCCAGTTGGTCGAGCTCGGCTTGCCGCTGTGCGATCTGCGCTGCCTGGGCCTCGGCGCGGGTGTCGAGTTCGGTCTTGCGAGCGATGGCGGCGTCGCGAGCCTCCCGCGAAGATTTTCGCACCGCGGGATCGGCCGCGGCGCCCAGCCTGGCTGCCACGCCCCAGGCATCCGCCGTCACCACAACGGCTTCGCGGACCTGCGCCTGGATGGCTTCAAGACGCTCGGCGCGCTGCTCCGACTCGCCGGCCAGGCGCTGGTGCTGGAGGTAGCGTTCGTGGCCGGCGCGGGAGTCATCCAGCTTGCGTTGCGCAGCTTGGACTTCCACAAGGCGCGGTTCGAGCTCGCCCAGGGCGGCGTCCACGGCGGCCCGCGCAGCGCCGGCGCGCCCGGCGTCAGCGTCGGCTTGCCGCGCGGCTTGCCCTCTGGCGTCCCGCTCGCCGGCCAGAGCCTGGGCCTGCGCCAACCTCTCGCCGGCGCCGACGTGGGGTTGCAGGACCTTTTCCGCGTCCTTGACCTCGGCGGACAGCCGGGCGGCCTCGGCGGCGGCTCGCCGGCATTCGGCCAGCGATTCAAGCGCGCCGACCAGCCGCCGCGCCGCGCCGATGACGTGTACCTGGCCCGCCGCAGGCGACAGCGCGGCCTCGGCGGAGTCGATGGCCGCCGCGAGCGCCTTTTCGCCCTTGCCCTCGGCCGCCGCCGACACCGGACCCAGGGCCACCAGCACCGCGTGATAGGCGGCGTGCGAGCGCCGAGCCTCATCGAGCGCGCCCCGACGAGCCGGGAGGTCGCCCATGCGGTGCTGGGCTTCCTCGGCCTCACGCAGCGCCGCCTGCGCCGCGGCCTCGCCGTTCGCCAACTGCTGAAGGCGCCGCTGGTGCCCCGAGGCGCGCTGCTCGAATACCAGCGCCACGTCGGGAACGTCGGCCAGATTGCGGCATTCGGAATCGAAAAACGGACAGACTTTCGTGCCGGCCAGCAGCGCCGCGGCCTCGTCGTCAGCCGCCATCACCGCCGTCACGCTGGCGCGTTGGGCTCGAAGGTCCGCCACATCCGCGCGGCGCGAATCGAGCTGGTCAACGAGAAGCCGTAGCGTGGACGCTTGCTCCAACTCGGCTTCGAGGCGCTGGACCTGCGCCGACGACGTCTCGACGTCCGCGTCACACCGCGCCAGACCGTCGGCAAATTCCCGCCGCGCTCCCACAACCTGCGCTTGCGCGCCGTCGGCGCCATTCGCGGTGGCCCTGGCCACCGCCAGGCGGCCGTTCAGCTCATGGATGGTTGCCGAAGCCTCGGCCTCCGCGGCAGCGGCGGCCGCGAGCTCCGCGAGGCCATCCGCCGCCGCTTGCGCCTCCCGCAGAGCCTGATGCGCCTGGTCACGCGCGGCGGCGGCGCGCGCCTCGTCCGCCTTGAGCGACGTCAGCCCCCGGAGCAGGCGTTCCTGCTCGCCGCGTACGTCACCCAGCAGCTTGATCTCGTCCCGCGCCGCGGCATAGGCCGCGTGATCGGCGCGAGTCTCGGATAGCTCCGTGACCGCCTGCCGGGCCTCGGTCACGCGGTCGTCGGCCTCGCGGGCGGCCTGCTGGAGCGTAAGAAGCTGCGAGTCGGCAAACTTGGCCGCCGTGAGGGCAACCTTGGCCGCCTCGGCATCCGCCTCATGCCGCTGCGCGGCCTCCCGGGCCCGGTCCAGCGTGGCTTGCGCTTCGATGCGGCGCCGCGCGATCTCCTCCGCCTCGCGCTGCGCTTCGGCCAGCGCGGCCTCGGCCTCGGGCCGGCGCTCCAACTGGATTCCCAGCTCGCTGGCCTTCGATTCATGGGCGACGCGCTGCCTGTCGAAATGGTTGAGCAACGGGCGCAGGTCGTCCACGGCGCGCCTGAACTCGTCGACGCGCAGGATGGGATCGAAGCGCTCGCGGCGCAGGCTCGCGGTGTCGAGGAAGTCCGCGGTGAGCCGGCCCTGCGGCACACCGACGACATGGTCGAACACCTCGTCCGGTCCGCTGAACCCGGCGACGCCCAGGTGCTGTGCCAGGAAGGCCTCCACGTCGTCTGCCCGCTCCTCGAACACGCGTCCTTGCTCGACGTCGAAGATCTCCGAGTCAAGGGACGCGTGCGGCGACAGCGCTCCGGTGCCACGCTCACGCGTGCGGTGCAGCTTGCGCGTGATGCGGTAGCACCGATCGTCGTAGCCGGAGGTGAACTCGACCGCAACCGACGCATCGGACGCGCCGTGGCGCATCGCGGTCGCCAGAGGACGGGGCCGCGCATCGAACACCGCCAAGCCAATGGCCTGGAGAATCGCCGTTTTGCCCGCGCCGTTGTCGCCCACGATGGCCGTGAGGCCGGGGGCCATGTCGATGGCCGCGGCGGTGAAGCTCTTGAAATTGGTGAGCTCGACGCGATGGATCAGCACGGCGACGGCAACGTTCCTTCGACAATCGACGCCAGCGCTTCCTCGTCCTGCCCTTCGAGGACTGAGCGCTTGAGCTCGAGGGTGCGCTCGGCCAGCGTGTCGGCGGCGGCGGCCAGCGTCGGGTCTTGGGACAGCAACTCGCGGACGACATCCCGCTCGATCTGGTCCCGCGAACCGCTGCGAACCTTCACCCCGGCGCCCACCGTGCGCTTCACGTCCACCGTCACGCGCGCATGCAGCGGGTTGAAGTGATCCTGGACAAGCTCGATCAGCGCAGGCTGATCCAGCGCCGCGCGCTCGAAACCAAGCACGCCGCGCAGCAGAATCTCGACCAGCGGACGCGGTTGGGAATCCGGCGGCGGCGGGCCGAGAGCGTCGGCGACTTGCTGCCGCAGGGCCGCGAAACCCTCGGTCCCGGTGACGTCGATGGCGAGACGCACGAACGGCCGGCGCGTGACCACGTCGCCGAGAAACTGTGCGTCGATTCTTGGCTGATCCCCGAGTTCCACCGTGACGTCGTACAGCCCGCGCTCGCGCCCCGCGCCGGCCAGTCCGGGCTCACCCATGAGCCCTTCCGTGATGCTGTGGGCCTCTAGCGCCCCGGGATTGAAGATCCAGGGATCTTCGATGGGAACTTCGTAGCGGTAGTGGATGTGCCCCAGCGCCAGATAGTCGGCGATGCCGCGCAGTTTCAGCACGTCCGCGGCGGCGGCGCCGCCCTGTCCGCCCGGCGACTCCTCGTCCACGCCGGTGTGCAGCACGCCGATACGGAACTGCACGCCGTCCGCGGGCGTCGCCTGTGCCGCCTCGATGACCCGCGGCAAGTGATCGGCCAGACGCGCGCCCAGGTACTCCACGCCGAAGATGCGCACCGGCCCGATGTCGGTGTAGGCGCCGTGGCCGCGCGCGGCGGTCCAGGGCCGCCACTCCAGGCCTTCGCGCTCGGGGTCGATCTGCTGCAGCAGTCGGAGCCGGTTGCTGCGGCTGAGCTGCCAGAGCCAGGAGCGCTCACCGCGGCGGAACCAGCGCTCGTGATTGCCCTCGACAGCGACCACAGGAATCCCGTCCTGCGCCAGGAGGGCCAGGCCGGCGTCGGCGTCGGCGTAGGTGCGCGGGTCGATGGACTTGGAGTCGAACAGGTCGCCGGCCAGGATCACGAAGTCCGGCTGCACCTCACGGCAATAGGTGATGACGCTGCCAAAGGCGCGGGTGAAGTCTTCGGCGCGTTCGGCCAGGCCGTATTGCCGAAAGCCCAGGTGCACGTCGGCGAAATGGACGAACCGGATTTGCCGCGGCGTCATCGGGATGGGTTCGTGGGTGTCCGCCTCATTGGGGCGTGGATTCTACCAAACATAAAGCGAACGCGCGCTGCCCAAGTGGCGCGCAGCCCTACGCCTGGACGCCCTTTGATCGTCCCGAATCACCGGTGCCGCGTCCGGTGTCGGGCGGTCCCGCGTTGGCGTCAGCGATGACGGGGTGTCGCCGCCATTAGCTCCGATTAATCACGCCGCAGGCGACGCGGTCGCCGGCGCCCGGGTCTTCGCCATAGCTGTCCGGCTTGGCGTGCACGATGATGGCCGAACCGTCGTCGTCCAAGATGGATTTCAGCGACGCCTGGGTGTTGAAGACGTTGGCGCGCGCGGTTCCGTCGGCCCCGGCGAAGATGTTGGGCATATCGCCAGGATGGTTGGGGCCGTGGAGAAAGCCGTGCCCCTTGTCTTCGGGATTCAGATGGCCGCCGGCCGCCGAGAAGTCCGGCGTACAACTCCCAGTCTCGTGAATGTGGAAGCCGTGCCAGCCCTCAGTCAAGCCGGTCAGGTCAGCTGAGACCAACATGCCGTTCGGCCCCTGCGTCAGCGCGACGGTTCCCATCGAGTCGCCGTCCGGCCCGGCCATCGCGGCAACCACGGTGACACCGAGGTCCGCCTCGTCCACCGACTGGCCGTCGCAGGCGGCCAGCGCCAGGAGAAACAGCGCAACCAGGGCGACCATGGGCCAGCCGCTACGGAAGATCCCGCGTCGCTCCGTGCCGTAATGATGTCGGGCGCTCATATTCGGATCTCCTGCCAAGGTGCCAGAGGAGCACGAAACTACAGGCATGGTAATGGCTGGCGGCCTCCCAACCGCGGCGGCGGGTCGCAACGCCATTGACCGGCGACATGCCCTCCTTCACTGCGCCGGGCACGCGCAGGTCGCGAGGCGGTCCGCGATTGGGCGTATGCTGCGGAGCATCTGACGGAGGTCGGGCCGGAGGGATGGGCCATGCAGCTTCCCGTGCGCTATCAGGTGATGGAAAGCGTTGGCCCCGACGACAACACCGAGGCCAACATCGTGCATGCGGCCGCCACGGTCGAGCTGGACGCGGCCGAGGTCGCCATCGTGCTGGTGGACACGTGGGCCGGGCATCCGATGCCGTCGCACCTGGAACGCACGGGTGAGATCTGCCGCACGCGCATCCGGCCGCTGCTGGACGCGGCGCGCACCGCCGGCGCTACCGTGATCTACGCCCCGTCGCCGCGGGTCGCGCCCGACTTCGAGCCCCTGCGGCACGACAGCCGGGAGACCGGGCCGCCGGCGCCGCCCGTCGACGACTGGCCGCCCCAGGAATACCGCGAGACGACGGGTCGCTACGGCTCGCTGCGCAAGCGCCCCGGGGAGCTTCCCGAAAACTACGACGGTCCGGTGCCCGACTGGTGGCGCATTCACGGCATCGACCCGTCGATTTCGCCGGTGTCGGGCGACGTGGTGGTGGCGACCGGCGCGGAGCTGCACGCGGCCTGCAAGGCACGCGGCCTGGTGCATCTGATCTACGCGGGCTTCGCCACCAACATCTGCATTCGGTTCCGCGACTACGGCGTGCACGCGATGCGCGACCGCGGCTATGCGCCGATCCTGCTGCGCGACGCCACCAGCGCCATCGAGACGCGGGCGACGATCGGCAGTCTCAGCCTGACGCGCGCCGTGATCCTGGACCTGGAACGGTGGTTCTACACCGCGCTGACGGAAGATTTGATTGAGGCGTTGGGGCAGGGGTAGCCGGCGCCGTCACTTCGATCGTCCCTGAGTGTCATTCCGAGCAACGCGAGGAATCTAAGGGGCGCGGAGCCTGCACCGACGTCTTTAGATTTCTCACTGCGTTCGAAATGACATTGGGTGCGACCGAAATGCCGTGGGTATACCGGCCGCCGGGACTCTAGCCCTCGCTGCCGTTCGAGGCGAACTCGGCTTCGAGGGCGTTGAACCGATCGAGTCCGATGAGCGTCTTGAACTCCTCGAGTCCCGTCATGGGTCCCGCGCCGGTGGTGGTGCCGGTGCTGTGCAGCGCGCCGAAGACGCCGCGGAGCACGGCGGCGGTGGCGAATAGACCGGACAGCGGATAGACCACCATGCGAAAACCGAGGTCCTGCAACTCCGACGCGGACAAGAACGGCGTTGCGCCGTCCTCGATCATGTTGGCGAACAGCGGCACGTCGGCTGGGAACGCGTCGCGAATGGCGCCCAGCTCGTCGCGCGAGCGCGGCGCCTCGATGAACACCACGTCGGCCCCGGCGGCGTGATAGGCGCGACCGCGGTCGATGGCGTCGTCCATGTCATTGACCGCGCGCGCGTCGGTGCGGGCGATGATGACCAGGTCGTCGTCGCCGCGGGCATGCACGGCGGCGCGCAGCTTTTGCACGTGGTCCTCGCGCGGGATGACGCGCTTGCCCTCCAGGTGACCGCAGCGCTTGGGCCACTCCTGGTCCTCCAGGATCACGCCGCCGATGTCGCCCTGCACGCACTCCGTCACGGTGCGAATGACGTTGAGCGGGCTGCCGTAGCCGGTGTCCATGTCGGCGACCAGCGGGATGTCCACCACGCTGGCGATCCGCCGGGAGCGCTCGATGATTTCCGTCTGCGTGAGCAGCCCGATGTCGGGGACGCCGAGCGTGCTGGCGGCCAGACCGAAGCCGGTGGTGAAGAACTGTTCGAAACCGGCCTGCTCGATCAGGGTGGCCGAGAGGGCGTCGTAGGCGCCCGGCAGCACGATGATCTCGTCGCGGTCGAGGCGCCGGCGCAGGCGGGTGGAGCGACGCATGCTGGTCTCCGGTCGGGGGGATCGACGGTTGCGCCGATTGTGCCGGACGGGCGGTGATGGGAACCGGGAAGCCCACCGGAGACCCCCATCCCAACCTTCCCCCTCGAAGGGGGAAGGAGTTCGATCGGCGATTGCCTAGGCGGTTTCCTCGGCGGCGCGGGCGGGTTCGGGCGCCTGGGTGACGCGGATGAGCTCGGCGTCGTCGTTGACCGCCTCGGGCGTCACGACGACGGTGCGGACGTCGCGCTCGGACGGAAGGCTGAACATGGTGTCGAGCAGCAACTCTTCGAGCGTCGTGCGGAGCCCGCGGGCGCCGGTCTTGCTCTCGAGGGCGCGCTCGGCGATGGCCTCCAGCGCCGGATCGGTGAATTGCAGCTCGACCTTGTCCATCGAGAACAGCTTCTGGTATTGCCGCACCAGCGACGTCTTGGGCTCGGTGAGGATCCGGACCAGGTCGTCCTTCTCGAGCGCGTCAAGCGCCGCGGCGACCGGGAGCCTGCCGACAAACTCGGGGATGAGTCCGTATTTGAGCAGGTCGTCGGCGATGACCTCGTGCACCACGCTGACGGCCTCGCCGGACGTTTCGCCGTCGGCGTAGCCGATCCGCGGTCCGCGTCCAAGCCGCCGGCTGATGATGCGGTCGAGACCCTCGAAGGCGCCGCCGCAGATGAACAGGATGTCGCGCGTGTCGATCTGAATGAAGTCCTGGTGGGGATGCTTGCGTCCGCCCTGCGGCGGCACGTTGACCACCGCGCCCTCGATGATTTTGAGCAGCGCCTGCTGGACGCCCTCGCCGGAAACGTCCCGCGTGATCGACGGGTTGTCGGCCTTGCGCGCGACCTTGTCGATCTCGTCCACGTAGATGATGCCCGTCTGGGCGCGCGCAATGTCGTAGTCGGCGGTCTGGATCAGGCGCAGGAGGATGTTCTCCACGTCCTCGCCGACGTAGCCCGCCTCGGTGAGCGCGGTGGCGTCGGTAATGCAGAAGGGCACGTTGAGAATGCGGGCCAGGGTGCGCGCAATCTCGGTCTTGCCGACGCCGGTCAGTCCAACAAGCAGCACGTTGGTCTTCTGCAACTCGACGTCGTCCGCCATGGGACCGGCGGCCACGCGCTTGTAGTGGTTGTAGACGGCGACCGAAACGATCTTCTTGGCGCGTTCCTGGCCGATGACGTACTCGCTCAGCTGCTCGAAGATCCGCTCGGGCGTGGGGATGCCGCCGGCCAGCGGGCGAGGCCCGGGCGTGCGCGCCTGCTCGTCGTTGATGATGCTGGTGCAGAAATCCACGCACTCGTTGCAGATGTAGACGCCGGCGGACCCGGTGATGAGGCGGCGCACCTGCTCCTGGGTCTTGCCGCAGAACGAGCAGCTATAGCTGGTGCGTGGCGAGCGGCCGCGGGCCATCAGAGCCTCCCGTGCGGCCGAGGGATTCGCCTCGGCGCTGCGCTATTCGGCACCGTCGGCAGTCTCGCGCGCCGGCATGATGTTGTCGATGATGCCGTACTCCACGGCCTCGGGCGCGGTCAGGTAGTAGTCCCGGTCCGTGTCCTGGTGGATGCGTTCCCTGGGCTGTCCGGTCGACTCGACCAGAATGCCCTCCAGCCGCTCGCGCACCTTGATGATCTCGCGGGTGCGGATCTCGAGGTCGGTGGCTTGCACGAAGCCCTCGATGCCCTGCGCCGGCTGGTGCAGGAGCATGGTGCTGTTTGGGAGCGCGGAGCGCTTGCCCTGCGCGCCGCCCGCCAGAATCACGCAGCCCATGCTGGCGGCCAGGCCGAGGCAGGTCGTGGCGACGTCGTTCGCCACATGCTGCATCGTGTCGTAGATCGCCAGGCCCGCGGCGACGCTGCCGCCCGGCGAGTTGATGTACATGTAAATGTCGGCCTCGGAGTCCTCGCTGGTGAGCAGCAGCAGCTGAGCGATGATCGTGTTGGCCACGGCGTCGTCGATCGGCGTCCCCAAGAAGATGATCCGGTCACGGAGCAGGCGCGAGTAGATATCCATGCCGCGCTCGCCGCGGTCCGTGGTCTCGATGACGTAGGGGACGAGAAAACCCATGCCGGTGACTCTTTTCGTTGCCGTTGCTAGGAGGTGGCTGATTCCGACTCCGGGGCTTCGCCCGGCTCGGCCTCCGTCGCCGCGGCGTCCGCCACCGCCGCTACGTCGGGGTCCGGGTCGTGCTCGGCCTGCTGGTCATGCGCGGGCCCGGCGTGGCCGGTGACCGCCTCCACAAGCTTAGCTAACGCCTTGCGATTTCGAATGGCGGATTCGATACGGGCTCGCCCCTCGTCGCGGGCCAGCGAGCGGCGCACCGTGTCCTGCCGCGCCTCGGGATAGCCGGCCGCGACGCGATCGATTTCCTCGACGACTTCGTCGCCGTCCGCCTGAATCTCCTCGGCGTCGGCGTAGTGCTCCAGCACGATGCCGCGATTCACGCGCAACACGGCCTGCTCGCGCAGCTGCTGCTCCCATTCGTCCCGGGTCTGGCCCATCGAGCCGAGGTAGGTATCGACCGCGACACCGCGCGACACCAGGGCCTGCGTTTCCCGCTCCAAGAGCGCCCCGTGCTCCTGCTCCACGAGCACCGCCGGCACCTCGAAGGTGGAGGCGTCGACGAGCGCGTCGAGCACGTCGTCCTCGAGCTTGGCCTGAGCCTCGATGCGGCGCTGTTCCAGCATGCGCTCGCGAATGTCGGCGCGCAGCGCGTCCATGGAGTCCAGCCCGGCCATGGTTTGCGCGAAGGCATCGTCCAGGTCCGGCAGGCGCGCCTCGCTCACGCTCTCCACGGCGCCGCTGAACGTCACGCGCCGCCCGCGGAGATCGGGATTTGGATCGTCGAGCGGAATCTCGCTCTCAAAGGCGTATTCGTCGCCCGCCGACGTGCCGGTGAGCTCTTGGTCGAACTCGGCGGGAAATCCGTTTTGGCCGAGCCGCACGGAGTAGACCTGGGGCTCGCGTTCCGGTTCCGGCAGCCCGGCTGCGTCGATGGAAATCTCAACCTGGACCATGTCGTCGAGTTGCGCCGCCCGCTCGACGGGATCCCAGGTCGTGCGCATGTCGCGCAGCTCCGTCACCTGGGCTTCGACGTCCTCCTCGGACACCTCGGGCGTTTCGGCCTCGACGTCAAGGGCGGACACGTCGCCCAGCTCGACGTCGGGCGCGACGGCGACCTCGGCGGAGAACACCAGCGGCGCGTCGAGGGATGGCACGTCGGGCAGATCGAGCTCCGGCTGATCGAGCGGCTCGACGCCGGTCTGCTCCACCGCGTCGGTGTAGGCCCGCGGCACCACATGCTCGACCATCTCGCGCATGACCGCCTCCGCGCCGACGTAGCTCTCCACGATCCGGCGCGGCGCCTTGCCGCGGCGGAAGCCGGGAATGCTCACCCGGCCGGAGACGCGACGAATGGCGCGCGCGTATTCCCGCTGGAGATCCTCGGGGCCTACCTCGACGTCGAGCCGGACGCGACTGCCCTCGAGCTTGCTGGCGGTGGCCTGCATGGGTGCTCACACGCTCCAACGCGCCCCGCGATCGGCGGCGGGGCGTTCAGGTGGGGAAGGAGAGACTCGAACTCTCACGGAGAAATCTCCACGTGATCCTAAATCACGCTCGTCTACCAGTTCCGACACTTCCCCGCTCGACCTGAGCCGCACGAGGGCTGGGTTCTGGACCGGGGCGTGTGCACGGCACCGCGGCAAGTATACGGACGCCGCGCGGGTTTTCGTACAACTCCGTCGGCAGGCTACGATTGGGCACGATTCTCATCGCATCCGACCCACCCTGGGTCTATGTGCCCGCCTGGTGAGGAGACCCGCATGGGCTATGAACTGCCGCCGCTGCCGTACGCGTTCGACGCGCTGGAGCCGCATATCGACGCGCGGACGATGGAGATCCATCACGATCGGCATCACGCGACCTACATCATGAACGCGAACAACGCGCTGGCCGACCACCCGGACCTGGCCGCGATGTGCGTGGAGGACCTGATCGCCGATCTGAGCGCGGTGCCGGAAGGCATTCGCACCGCCGTGCGCAACAACGCGGGCGGTCACGCCAACCACAGCCTCTTCTGGACGGTGCTCGGCCCGGACGGCGGAGCGCCCAGTGGCGCGCTCGCCGCGGCGATCGACAGCGCCTTCGGCAGCCTGGACGCGTTCAAGGACGAATTTGCGCAGGCCGCCACGACCCGTTTCGGCTCCGGCTGGGCCTGGCTGATCAAGCAGGCCGACGGCTCGCTGGCCGTCACCAGCACGCCGAACCAGGACAGCCCGCTGATGGACGGTTCGGGAACGCCGATCCTGGGGCTGGACGTGTGGGAGCACGCCTACTACCTGAACTACCAGAACAAGCGGCCGGACTACATCGCGGCGTGGTGGAACGTCGTGAACTGGGACGAGGCCGCTCGCCGCTTCGGCGGCTAAGGCGGACCTTCGGCGGCGCGGGGGCAACGCTGGGAGTTGCCCCGTCGCGCCGCGCCTTCCTATGCTCGACAAGCGGCGTCGGCCGCCTCAGCCCCTGAATCGACAGGCCTAGTCCGTGTTTGCGCTCTTCCGGCGTCTCCCGTGGATCTACCAGATCGGCCTCATCGTCGTGCTGGTGGCCGCGCTGATCGTCCTGGGATTCCTGGCGCTGCAGCAATTCCAGGCGGGTGCGGCGCCTGAGGAAGAGGAACTCGCGGCCACCGTCGACGTCGGCGGCCTGCCGCAATTCTTGCCGCCGGAGCAGCCGCAGGGTGTGCACGTCATCGGCGTGGGGGAGTTGGTGCGCACGCCGGATCTGGCCATCGTCGTCTTCAGCGTCGAGGCCAATGCGGCCTCGGCCGCGGCTGCGGGAGCCGATGCGGCCGAGGCTGCCAGTGGCGTGGCGGAGGCCGTCAGAGACCTCGACGACATCGGCCTCGACGACCATGACGTGCAGATCGGCGGCGTCGCCCTGGCGCCTACCTACCAGGGCAGAGAGCGCGCGGGCGCGCCGACCGGCTACACCGCCACAACGTCGATCAGGATCCGCGTCGCGAAGCTCGATCGCGCGGCGGATGTGGTGGACGCGGGATTCGCGGCCGGCGCCGACGCCCTGCACTCGCTGACCTACACCCTGGCCGACGACGGAGCGCACACCGAGGACGCGCTGCGCCTGGCGACCATCGACGCCGCCAAGAAGGCTCGGGCCATCGCCGAGGCGCTGCAGGGCCGGGTGGCGGGCTTGATCAACATTCAAGAAGAGGTCGACGTACACCCGGCAATTGCCAAGAAGGTGGATCCGGCGCAGGCGAAGCTGGCCGCGGCGGCGCCTCCGGGACAGGTGATGATCCGCGCCGTGGTGCGGGCCAACTTCGCCTTCGAGTAGACCGCGCGCCGTCCCAACGCCGTTCGCACCGCAGCCATAGCGACCGCGCGCTAAACGGCGCATGATGGTGCGGCGCGAGCCATCACGCCGGCCATGACGGCGCGCTAGGCTGCGTCGGATTTCGGGGGTGGGATGAGCATTAGCCGCCGCGGCGCACCGGGAATCCCGGAGCCCCTGGGGCTGTCGGATCGCGTGGTCACGCTGCGCCGCCGCGCGACCCAACGGCTGCAGGCCGGCAAGCGTTCCCGGGCGCCCGGCACGTCGCGGCCGGGCGTGACCCTGGCCGCGGGCTTCGCGGCCCTGATCGCCGTGGGCACGATTTTGCTGTTGCTGCCCTTTGCCAGCGAGGGCGGCGGTACCGACGTCATCACCGCGCTCTTCACGGCCACCTCGGCCGTCTGCGTGACGGGCCTCACGGTGGTCTCGACCGCGGACCACTGGACTGCGTTCGGCGAGGCCGTGATCCTGGTGCTGATCCAGGTGGGCGCGCTTGGATTCGTGACCGGCGCGGTGGTGATCCTGACGCTGGCCGGGCGGCGCACCTCGTCGCGCGAGCATCTCCTTTTCGGAACGCCGTTGGGGCTGGACCAGCCCGGCGGATTGCTGGGGCTGATTTGGCGCGTCGCCGCATTGACGCTGTTCGCCGAGGCCGTCGGGTTCGGGTTCGTGCTGTGGTACGCCAGCGGCGACGCGGCGATAGAGAATCCCCTGTGGTGGTCGGCCTTCCACGCGATCTCGGCCTTCACCAACGCCGGATTCAACGTGGAGCCCGGCGCCGCCAGCATGGGACGCCTGGTGGACGCCACCAACGTGCTGGCGGCATTTGGCGCGCTCAGCGTTCTGGGCGGGGTGGGGTTCACGGTGATCTTCGATGGGCTGCGCCGGCGCTCGTGGCGCCGCCTCTCGCTGGAGAGCAAGCTGGTACTGACCACCATGTTCGTCGTGTCGATTGTCGGGTTCGTGGTCCTGTGGATCCTCACGCCGACCTTCGGCGGCGCCATCGCCGACGACGACCTGGGCGGGCGGACGGTCACGGCCGCCTTTCACACCATCAATCGCACCGCGGGACTCACGACCGTGGATCTCGGCGCGCTGGGGTTGGACGCCTGGACCGCCATCATGCTGCTGATGTTCATCGGCGGGGCGTCCGCGTCGGTCGCGGGCGGCGTGACGCTCAACACGATCGGCGTGCTGACCGTGGCGGCGGTGTCCCACATTCGCGGGCACCGCTCACCGACGGCCTTCGGCCGCACCATCGCCACCGTCACGGTGACCCGGGCGCTCACGGTCGTGCTGCTTTCCGTGATGGCCGTGTTCCTGGCCACGCTGGTGATGAGCGTGGCCGAGCGCGAATCGGGCCACCCGCTGGGCAACCTGCTGTTCGAGTCGATCTCGGCCTTTGCGGTAGTGGGATACTCGACCGGCATCACGCCCGACCTCTCGGTGGTCTCGAAAGCGGTGCTGGTGGTCGCGATGTTCGTCGGCCGGCTGGGCGCGCTGACCCTGGCGCAGGCGCTGGTGACGCGCGAGCGGCCCGAGCTGATCCAATTTCCGGAGGAAACGATCAAAGTTGGCTAGCTGTCAGCGAGCGATCCCCGCATGCACATCCTCGTAGCCGGTCTGGGCCGCTTTGGCCGCAACCTGGCCATCACCCTCACGCGCCTGGGGCATGACGTGGTCGCGATCGATCAGGATCACGGAGAGGTGCAAGACATCGCCCCGGATATCGAGTCCGTGGTCACCGGAGACGCCACCGACGAGGACGTGCTGCGCGAGATCGGGGCGCCCGACGTGCAGTTGGCGATCGTGGCGATGGCAGAGGTCGAGGCCAGCGTGCTGATCACGACGCACCTCAAGAATCTCGAGGTGCCGCTTATCTTCGCCAAGGCGTCGAGCGACGTGCACCGCACGATCCTGGAGCGGGTTGGCGCGGACCGCGTGATCTTCCCCGAGCAGGAAATGGCCGTGCGGCTGGCCCAGTCGGTCGAGGCCCCGCGCGCGATGGACTATTTCGAGCTGCTGCCGCACCTGGGCATCGCCCAAATCCCGGCCGGCGCGGCGTTCGCCGGCCGCACCCTGGCCAGCATGGACCTGCGCGGGCGGCACAACGCCGCCGTGCTCGCCATCAAGCGCGGCAACGAGCTGGTGGTGATGCCGGAGCTGACCGATCGGGTGCAGGAGGACGACGTGCTGGTCGTCGTGGGGCGCGACGACCAGCTGGCCCAGATCGTGGAAGCCAGCAGCGGGGACGACTAAATCCCCCGGCCTGTGGATAGCCGGTGGACAGCCCTGGACGGGGTAATCCCCTCCTAGTCGCGCGGGCGGGCGCCGCTTCGAGTCGGAATCAAGCTTCCGGGCCCCGCTTGTCCGGGATTTCCCCCTTATCTGGTGACAGCACTGTGTCCACACCGTGGAAGACACCATATATAGGCCATAATGTGGCCATGCGCCCAGATGTTGTGCATTGGGGGCGCAAAGCGGTAGCATGCGCCTACCGAGTCGCATCTTGCGGCCGGCGCGGGGGGCAGCCGCGCCGTAGGCGTAGAGAAAGGCGAAGGTACTCGTCCCGAGCATGCGGCCGGGACGTCGGGACAGCCATGATTCAGATCATCGGGGAGATGCACAAGACGCGAGACGGGAAATCCTTCTTCATCGACTACGCCGAGTTCATTCCCGAGGCCGGGGCCTATGACCTCGTGCTCTTCGGACTGCGGCGCGATGAGCAGGATTTCTCGATGACGGTGGCGTTCCCCGAGGAATCCATGAGTGCGTGGGGCGCGCGTGACTTCCTCCTGCGTGAGGGGTTGGCGCACGTCCGCGCCCAGCTGGATCAGGGGGTCGAAGAGGACGGTTCGCTGATCGAAGCGCCCTCGGCCGCCGGCGGAACGACGTACCGGATATCCATGCCGCGACGACCGCACCGGGCGTAGTTCGTCATTCGCTAGGGGCGCTGCGGAGGCAGCGCCTTTGTTGTCCAGAATTAAATCAAGGGAAGCGAGCGACGCTTCCGCCGGAGCAGGATCTCCGGTCGAACGGGGAAGAGGAAGACGATGCTAGAGACAAGGGCCACCGCTTTGACCACGCCGCCGGCCGCCGCGGCATGGCCGGCCTTGTCCGACAACGCTCTCGCGGTGCTGAAGAAGCGCTATTTCCTGAAGGACCGCGTGGACCATCCCATTGAAGACGTCGATCAATTCTTCGAGCGCGTCACGCGCGGCGTGATCGATATCGAGCGCGAGCGGGACTGGGTGGACGACGCCGAGCATCGCGAGCTCTTCGACGACATGTATGGGCTGCTGCGCGGGCTGCGCTTCGTGCCCAACAGCCCCTGCCTGATGAATGCGGGCAAGCCCGGCGGCTACGCCCAGCTGGCGGCGTGCTTCGTGCTGCCTATCGGTGACGACCTGCGCAGCATCAAGACCACCGACATGAACGCCGCCATCATTCACCAGACCGGCGGCGGCACGGGCTTCAACTTCTCGCGCATTCGACCGCGCGGGGACTTCGTCCGCAGCTCGGGCGGCGTGGCCAGCGGACCGGTGAGCTTCATGTCGATGATCGACTACTCCTGCGGCGAGATTAAGCAGGGGGGCACGCGCCGGGGCGCCAACATGGGCATCCTCAACGTCGATCACCCCGACATCGAAGACTTCATTCGCTGCAAGACGAGCGACGGGCGGATTGCGAACTTCAACATCTCGGTTGGCGTGACCGACGCGTTCATGGCGGCGGTCGAATCAGGCGGCGACTACGACCTGGTGAATCCGCGCACGGGCACGACGCACGTGGACCCGGTGACTGAGACGCCCGCCCGCGCCAGCGCGCCGGAGATTTGGCGCAAGCTGGTGGACGGCGCCTGGCTCAACGGCGAACCGGGCATGATTTTCTTGGACCGGCTGGAGCGCACCAATCCCACGCCGTCGGTGGCGCGGCAGGACACGACGAATCCCTGCGGCGAGCAGCCGCTGCTGCCCTACGAGGCGTGCGTGCTCGGCAGCCTGAATCTCAGCAAGCACCTGACCGCCGACGGCGCCGCGATCGACTGGAACGCGCTGCGCCGCGACGTGCGGCTGTCCATCCGCTTCCTGGACGACATGGTGGAGGCCTCGAACTTCCCGCTGGAGGACATCGACGCCATCGTCAAGCACGGCAACCGCCGCGTGGGCCTGGGAATCATGGGCTGGGCGGACATTCTGTTCACCCTGGGCATCGCCTACGACAGCCCCGAAGCCGAGGAGCTGGGCGAGCGGGTGATGCAGTGCATCAACGACGAAGGACGGCGCGCCTCCGAGGCGCTGGCCGAGGCGCGCGGGGCGTTCCCGAACTTCGAGGGCTCGCTGTGGGACTCGCAGGGCCACGCCCCACGCCGCAACGCCACCGTCACGACCATTGCGCCGACGGGCACCATCAGCATGATCGCGGACTGCTCCAGCGGCATCGAGCCGCTGTTCGCGCTGATCTTCTGGAAGAACGTGATGCGCGACGGCGACGACAATGCGGCCACCTCGCTGCGCTACGTCAACCCGCTGTTCGAGCGGTACGCCCGCGAGCACGGGTTCTACAGCGACGCGTTGCTGGACGCTATCACCGACAACCACGGCAGCTTGCGCATCACCGAGCACACGCCGGACTCGGCGCTCGCGGCGCTGGAGGCGGTTCCCGAGGCGGCCCGCCGCATCTTCGTGACGGCGCACGACGTGACGCCGGATTGGCACATCCGGGTACAGGCGGCCTTCCAACGCCACACCGAGAACGCGGTGTCCAAGACGATCAACTTCCCGTATGAGGCCACGCGCGAGGACGTCGAACAGGGCTATCGCCTGGCCTACACGCTGGGATGCAAGGGCGTGACGGTCTATCGCGACGGCAGCCGCGACCTGCAGGTGCTGACCACGAGCGACGCCGGCGACAACACGCGGCGGGAGGACGCCCCGGCCGACGAGGCCCCGCCAGTCGTCGAGGCCGCCACGAACGGCCATGCCCACGCCCCGGCAGCGGTGTCCAACGGGCATCCCACGCCAGCGCCGGTGCCGGTGCAAGAGCCAGCGCCGCCGGTCGCCGCCCCCGAGCCGCTGCCGATGATGGCGGCGCAGGAACGGGAACGGCCGGACCAGATTCGCGGCACCACCACACGCATCCGCACCGGCTGCGGACCGCTGTTTGTGACGGTGAACGACGACGAGCGGGGATCCCCGTTCGAGCTGTTCGCCACGTTGGGCAAGGCGGGCGGGTGCGCGGCGGCGCAGACCGAGGCGATTGGACGCCTGGTCTCGCTGGCGCTGCGCTCGGGCGCGCCCGTGGACATCGTCCACAGCCACCTTCGCGGCATCACCTGCCACCGGCCAACCGGATTCGGGCCAACTCGCGTGCTCTCGTGCGGCGACGCGATCGCGCAGGTCGTCGCGCGGCGCATGAGCTCGCAGCCGGAGGGCTACGTGCCGATGGTCGACCTGCAAGGCGAGGGCACCTACGCCCCGCCGAGCGTGACGCTGGAAGGCGACCGGTCGGCCCACGTGCCGGCCGCCGCGGCCCCGGCAGCGACAGGGACTCAGGCGTCGATGGGACACGTCGAGTCGGAGTCGACGATGTCGGCGACGGGTATGTCCTTCGCCGGCGCCTGCCCCGCGTGCGGCAGCAGCCACCTGGTGTCGGCGGAGGGATGCCTCAAGTGCATCTCCTGCGGCTACAGCGACTGCGGCTGAGGTCGCTCGCCGGCAGCCAGCCCGCGGCGTAGCTTGATGGAGGACGCGCCGGAGCGTCAGCTCCTCAGTCGAATGATCCGCGCGTCGCGGTTCGAGCGGGGCCTCTACGCCGAGGTCGCGGCGGACGCCACGGCCACGCGTCAGGCGGTTCAGGTCGTGGTGATCGTGGCACTGGTGACCACGTTCTCGGGCTTGATCGGCGATTTGCTCGATCTGCCCGACCTTTCGTGGTTCGGCTTCAACGACGAGGCGGCGGAGCCCGTCGGCGGGACGGGAATCGTGACGGGGCTGGTGTTCACGGGCATCGTGACGGGGCTGGTGTTCACGCCCATCGCGGCCATCGTCGGGTGGCTGGCCTGGTCGGGCGCCGCCTGGCTCGTCGGCACACGCTTGATCGCCCCGAGCATGCAGGACGTGGAGTTTCTCTCAGTGGCTCGAGCCATCGGATTCGCGGATGCGCCCGGGGTCGTGGGCGTCGTGGCGTTCATTCCCGTGCTGGGGTTTTTCGTGCAGCTGGCCGTGTTGCTCTGGGTGCTGGCGACCAGCTTCTTCGCGATCCGCGAGTCGATGCGCCTCAGCGACGGTCAGGCCGTCGCGACGATGGTCGTCTCGGTCATTGCCCTTGTCATCCTCATCGTCATCCTGTTCGTCGGCGCCGTGCTCGTGGGCGCGTTCGGCGCGGCGTTCGGCGGCGTCCTGCCTTAGGCGCCGGCCGGAGGCTCCGCCGCCAACACCTCAGCCGACACCGTCGCCGCGAACGGCTGGAAGGCCTCGCGCATGAGCCGCGCCAACTGCACGGCCTGCGCGTCGTAGCGCGCGGGGTCGGCTCACCAGTCCTGGGCGCGGTTTCCTAGGCCGACGGCCTGTCGCTGCTCGCGCCGCCGTGGGCCTGATCGTGAGCGTCACCGGATCAGTGCGAGGGACGCGCCGCCGCGGAAGGTTATAGTCCCGGGGTGTGGCCAGGGGATTGGGCGGCCGCCCGCTAGAGTCGCAACGATCCCGCTGGCGCACACTCCGGCGCGCCCGGTCTATGCGGAGATGCCTGCGCTACCGGCCTCTCCTTCGCCACCACGTTCATGCCAAACGTGCTGCCGCTGGGATGGCCTCGGCCTGGATGCTCCCAATGTCGCAGGGAGCCGAGACTCAGGCGCCGGCCGGAGGCTCCGCCGCCAACACCTCTGCCGACACCGTCGCCGCGAACGGCTGGAACGCCTCGCGCATGCGGCGCGCCAACTGCACGGCCTGCGCGTCGTAGCGCGCGGGATCGCTCCACTGGCCGCGTGAGTCGAGCAGATCGCCGGGGACGTCGGGGCACGTCGTGGGCACGCGCAGCCCAAAGACCGGCTCGACCGCGTCCGGCACGCCGTCCAGGGCACCGCTGAGCGCGGCGGTGATCATGGCCCGGGTGTGCGGCAGCTGCACGCGGTCGCTCTCGCCGGCGGGACCGCCCAGCCAGCCGGTGTTGACCAGCCACACCTGCGGCTTGTGCTGCTCCAACCGCTGGCCCAGCATGGATGCATAAGTCGGCGGCGGCAGCGGCAAGAACGGCGCGCCAAAGCAGGCGCTGAATGTGGCCTGCGGGTCGGTGACCCCGCGCTCGGTGCCGGCCACGCGCGCGGTGTAGCCCAGCAGGAAGTGATACATGGCCTGCTCGGTGGTCAACCGTGAGATCGGCGGCAGCACGCCGAAGGCGTCGGCCGCCAGCAGCACGATGTTGCGGGGATGTCCCGCCATGCCGCCCGGCACCACGTTTTGCAGATGCGAGATGGGATACGCCCCGCGGGTGTTCTCGGTGATCTCGTCCGAGTCGAGGTCGAGCCGGCGCGACTCGGCGTCGAGTGGCAGGTTCTCCAACACCGTGCCGAAGCGCCGCGTGGTCTGGTAGATCTCCGGCTCGTTCTCGGCGGACAGGCGAATGGTCTTGGCGTAGCAGCCGCCCTCAAAGTTGAAGATCCCCGTGTCGCTCCAGCCGTGCTCGTCGTCGCCGATCAGCGGTCGGCCGGAATCGGTCGAAAGCGTGGTCTTGCCCGTGCCGGAGAGTCCGAAGAACAGCGCGACGTCGCCCTCGGCGCCGACGTTGGCCGAGCAGTGCATCGACAGCACGCCGCGCTGCGGCAGCAGGTAGTTGAGGATGGTGAAGATGGATTTCTTCATCTCCCCGCCGTAGGCGGTGCCGCCGATGATGATGACCCGCGCGGCGAAGTTGACCACGATGAACGTGCCGGAGTTGGTGCCATCCTCGTCGGGGTCGGCCTGAAAGCCGGGCATGTCGATGACGGTGAACTCGGGCTCGTGGTCGGCGAGCTCCTCGGCCGTCGGCACGATGAACAGGTTGCGGGCAAACAGGTTGTGCCAGGCCAGCTCGTTGATCACTCGCACCGAGAGCCGGTAGCGGGGATCGGCGCCGGCGAAGCAGTTCTGGACGTAGAGATTCCGTCCCTGCATGTAGGCGCGGAGGCGCGCGAAGAGCCCGTCGAAGCGCTCGGGCTCGAGCGGCTTGTTGTGATTGCCCCACCACACGGCGTCCGCGCGCTCGGCGTCGCGCACCACCAACTTGTCGTTCGGCGACCGGCCGGTGTGCGGAACGGTGCGCACGACCAACGGACCGAGATGCGCGACTTCGCCTTCGCCCGCGCGCACGGCGTGCTCGTAGAGCTGGCTCGTGGGGAGATCCCAGTAGACCTGCCCGTGATTCTTGATCCCTAGCGCGGCCAGCGAGCCCGATCGAGGGTCGTCACCTGCATGCGACACGAAGCGGCCTCCTGAGTTCGGTGGCGGGCGCCTGATTGGCCGTTACGGCTGTGCGCCACAACCGGACGAAGCTGCCGTCCGGCCCACCGATGGTACAGATTCGCACGGGCGAGCGATGGTTGCCCGTGGATCGGGCACTGGCCACAATGCGACGCGGCGCGTTCGACGGGAGACGGTGCATGCCCATTCCCCTGAACCGGATCGACGGGATGCCGGTGTCCTCGTCCTACTTTCCGCGCCCTCCCGCGCGCTATCGCGGGATGCGCGCGCAGACGGTGCTGTTCCGCGCGGACCCGAGCCGCGTGGCCGATCTGCTGCCCGAGTGCCTGACGCCGGCGCCTGACGGCGACTGCGCCGCCATCGGCGTGGACGCCCCGTGGTCGAGCCACTACGGCGCGTTTCAGGCCGTCGTCGTCGCGGCGGGCTGCCGGTTCGAGGGTCGCGCGGGCTACTACGTCGTGGTGCAGTACGTGAACTCGCGCGGCAGCATCCCGGCGGGCCGCGAAATCTGGGGCACGCCGAAAGTCTGGGCCGACATGCGCGTGGAGCAGGCGGAACGCGTGATGGCCACCACCGCCTCTGTCGGCGGGGTGGATATCGCCGCCGTGCGCTCGACGGCGCACCGGCCGTGCGACCCCGCAGATCTGCCGGACCTGACGCCGATGTGGCGCCTCAAGGTCATTCCCCGCGCCGACGGCCAGGGGCTGGACGTGCTGCAACTCGTGTCCGGCGGTCGCCCGGGAACGGACACGGTGGTCCACGTAAGCCGCGCGGGCGATGGAGTCGTGGAGTTCCGCCCCTCACCCGTGTTCGACGTGACGGCGCTCGAGCCGCGCGAGTTCACGGGAGCGTTCTACGTCGAGTCGGACTTCACCGAGGACTTTGGGGTCGTCGACCGAGATTTCTTACAGGAGCCGTGGGAGGGGGCGTAGGCGGCGGCTAACCGACCCAACCAAGCATTCTGACAAGCGCCTTCGTCAACGGCGGACCACCACCGACATTCGGCCTGCGCCAACGTGTCTAGCACTCGTCATTTCCGCGAAGAGCCTGCCCCGTACGCGATACGGGGGAGACCATTGCGTAACCCCTCCGTCATTCCCGCGAAGGCGGGAATCCACTTCACACGATTTCGCTGTACAGATCCATCCACGTCGGGTTGCCTTCCTCGATCAAGCGAATCTTCCACGCACGATTCCACTTCTTGATCGCCTTCTCCCGGCCAATGGCGCTCTCCATGGATTCATGCGCCTCGTACCACACCAAGCGTCGCACGCCGTAGCGCTTGGTGAAGCCCTCCACTGATCCATTTCTGTGGTGCCAAACGCGCTGGATAAGGTTTGAGGTTACGCCGATATACAGGGTCCCGAAGGGCTTGCTGGCGAGGATGTAGACGCACGGGGTTTTCACGCGCTGAGTCTACGGACCGGTGGATTCCCGCCTTCGCGGGAATGACGGACGGGGGTGCGGGAATGACGGGCGGGGGTGCGGGAATGACGGGCGGGGAGCGCCGGAATGACGGAGGGAGTGTGGAGGCGTCAGAGGGAGAGGGAACGATGCTTGGCGCGGATACGGCAGACCAGCTCGTCCTCGATGGTGGGTAGGCAGTGCCCCTTCGTCACTCGACAATCACCGCCGTCCGAGCCGCACTCGATTGAGCACGGCCCGTGCAGTCAATGCGGCCTCGCCAGCCTGTTCGTGTTTTGTATGGTATCCTCGCCGCGCCGTGTGGAGAGGTCCCGCCTGCGGTGGTCGCGTTGTCGCTCCGGGCAGGTCGCGTAACCCCCTGCCATCGCCGCCTGCGGGAGCGATGCCAACCACCGGCGTCGCGGCATCCGCCGCGTTCGCGGGACCTCTTCCTCGCGGTCCAGCCGGTGCGAGTCTCGGTCTAGAAATGCTCTAATTAAATCGGTAGGCCGCGTCCCCATCCGTTCGTCCTGAGCTTGTCGAAGGAGTTGCCGAACGGATGGGGGCGTATGTCGGCAAGGGTCTCCTATTTGTTCAGCGGTTCCCTAGGAGTCTGCGCCGTAGAAACATGGGAACATCGGTCAAGCCGTTGACTGAGCACGTGGCCCATGCCGACGACCTTCCGTCCCTACGAGCCCAACCAGACCCTGCTGCTGCCCC
>JAJDUU010000022.1 GCA_022826485.1 Chloroflexota bacterium | reverse complement strand
GGTGCGCCCAACCGCCACCGACGGTTGCTGGACCGTGCACTTCATGACCGACCAACTGGCCACCATCGACCTCCGGAACCCCGCCTAAATGTGTAAACCATGTCTCCGAACGTCTGTAAACCCTGTGTCCGGTCTGGACACAGGGAGAGGGCAGGATGAGGGTCCGGGGCGTGGGATATCGCCCCTTTATGCAAAGGTCTCCGAAGGCGGGAATCCACCGGACGCTGAACCTGTGAGCCCACGCGTAGGGGCGACGCATGCGTCGCCCTTGCCTCGTTATTCAAAGGTCTCCTTCCAGGGGGAAGGGACCAAAAGAGCGGCTCTAGTCCTGGCCGCCGCCCCCATTGGGGGCTGAAATCGCCGGCTCGTAGGCCTCCACGAACTCGATCACCTCGCGAGTCACGCGCGCGGGCGTCGACGCGCCGGCCGTGATTCCCACGCGTTGGGTATCCACGAACCACTCCAGGTCGATCTCCTCGACCGTGTCCACGAGGTACGCGGGCTTGCCCTTGATGTCGCGCACCACCTCGACGAGGCGCCTCGAGTTGGAGCTGCGCTCGCTTCCCACCACCAGCACCAGGTCGCATTCATCGGCGGCCGCCACCGCGGCCTCCTGGCGGTCCTGAGTGGCCAGGCAGATGTCGTTGTGCACCTCGGCGTCCGGGTATTTGTCCAGAATGCTGGAGATGATGTCCTCGGTGTCCCACACGCTCAGCGTCGTCTGCGTCGTCACGGCAATGTGCTCCGAACCGAGGTCGAGGTTGGCGACGTCGTCCGTCGACGAGACCAGGTGCACGTGATCGGGCGCTTCGCCGATGGCGCCTTCCGGCTCGGGATGGCCCGGCTTGCCCACGTAGACGATCTCGTAGCCCTTATCCACCAGGTCGATGATCAAGTCGTGGGTCACGTAGACGTCGGAGCAGGTGGCGTCGATCACGGTCAGCCCGCGATCCATGGCCCGGCTCTTCACCGCCGGCGACACGCCGTGCGCCGTGAGGATGACCGTGCCGCCCTCGATCTGGTCGAGACCCGCCAGCCGATCATCGAAGTCGATCAGCTTCACGTTGTACTGCGCCAGCTCCTGCACCACGTGGGCGTTGTGCACCAGGTAGCCCAGCATGTACACGGGGCCCTCGTGCGTTTGACCGGCCTCCTGCGCCAGGCGGATGGCGTCCACGACGCCGTGGCAGAAGCCCCGCGGCGTTATTCGCAGTACGTCCATCGCAGCTCCCGAGCGCGCATTTGCCCCATCCTACCGGCCCGGCGCTATCCGGACAGTTGCGCCGCGAGGCCGGCGGCGTCCGTGACCGGCAGGTCGCAGGTGAAATTGCGGCAGACATAGGCGGTCGCCGACCCTTCGAGCGCCGGTCGTCCGGCCAGCAGCGGCACCACGGGCGACGCCGAGGGCGCCGCCGCCGCGACCACCTGGCGCGGGCGGTAGACGGCGAACGCGGTGTCGATGAGCTCGCGCGTCCCGGGATCGTGCGGGTCGCCCACGATGGCGACCTCCAGGGCGCCCGAGAGCGCGAAGTCCGCGGCGCAGAGCCACTGCCCGAATCCGGTGGCGTGCTCGCCGGCAAAGCGGCCGACCAGCGGCAGCGCCTGCGCCACCGCGTCGGCGTATCGAGCCTCGCCCGTCAGCGCGGCGAGCTGCGCCAGCACCGTGGCCGCCATCGCGTTGCCGGACGGCGTGGCGTTGTCCTGCACGTCCTTCGGTCGCGTGATCAGCGTCTCGTGGTCCTCGCTGGTGTCGAAGAAGCCCCCGGCGGGATCGACGAAGTGCGTCAGCATGGCGTCCGACAGCTCGCGCGCCGCCTCGAACCATCGAGGGTCGAACGTCGTCTGGTAGAGCTCGACCAAACCGGCGGCGAGGCACGCGTAGTCCTCCAGATAGCCGTTGAGCTTGGCCTGCCCGTCACGCCAGGTGCGCCACAGGCGTCCGTTGGGGCGCCGCAGCTCGCGTAGCGCAAACTCGCCGGCCCGAACCGCCATCTCGCGGTAGTCGTCGCGGTCGAGCACCCGCGCCGCGTCCGCCACGGTCGCCAGCATCATGCCGTTCCATGCCGTCAGCACCTTGTCGTCCAGCCCGGGTCGGATGCGGCCCTCCCGACGCTCGAACAACGCCGCCCGCCCCGCCGTCAGCCGCGCGTCGACCTCCTCCGCCGCCACGCCGTGCATCGACGCCAGCACGTCCGCGTCGCGCACCCGCCGCAGAATGGTCTTCCCTTCCCAGTTGCCGCTCCGCGACCCGTCGTAGGCATCGCGGAAGAGAGGCGCGTCGTCCCCCAACAGCTCGTCCACCTCGTCGATCGACCAGACGAAGAACTTGCCCTCCTCGCCCTCCGAGTCGGCGTCCTGCGTGCTGAAAAACCCGCCGGCCGGGTGCGTCATCTCGCGCGCCACGTAGTCCAGCGTCGCTTCGACGACCGCTCGGTATTCAGGATTGCCCGTGATCTGCCAGGCGTGCAGGTACACCCGCGCGAGCTGGGCATTGTCGTACAGCATTTTCTCGAAGTGCGGCGCCAGCCACTCGGCGTCCACGCTGTAGCGATGGAATCCGCCGCCGAGCTGGTCGTAGATGCCGCCGCGCGCCATCTTGGTCAGGGACCGCTCGACGACCTCCAGCAACAGACCTTCGCCCGTCGCCTCGTGCCGTCGCAGCAGGAACTCCAGCGCCATGGGCTGCGGGAACTTCGGCGCCGCGCCCCAGCCGCCGTGCTGCCGGTCGTGCGTCGTTGCCAGCACGCGACCGGCCTGACTGAGCGTCTGCTCCGTCAGCGCGCTCGCCGACGCGCCCACCTGCACCCGCTGCAGCGCCTCGACGAGCTGTTGGGCGCCGTTGTCCAGGTCGTCGCGCCGAATCACCCAGGCTTCCCACACCTGCCGCAGCAACTGCAGGAACGACGGCATGCCGTAGCGCGGCTCCGGCGGGAAGTAGGTGCCGCCGTGAAACGGCCGCCCGTCGGGCATCAGAAACACGGTCATCGGCCAGCCCCCGTGACCCGTGATCGCCGTCACCGCGCTCATGTAGATCTGATCCAGGTCGGGCCGCTCCTCGCGGTCCACCTTGATCGACACGAAGTTTTCGTTCAGATAGGCCGCGGTGTCCTCGTCTTCGAACGACTCGTGCTCCATCACGTGGCACCAGTGGCAGGCCGCGTAGCCGATGCTCAGGAAAATCGGCCGGTTTTCGTCGCGCGCCCTGGCCAGCGCCTCTTCGCCCCAGGGATACCAGTCCACCGGGTTGTGCTGATGCTGCAAGAGATAGGGGCTGGACTCGGCCGCTAGGCGATTCGGCACGCTGGAACCCGTCGGTGAGCCGCGCGGCGGTTCGAGCGGCCCCCGATTCTCACCCGGCGGCGGGCCTGCCGCCAACGGCGGGCGCGTACCATGCCGCTGAGTCGAGGCGGATCGAAGGAGTTCCCGAAATGACGCTCAGCGGCAAACGCGCCCTGGTGACCGGAGGCAGCCGCGGCGTCGGCGCCGCCACGGTCGAGATGTTGGCCGAGCGCGGCGCCTCGGTCGCCGTCAACTATGTGCGGTCGAAGGACCGTGCCGACGCGGTCGCGGACAGGGCCCGGGCCCATGGCGTCACCGCCGTTCCCGTAGCGGCGGACGTGAGCTCGCCAGAGGCGGCGCGCACGCTGGTCGCCGATGCGGTCGACGCCCTGGGCGGACTCGACATCCTGATCAACAACGCGGCGGTCACCCGCTTCAGCGACATCCTGAACCTGGACAGCGTGGAGGACGACGCCTGGGACGTGATCTTCGCCACCAACGTCCAGGGGCTGTTCAACGTCACCCGCGCCGCCGCGCCGCACCTGCGCGCCGGCGGCGCCGGCGTGGTGGTGAACGTGGGATCGGTCGCCGGCTTCAGCGACGCCGGCAGCTCGATCCCCTACTGCGCCTCCAAGGCGGCGGTGCACAGCCTCACCCGCACCCTCGCGCGGGCGCTGGCTCCCGAGGTGCGGGTCAACTGCGTCGCGCCCGGGTTCATCAACACCGAGTGGCACTTCGACCACCCCGACCCGACCTACGCCGACACCAACCGCGAGCGCGCGCGCACCGGGACCTACCTCCAGCGCATCTGCGAGCCCGAGGACGTGGCCGACGCGATCATGGGCTTCGTGGTCCACAACCGCCTCGCCACCGGCCAGGTGCTCATGGTCCACGGCGGCAAGCCGGTCTAGGCGCCAATCGCTCCGCCGGGCGCGGCGCATCGGCGAATTCGCCCACAAAAGAACGTGACCAGGGGGACGAATCCCACGGGTCAGTTAACCGTGACCCTCCTGGCCAGGTTCAAGCATACCCCCTCCCCACGGATCGTCCGATTGCCAGCCCGAGCCGCCCCAACCTGTCATCCCGAGCCGCCCCATCCTGTCATTCCGAGCGCCAGCGAGGAATCTAAGGAGCCGGCGATGGGGCACAACGCCTGCCAACTCCTCACGGCCGCGCCCCTTCCGTCATTCCGGCGGAGCCTGTCCCCGCGAAGGCGGGGAGCCGGAATCCAGGTCGGGTCGCGGGCGAGCGGAGCAAACCTGGACCCCGGCCCCGTATCGAGTACGGGGCAGGCTCTTCGCCGGGGTGACGAAGTGCGCCCGCGCCCGGTGGCCCAGGCTGCGTGCAGCCTGGGATTTACGAAGCAGCGGCACGCCTCCAAGGCACGGATACCCCGATTGTCATCCCGAGCCGCCCCCACCTGTCATTCCGAGCGCCAGCGAGGAATCTAGAGCCCCGAGCTACCGGCCGCTGGTCTGTAGAAGCCCCCTCCGGCCTACGCCAACAACCCCCGCATCTGGTCCCCGAGCAGAAGCGTCTCGGCCAACACGTCCATCTGGTTGAGACCCAGCCACGGGGTAGTCACGACCTCCAGCGCCATCACCCCGTCGCACCCGTAATGTAAGCCTGCTTACACAAGCGCCGGCGCGCTTCGCCACCGCGTCACGGAACTCACACAGGCTCGTCCCGCGCGCGGCAGACACTTGCGGCACCTAGCCTGCGGCGGCTAGCGCCGCCCTGAGCGATTCGAGCAGCGCGATGCCCGCATCCAGCGACGCGGCCTCTCGTCTCACACCTGCCATGCGCGGCTCTGGCATAGACAGGACCTAGTTGGCGCCAAGCCTGATCGAGCGCACCGGCGGCGGATTCATGAGGCATTTCGTGCGGTGCCTTCGCGCCGTCAACAGCCTGCCGGTTCCCGAGCTTTCGCTCGGCGGTCTCGCCGCCCATTGCGCCCAGCATCCGTGGCGCACCGTCGGCATCTGGGCAGCCATGCTCGTGGCCGCGAGCGCGCTGGTGGTGACCCAGCTTGGCGGCTCGCTCACCACCGACCAACGGATCTCAAACAACCCCGACTACGCGCTTGGCGATCGGATCATCGCCGAGCGCTTCGACCGTCCGGCCGGCGTCACCGAGCTTGTGATCGTGCGGGCCGAGTCGAGCACGGTGGACGAGCCGTCGTTTCGCGCCACGGTCGAGCGGCTGCACGCCGACCTCACCGCGCTCGGCCCCGCGACGGTCCAGGGCGTGCTCAGCTACTACCAGACGGGCGATCCGTCCCTGGTATCGCGAGACCGACAATCGCTGCTGCTGCCGGTGCTCATGAGCGGCGGGCTCGAGGACGCCATCGTCAACGTCCACCAGGTCCATGCGGTGGTCGACGCGGCGGAGACCGACGGCTTCACCACCTACGTGACCGGTCGCGCCACCGGCGGCCAGGACTTCCGCGAGATCGCCGAGCGCGACCTACAGAAGGGCGAGCTGGTGGCCCTGCCGATCGCCTTCCTGATCCTGGTCCTGGTCTTTGGCGCGCTGGCCGCGGCGCTGCTCCCGATCGTTCTGGCCGGCGTGGCGATCGTGATTGCCCTGGGCGCCACCGCGCTCATCGGTCAGGTGTTCGATCTCTCGTTCTTCGTGGTCAACATGGTCACGATGATGGGGCTGGCCGTCGGCATCGACTATTCGCTATTCGTCGTCTCCCGCTACCGCGAGGAGCGCCGCGCGGGCCGGGACACCGTCGCAGCCATCAGGACCGTGGGGTCCACGGCCAGCCGCGCGGTGCTCATCAGCGGCCTGGTCGTCATCGTGGCCCTGCTCGGGCTGCTCATCATTCCGGTGAACGTGTTTCAGGGCCTGGCGGCCGGCGCGATCCTGGTAGTCGCGGCGGCGGTGTTCGCCGCGCTCACGCTGCTCCCGGCCGTGCTGCGCCTGATGGGCGACCGCGTCGACGCGCTGAGCATTCCGCTGCTGGGGCGCCTGGCCGCCGCGGCGAAACGTCGGCGCGGGCGGCCGCTGTGGGACCGCCTGGCCTACGCCGTCATGCGCCGGCCGATCGTCAGCCTCGTCATCGTTGGTGGGCTGCTGGTCGCCGCCGCGGTGCCCAATATCGAGATCAACACGGGATCGTCCAGCCTCTCGACCCTGCCGCCGGGAACGCGGACGCACGACGGCCTCGCCGTGCTGCAGGAAGAGTTCCTGGGCGGCCTGGTCTCGCCGGCGCAGATCGTCATCGAAGGCGACACCGCGACTGCCGCAGTGCAGGCGGCGCTCGCTCGCGTGCTGACCGCGCTCGCCAACGACCCGGAGTTCGGTCCCTCGCGTCTCGAGATCAGCCGCGACGGTTCAGCCGCGCTCATCACGGCGCCGCTGGTCGCGGACCCAACCAGCGGCGCGGGCGCCGACGCCGTCCGCCGCCTGCGCGACGAGGTGATTCCGCGGGCGCTCGCGGACGCCGAGGCCAGGGCCTACGTCACCGGCGTCGCGGCCCAGAACGTGGCCTACTTCGACGTGGCCGCCCAGTACACCCCGGTAGTCTTCGGCATCGTCCTGAGCATCAGCTTCGTCCTGCTGCTGGTGGTCTTCCGCTCGCTGATCGTGCCGGCCAAGGCGATCCTCATGAACCTGCTGGCGGTGGGCGCCGCCTACGGTCTGGTGGTGCTGGTCTCCCAAATGGGCTTCGCCGCCGATCTGCTGGGCTTTCAGAAGGTCATGGCCATCGAGGCCTGGGTGCCGATTCTGCTCTTTGCCGTGCTGTTCGGACTCTCCATGGACTATCACGTGTTCCTGCTCAGCCGCATTCGCGAGCGCTTCGATCGGACCGGCGACAACGCCGAGTCGGTGGCGTTCGGGCTGCGTCGGACCGGCGCGCTCATCACCGGCGCCGCCCTGATCATGGTCGCGGTATTCGGCGGATTCGCCTCGGGCGATCTGGTCGTCTTCCAGCAGATCGGCTTCGGGCTGGCGGTCGCCGTCGCCATCGACGCCACGCTCATCCGCTCCATCCTGGTGCCGGCGTCGATGAAGCTGCTCGGGTCGCGCAACTGGTGGCTGCCACGCCCACTGCGCTGGCTGCCGCACGTCCGACTGGAAGGCGCCGTCGCTACTCCACCCAAGCCGCCCACCGTCCTACGCAAGCGCCGCACGCTCTAGGAATCTCCTATTCGGATTCCTTCCCCCTGCAAGGAGACCCTTGCAAAACCCCTCCAGCAGGGACCCGGGATCGGGTCCGATTCCCTCTTCCCCCGGGAGAGGGCAGGGTGAGGGTCCGGGGCGTGGGATACCGCGCCTTGATGCCAAAGTCCCCTGCAAGAGCGAAGGTTAGAGCCTGCACCGTACTCGATACGGGGGTAAGGGCGATCCGGTTCCATCTCCCTCAGGGAGAGGGTTGGGTGAGGGACGATCCGGTTCCCTCTCCCCCAG
The DNA here is from genome assembly GCA_022826485.1 of Chloroflexota bacterium. Classification (GTDB taxonomy): domain Bacteria; phylum Chloroflexota; class UBA11872; order UBA11872; family UBA11872; genus JAJECS01. The sequence goes on along the minus strand of JAJDUU010000022.1, from coordinate 301 downwards.
GGAGAGGGTTGGGTGAGGGGCCTCCGGTTCCCTCTCCCTCAGGGAGAGGGCAGGGTGAGGGTCCGGGGCGTGGGATATCGCCCCTCTATGCCAAAGTCTCCTGCAAGAGGGAAGGCTAGAGCCTGCCCCGTACTCGATACGGGGGTAAGGGCGATCCGGTTCCCTCTCCCCCAGGGTGTCCAGACCGGACACAGGGTTTACAGACGTTCGGAGACATGGTTTACACATTTAGGCGGGGTTCCGGAGGTCGATGGTGGCCAGTTGGTCGGTCATGAAGTGCACGGTCCAGCAACCGTCGGTG
>JAJDUU010000048.1 GCA_022826485.1 Chloroflexota bacterium | reverse complement strand
GTTTGGCCTGCAGGAGGACGGCGACGATCTGACCGTCACGCCCCCGTTCTGGCGACGAGACGTAACCGCGCCGGCGGATGTCGTTGAAGAAGTAGCCCGCCTGGTCGGCTACGAGCGCATCCCCGACACGCTGCCCACCGGCCAGGTGATGGACCTGGCACCGGGAGAGATCGACGAACGCGACGACGAAGCGCGCGACGTGATGGCGGGCCTGGGATTCGCCGAGTGTGTGACTTACGCGCTGACCAGCGAAGCGCGCATGGCACGGCTGCTGCCGCCGGACCTGTTGGACGCGCCACCGGACGCGCCGCTGGGAGACGCGGACACGTGGGCGGCGGTGCGGGAGTCGTCGATGAACGCTGCCGGACGCTCCCTGACCGACCGGCTGCTGCCGCTGGACCGCGAGCCTCTGCGCCTGCGCAACCCGCTCTCGATGGAAGAAAACGCCCTGCGACTGACGGGCCTCGGCACCTTGCTGGAAACCCTCCGTGCAAACCGCCGGCACGCCGACCGCGACCTGCTGCTCTTCGACTACCAGCCCTCATTCCTGGCGCGCGACGGCGACCTGCCGGAGGAACCGAACTTCCTGACCGCCGTGATCGGCGAGCGAGTCAGCGCGGACCGGTGGAACGAAACCGGCACCGTTGAACTGCCGTTCGTGCGCGGCGTGGTGGACGAGTTGCTTGCGCGTTCAGGCATGCCAGCCGACGAGGCGAGCCACGACGACCTTCAGCACCCGACCTTTGCCGTCGGCGCTGCAGCCGCCGTTACCTACCGGGGCCGCCTCCTGGCCGCCTATGGCGAGGTGGACGCCGAGGTCGCCGCGGCCTTTGACCTGGACGAACGGTCCTGGGCATTGCTGGTGGACATGCCGGCGGTTCGCGAAGCCTCCGCTGGCCCTCCCAGTTTCAGCGCCTGGTCGGAGTACCCATCAGCCCTGCGCGACCTGGCGATCGTGGTTGACGCCGAGGTGATGCAGGCCGATGTCTACGACGCCATTCTGCGCGCCGGCCGCCCGCTGCTGCAGTCGGCCCGCCTCTTCGACCAGTACCGCGGCGAACAAATCCCCCCCGGCAAACGCAGCCTGGCCTATGCCCTCAGCTACGCCTCACCGGACCGGACGCTGACCGACAAGCAGGCCGACCGGGCGCATAACCGGGTAGTGCGGGCCTTGCAGCACCGGTTGGGGGCCGAACTGCGCAGTTAGATCAGGCGGCTGGAGAACCACGGGCTAGCCAGCCCTGCTCTCGCAGGACTCCAAGCGCCAGCCTAATCTGACGTTCAGAGAACTGCCGCTTGCGCTCGTTCCAAGCGTAAGTTCGCTGAACGACCTCTCGCTCGTTGCTGTCTGGATGATTGGCGGCCACCCAGTGCACCGTGGCCAACAATTCCAGGCCCAATGGAGTTTCGAAGCCTTCGACAAGTCTGACCACCTTGCCGAAGCGCGCCTGCGTAGCCGGATGATCGGTCAGGAATAGAAGAGCATCCGCGACAGCGCCTGGCACCAGGTCAAGACACCGCTCGGGCGTGTCTCCACCGTCCCCATAGCCAGAGATGAAATGTCCGTCGATCTCGCGTAGCACATGCCGTAGGTTTTCCGCATAGGGACCATATGTTCCCTGCTGAAACCTTAGTCTCAAGAGCTGTCCGGACTCCTGCATGAAGTACATTAACTTGTGAATCTCAAGTAGAGTTACGAAGGGTTCCACAAGACCACGGAGATACTGATCCATAAGTCCGATCAGGACTGCCCGGCCAGGAGTCATCTTTGGAACATCTCTCGATGAACTAGCCCGCTTGCTCCCAGGTTCTCCACCGGGCTCGAAGAGCACAATCCTCACATCTTGCATTTCGCGCAGTGCCGCTTCGATGCGTGGCCGGACACGGCGCCACTCGAGACCACCCAGACCACTGCCAAGCGGCGGCACGGCAACAGACTTCACATCGCGCTCCCGAATCACATGAGCCAGTGACTCGAGGCCAGCGTCGATGTCCTCAATGCGGCTCCTGCCGCGCCAATGGCGCTTAGTTGGGAAGTTGATGATGTAACGTGGATTGCTCAGCTGGCCAGTCTCGAAGACGAACATGCGCCCGGGGCGAACTTCCCCGTGCTTGCAAGCCTCAGCATACGCCTTGAAATTCTCAGGGAATGCGCGCTTGAATTGCAGCGCGATACCACGACCCATGACGCCAACACAATTGACGCTATTCACCAGGGCCTCAGCGTTCTCGGCGAGTATGTCGCCTGTCGTACGCTCAATCATCGAGCCCCTCGTCCCCGTCTGTCAGTAGTACCACTCGGGTCTGATCTCGACCGGTGGCTGGTGGCTGACGGACCGAACTGCGCGCAGAGTCGTATTATACGCTCGGCGCGACCGCACGCCAATACGCTCTACCAAGCGCCACGGAAACGAGTACTCCATTAGAAACTCCGCTTGCTTGCCGTCCTGAACCCCGGCCCAACTCGTCGCCTGAACCGCAGACCAATCGATATTACCGAGATATCGAAGATCCGAGTAATCCTCTGTCAAGTATGCGGCAGCATTTCCCGTAGTGAATGCCCATCGCCGCTCACGCTCGTCGGCCCAAGCAACGGTTCGCCGCAGGTCTGCCTCTAGATGTACGATTAATGACTGTCCATTACGGTAATCCAGCTCGGGATGGTTTCCCCTATAAATCACATAGAGCATGACCGAGCGCGGACAGAAATAAAACGGCACGCAGTTTCCGACGTAAAGGCTCGGACGGCTGACTAGCTCCCTCTGGAGCCGACGTCGCTTGACGCTGCGCATCCCAATCGTAGTGCCAGGAGAACCACGCTGTCGGGCCTCAACGTCGGACCAGAGCCCACCGTCGGCCAGTATCGACGGGAGTCGGTCGACATGGAGGATGTGGTAGATCTTCGGCTCGGCTGGCGCCTGCGTGGTCAAGGCAGAGCCCTGGCAACTAAGACGGCCCCATCCGGCGAGCTAGTGCCTAGTCCTCGAAGACGACGCTCGCCGCGTGGACCTCGTCGGCGCAGGCCTGGTCGATGGGGACGGGGGTGGGGAGGTTGTTTTGCTGGATGTAGCCCTTGGAGGCCAGCCAGGCTTCGACTTCCTCGCCGCTGACGTCCGCCAGCATCCGGCCGTCCACGACCACGCACGGTGAGAGCGGCTGACCGCTCCTGGCGACCATCTCGTAATAGTTGGTCGCGTCGTTGATGATGTCCTTGTCCTCATAGTCGAGGCTGTACTTGTCGAACACGGCGCGAACGCCGGCGCTCCAGCCGCAGACGGGCTTGAGGTAGGCGGTGATGGCGGGGTGGTCAGTTGTCATGGGGTTCACTCGCAGAGGCTTGACGGGTTGCCCGATTCTGGCAGACCGGAGCGGCGACGGGAAGAGGAGTGGCTTAGGCGGGCGGGAGTTGACCGGCGATTCGTGAACCGCCACGCTGCGGGTGCCGCGCTGGAGAGGATGACCGGCATGACGCGACTGAACGTGGGCGACCGATTTCCCGAACTGACGGGACGCTGGGACGACGGCCGACCGGCCCGCATACCGAACGACCTGGACGCCGGCCCGTCGGTATTGCTGTTCTATCGCGGCCACTGGTGATCGCATTGCCGGCGGCAGTTAGTCGCCTATAGCTACGTGCTGGACGCCTTTACCGCGCTGGGCGTGCAAGTGGTGGGCCTGTCGGTCGATTCGGCCGCGGACGCCGCGGCGACGCGCGAGCGTTTGCAGGTGGACGTGCCGCTGGTGGGCGACCTCGCTTACCCGGACTCGGTGGACGCACTGGGCGCCTACCGCAACGAAGACCGGCAGTCGCACCAGGCCAGCGCGTTCGTGCTGGACGCGGACCGCCGCGTGGAGCACGCCGTGTACAGCGCCGCCAACGTCGGGCGGCTGATGCCCGAAGAGGTGCTGCGGATCCTCAGCTAGCCGAGGTCAGGCCAGGTTGGGGTTGACGGAGGCCCATTCGGCAACGGGCGGGATGATGCCCATCTCGATAGTCTCGTCGCGCAGCGCCTGCAGGTGGGCGTAGGCGGCGTCGAGTTCGGCCAATTCGGCATCGTCGCCCTGCGGCATGGACCAGCTAACGCCGTCCGGCCCGAGCTCCGCGGGCATGGCCATCATCACGTGCGCATAGGGCTCGCCGGTCAGGTAGGCGCCGCAGGGCCACTCGAAGGTCGACCCGCCGGCGGCGGCGTGCACCATCATGGCCGTCTGATGGCCGGGCGACTGGAAGGATGAGCGTCCGCGCAGCTTGATGATGCGCGAGCCGCCGTCCAGCACGTCCTGGCGGATGCCGGCCCAGCCGTCGGCATCCAGTCCAATCCCGTTGACCGTGGCGGCGCCCGCGATGACGTCGTTCAGGAGGACGCCATCAATGCAAGTTTCGCCCTTGAAGAGCGCCATCTCCTGGCCGTGGCCGCCGTAGGTGCGGCAGCCGGTGACGCGTGACTGGGAGACACCAAAATGCTCGGCCAGGCGCGTCTGCAAGCGAGTGCTGTCGAGTCCCGCGAGGGTGCTGACGCGTGAGGCGGGCAGTCCGGAATGCACCAGGGTGACCAGCCCGGTCACGTCCGCCGGGTTGAAGACGATCACGACCAGCTTGGCGTCCGGCGCGTTGGCGGCGATGTCGCGACCCAGTTGGGCGGCAATTTCGGCGTTGCCGCGCAGCAGGTCCTCTCGGGTCATGCCTTCGCGACGCGGCGCGCCCCCGGAACTGAGCACGTAGGCCGCGCCGGCTAGCGCTTCCGCCGCATCCGTGGTCCAGGTGACCTCGGCGCCTGGAAAGCCGCAGTGGTGAATCTCGGCGGCCGCTCCTTCCAGGCCCGGCCCGAAGGGGTCGAACATGGCGATGCGATTGGCGGCGCCGGTGGCCAGCAGCGATTGCACGATGTTGGAGCCGACGGCGCCGGCCGCGCCCATCACGGCGACGTTGTCGTTGGTGACGTAGTTCATGGCCGCCGGCGTCAGGCCTTCATGCCGGCCAGGGCGTCACTGGCGGCGGTGGTGAGCATGCGCAGGTCATTGCCGAAGTCGATCAGGGTGAAGCCCTGCTGGACCAGTTCACGGGCCTTGGCCACGTCCGAGATCGGCGTGCCGGCGGGCTTGCCGTTGGCCTGGGCCCCGGCCAGGATCGCGTCGATGGCGGCCACGTGGTCGGCGTCCACAAACGCCTCGGACGTGTTGAGGCCCATGGAGATGGCCAGGTCGTTCGGCCCGATGAAGGCCACGTCGATACCGTCCACGGCCATGATGGCCTCGATGTTGTTGACGCCTTCCATGTCCTCGATCTGCGGGCAGACCAGGAGCTCGTCGTTGATGCGGTCACGGTCGGCCATGTTGATGGTGGCGCGGCCGGAGCCGGCGGAGCGGTGGCCGACGGGGGGATAGCGGCAGGCGTCGGCGATGGCCTCGGCCTGCGCGACCGTGCTGACGTGCGGAACGATTACGCCCATGGCGCCGGCGTCCAGCGTGCGGGCCAGGACGACCGGGTCGTGCGACTCCACGCGGGCCATGGGGATGCCGCCGCGGGACTCGATGGCGCGGAAGGCCTCGGTGGTGGTGCCGATGTCCCACTGGGCGTGCTCCACGTCCACGGCCAGCCACTCGTAGCCGGCCACGACGAGCGCCTCGGCGGCGATGGGCGAGACCAGGTTCAGGAACGAACCGTACGAGGGCTGGCCGGCCTGGATTTT
>JAJDUU010000013.1 GCA_022826485.1 Chloroflexota bacterium | reverse complement strand
GGGGGAGAGGGAACCGGATCGCCCTCACCCCCGTATCGAGTACGGGGCGAGCTCTACGCCGAGCCTCCGGTGCGAGTCTAGGCTCAACCGGAATGGATTCCCGCCTTCGCGGGAATGACGGTGGGATTACGCAAAGGTCTCCCTTCGCGGGAATGACGAAGAGCAGGCAGAGGTTTCCAGAGGTGGGAATCCAGGCGCGATCCGGCCTGGCCGGATTCTGCGCACGTCACCTGACGCGAAGGGGGCGGACCCCGCAGGGCCCGCCCCTTTCCCGTCGACTGACGATTCGCGGCTAGGTCGCCGGCTCCGCCGCCGGTTCCGGCTCGGACTCGTCGTCGTGGGTATACGTCGACTCGCCGTGCTCCGGCAGATCCAGTCCGCTCAGCTCCTCCTCGCGCGAGGCGCGCAGGCCGACCGTGCGCTTGAGGACGTTGAACAGCAGCAGTCCCGTGGTCAGCGCCCAGGCGACGGCCACGATGGCCGCGATGAACTGGGCCACGAACTGCGAGCCGTTGCCCGCAATGAACCCGCTCACGCCGCCGTAGGTGCCGTCGGCAAAGATGCCCACGGCCAGCAGGCCCCAGACGCCCGCGGTGCCGTGCACCGAGGATGCGCCCACCGGGTCGTCGATCTTGAGCCGATGCTCGACCACGTGGACGCTCACCAGCATCAGCACCGCCGCGACGGCGCCGATGATCACCGCCGCCCAGGGCGCCACGAAGGCGCAGGGCGCCGTGATGCCCACCAGCCCGGCCAGAGCGCCGTTGCTGGTGCTGGCCGCGCTGATGCGGCCCGTGCGCACCAGGCCCAGGTACGCGGCCGTGACCGCGCCGGTGGCGCCGGCCAGGAAGGTGTTGGTGATGATGACCGCGATGCGCAGGTCGTTACCAGCCACCGTGCTCCCGCCGTTGAAGCCGAACCAGCCGAAGAACAGCACGAACATGCCGATCACCACGTAGACCATGTTGTGGCCCGGAATGCTGCGCACTTCGCCGTTGGGCCCGTACTTGCCCAACCGCGCGCCCACGGTGGCCGCGCCGGCCAGCGCCAGCACGCCGCCGATCGTGTGCACCACGCCCGATCCGGCGAAGTCCACGGCCGCGGCGCCGACCCACGATTCGAGTTGCTCGCCGCCCAGCCAGCCGCCGCCCCACATCCAGTGACCGTAGATGGGGTAGACCAGCGCCGTGACGAGGAAGCCGTAGGCCAGGTAGGCCGTCACCTTGGTGCGCTCGGCCACCGCGCCGGCGACGATCGTGGCCGTGGTGGCCGCGAACACCATCTGGAAGAACCAGAAGCTGGTCGTCGACACGTCATAGGCGTCGCGAACCAGGAAGAACCCGGAAAATCCGATGAAGGCGTTGCCTTCTTCCAGGCCCGGCAGACCCGAGCCGCCGAACATGAAGGCGTAGCCGAAGGCCCAGAACGACAGCCCGGCGGCGGCGAAGTCCAGGATGTTCTTCGTCAGGTAGTTGACGGTGTTCTTGGCGCGGATGAGGCCCGCGCCGAGCAGCGCGAATCCGGCCTGCATGAAGAACACCAACGCGCCGGAGGTCAGGGTCCAGACGAAGTTGACGCCCGCGTCGGGATCGGCCGCGATGGTGGCGTCCCCGGCGGGGTCGCCGGCAGCCAACACGACGCCGCGAACGATGAGAAACGCCGCCAGCGCCATGGCAAGGGCGGCGAGAAGACGGAAGGTCGCGACCCAGCGGGGCTGGCCGCGCGACCAGAGCAATGTCATAGGGCAAACGCTCCTGTGAAAGTAAACGACGCTTCCGACCCAGCGTCGATGCTCGGGTCACAGGCCATTGCCGCGCCGACGATGGGGGAGCACCAGCCGCGGCTGCTCATGGGGGCTCCCACAGGTTCGCGGGGGAGTCGTCGTCGGCCCCGCGGCATCGTCACATGGTCAAGCCCCCCAACCGGCCGGGCGGCGCCCGGCGTCGATTTCGGGCCATAGCATAACCACTTGGCGGACGGCGCGTGGCGACCGCAAGCTCGCGGCTATCCCGCGAGGTTCTCGCCTCCGTCCACGCCGATGACGTTGCCCGAAATCCAGCTCGTTTCGCGCAGCGCCATGGCCGCGATCGCCTGCGCGATGTCCTCGGTTCGAGTGAGCCGTCCCCCGGGATTCTGCCGCTGGGCGTTGGCCACCAGCTCTTCGTGGCCCGGGATCTTGCGCAGCGCCGGCGTGTCGGTCACGCCGGCGCGCAGCGCGTTTACCGTCACCTGTCGCGGGGCAAGCTCCACCGCCAGCCGCCGCACGTGCGCTTCGAGCACCGCCTTGGCGGCGCCGACCGCGCCGTATCCCGGCCAAATGCGGTCGGAGCCGGCGCTGGTCATCGCCAGGATCCGTGAGCCGGCGCCCAGCAAGTCCCGCGCCACCAGGTCCTGGGTCCAATAGACCAGCGAGTTCGCCATCACGTCCAGCGTCATTTCCAGCTGCCGCGACGTCATGCCGGCTTCGCCGGCCTCGCCGATGAACGGCCGCAGCGTGCCGAAGGCGAGCGAGTGCAGCACCACGCGCACCGGCGGCTGATGCCCTGACAGCTCGGGCGCGACCTCATCGAGCACCCGCGCGCGCGCCTCGGCGTCCGCCGCGTTGACGTTGAAGAACCTGGCCTGGCTGCCAGCGGCCTCGATGTCGTCGCGCACCGCGTCGGCTAGATGCTGCGTGTTGCGGCGGTCGAGATGCACGCCCACCACGTTCATGCCGCAGCGCGCCAGGTGGCGCGCCGTCGTGGCGCCGAATCCGCTGGACGCTCCCAGGATGAGAGCCCAACCCTCGAGCCGTAGGGATTCGGTGGCCATGTGCGCTCCGCAAGTCTCGCTGTGCTGCCCGCCGCATCGTAGCGCGCGGTTGACGCCAGGCGGGTCGGCGCGCAGATTCAATGGCTATGGATCGCCCCGTGCGCCTCGCGGTTGTGGGAGAAGGCCCATTGGCGCGGCGCTACGCCGTCGCCGCGGCGACCGTTGCGGACATGGACCTGGTCCCGGCTCCGAACGCCGAAGCGCTGATCCTGGTCGATTCCCCGGCGCCGGCGGCCATCGCTTCCACCGGCGTCCCGACGCTCGTCGATGCCGGCGTGCTCCTGTCGCTCGGCGCCACGCCGGAGTCGCGGGTGGCGCTGCGCGACCTGCGGACGCCGGCGCTCGCCGCGCTGCCCTGGCGCACCTCTCCCGTCGTGAGGCTCGCGCGGCGGCTGCTTGCGGCGCCCAAATTCGTCCACGCGCAGGTCGCCGCGCAGGGCGCCGACTCGTTGGCCGTGGCGGCCCTGCACACGCTCGATATCCTGACCCACCTGATGGGCCGACCGCCGAACCGTGTCTACGCGGAATCCGCGCCTGGGACCTCCAATGACCCCGCTTCGCCGACGGCGCTCGCGGGCACGCTGGAATTCGGCGCGGGAGCCTGCGCGGCGGTTGCCGTCAGCCGTTTGGCAGGGCCCTCCGACGGGCTCTCTACCTTTGTGCAGCTCACCGACGGTCGGCGAACGGTGACGCTATCCGAGGACTTCGCCACGGCCACGCTCACCGGCTTCGACGATGCCGAGTTCGACGCGCGGGGCGATGCTCATGCCTTCCGGACGGTGGGGCGTTCGCGCGTGGTGACTGTGGATTGGCGGCCGGTCGACGGCCTGGCGGTGGCGGTGCGCGACCTGGTACGGACGGTTCGTGCCGGCCAGACGCCTCGTGGCGCGCTCGATCTCTCCGGCGCGCTGCGCAGCGCGGCCCTTGTGCGCGCCGCGCTCGCCGCCGCGGGGAGCGGCAGACCGCGCCAACTCGTGACGCGAAAGGAGACCATTGCGTAGCTCCTCCGTCATTCCGGCGAAGAGCCTGCCCCGTACTCGATACGGGGGAGACCTTGGCATAAAGGGGCGATATCCCACGGCCCGGACCCTCACCCTGCCCTCTCCCTGGGGGAGAGGGAACCGGAGGACCCTCACCCAACTCTCTCCCTGGGGGAGAGGGAACCGGATCGTCCTCACCCCCGTATCGAGTACGGGGCAGGCTCTGGCCCTCTCCCTCTTCAAGGGAGAGGGAACCGGACCCGCTCCCCGGTCCCTGCTGGCGGGGCTTTTGCATGGGTCACCCAAGGCGGGAATCCAGCCCCGCTCAACCTGGTGCGGCGTCAGGTGCTCCTTCGGCGTCCTGGCGGTGACCGAGCTAGGGAAACGGCTCGGGTAGCGGACTCGTGCGCATCGGACTGCTCGGCGGCACGTTCGATCCCGTGCACTGCGGGCATCTCGCCGTGGCACGGCAGGTCAGGGACGCCTGCGCGCTCGACGGCGTCTGGCTCATTCCCGCCGCCCGCTCGCCGTTTCGCGGCGCGCCGCACGCGTCCGCCGCACACCGGGTGGCCATGTGCCGCTTGGCCGTCCAGGGTCGCCCGTGGCTGGAGGTTCGGGACCTGGAGCTGTCGCGCCCCGCGCCCTCCTACACCATCGACACGTTGCGCGCGCTCGCCAAGGCCCATCCCAACGCGGACTTCGTGCTCATCGTCGGGACGGATGCGCTAGAGGCCATGGCGGCATGGCGCGATACGGCGGCCATCTTCGCCATCTGCGAGGTTGTGGCCGTGGCGCGGCCCGGTTTTGCCGCGGCGCTGCCCGCCGACCTGGCGCGCGAGCATCCCGAGTCTGTGACGCGGATTCGCATCCTCCGCGACGGCGCCAGCGACATTGCGGCCTCGGACGTGCGGCGGCGCGTGGCGGCGCGGGACTCGCTCGAAGGGCTGGTGCCCGACACGGTGGCCGCCTACATCCAACGCCACGGGCTATACGGGCGACGCTAGTCAGTCACGGAGAGTCCGTCATTCCCGCGGAGCCTGTCCCCGCGAAGGGAGACCTTTGCAAAACCCCACCAAGAGGGACCGGGGAGCGGGTCCGGTCCCCTCTCCCTGAGGGAGAGGGTTAGGGTGAGGGCCCTCCGAGGCTTGGGCGTGGGGTGTCGCCATTTTACGCAAAGGTCTCCGAAGGCGGGGAGCGGGAATCCATCCCGGTAGGTCAACCGACGAATCGAGGGTGTCGGCCGCCGAGGGTCGGATATAATCAGGGCACCTCATGATGCCTGAGCACAGCGCACGCTGATCCCACTCGAGCGGGCGCGCCGTGTGGTCGAGGTATTGGCGGAAAGGGGCGCCACGGATGTTGCCCTCCTGGATATGCGCGGCCTCACGATCATTGCGGACTATTTCGTCGTCTGCACCGCCGGCAGCACCGTCCAGATGCGCGCTATCCGTGACGCGCTCGACCGCGAACCGGTTCCCCCGTCGGCGTCGCATCCGAAATTCGAGGGCGAAGTGACGGACGGATGGCTGTTGGCCGACTTCGGGGGCGTGGTGGTTCACGTCTTCGCCCCCGACGCGCGGGCCTACTATCGGCTGGACGAGCTCTGGAGCGACGCCCCCGTCGTGGCTCGCTTGCAGTAGGTGGAGTAGGGCGAATGGCACGAGGATTCGGCACCGGGCTTGGCATGGGGCTGGTGGTCGGCGGCGCCCTGGGCGTGGCCGCCTCGGTCCTGGCATTCGCCGCGCGCCATCAATCCGTTCGCCGCGCCCTGGCGCGCTGGCTCCTGCGCCGCGAGCCCAAGGTCGAGTTCGAGATCTTGCAGCAGTAGCGACTGCCGCTAGCCACCGCCCGACAGCGCGACGACCGTGACGCCGGCGCCGCCCGCTGTCTGGTCGGCGTCCGCCATGTTCACCACGCTCGGATGGTCACCTACGTGGCCGCGAATCGCGCGGCGCAACGCCCCCGTGCCCACGCCGTGGACCACGCGCAGAGCGGGCGCTCCCTGAAGTAGGGCCGCGTCCAGGGCCAGATCCACTTGTTCCAGCGCCTCGGCCACGCGCTCACCCCGCACGTGGACCTCGGCTGGGACCGCCGTGCCTCGCCGCCGCGCCCGCGGCCGGGGACGCGGCTCCGGCGCCAGCACCTCTTGCACATGCGCCCGCGGCACGCGCGCTCGCACGTTGCCGGCGCCGATCACGGCGTCGGCCTCGTCCACGGAAACCACGATCGCCTCGCGGCTGTAGCCCTCCACACGCACCCGGTCGCCTTCCTGAATCGCGAGCAGGGGCGCGGTGCGCGGCACGTCGGGCGCCGGACTCACGGCATCGAGGTGCTCTTCGAGATTTCGCATGCGCCGACGCGCGGCGTCGGTCGAGGCGCCGGGCGCCCGGCGCGCCGCCTGCTCGGCCTGCCGCAGGGTGGCTCGGGTCTGCCGCAAGAGCGTGCGGGCCTCGCGCCGGGCGTCACCCACCACGCGGTCGCGCTCGGCGTCGATGCCGGCCAATCGCTCATCGAGGTCGTGCTGCGCCGAGGCCAGGCGCTCGGCCTCGTCGACGACGCCGGCTCGGGCCTCGGTAAGCTCGCGGCGATCGCGCTGCAGGGCGCCGATCAGCCCCTCCACGTCGCGAAACTCCGCGCTGAGCTTGGCCCGCGCGGCCGCGACGATCGCGGCGTCCAGCCCCAAACCCGTCGCAATGTCGAAGGCGTTGCTGCGCCCGGGCACGTCCATCAGCAATCGATAGGTCGGGCGCAAGGTCGCGGAATCGAACTCCACGCTGGCGTTGCGGGCCCGTGGATGCCGGTGCGCGAAGAGCTTCAGCTCGGGATGATGCGTGGTGACCACCGCCACGGCGCCAGCGTCGAGCAGCCGCTCCAGGATGGCTTGGCCCAGCGCCGCGCCCTCGGTGGGGTCGGTGCCGGCGCCAAGCTCGTCGGTCAGCACCAGCGCGCGGGGTCCCGCAGCGTTCACCATCGCCACCAGGTTGCGCATGTGCGAGGCGAAGGTGCTCAGGCTCTGCTCGATGCTCTGCTCGTCGCCGATGTCCGCTAGCACGGGGTCATAGACCGCAAGCCGGGCGCTGGCCGCGGGAACGTGCAGACCGCAGGCCGCCATCAGGTGCAGCAGTCCGACCGTCTTGAGCGACACGGTCTTGCCGCCGGTATTCGGCCCGGTGATCACGATGGCCTGCGACCCGCCGGCCGGGATCTCGATGTCGATCGGCACGACGTCGCCCTCCAGCAGGGGATGCCTGGCCTGCTGAAGCTGAAACCCCGCGTCCGGCGCGATGCTTGGCTCTACGGACTCGTGCGCGTCCGCGTAGCGGGCCAGTGCGAGCAGACCGTCGAGCACGCCCAGGCCGTTGACGCCGGCGACGATGTCGTCCCGCAAGTCGCCGACCGCGGCGCTCAGCGCCCGCAGAATCCGGTCGATCTCGTGCCGCTCGGCAGCTTCCAGCTCCCGCACGCGGTTGTTGGCCGGCACGGCCGCCAGCGGTTCCATGTACACGGTGGCCCCGCTGGCCGAGGTGTCGTGCACGATGCCGGGAAAGCTGCCCTGGTGCTCCTGCTTGACCGGCACCACCTGCCGCCCCGCGCGCTCGGTGATCAGGGCCTCTTGCAGCACGCCGCGCGCCGCGGGCGACCGGAGTTGCTGCTGCATGATCGTGTGCACCGCCGCCGTGGCCTGGCGCAGCCGGCGGCGCAGCGATTGCAGCTCGGGTGACGCCGTGTCGGCGACGCGGCCCTGCTCGTCGAACGTCGCGTCGATGCGCGAGCCGAGGTCGGGGTGGTCCGCGAGCGGCGCCACGATGCGCCACAGCGCCGGCGCGTCCGCGCGGTGCGTGTCGACCGTACGGCGGGTCAGTCGCACCGCGCGCAGCTGCGCGGCCACGGCCTGCAGGTCCGTGGGGCTCAGGCGGGATCCGCGTGCCGCGGCATCGGCCGCCGCGCGAACGTCCTGCGCGCCGCCGACGCTGAATCCGGGCGCCTCGTCCAGCAGCCAGCGCGCCTGCGCCGTGGCCGTCAGCCGGTCCCGCGCCTCGGCATGGTCGGTCGTCGGCCGCAGCCCGCGAACGTGCGCGCGACCCGGATCGAACCCGGCGAAGGCGCTGGCCTGCGCCAGGATCTCGGGCAGCTCAAGACGGTCGGCGGATAGATCGGACGCAAGCATGGACGCGGGCGGCACTCGCGCTCGTGCGCGGCAGCCGGTGAGGCGGACGGGCTTAGGTCAGGGTAGCGCCTGCGCTATTCGTCCAGCCGGAACGGCGGGTACTCGTCCACGATCGAGAGGAACCAGGCGCTCACGCGCACGTTCCACCGCAGCACGCCGACCTGGAAGTCGAAAAGCCCTCGGGGATACCAGCCCGTGACGATGATGGCGACGTAACCCACGAGCTGGGCGATCAAGGCCACGATCGACAGGAAGTACAGGACGATCAGGTGCGGCAGGAGCAAAAGCCCCTTGATGATGAACACCAGCCCGCACAAGGCAAGCAACCGCGAGCTGCGCTCCGGATATTCGGCGGTGACATTCACCGGGTAGGGGGATGGATTGTCCATGCGTCAACCCTCGCTGCGTTGCGGTGCCCGCTCACAAGGCACGATGCGGCCAGTGTAGAAGGTGAGCGCCGAGGCGCTCGCGACGGCGGCTCTTCTGGGTGCGGTCGTGCCCGGCCCCCGGCAAATGTGTAAACCATGTCTCCGAACACCCGTAAACCATCTACCCGGTCCGGCGAGGGAGAAGATCGGGGTGAGGGGCGATCCGGCATGGCGGCCGGTCGCGGCGATCCTGCCCGAACAGCCCGCCGCCTAGTTCAGGCGTGTGTTCTGGTGCGCGTCCAGCAGCTCCTTGAGGTCGCGCAGCAGCCGCTGCATCAGCTTGGCCTCGCGGGCCAGGAGCTCCTCGACGCTCGGCGACTCGAGCAGGTTTTGGCGCGTGCTGGCCGTGGCCGGCAGGGCGGCGGCGGTGAAGTAGGCGAAGCGCTCCGGGTCGCGCGGAAGCTCCTCGTGCGTGCCGAAGGCACCTTGCAGCTCCAGCGTGAGCTGCAGCGCCTTGCGGTAGTCCTCGCGCACGCTTGCCGCCAGCGCCGCCATCTCGCGCGGGTCCGTCACCGGCATCGCGTCCAACGTCACGGACGCCGTCACGTGCGGCTCCCGCTGCCCCAGCGCATCGATGCGAAATCGCTCCTCGCCCACGGCCTCGATGTTCATGCGGCCGTCGGGCAGCGTCTCATGGCTGGTGATGCGCGCCGTGGTGCCCACGGCATGTGGCTCCGCCGGCCCGCCAACCTCCTCGCCGGAGCGGATCAGCGCCACCCCGAACGGACGCTCCTCGTCGATGCAGGCGCGAATCATCACGCGATAGCGCGGCTCGAAGATATGCAGCGGCAGCCGCATGTGCGGAAACAGCACCGTGTGAAGCGGAAACAGGTCCAGTTGCATACCTGAGTCTAGCTGCGATTCTCACAGTCCTTGCTTCTAAGGACTCGCATGAAGCCTGCGTTCGTCCGGTCCGCCCCTAGTCGTTTGACCAGATTCGCCACGCCTAGTCACCGTTTCACGGGATGGATGGGTCGCCGACACCCTGTAGAGCGGCGGAATCATTATTCGCGTCTGATAGTCTTTCGGTCCTGGCAGCTTGGAATTGCCAGGGGTAGATTTCGTCAGGTCAGCGACGCCGACGGAGGAACAAAAATAATGTCAACGTTCAAAGCCAATGCGTTCTTGCTGAAGAATCTCCTCGACGACGTTGCGGACGGTAAGATTCAACTCCCGGACTTCCAGCGAGGTTGGGTCTGGGACGATGACCGAATCAAGGACTTGCTGGTCAGCATATCGCGCGGGTTCCCTATCGGTGCGGTAATGACACTCGACGCCGGCGGTGACTTGCAATTCCGAAGCCGCGTAGTCGAAGGAGTGGCATCCAATGGCACCGATCAAGCGGCGGAATACTTGCTGGATGGCCAGCAACGGCTTACGTCGCTATACCAGGCGCTTCGGTATGAAGGGCCAGTAGAAACCCGCTACCGGCCTGGTGGATCGTGGATCATCAAGAGATGGTATTTCATCGACATGCAAAAGGTGATGAATCCTTTGGTCGATTTGGATGAGACCATAGTGAGCGTTCCTGAAGACCGCATAGTCAGGTCAAACTTTGGCCGTGATATCACTTTGGATCTGTCTTCGCCAGACTTCGAATTCGAACGTCATATGTTACCCACCGAGAAGATTATGAACGTCATGGACTGGATGCTCGGATATCTTGGGTATTGGAAGGATCGCGGTGGGCATCCGGTGGGTGATCCGGTTGCTTTCTTCGCCCAATTCAACGCCGACGTGCTTGGCAACTTCACTGACTACCAGCTGCCGGTCATCAGCTTGGGAAAGGGGACCTCGAAAGAAGCCGTTTGCACAGTTTTCGAAAAGGTTAACACCGGTGGCGTGACCTTGAATGTGTTCGAGTTGGTGACGGCCGCATTCGCTGCCGACGACTTCTCGCTGCGGGACGACTGGGCAGCGCGCAGCGGGCGACTACACGCCGAATTCGGCGTGCTTCAAGGTGTCAGCGGTGATCAATTCCTGCAAGCAGTGACATTGCTGGCAACTCAGGCGCGGCGCAGGAAGGTCATTTCTGAGACGTCGTCGAGTCAATCCCCCGGAATCGGCTGTAGGAGAGCAGACATCCTGAACCTGACGTTTGGCGAATACCAAATGTGGGCTGACCGAGTGGAAGAGGGATTCAGGGACGCCGCAAAGTTCTTGCGCGGCCAGTTCGTGTTCACGAGCTACAACGTGCCTTACAACACCCAACTGGTCCCGCTGGCAGCATTGTACGTGGAGTTGGGAAACGAGTTGGCGCCCGCCAACGCGCAGGAGAAGCTGAGCCGCTGGTTCTGGTGCGGCATCTTTAGCGAATCCTATGGTGGTGGAGTTGAGACTCAGTTCGCTCGTGACCTGGAGCAGGTTGCCAACCACATCCGAGGCGGTGCCGAACCGGAGCTTGTAGCCGAGGCGAACTTTGTTCCCGAGCGGCTGTTGTCGTTGAGAACTCGCAATAGCTCCGCCTACAAGGGTCTATACGCGCTGCAAATGAAGAGCGACGCAGCTGACTGGCGCAGTGCTGCACCATTGACCTTTGCCACCATCCATGACGAGAACATCGACATTCACCACATCTTCCCGGTGGCGTGGTGCAGGCGTGCTGATCCTGAGGTGCCAAGACGCCTGTACGACTCGGTAATCAACAAGACGCCCATCGACGCCCTTACCAATCGCATCATTGGCGGCCAGGCGCCGTCCCTCTACTTGCCACGCCTGCGCCAGGACGTTGACGAAGAAAAACTGAAGTCGATTCTCAAATCGCATTGGCTCGATCCCGATCTGCTTGAGAAGGACCAATTCGGTGACTCCTTTGTAGAGCGGGGGCAAGCAATGATCGACTTGATCAACCTAGCGATGGACAAGCCGACCGTTGATGCTCGTCAAGTGTTTCGTGACGCGCTTGACTCCGCCGGTCTGGCTGAGCAGTACGGCGATGACGAGGTTGAGTACGATCCCCTCGGCGACAGCGTCTACAGCGATGAGACTGCGACCAACGACAATTCGTAAACGCCTAACGCCGGTAACCCGAATGCACTCGCTCGTACGTTGTCCTAGCTTCCGCCCATGACCGACGCGCCGCCGATCGTCACGCGCGCGCTGTCGAAGTCCTACGGCAGCCTCCAGGCGCTGACCGATCTTTCGCTGACGGTGGAGAAGGGAGAGATCTTCGGCTTTCTGGGTCCCAATGGCGCCGGCAAGACCACCACGGCGCGGCTGCTGCTGGGCTTGATGCGGCCCACCAGCGGCTCCGCGCGCATCTTTGGCGCCGACGTGCACGCCGAGGGTCCCGCGGCCCGTCGCTCGGTGAGCTATCAGCCCAGCGCCGACGCGATGTACGAGTCCATGCGGGTGGCGGCCTATTTGCGAGCCTTCGCGTGCATGGGCGGCGTGCCCGTGCATCGCACCGACGAGCTCATCGAGCGGCTGGACCTCGACACGTCGCGCCGCATCAAGGCCCTCTCGACCGGCAACCGGCAGAAAGTGGCCATCGTGCGCGCATTGCAGGCCGACGTGCCGCTCTACCTGCTGGACGAACCCACGCGCGGCCTCGATCCACTGGTGCAACAGGAGTTCGGTCGGATCCTGGCGGAGTACCGCGACGAGGGGCGCACGATCTTCCTATCCACCCACATCCTGTCCGAAGCCGAGAGCCTCTGTGACCGAGTGGGCCTGCTGCGCGAGGGACGGCTGGTCGCCGTGGAGCGCGTCGACGTGCTGACCGAAAGCCGGGTGCGGCGCTTCCACGCCCGCTTTGCGGGAGCCACGCCCACCCCGGACGACCTGGAAGGCGCCACGGTGGTGTCGCGCACGGACGGCGCGATCAGCTTCGAGGTCACCGGGTCCGTGGACCGGGTGGTCAAGACGCTGGCGCGCTTCGAGGTCACCGACCTGACCGTTGACGAGCCAAGCCTCGAAGACGCGTTCCTGCGTTACTACGACCAGCAGGCCGAGACGTGACGCTGCACCTGCTGCTGCACACCCTGCGGCATCGACGCCTGGCGATTTTCTGGTTCACCGTGGGGCTGTTCATTCTCGCGCTGTTGGTCATGGCGCTCTGGCCATCGTCGCGCGACCTGGACCTCGACGCGTTCCTCGACACCATGCCCGAAGCGGCGCGGGCCGCCTTCCTGGGCCGAGGGTTCGACAGTCCCGCCATCGAGCAAAGCGCCTTTCTGCAATACCTCGGCTCGCAGCTCACCACCTGGTTGCCGCTTCTGGCCGCCTACTTCGGCATGTGGGTCGGCGGCGGCGTGATTGCCCGGGCGTACGGTCGCGACACGCTCGATGTCTTGCTGGCGCAGCCGATCACGCGCGAGCGGTTCCTGCTCACGCGGCTGGCGGCGGTGGCGCTGGGGGCGCTGGTCGTCGTCGCCGGCGCGATGCTCGGCCTGCTGCTGGGCGTGGCCGCGTGGGCGGGTGACACGCCGATTCCCGCAAGCGACATCGTCCTGGTGCACGTGCAGCTGCTGCTCTTCGGCTTGGCTGCCGCGGCGATCGCCGCGGTCGTGGCCACGATCCTGCTGGAGCCGGGCCGCACCTACGGCGTGAGCGCGCTCATCGTCGTGGCGATGTATGTGCTGTATCTGGTGTCCGAGGTGGTCGAACCGCTGGAGTGGCTGGGCTTTATCTCGCTGTTTCGCTATTGGCGGCCCCTGGAGCAATTCGCCACCGGAGAGTTCGCCGCGGTTGAAGCGGTGGTGCTGGCGGCGGTCGCCGTCGTCGGCGCCGGGCTGGCGGTCGTACTATTTCGACGCCGGGACATCGTGACGTAGGACCTCGACATGCCGCGATCCCAAGGCTCGACGACGCTCGCCATCGACGATCCGGCCCCGGACTTCGATGTCCACGTCGCGGGAACCAGCGAGCGCGCCAGGCTGAGCGACTACGCCGGCGGCTGGCTCTATCTGGTCTTTCAGCGGCATGTCTGGTGACTGAGCTGCCATGGCTATTTGGCGCGGCTCGAGGTCGAGCTGGACGAGTGGACCAAGCGGGGCGCGGCCGTGGCCTGCGTCTTTGCGCAGAGCCTCAAGGCCGTGGACGCCTTCGCCACGCGTGAAAGCCTGCCGTTTCCGGTGCTGGCCGACCCTGAGCGGCAGATGGTCCGCGACTACGGCGTCTACGTCCGCATCAACTTCGAGTCGTGGAACATGGCGCGGCCCTCCGTGGTCCTCATCGATCCTGCGGGCGTCGTGCGCGAGGTGTTCGTGGGGCGGCACTCGCTCGAGTGGCCGGAGAGCAAGGATCTCTGGGCGCTGATAGAGCGTCATGAGGCGGCCGGCTAGGAGTCCGCGCCGCAGGACGGGTTAGGCTCGGTCGGCGGACTTGGCGGTGGGCCATTTCGACACATGTCCGTCATCGGTCAGCCGAGCATGGCCGTATCTTGGGCACCGAGCGGCCCCATGGCCCGATCTTGGCGCT
>JAJDUU010000024.1 GCA_022826485.1 Chloroflexota bacterium | reverse complement strand
GCCGCCCTTGCCCTACGGGCCCGCCGACCAGCGCCGGCGCGTGGACGCGGGCGGCGGGGTGTCGTTCCAGGGCCGGCGGCTGCGGGTCCCCAAGGGCCTGCGGGGCGAGCTGGTGGCGGTGCGCCCAACCGCCACCGACGGCTGCTGGACCGTGCACTTCATGACCGACCAGCTGGCCACCATCGACCTCCGGAACCCCGCCTAAATGTGTAAACCATGTCTCCGAACGTCTGTAAACCCTGTGTCCGGTCTGGACACCGGGAGAGGGCAGGGTGAGGGTCCGGTCCGATCCCCTCTCCCTCTGGCAGAGGGCGAAGGTCGGGTAGCAGGCCAAGGTAAGGGCCGAGTCCGGCACCCTCTCCCCCTGGGAGAGGGCAGGGTGAGGGTCCGCCCGGGCACCGTGCCACAGCGACAGCCGTTCGTGCCGGCTGCCCCCGCATCCTCTCCTTCTCCCGCCAGGGGAGAAGGCACCCGATCGACCGCCGTGCGCTACGTCGCGACCACGGGTCTCCTAGCGCCGCCCGCCCAGCGGCACGTCGCGGCCCTCGTCCAGATCCAGCCGGTCGAACTGCCGGCTCAAGTCGGTGCGGTGGCCCTGGCCGATGTCCTCCAGGAACGCGCGGTACCACGCCTCCCGCTCCGGGGTCGCCGGCGTGAGCGTCATCATCATTTCGTTCCAGCCGGCAATCTCATCGGGCGACCGCTCGGCCATGTTCGCCTGGACCCACGCCAGCACCTCGGCGTCGGCGGCGTTCTCGGCCACCGCGGCGTGAAAAGCGTCGACGTCGAGGCCCAGAAACTCAAGCATCTCCGTCGAAAACCCGCGCCGCGAGACATATTCGCCCAAGGCGCCGGCCGCTTCGGCGCGCGCCTTGTCGATAGCCCGCGGCAAGAACACGATCCCGCCAAGCGAGGCATACGGGCTACGCGGCACGTCACGCGTGAGGTCCATGGGGTGGTCTCCAAGTCAAGTAACGAGCGGGAGTGTAGGCCGCGTGCGGCCAACCCCCTCCGTCATTCCGGCGAAGAGCCCGCCCCGTACTCGATACCGGGGTAAGGCCCGAGTCCGGCACCCTCTCCCTCTGGGCGAGGACAGGGAGCGGGCCGAGTCCGGCACCCTCTCCCTCTGGGCGAGGGCAGGGTGAGGGTCCGGTCCAATTCCGTCTCCAACTGGGCGAGGAAAGGGTGAGGGCCGAGTCCGGCACCTCTCCCTCTGGGAGAGGGCAGGGTGAGGGCCCCGCCCCTGCAAACCAATGCAAAAGTCTCCGCAAGCCGGAATCCACAATCCCTCGTCAATCGACGCCGGCCCTACCGATCCGTCGCTCCGTCGACGATGGCCCGCTCCATGTCGTCCAGCGTCGCCGGCGGACCCTCCTGGGACAGCACACCAAATAGGCGTTGAATCGGGCGCACAGCACGGATGCGCACCTCACCGTCAACAACGAAATAGCGCACGCGGTCGCCGGGGCCTACCCCCAAAGCCTCCCGAACGGCCTTGGGAAGAATAGTCCGCCCCTTGGCCGTGATTTCAGATTCCAACATCTCGGGATGCTCCCGGTTCCTACTCATTCCAGATCTACGCTACTGACGCTGGTCTGACATTGCCCAATATGGTTTGGCAAGGCGTATCAGTGGCCGCGATCCCCTACCCAAACCGCCCAGCCAACGCCCGGTACAGCCCCGGCCACACCCCGTGCAGCCAGATGGGGAATCGCAGCCAGCCGGGCACGACGACCTCGTCGCGGTTGCGCTCGATGGCGCGCACGATGGCGTGGGCCACGCGCTCCGGCGGAATCGGCCGCGGTCGCCGGCGGCTAAACGGGCTGCCGCGCCGCGCGAAGAACTCCGTGTCCACCACGCCGGGCGAGACCGTGGACACCCGCACGCCGGACGGCTGCACCTCATAGCGCAGGCCCTCGCTGAAGGTGAGCAGCGCAGACTTGGTGGCGGCGTAGAGCGCCTCGTCGCGGACGCCCACGTGTCCCGCGATCGAGGCCACGTTGACGATGTGGCCGCGCCCACGCTCCAGCATCGCCGGCAGCAGCGCCCGCGTGAGCCGCACCGCTCCCAGCAGGTTCACCGCCACCAGGTCGTCGATCTTCTCGGACGGCATGGCGGCGAACGGCCCTTCCCAGCCGATGCCGGCGCTATTGACCAGGATTTCGACCGCCTGGGATCCGTCGAGCGCCGCCGCGGCCAGCCGCTCCACGTCGGCCTGGTTCCCGAGGTCCGCCGCCACCGACGTCCCGCCGGTTGCGTCACGAACCGACGCCAGCGCATCGACGTCGCGCCCCGACGCGATCACGCGCGCGCGCGCTCGCGCCAGGGCAACGGCCGTCGCGCGCCCGATGCCGCTCGTCGCCCCGGTCACCAGGGCCGTCGACCCGCGAATGTCCATAGGCGTCAGGCTGGGCGTCTCACATTCGTTGCCGCCTGGCGGAGCGTATCGCGCTGCCGCCCAGCCGTTCGCGGTGAGCCCACCTCCCGTTCGTGCTGAGCCCTCCTGCCCGTTCGCGGTGAGCCTGTCGAACCACGCCCTTCGACCGGCTGGGCCCGATGGCCCTGGAAGCCCTCCACCAACTTTCAGGTTCAACCGGACTGGATTCCGGCCTCCGCCGGAATGACGGAGGGGCTACGCCCGGATCTCCCGGCGCGGCAATGACTTTCTCGAGTCGCGCAACATGATGAACGACCTCGCCACGAACCGTTTGCCTCCACCCGTCGCGCGCGGCACGATCGCGCCACCTTCACCACGAACACCAGGGCCGTCCATGACCACCAGCGCCGCCCCGCCGGCCGAGCTGTTCGAGCGCTACCGGGACGATGTCGACGCCGCCCTGCGCGCGGTGTTCGACGGCTTGGATTCGCCCCTGGCCACCATGGCTCGCTATCAGCTCGGCTGGGTCGACGCGGACGGCAACCCGGTGCAGGCCAATCGCGGCAAGGCGCTGCGTCCCACCCTGTGCCTGCTCACCTGCGAGGCCCTGGGCGGCGACGTCGAGGCGGCGCTGCCGGCGGCGGCGGGCGTGGAGCTGTTGCACAACTTCTCGCTCGTGCACGACGACGTGATGGACAACGACCGGCTGCGGCGCCACCGCCCCACCGTGTGGGCGGTCTGGGGACAGGCCAAGGCCATCGACGCCGGCGATTTCATGCACGTGCTGGCCACGCTCAGCGTCCTGCGGGCGGGCACGCCCGACGACGCCAGCGCCGCGCGCGACGCCGTGGAGGTGCTGACCGTGGGCTGCCGTCGCATGACCGAGGGGCAATACCTGGACATGGCCTACGAGGACGAGGATGCGGTGACGGTCGACGACTATCTCCGCATGATCGACCTGAAGACCGCGGCGCTCATCGGCACGTCCATGGAGCTGGGCGCGGTCTTTGCCGGCAACGATCCGGCGGTGCGCGCCGCGGTGCGCGACGCCGGCCGGGCGCTGGGCGCCGCCTTTCAGATTCGCGACGACTTCCTGGGCATCTGGGGCGATCCCGACGCCACCGGCAAATCCGTCGAGAGCGACATTCAGAAGCGCAAGAAGACGCTGCCAATCGTCCACGCGATGACCGAGGGCGCCCCGGCCGACCGCGACCGCCTGCAAGCCGCGCTGGCCAATCTGGACGTTCCGCCGGACACCGCGGAGATCGTGGCCCTGCTCGAACGCTCCGGCTCGCGCGCCTATGCCGAGTCGTTGGCCGAGGAGTATCACGCCCAAACCCGCGCTCTGCTCTCCGACGTACCGCTCAGCGCCTGGGGCGGCGAGGCGCTGGGCGCCCTCGCAGCCTTCACCGCCCGGCGAACGGTCTAGGCGACCTCCAAACCAGGTCTCTTCCCTCCGCCAATCCGGCCCCTTCCCCCTTCCTGGAGCCCCTTGCAAAAGCCCCGCCAGCAGGCACCGGGGAGCGGGCCCGGTTCTCTCTCCCTTGAAGAGGGTGAGGGCCAGAGCCTGCCCCGTACTCGATACGGGGTGAGGGCAATCCGGTTCCCTCTCCCCCAGGGAGAGGGTTGGGTGAGGGCAATCCGGTTCCCTCCCCCTCTGGCAGAGGGCGAAGGTCAGGTAGCAGGCGAAGGTAAGGGCCGAGTCCGGCACCCTCTCCCCCCGGGAGAGGGCAGGGTGAGGGTCCGGTCCGATTCCCTCTCCCCCTGGCAGAGGGCGAGGGTCGGGTAGACGGCAAGAGTAAGGTTTCGGTCCGGCACCCTCTCCCCCTGGGGGAGAGGGAACCGGATCGCCCTCACCCCCGTATCGAGTACGGGGCGAGTTCTACGCCGAGCGTCAGGTGCGGGTCTAGGCTCAACCGAAATGGATTCCCGCCTTCGCGGGAATGACGGAGGGGTTACGCGAAGGTCTCCCTTGGCGGGCCTGACGGAATCAGAACGACCCATCACTCGCCCCGGATGGGTGCGAGGGCCAACGGGTAGACTGCGAGCGGCGCGGCGCGCGCACCCGAGGAGAGGTTGTCCCCGTGGCTGACGAGCCCCTCGAGCACATCTTCCAAGAGATTTACCAGAGCGATACGGTCGCGATCTCCGAGGAGACCACCCACCAGACGCTGACCGTGGAGCTGTTCGATCGCGGCGTGGTCATCCACATGGAACGCGACGAGGCGCTCGAGCTCGCGCGGGCGTTCACCGCCGCCAGCCGCTATCTGGAAGAAGCATGAGCCCGCGGTAAGGGCATTGAGTCGGCGGCGGGTCTTGGCTAGAATTGGCACTCGCCCGGGCCGGCGGCCATTTTCTTGTGTAAGCGCGTTCGCGCAACGCCGCCCCGGAACGTCAGCGTGTTGTACGGAGGAGATCTGAATGTCTGAAGTGGCGACGACCGTCCGCCCGATGGGTGACCGCATCCTGATTCGGCCAGTGAGCCGTGAGGAAACGACCAAGAGCGGGCTGGTGCTGCCGGATACCGCCAAAGAGAAGCCCATGGAGGGCGAGGTGCTGGCGGTCGGCCGCGGCCGCACCACCGACGACGGCAACGTGATCGAAGTGGACGTGAAGGAAGGCGACCTGGTGCTGTTCGCCAAGTACTCGGGAACCGAAGTGCGAATCGATGACTCTGACCTTCTCATCATTGCGGAGCGCGACCTGCTGGCGGTTATCGGCTAGCCCGCGCTTCCGCGGAGGCCCAAGCGGTCGCTTCCCCTAGCGCCGCGCGGCCGAAGCTGGTTCGCTTTGGCACGCCCGCTCGCGAGGCATTGCGAGCGGGCGTGGATCTTGCCGCCAACCTGATCGGGGCCACGCTCGGCCCCGGCGGGCGCAACGTGGCCTACGCCCGGAGCATGGGCGCCCCGCGTCTGACCAACGACGGCGCCACCATCGCGAACGAGCTCGAAGAGGTTCGCGATCCGGTGCTCGATCTCGGCCTGCAGCTCATGCGGCGGGCGGCGCAGACCGCCGATGACGCCAGCGGCGACGGCACCACGACCGCCGTGGTGCTGGCCCAGGCCATCGTGCATCGGGGCCTCTACAACATCGCGGCCGGCGCCAACGGCATGCGCCTGCGCGAAGGCTTGGAGCGCGGATTCGAGGCTGCGGCGGCGGCCTTGCGCGACGTTGCCCGTCCGATGGAGTCGACCGAGCAGCTGCGGCATGTGGCGATCGTCTCGTCCGAGGACGAGCCGCTGGGAAGCCTGATCGCGGAAATGGCGGCAGCCGTGGGTCCCGACGGCCTGATCCTGGCCGACTACCACCGGGGCACGGGGCGCATGGAGGCGCGCTACATCGACGGCATGCAGATCGACCGCGGGTGGCTCTCGCCCTTCTTCAACGAGGGCGCCAACCGCCTCCAGGTCTCGCTGGAGCAGCCCCACGTCCTGCTGACGGACCGCGACCTCGACCACGAGCGCGACCTGGTGCCCGTGCTCGACAAGGTGCGCCAGGACGGGCGCGCCACGATTCTGGTCATTGCGCGGAACGTGCGCGACCGCGCCCTGCATTTCTTGCTGCACAACCGGGTCCAGGGACGGCTCAACGTCATCGCCGTCAAGGCGCCGTCGTTCGGCGCCGAGATGCGCGAGATGCTGGAAGACCTGGCCGCGCTGACCGGCGCCACCGTGGTCTCGGAAGGCTCGGGCGCGACCTGGGACGACGTGCCGCTGGAATGGCTGGGACGCTGTCGACGCGCCGTCGTGAACCAGACGACAACGGTGATCCTGGAAGGCGACGGCCAGGAGGCTGAAATCCGGGACCGGCAGCGGCAACTGCGGACGCAGCTCCAGCAGGCGCGCGAGGACGTGGATCGCCGGCGGCTCGAGCGCCGCGTCGCGCGCTTGGGCGAAGCGGTGGGCCAGATCCGGGTTGGCGGCGTCACCGAGCAGGAGCGCCGGGCGCTCAAGGACAAAGCCGACGACGCCGTGGCCGCGGTGAGCCACGCGCGCCAGGCCGGGGTCGTGCCCGGCGGCGGCGCGGCCTATCTGCGGGCCCAGGCAGCCGTCGCCCGCGAGGCCGACAAGCTCACCGGAGACGCCGCCACCGGCGCCCGCACCCTGCACGACGCGCTCGACGCCCCCATCCGCCGCATCGCCCGAAACGCCGGCGAGCAACCGTCGGTGGTCCTGGATCGCGTGCGCCGCATGGAGCCGTGGGGAACCTGGGACGCCGTGCGGCGCGAATACGTGGACGCCCACGCCGGCGGCCTCCTCGATCCCCTGACGAACAAGATCTCCTCCCTGCAAGCCGCCGTCAGCGTCGGCCAAATGGTGCTAACCACCGACGCCATCGTCTGCGAGAAACGGTCGGTGCCGGTCCCAAGAATCCCACGCCCCGCCGCCACGCGCGCGCCGTTCTAGAGAACCTCAGACAGAGCCCCAATCCCCCCGCCATTCCAACGTCCGACTCCCTCTCCCTCGAAATGCCCGACTCCCTCTCCCACAGGGAGAGGGCAGGGTGAGGGGTCCCGTGTCATTCCCGCGTCCGTTGCGTCATGCCGGCAATCCCCGCAGTCATTCCGGCGGAAGCCGGAATCCAGAGTCCACGCAGGTCCACCCTGTCATTTCGAGCGGAGCGAGAAATCTAAGGGGCACAGGAGAGGGCGCTACGTCCATAGATTCCTCACTTCGTTCGGAATGACGTTTCCGTCGCTCGCGCCACTTCCGCCATCCCGGCGCCCGACTCCCTCTCCTTCGGGGAGAGTCTTCGGGGAGAGGCTGACGGGCTCGAATGGGGAAGGGGCTGGCAGCCGCCAGCCGGACGATTCCTCCGTCACCCCGGCGGAGGCCGGGGTCCAGGGGGCGTCGAGCGTCGGCCGCACAGGAGCAACCGGACTGGATTCCGGCTTCCGCCGGAATGACGGAAGGGGCGGCGCGTCACCCGGACCCTCACCCCAGCCCTCTCCCTGAGGGAGAGGGAGTTGGACGGCCGACGCGGGGGTGGTTTCCCCTCGCCCGGACCCTCACCCCGGCCCTCTCCCTGAGTGAGAGGGGGTGGGACTTGAATGGGGAGAGGGGGTTGGACTCGAGTGGGGAGAGGGAGGCAGCGTGCCTTTGTGCCACGATGACGCCGCGCGCTGCTTTGCCACTTGAGGCGACCCACGCTGCCGGAACCGTTTGACTTCGAGCCTGCGCTGAGCGCCGCGGGGCGGCGGCGTGGGCGTGGGAGCGCCATGGTTACGCCGGGGCGTTCGGGTGGTCCCGGCGTGGCGGACCTGACGGTGGGTCAGCCGGCCGTTGACGCGCTGCCGCTGGAGGAGATGGCGGAGGCGGCGCGCGCGGCGCTGCCGGGCAATCCCAGGGCGCTGCTGTATACGCAAACCGAGGGCGCGCCGGAGCTGATCGACGTGGTGCGGGCCAAGCTGCGGCACTACGAAGGGTTGGACCTCGACCGCGACCAGATCGCCATCACCAGCGGCTCGAGCCAGGCGCTCGACATCGTGCTGCGGACGTTTACCGACCTCGATGGGCCGTTGGCGCTGGATGACGTGTCGTACGGCGCCATTCCCGCGCGTCGCCTCACCAGTTGTGTCGACCACATTCCCTTTGACGACGACGGGCCGCAGCCGGACGCGGTGGCCCGCCATGCCCGCGCGCTCGACCGGCCGTTTGTGTTCTACACCATGCCGACCTTTCAGAATCCGATGGGCCTGACCGTCGGCATGGCCCGCCGCCGCGAGCTGCTGGAGGTGTGCCGCGCGGAGGGCGTGCCGATCCTCGAGGACGACGCGTACTACGAGCTGCGCTACGACGGCGAGCGCGTGCCGTCGCTGCTGGAGTTGGACGGCGGCAGCGGTCTGGTGGTTCGAACCGGCACGTTTTCCAAGATCCTGGGAGCGGGCATTCGCCTCGGCTGGATGGCGAGCGCGGCGCCGCTGATCGACCGGGTGCTGCGGCTCAAGCCGGATGGCGGCACCAGCCCGTTCGCCTCGGCCATTGCGGCGCGGTTCATGCAGGACCACATGGAGACGCAGATCGCGCGGGTGCGGGCGTTCTATCGTGACAAGCGAGACTTGACCACGCGGGCTCTCGACCGCCATCTTCGCGGTCGGGCGACGTGGCGGACTCCGGAGGGTGGATTCTTCGTGTGGATCACGTTCGATCCGTCGTGGGACGTGGCCGCGATGGTGCGTGAATGCGCCGCGCGCGGCGTGCGTGTTCGCAGCGGCGCGGACTTTCGCGTGGACCAGGACCCGCGCCACTCGGTTCGCCTGGCGTTCAGCCACGCCGAGCCGCAGGCTATCGAGCAGGGCGTGGCAGTCCTGGGCGAGGTGGTGGCGGAGCAGTGACCGATTCCCCGCGCATGGACCACCAGACGATGCTGACGTTTGCCGCCGACGTCATGGGCGCCGCCGGATGTTCGGCCGAGGAGGCGGCGAGCGTCGCCGACGTGCTGGTGGAAGCGGACCTGCGCGGCCTGTTTTCGCACGGCGTGATGCGGCTGACGCTCTACACCGATTGGATTCGCGAAGGCCGGATGCGACCCGGCGCCGAAATCCGGGAAGTCGTGTCGGGACCGGCGGTGGCCGTCCTGGACGCCGACGGGGCGCCCGGCCCGGTGTCCGCCGCCCGCGGCGTCGATCGCGCCGTCGAGCTGGCCCTGGCGGGCGCGGCGGCGTTCGTGTTCGTGAAGAACGGCACCCACTTCGGACCGGCGGCGCACTGGGCGCTGCGAGCGGCCGAGCGCGACTGCATCGGGTTCTGCTCCAGCAACGGCGGCGGCGTGGCTGGCGTGCTGGCTTTTGGCAGCCGGGACGTGGCGCTGACCAACGGCCCCATCGCCTGGGCGCTGCCGGGCGGCAGGCATCCGGCGCTGGTGGCCGACATGGCGGTGGGCGCGGCCGCGATGGGCAAGGTTCGCGTGGCGCGGGCCGCCGGCATGTCGATTCCGGACGACTGGGGCGTGGATGCCGCCGGTCGTCCGACCACCGATCCCAACGCGCTGGTCGACCTGCTGCCGTTTGCCGGACCCAAGGGCTATGGACTCGGGATCGTGACCGAGACGCTCGCGGGGATCCTGGCGGGGGCGGTGGCCCGCGTGAACCGCAAGCCGGACGATCCGCAGCCCGTGGGGCAGGTGTTCGGCGCGATCAACATCGCCGCGTTCCGCCCCGTGGCGGAGTTCCGCGCGGACGTCGACGACGCCATCGACCGGCTGCACGCCATCCCGCCGGCGGAGGGCTCCGACGGCGTGCTGGCTCCCGGCGAGCCCGAGTGGCGGCGGCGCGAGCAGTCGCTGGCGGACGGCATCGAGTACCCGGACGGCCTGCTGGACGACGTGGCCGTCACCGCGCGAGGCCTGGGCGTCGCCCCGGCCTGGAGCTGATCCCATGGGCGCCGCGACACACGTTTCGTACGACACCAGCGGCCCGGTGGTCGCGCGCGCGGAGCTCGAGGCGTTCGCGGGCAAGCTGCTGGAAGCCGTCGGTGTGGACCCGGCGGGCGCCGCCCTGACGGCCCGCACGCTGGTGCACGCGGACCTGCGCGGGGTGCACTCGCACGGCGTGCGGATGCTGCCGCTCTATCTGA
Source organism: Chloroflexota bacterium (assembly GCA_022826485.1). Lineage (GTDB taxonomy): Bacteria > Chloroflexota > UBA11872 > UBA11872 > UBA11872 > JAJECS01. The sequence continues at coordinate 5,367 of JAJDUU010000024.1, read as the reverse complement.
AGACGCTCGCCAACAACGCCCTGAACCCCAGGCCGACGGTACGAGAGGTCAGCAGCGGCCCCGGCCACGCGACGTTCGACGGCGACAACGGGATGGGCCAGGTCGCGTCCGAGATTGCGATGAGCCGGGCGATCGAGTTGGCGCACGAGTTCGGCGTCGGGATGACCGTCGTCGATAACACCGGCCACTTCGGCGCGGCCGGCTATTGGGTCATCATGGCGGCGGAGGCGGGCTGCATGGGCTATTGCGCCAGCAACCTGCGCGGCCCCGTGCTCCTGGCGACCGGGGGTCGCGCCGGAGCCGCCGGCAACAACCCGCTGGCCTGGGCCTTCCCCGGCAGGCGTCACCGTCCCACGGTGCTAGACATGGCGACCGGGGCCGTGGCGCTGGGCAAGATCGCGGCGTTGGGCGAGGGCGGATTTCAAGCGCCGGAGGGCGTCGCGGCGGATGCTGAAGGCCGGCCAACCCGCGATCCGGCCAAGGTGGCCTTCGTGGCGCCGGCCGCCGGCCCCAAGGGCTATGCGCTGGCCGTGGTGCACGACGTGCTGGTGGGCGCCCTGACCGGCGGCGGATCGGCGCTGCAAAAGGAGCCGTTGGTGCTCGGCGGACCGCTGGACGGCGGCCTGTTCTTCATGGCCATGGACATTTCGGCGGTCATGCCGCTGGCGGATTTCGCCGCCGCCATGGACGCGCAAACCGATGCGGTGAACGCGCTCGAACCGGCGGAGGGCGTGGAGCGGGTGAGCATGCCGGGTCAGATCGAGTGGGACCTCTACGACGAGCGCGTGGCGGCGGGCATTCCGTTTCCGGCGGGCGTGCTCGATCCCCTGGCCGAGGTCGCGGCGCAGTACGGCGTGGCCGCGCCGTGGGTCGGATAGGCTCTGTGCCTCGGATCACCCTCACCCCCGTATCAAGTACGGGGCAGGCTCTAACCCTCGCCCTTCAAGGGAGAGGGGACCGGACCCGCTCCCCGACGCTTGCTGAATGTGAGGTTTCAGAGAATCCTGGTGATGTCGGCGGTCGCCGAACGGTCCCTTCTGGAACGCCGGCTTCTGACCCCCTTCCTAACCTTCCCCCTGGAAAGAGACCCTTGCATAAGTCTGTAGCAGCGGGTCTCAGACTCGCCCGACGCCAAACATCTGGCGCGCTTCGAGGTTCGACCGGACTGGATTCCGGCCTTCGCCGGAATGACGAAGGGGATTCACAAGGGTCTCCTGGAAGGGGGAAGGGACTCAATCAGAGGTCTCTTGCAGCCGGAGGATTGCGATGAGCGGCACGCGCACGGACGGGACCCTTGATTCCGTGCTGGGCGCCATCGGCAATACGCCGGTCGTGGAGTTGTCGCGTCTGACCAAGGGGTTGACGGGGCGGCTGGTGGTCAAGCTCGACTATCTGCAGCCCGGATTCTCGAAGAAGGACCGCGTGGCGCTGCGGATGATCGAGGACGCCGAGGCCAGCGGCGAGCTGCGGCCCGGACAGCCCGTGGTGGAGCTCACCAGCGGCAACGCCGGCACGGGCTTTTCCATCGTCTGCGCGGTGAAGGGCTATCACTTCGTGGCGGTGATGTCGCGCGGGAACTCCGAGGAACGGGCGCGCATGATGCGGGCGCTGGGCGCCGAGGTCGTGCTGGTGGACCAGCTGCCCGAGTCGACGCCGGGCAAGGTGTCGGGAGCCGATCTCGACCTGGTGGAGGCCGAAGCCCAGCGCATCGTGCGCGAGCGCGGCGCCTTTCGACCCGACCAATTCCGGCTGCGCAGCAACTACCGGGCACACCGGGATACGACCGGCCCGGAGCTGGTGGCGCAAACCGGCGGCGCCATCGACGCGTTCTGTGACATGGCCGGGTCGGGCGGAACCGTGGGCGGGACGTCGGCGGCGCTCAAGCAGGTCATCCCCGGCATCAAGTGCTTCGTGGTGGAGCCTGCCGGCGCCGCGGTGCTCGCGGGCAAGCCCATCGTGAACGCGGATCACCGCATCCAGGGCGCGGGCTACTCGCGGTCGGAGCTGGCGAACATCCCGTCGGAGGTGGTGGACGGCTTTCTGACCATCGACGACGAGGCGGCGACGGAGACGACGCGGCGGCTCGCGCGTGAAGAGGGCATCTTCGCCGGGTTCTCGTCGGGGGCCAACGTTTCGGCGGCCCTGGAGCTGCTGCAAGGCGAGTTCCAGGGCGGCACCGTGGCCACGATCATCAACGACTCGGGGCTCAAGTACCTCAGCACGGACCTTTGGGACTGAGCGAATCGCGCGCGAACCGGTGGGCGGTGGGTCGTGATCGGCGCGCAACTGCGACACAATGGCGGCTATCGACATCGAGCGGGCGCTGATTCCGCCCGTTACCCACCTGGGACACAAGGAGCAGCCACGATGAGCATCAACCACCGCGACGACCGTCCGATCATCGACATGGGCGACGGCGTGCAGCGCCGCACGATGGTCTGGGGCGACCGCATGCTGCTGGCCGAGATTCACTTCGAGGCCGGCGGCGCCGTGCCGCGCCACGATCACGTGTACGAGCAGATCGGCTACTGCATCAGCGGCAGCCTGGAGCTGGACGTGGGCGACGACACGACCGTGGTCAAGGCCAACACCTCGTGGGTGATCCCCGGCAACGCGCCCCACGCGGCGCGCGCGCTGGAGCCGAGCTTCGTCATCGAGATTTGGAATCCCGCGCGCGACGACTACAAGGACTAGGAAGGGTCGGGACAATTCCTCGTGATGGCGGCCCTTGCGGCCATTCACGGGAGGTTGCCGAGCGGCATCAACTGGAACGCCGGTTGCTGACCCCCATCCTGACCTTCCCCCTGGAAGAGACCTTTGATTCAAGAGGTAGGGGCGACGCATGCGTCGCCCCTACGCGTGGGTAATAGGTTGAGCGGCCGCTGGATTCCCGCCTTCGGAGACCTTGGCATAGAGGGGCGATATCCCACGCCCCGGACCCTCACCCTGCCCTCTCCCTGGGGGAGAGGGAACCGGATTGCCCCTCACCCTGCCCTCTCCCTGGGGGAGAGGGAACCGGATTGCCCCGCACCCCACCCTCTCCCTGGGGGAGAGGGAACCGGATTGCCCCGCACCCCACCCTCTCCCTGGGGGAGAGGGAATCGGATTGCCCTCACCCCCGCATCGAGTACGGGGCAGGCTCTAGGCGTCTCCCTCTTCAAGGCAGAGGGAACCGGACCCGCTCCCCGGTCCCTGCTGGCGGGGCTTTTGCAAGGGTCTCCCCCGTATCGAGTACGGGGCAGGCTCTTCGCGGGAATGACGGAGGGGTTACGCAAGGGTCTCCTGGAAGGGGGAAGGGACTTAGTTCGAGGTGGCCTAGCGCCGGCTCGCTTCGCAGTGCCCCTCATGCCGTCTGAACCGGCGTCGCGGCGGATGGACGCGGCCGTTTGAGCACCACCGGCGGTGTCACGCGGCGCATGTCGCGCGCGACCATTGAGATCCTGCGCGACAACCTGACGCTCATCCCATTCGTCACCGCGGGTGGGCTGGCGGCCGCCGGCTTCCAGGTTTTCCTGTCACGCACCCTCGAAAAAACGGTCTACGGCGAGACGTTTGTTGTGCTCGGGGTGCTTTCGGTGCTGGGGGCGTCCACCCTGGTGATCCAGACCGTCGTGGCACGCAGCAGCGCGCGGCTCTTTGCGTTGGAGCGGCTGGCGGATATGCGCCTGGCGGCCTGGACCGCCGGCCGGCGGCTGACCATTGCGGCGATCCTGCTCACCGCGATTCTCGCCGCGCTGACGCCGCTGCTGGTGCGCGCCCTGCAACTCACCAGCCCGTGGCCCATGCTGGTGGCCGCGGTCGGGGCCGGCTTGGGGCTGGTGGAGCCGCTGTTCCGCGGCGTCACGCAAGGGGCGAGGGACTTCGTGGCGCACGGCGCCGTGGTGGCAATGCATGGGTTTGGCCGGCTGGGCGTAGGGGCCGTCGGCGTGCTGGCCGGCGGCGGATCGACCGGGGCGCTGTTGGCTGGTCCCGGCGGCGCGCTCGCCGCCATCGGCACGGGTGTGGTGGCGCTGCGGCGCCTCCTGCGCGGAGACTCCGAGCCGGCCAACGCGGCGAAGTCCGGCGAGCCGCCGTGGGTGCACATTCGCGTCGGTCTGATCGTCACCATCATGGTCGCCATGCTCCACCTGGACGGGCTGGCGATGCGCGTGTTCCATCCCCCCGACGTCGCCGCCGACTACGCCGTCCTCGCCGTCATCGGCCGGATGGTGTATTGGAGCGGGATCACGATTGGGCTGGTGCTGCTCCCCTTTGTGGTCCAGGCCGCCACGCGCGGCGAGGACTACGTGCGGGCCTACCTGATCAGCGTGGGGCTGATGGTGTTCGCCGGGTCGATCACGGCGTTCGTCGTGCTGCTGTGGCCCGAGTTCGTCTACAGCGTGGCGTTTCGGGACGAATACACGCTCAACACGACGCTGCTGCCGATGTACGTGGCCGCGGCGGCGATGCTGGCCATTGCGACGATGACGGCGAGTCTTCACATTGGCGCGTCCAATCTGCGGGTGTGGGCTCCCCTGGCGGTATTGGTGGCGGCGACCCTCATCGCATTCGGCCTGGCGCACGACAGCGCGCGCCAGGTGGTGACCGTCGTCCTCGTGGCGGACGCCGTGGCCTTTGTCTACCTGGTCGGGGAGGCCGCGCTGCTCGCGCGGCGGGGGCCGGCGACCGCGTAGGGAGCGTAGATGGGGGGCGTGGTTCGGCGGGCTCACCACGAACGGAGCGGCTCACCACGAACGTTTTCCGTTCGCCCCTGTATCGAGTAGGGGGCGAGTTCTACGCCGAGACTCCGGTGTGGGTCTAGGCTCAACCGGAATGGACTCCCGCCTTCGGAGACCTTGGCAGAAGGGGGCGATATCCCACGCCCCGGACCCTCACCCTGCCCTCTCCCTGAGGGAGAGGGTGCCGGATTGCCCTCGCCCAACCCTCTCCCTGGGGGAGAGGGAGCCGGATTGCTCCTCACCCAACCCTCTCCCTGGGGAGAGGGAGCCGGATTGCCCTCACCCCCGTATTGAGTACGGGGCAGGCTCTACGCCGAGCGTCAGGTGCGGGTCTCGGCTCAACCGGACTGGACTCCCGCCTTCGGAGACCTTGGCAGAAAGGGGCGATATCCTACGCCCCGGACCCTCACCCTGCCCTCTCCCTGAGGGAGAGGGTGCCGGATCGCCCTCAGCCAACCCTCTCCCTGGAGGAGAGGGAGCCGGATTGCCCCTCACCCTGCCCTCTCCCGGTGTGCAGACCGGAGACATCATTTACACGTGTTCGGAGACATGGTTTACACATCTGGACATGCACTGGAGGACCGGGATGTGCCGTTTGCGGAGCGACGAGTGAGTGATTTGCGGGCCGAGTTTGTGGCGCTGGCCCAGC
>JAJDUU010000029.1 GCA_022826485.1 Chloroflexota bacterium | reverse complement strand
GCGTCGCCAGCGATTGGACGCCGCGGTGGAAGCCCTGCTTGGAGGCGCGGCGCCCGCCGCCGTCCCGGCCGCGACTCGCACACCCACACGCGCACGGACCGTGGCCTGGGTCGCGCCCAGCGTCGCGCTGGTGGCACTGCTCGGGGCACTGGTCGTTGTCATCACCGTCGGAGCGCGATCGTCCGCCGCCGAACAGGAGCCCGTGGGCAACGTGGGCGTCGCGGCAGTCTCGGGAGCGGCGGTAGCGGCCGGCAATGCCGATCTGCTGCTCGTGAGCCACGCCACGGGCGCGCAGTTGAGCCGTGACGGCGGCCAGACCTGGACGCCGGCCGAGGGTCCGGGAGAAGCCGTGGGCGCGGCCGCCGGAACCGACACGCTCTACGTGCTCGCCAGGGACGGCGTGTGGGCAAGCCGGGATCAGGGCGCCGCTTGGAGCCGTGAGCCAGACTTCCCCGCGTTTCGGCGACTCGCCATTGGATCGCGAACCCAGGGACTCGCGGGCGTCAATGAGGCCGGGTCCCTCTTCGTCAGCAACGACCTGGGCCGCACCTGGGCGCCAGGCCCCGCCGACGGTCCACGCAGCCTCACGGGACTCGCCGTTGTCGACTTCGGCGCCCCGTTCCTGCTGGCCGCCACCGGCGCGGAAGGCGTACTTGCCTCCGAAGCCAGCGGCGGCTGGCGCGGCGCCAACGGCTTCGTCAACGGCGTATTGCCCACCATCACCATCCGGTCCATCGTCTACGAGCCCGAAACCGGCGACTCCTACAGTTCCGCATCCGGCGAGCAATTCGAGGGCGCCGCCTTCGTGGCCACCGATGCCGGCGTGTTCAAGTCCGTCGACGGCATGCAGTCATGGGTGCAGCTTTCCCTGCGAGCGGACGTGCGCGCGCTGGCGATCAGCGGACGCACGCTGTACGCCATCGCGTCCGACGGGTCGGTGTTCCGCAGCCGCGACGCGGGAACGACCTGGCGATGAAGCGAGCGCTCGGGCTGGCTGCCGTGCTGGTTCTCCTGGCCATCGTCGCCGTGGCCGGCGTGAGGGCCGAGGGCAGCGGCGAGATCGTCGGTCGCCTGCGCCCGGCCACGCCGGGCGCGGCGCTGCCGTCGGACCTGGTGGTCCAGCTTGACGGATTTCGTCAGACCGATCGGTTGCCCACCAGCGAGGCCGCGGTTGGCGCCGATGGCCTCTTCGTCTTCCCGGACGTGGCTGCCGGCGGCGAATACGCCTATCTCATCTCGTTTGAGGCCGAGGGCGTGCGCTACAGCAGCGACGTCCTGCAGGTCGTGTCCGGCGAGCAGACCGTGGTCGAGATCGACGTCTTCGCCGTAACCGAGATGCATCCCGGCATCAGCTTTCAAAGCCTCACCCGCCTGCTCAGGCGACAGACGGCTGACACGCTCTCGGTCGTCGAGGTCGCCGAGGTACATGTCCCGGGCAATCGCGCCTACCTGCCGGTACAGCAGCCGGGATCGCCGCCGCCGCTGCGCTTCGGCGTGCCCGACGGCGCGTTCAACCTTCAGCCGGTCGCCGGCTTCGGACCCGGCGACGCCGTCATCGGGGGGCCCGGTTTCGCGGTATTCGCCGGCCTCCAACCGGGCGTCACCACCCTGGTCTATGGCTACCAGCTGGCGCTCACCGGCGGGGCTGTCGCCTTTGACTGGGCGCCCGCGCTGAACACCGACATCGCAATCCTGCTGGTTGAAACGGGGCAGCTGACCACGACCGTCACCGGCCTGGAAGCCCGCGGCGATGACTCGTTCGGCGGCAACCAGGTTCACCGCTGGCAGAAGGAAAACGTTGCCGCGCGCGAGTCCTTTGCCGTCCGCATCACCGACACGTCGCTCCCCGGCATCGTGCGCACGCTGCGCGCCACGACCGCCGACCGCTGGGCGATCTTCGCCACGGTGCCGGCGCTAGTCGCGGGGCTGGCGCTGGTGATCTGGCGCCGCGGCTGGCGCCGTCGGCCGGCCACGGACCCTGAGGCCCAGGCCGCCGAACTGCTTGCGGACCTGCGCGCGATGGATGCTTCCGGGGACCCCGACGCGCAGGAACGCCGGGCCGCCGCCAAGCACGCGCTCCTGGCGCTCCTGGAGCGGCGCCCCGAGGTGCTGGGCGACCTCCGGCGCTCCGGCCGGTCGCCGCGAGAGACTCCGTCGGACGAGACGTGAGCCGCGATCAAACGGACGTTCTCGTACTTCGACCTGCCGACTCGGACGTAGCGACCGGTCCGATTGCGGCCCCCGCCCGGCGTCCCTAAGATCACTTTCGTGAACGAAATCCGACACGACGTACTCATCATCGGCGCCGGTGGCGCCGGCCTTCGCGCCGCCATGGCCGTCATCGAGGCCAACCCCGACCTCTCCATCGGCCTTGTGTCCAAGGTCTACCCCATGCGCAGCCACACGGTGGCCGCCGAAGGCGGTATGGCGGCCGTAATCAAGGACAACGACGCCCGCGAACACCACATCTACGACACGATCAGCGGCTCCGATTGGCTGGCCGACCAGGACGCCGTCGAGATGTTCGTGGACGAAGCCCCGCGCGAACTGATCCAACTGGAGCACTGGGGCTGCCCCTGGAGCCGGGAAGACTCCGGCCACGTCGCCGTCCGGCCCTTCGGCGGCATGCAGATCGAGCGCACCTGGTACGCGGCCGACAAGACCGGCTTCCACGTGCTGCACGCGCTCTTCCAGACCTCGCTGCAGTTCAGCCAGATCACCCGCTACGACGAGTACTTCGCCACCAGCCTGATCACCGCCGACGGTCGCTGCCAGGGCTGCGTGGCCCTTGAACTGCGTACGGGCGAGCTGCACGTCCTGCGCGCCAACGCCGTCATCATTTGCACCGGCGGCTTCGGCCGGATCTTCCCGTTCACCACCAACGGCTCCATCAAGACCGGCGACGGCCTGGCCTTGGCCTACCGGGCCGGAGTGGCGCTGAAGGACATGGAGTTCGTGCAGTACCACCCCACCGGCTTGCCGGGCACCGGCATCCTGATTACAGAAGCCTCCCGTGGCGAAGGCGGCATCCTGCTCAATAGCGAGGGCCGGCGCTACCTGCAGGACTACGACCTGGGCGAGCCGCTGGACGTCAATGACCCGCGGCACCCCCAGAACCGCGCAATGGAACTGGGCCCGCGTGACCGCCTGTCGCAGGCATTCATGCACGAGCAGGCCGCCGGACGGACATTCGACGGAGAGTACGGCGACTACGTGCAGTTGGACGTGCGCCACCTCGGCGAGGACCGGATCGATACGCGTATCCCGTTCGTTCGAGAGCTTGCCTCCAACTACGCCGGCATCGATCCGGTCGTCGAGCCGATTCCGGTTCGACCGGTC
>JAJDUU010000033.1 GCA_022826485.1 Chloroflexota bacterium | reverse complement strand
CGCAAATCACTCACTCGTCGCTCCGCAAACGGCACATCCCGATCCTCCAGTGCATGTCCAGATGTGTAAACCATGTCTCCGAACACGTGTAAATGATGTCTCCGGTCTGCACACAGGGAGAGGGCAGGGTGAGGGTCCGGGGCGTGGGATATCGCCTCTTTATGCCAAGGTCCCCCCAAGGCAGAAGGGACCGGCAGCGGCCTCAATCAAAGCTTTCCCAAGGTCGCCCAACCCCGCCGCGGGAGAGCCGACGTCTTGCGACGCGGATCCCGGTCAGGCGACCGGCCCGAGGGCTCGCCCGCTCCCCGTTTAGTTGGCGGCCTGTCCACCCGCGGCGGATGCCGCTGACGCCGAGGATGCGCCGTTGTCCAGCAAGCCGTTTCGCACCGCCCAGACGACCATCTCCTGGGTCGACTTGGCGCCCAGCTTGTCGCGAATGACGTAGATCGCATTGCGGATGGTCAGCGGGCGGTTGCCCCTGACCTCGGCAATGTCCGCATACGACATGCCTTGGGCATACAGCTTGAGTATTTCCCGCTCGCGCACCGTCAGCTTTTGCATATCAATTGTTTCGCCCGTCTCGGCAGTGTCGCGGATGCCGGCGAGCACTCGTCGAATCACATCGCCTGGAATACGAAACTCGCCATCAACAACGTCTCGAATAGTCGTGACCAGCTTGTCCTTGCCGGAGAACTTTTGCAGATATCCCGTGGCGCCCGCGGCTATGGCATCGACGACGGTGTCCTCGTTGGTCGAGGCCGTCAGGACCAGCACCCGAGTATCGGGCAGGGCATCCATGATTTCGCGGCACGCGTCAATGCCGTTCTTGTTGGGCATCATCACATCCATGATGACCACGTCGGGACGCGAGCTTTGCGCCACGTCCACCGCCTCGACACCGTCCCGCGCCTGCCCCACCACCTCGAATCCGCACGAGTGCTCCAGCACCTCTTGCAGACCGTCTCGCATGATCGAGTGATCGTCCGCAATCATGACCCGTGTTTGGGCTATTTCAGGCAAGCCGACCACCTCCTCGGGTTGGAGCATACTCAATCTCGCAAGTCACGGTTGTGCCTCTGCCGCAACTGCCGGAAGCCACGGCCAGCCTTCCGCCCAGTCGCTCGGCGTTGACGCGCATGCATTTGAATCCTCGACCGCGCTCGGCATAGTCGTCCGGCAGGCCGATGCCGTTGTCCGACACCGAGATCTGGAGGCCGGTGTCCTTGAAGTCCAGCGCGATCGAAACTTCCGTGGCGCGTGAGTGTCGCAGCGCGTTCGTCAGGGCGTTGTGCGCGATCGAGAAGAGCATGCTCCGCCGGCCCGGCGAAAGCGGCGGCTCCGTTCCGGTCTGCACCACCTCGGCGGGGATCGATGTGATGGCGGTAAACGTGGCGGCGTGCCCCTTCAACGCCTCGCTCAGCTCCTTGCCTTCGAAGATCAACCCGGTGTCGATGGGATGCCGCAGCTCCCACATGGCTGATTTGGCGAGCTTCGAGGTTGCCTCGAGCTTACCGACCAACTCCTGATTCCCTTTATCCGCCAACTCGAGACCCGTCTGGATTCCCAGGTCAATCATGTACACCGATTGCGCGGTCGTGTCGTGCATGGTTTGGGAAAGCTCCATCCGATCTCGTTGCAACTCTCGTTCCCGCCGCACCGCCTCCTCTTTGCGCATGCGTTCCGCCCTCGCGATCAGATTCACCGATGCCACCACGACAAACATCACATATATCCTGGCGATCAACGTCTTGTCTTGCAGCTCCTCGAGATCCAGCCCGGACCCTGCGGCAATGCTCACGATGGCGTACGCCGCGGCCCCTATCGTCACCCAGGCAAAGGTGAGCGTAAATGAGCTGAAAAATACCGCGAACCAGGCGAGGCACGGATAATAGAGCAGGTAGAAGAAATAGTTGTCGAATCCGCCGCCGACCGCGGTGCCAATCACAATCATGATTACGTCCGTCACGCCGAACACAAACACACTCGACAGATATATGGGTCGACCCGTCACGAGGCGAAAATGAACGACGACGTTTAGCGCTACAAAAACGATCAACAGTCCAACAAACACAGCATATGGATACATGTGATTTTGGGGTCGATACAGCAATAGCAAGAGCCCGATAGCAGCAATTGACCAGCGCACCCAAACCAGTACCGTTACCGGGTATCGAAGCTCTTCCGGATCGGTCGTATAGGCGCGGCAATGACGCATCGCAAAGGACTCAATGGCTGCGCCCAACAGTCGTGCCGGTTGACTACTCACGGTTGTGCCGTCCGGCGGCGACGCCATGTGGCAATGGTGCCTTCCTGCCCGCAGGGCATGGCTTCTGTCCCCCAACGTTGTAATGTACAGACCAAACGAAGCGGGCGAAAGTAGGCGGCATTCACCGGTGCTCCACTGGCAATGTACTTGTTTAGACGCTGGTTTCAAAGCATCCTCGCACCGAAAATTGATACGCAGATTAGTACCCTGCAATAGCAAGGGTACGAAATAAACTCCAAGTAGTATATAACGACCAGTACAGTCGAATCTCTTACTAAGCGCGCAGCCTGAGCGAGCTATCGGGACGGCCGGCAGCCTTCAGCGTTCGGGCGGGCTGCGGTGGGCGACGCATGGGCACGGACAAGGCGCCTGCCGTGGCTGAGGGTCCCCGGGCCTCCCGATGGTCGTCCGGCGCTCTATGCTGGCCGCGCGTGGGCTGACGCATGAGTCGAGGCGGCGCGATGGACGAGATTCACGACCTGTTTGTTTCCGGGGAGCACGGGTACCACACGTTTCGCATTCCGGCGCTGGCCGTCTCCACGGCCGGCACCGTGCTGGCCTTTGCCGAGGGCCGCCGCAACAGTCGGGCCGACACCGGCGACATCGACACCGTGCTGCGCCGGCGCGAGCGGGGCGCATCCGACTTCGACGCCATGCGCGTGGTGGTCTCGGGCGGCGGCGACGTGGCCGGCAATCCGGCCCCCGTGGTCGATCGCGACACCGGGCGCATCACGCTGCTCTTCTGCCGCAATCCCCACGACGGCCCCGAGGATCTCGTCTGGCAGGACAAGGCCCAGCGCACGGTCTGGCAGACCCATAGCGACGACGACGGCCAGACCTGGGCGTCACCCCGCGAGATCACCAGCGCGGTGAAGCGCCCGGGCTGGACGTGGTACGCCACCGGGCCGTGTCACGGCATTCAGCTGCGCAGCGGACGCTTCGTGATCCCCTGCGATCACGGCGTCGGACGGCAGTATGAGCGCTATGTCGACTGGTGCCGCTCCCACCTGCTGCTGAGCGACGACGGCGGCGCCACCTGGCGCATCGGCGCCACGACCGACGACGGCACGAACGAGTGCGTGGTCGTCGAGCTGGACGACGGCAGTCTCTACCTCAACCGTCGCTGCGACCGGCGTGACGATCGGCCGAAGTTTCGCCGGCGCTTCGCGCGCAGCGTGGACGGCGGCGAGTCGTTTTCGGAAGACGACTGGCACCACGACCTGGTGGATCCCCACTGCCAGGCCTCGGCTGTACAAGCCGGCGGCCCCGGCGCGCCGCTCGTGTTCGCCAACGCCGCCAGCCAGGCGCGCGAGCGGCTCACGGTGCGGCGCAGCGACGACGGCGGGCGCACCTGGTCGAGCGGCCTCGTCGTGCATCCCGGACCGGCCGCCTACTCGGACCTCTGCGACCTGGGCGACGGCGCCGTGGGTCTGATCTACGAGCATGGCGAGGAGGCCCCCTACGAGAGCCTCCGCTGGACGCGCTTGCAGGTCGCCGATCTGGGAGAGCCCCGAGCCACTCCCTAAGCGGCGCCTCCATCCGTTCACGCACGCGGGTCGCAGTGAGTCCGTCATTCCCGCGGAGGCGGGAATCCACCCCTCCGTCATTCCCGCGAAGGGAGACCTTTGCGTAATCCCACCGTCATTCCCGCGAAGGCGGTAATCCACCGGACGCTGAACCTGTGAGCCCACGCGTAGGGGCGACGCATGCGTCGCCCTTGCCTCTTTATTCAAGGGTCTCCTGAGGGAGAGTGAACCGGATCGCCCTCACCCCACCCTCTCCCTGGGGGAGAGGGAACCGCCCCGGACCCTCACCCTGCCCTCTCCCTGAGGGAGAGGGTGCCGGACCGAACCCCTAATTTTGCCGTCTACCCGACCCTCGCCCTCTGCCAGAGGAGACCATTGCGCAACCCCTCCGTCATTCCCGCGGAGGCGGGAATCCACCCCTCCGTCATTCCGGCGAAGAGCCTGCCCCGTACTCGATACGGGGCCGGAATCCAGTCCGGCCGAACCTGGAAGCACGCCGGATGCTTGGCGTCGGGCGGGTCTGAGACCCGCTTCTACAGACCTATGCATAGGTCTCCGATGGCGGGAATCTAGCGCTAACCCCCCGGAACGTACAGCGTCCGGTCGGCCACCGGCAGCGTGACCCGCGCGCCCCCGTTGAAGTGCGAGTGCGCGATGCCGAACTGCGCTTCCACGGTTTGCATGGTCACGTCGATATTGCCGGACGTGCGCTGGCCGGTTTCCAGCTCCCGGATGATGTTGCGGATCGTCAGCACCGCCGGACTCTCGCCGATCGCCCGGATCAGGTGCTCCCGCGCGTCGCTGTAGTCGCGGCCGGTGCGGCGCACGGTCGCGTGGAGGCCGTTGTCCCACACCGCCGCCCGACCCTTGTCGCCGTGCACCTCGATGTCCCACTGGCCGCCCCGGCGGGGAACGAAATACCCTTCCGCACCGGACTCGTACCCAACTCGAAAGAAACCCACCATCGGATCGCCAAGCTCCTGACCCTCCGCTGCCACATAGCGATGCCCTTTCGGGTCGTAGGTCGGCGGCGGCTTCCGCGGCGTCGGGTCAAAGGGATCGCCCGGATCGATCATGCGGCCCTCCACCCAGACCGGCTTCGGGTCGCCCAGCAGCAGCGACGCGGTATCCAGCGTGTGCGGGTGGTGCTTGATGAGGTCTGTGTAGCCGTAGACGATCGCAAATTGCGGCGTGCCAATCTCACCCGCGGCGATGGCGTCCCGCATGGCCAGATAGATCGGATCGTGACGCCGCATCGCCCCCCAGTTGAATGCCACGCCGTTGGCCGTGCAGGCGTCGTGAATCCGGTCGGCCTCTTCCAGTGAGGCGCACAGCCCCTTTTCGCTGTAGATCCCGCGCACGCCATGCTCGGCCGCATAGATCAGCGGCTCGGCGCGGGTGAGCGCGGGAGTCGTGATGCTGACGATGTCCAGCTGCTCGTTGTCGATCATTTCGCGGTAGTCGAGATAGGTGTTGGTCACGCCGAAGCGCTCACTGAAGCGCCGCAGGCGTTCGGCGCCGCGGTTCGCCACGGCCACCACTTCGGTCTCCGCAATCGCCTCGTACGCGCTGTAGTGCCCGTAGGGCTTGCGCCGGTCGCCCACCGGCAACTCGTCCTCGATCAATCCGCCACTGCGGCCCGTCCCGATGATTCCAACGCGGTATGTCGCAGGCATGCCATTCACTCGCTTTTCAGAGCCGGCGCCCCGGCTGCTGCGGCCCATGATGCCCGCATTGGGCGACTCCATGGGCAGCCTTCCTATACTTACCGCCCATACGGGCCATGCGCCGCTGCTTGGAGACGCCGATGGACTACCGGCGGCTCGGTCGATCCGGGTTGGAAGTTTCGCTGGTGGGCGTCGGCTGCAATCAGTTCGGCGGACGCTGCGACCGCAAGCAGACCCGCGCCGTGGTCCACGCCGCGCTCGACGTGGGCATCACGCTGTTCGACACCAGCAACAGCTACGGCCAGAACGGTCGCTCGGAGAAGTTTCTGGGCGCCGCCCTCAAGGGCTGCCGCGACGACGCGGTCATCGCCACCAAATTCGCCTCGCCCATGGGCGACGGTCCCATGCAGGTCGGCGGCTCGCGCCGGCACATCATGCAGGCCGTCGAGGACAGCCTGCGCCGGCTGAAGACTGACTACATCGACCTCTATCAGATGCACCGGCCGGACCCGAACACGCCCATCGAGGAGACGCTGTCGGCGCTCGATCTGCTCGTCCGCCAGGGCAAGGTGCGGTATCTCGGGCATTCCAACTTCGCCGGCTGGCAGATCGCCGCCGCCGCGGCGGCCGCCGAGCGCGCCAACCTCACCCCGTTTCTCTCGGCGCAGAACCACTACAGCCTGCTCGACCGCGGCGTCGAGGCGGAGGTCATCCCGGCCTGTGAGGCTTTCGGCCTGTCGCTGCTGCCCTACTTCCCGCTCGCCAGCGGCTTGCTCAGCGGCAAGTACCGCACCGGCGAGGCTCCGCCGGCGGGCACGCGGCTGGCCGAGGGCTCTCAGGCCGATCGCTGGCGCACGCCGGCCAACGTCGCCAAGACCGAGCGGCTGCGCGCCGTTGCCGACGCCAGCGGCCACACCCTGCTGGAGCTGGCCATGAGCTGGCTCGCGCGGCAGCCGGTCATCGCCTCGGTGATCGCCGGCGCTTCCCGGCCCGAGCAGGTGCGGCAGAACGTGGAAACCGTGGGCTGGGCGATGAGTCCGGATGAGCTGGAAGCCATCGAAGCGGCGGTGAGCGATCCGGCCGAGGCGTAGGCGCGCCAACGGATGAGCCGCCCGTGACCGCCGCCAGCCCCGCAAGCCCCACGCCCGACGAGATCTACGCGTTCCAGACGAGCGGCTACCTCGTGCTGCCGGGGTTCCTCACGCCCGACCACGTGGACCTGCTCACCGAGCATCTGGCGCGAGTCATCGAACGGCGCCGGCGCGAAGCCGAGGCCGGCACGCAAACCAACGGGGTCACCGACGTCGACGGGCCGAGCACGCGAATCTTCCACATTCTCGAAGACGACCCGGCGCTGCTGGACCTGATCGACTACGCGCCCCTCATGCCCTACGTCAACGCCTTCCTCATCCGCAATCCGCATTTCCACGCCTCGGACGCCATCTGGGAGGTCGGGGCCTCGGACCGCCCGCCCCAGTGGCATCCCGACGGCGGCTATCTGCGCGTGCTCGCACGGCCCACGCCGTTGATGCAGCTCAAGGTTGGCTACTACCTATCGGACATGCGCGAGCCGGGGCGGGGGAACCTGACGCTGGTTCCCGGCTCGCATCGCAGCGCCGCCGAGCCGTCGCCCGAGCAGCAGGAGGGCTACGACACCATGCCCGGCGCGGTCCAGGTCTGCGGACCGCCGGGGACGGCGTTCATGTTCCACAACGCCGTCTGGCACACGCGGGGTCCCAGCACCGATCCCGACGCCAGCCGCGTCATGCTCTACTACGCCTACGAGCACGGCTTCATGGTCGGAAATCCGGAGCACTGGAGCTACTCCAAGGACTTCTACGCCGGGCTGCCGCCCGAGCGCCGCGCCCTATTCCACGGCTTCGTCTTCGACCCGCCGGAGCGCCGCTGGTCCTGACCCGGTCCGTTGGTCACTCGGGACCGCTCGCGTCGGCTCGTCGCCAGCCGTCCGGGCGGACCCCGGGATACTTCGGGTGATAAGGTAATCGGGCAATGCTCAATCTGCAGGCGCCAGCCTTTGGCGTGCAGGCGGTCCGAGCAAGAGGGGGAGGAGTCCTATGAAAAACGCCATGCGTACAGCGGTATCGCGGCGGCGCGTATTGCAAGGCGCGGCTGCCGGACTGTTTGGCGCCGCCGGCGCGGCCGTCCTGGCAGCGTGCGGTGAAACGCAGGTCGTGACCAAGGAAGTCATCAAGGAAGTCCAGGTCGAGACGGTGGTCACCAAGGAAGTGATCAAAGAGGTCCCGGTCGAGACGGTGGTGACGCAAGAGGTCATCAAGGAAGTGCCGGTCGAGCGGGTCGTGACCAAGGAAGTGATCAAGGAAGTCATGGTCACGGCAGCGCCCGAACAAGCGATGACGGGCCCCGTCAGCGGCGGCACGCTGGTCATGGGCACGGGCAACCCGGCGTCCAACGCCTGGAACCCCTACGCCCAGTGGAGCAGCAGCCATCACTTCGTCAACGACGTGGTCTGGCTGCAACTCTGGTACGGCGACCAGTGGGGCGACGGCCGCACCCCGTCGCTGCCCGGAGGCTGGGGCCCTGGGGCGGCGAATTCGTGGGATGAGATCGAGGGCGGGCGAGTCTATAACTTCCACATCAACCCCGATGTCAAGTGGCATGACGGCGTGCCTGTCACCGCCGACGACGTCATTTGGGGCTTCCACATGGCCATCCACCCGGCCTATGGCGCCAAGTTCGGCGACATCACCTATATCGACATCGAGGGTGCGCAGGCTTGGGCTGAGAACCCCACCGACAACGTTGAGGACGCGGGGGGTGTGGTCAAGGTCGACGAGATGACCGTGCGGGTCTCGCTGCGGCGGCCCGACCCCGGCTGGTGGGGGCGACCGCTCAAGGACCGCTCCATCCACCTGCCGCCGTACCCGAAGCACATCTACGAGAACATCGCGCCCGAGGACGCGTTCGAGGGCACGGAGTACGCCTCCAAGCCGATCGCCAACGGGCCGATGAAGGCCGTGCGCTTCGTCGAGGGTCAGTTCTTCGAAATGGAGTCCAACCCCGACTTTGCCTACGGCTCGCCGTACGTTGACGGCAAGATCATTCGCTATGGCGACCGCGACGCCATCGACGCGGCCTCCGAGGCCGGCGAGATGGACTACGTCCGCGCCGGCAGCGTGGAGTCGTTCCAGCGCCTCGGTCAGCTTGCGCACCTGCAAGGCCTGCCGCAGCGCTCGCCGTTCGGCGCCAATCTGTTCCTCAACTGGGAAGCGGAGATCTTCGCCGACACCGACCTCGCGTTGCTGACCGAGGCGATGATCCTCGCCATCGACCGCGAGACCGTCATCGAGACCCTCGACGGCGGCACACGCTTCCTCACCAACTACTGCTTCGCGCACGTCGGGCTCATCGCCGACCCGCCGCCGGGCACCTACCGCGAGTTGACCTACAACCCCGACGAGGCCCGAGAGCTCATCGCCGAATCTGGCTTCGACACCAGTCAGGCGATCAAGTTCATCAAGTGGGGCAACCCTGGGCCGCGCGATGTGGCGCTCCAGCAGTACTGGGCGGACGTGGGCCTGAACGTCGAGTTCTTCAAGATCGATGTCTCGGCAGTTGTCGAGGAGCTGTATCAGAAGCGCTCCCATGACTTAGTCATTGCCAACATGGGCGGCTTCAACACGCTCAACGACGGCTGGCAGCGCGTGAAGTGCGGCTGGTTCTACGACGATGGTGGCTTCAACCACTCGAACATTTGCGACCCGGAGCTGGACGCGCTGTACGAGAAGGCCAATGAGGCCACCGACACCGCGACGTTGCAGGAGCGTTGGTACGAGATTGCGGCCTACATCCACGGACGGGGCACGATGGTCGTCGGCCCGATGTCGTACGGATCGGTGCGCAACATCTATCACCGTCGTGTGCAGGGGCCGCTCTGGCAGCACACCTACACGCAGCCGGTGCGGTCAAAGGTCGAAGAGGTGTGGATCGACCCGCGCTGGGACGGCACGGACTTCAGCGGATAGTCCTCGGATCGAGCCGGCTCGCGGGCCGGCTCGACGCCCGTTCACCGAGGCGGCGGGGAGCAATCCCCGTCGCCTCGGTGGTTAAGGATCGACCCTCCGGTGGCCCAGGCTGCGCGCGGCCTGGGAGCATCAACCGCGGACGGTCGGATCCCCGCTCCTCACTGTGGAAGCGGCTTCGCTAGTTCCCCGACCCGCTGCCCCGCACATCGAACGCGTCACGCAGCCCGTCCCCAACGAAGTAGATCGCCAGCACGGCCAAGACGATCGAGAGCCCCGGCGACAGCCATAGGGCCGGTGCGGCGTCGATGAATGCGATCCCGCGGGCGTTGCTGATCATCGTCCCCCAGCTTGCCGCCGGTTCCGAGATGCCGAGGCCCAGGAAACTCAGCCCGGCCTCCGCCAGGATCGCTCCGGCGACCCCCAGCGTGACCGCCACGGACACTGGCCCGACAACGTTGGGCAGCACATGGCGCCGGATGATGTGCCGCAGGCTGCCGCCCAGCGCCTGTGACGCGATCACGTAGTCCAGCTCGCGCTGGACCAGAATCTGACCGCGAATCAGACGCGCGAGTCCCGGCCAGCCGAAGATCCCGATAATCACCATCACGTTGAGGATGCTCGGGCCAAGGATCCCCGCCATGATGACGATGAGAATGAATGAAGGAAAGGTCATGATGAGATCCGTAAAGCGCATCAGGATGTTGTCGACGCGACCGCCCGCCAATCCCGCCGTTGCCCCAATGGCAAACGCGATCGCCAGGTAAATCGACACCGCCACAACGCCCACGGACAGTGAGACGCGGGATCCGTATACGACCCGGCTGAAGGTGTCGCGACCGGAGCGATCGGTCCCCAGCCAGTTCAACGAATCTGGCGGGGCCAGCAGCTTGTGGAGGTGGTTCCGCGTCGGATCGTAGGGAGCCACGAAATCCGCGAAGATCGCGATCAGGAACATGTTCAGAAGAATGGCGAGCCCGAGGACGGCCAGCTTGTGCGACATGAAGCGTCGCCGCGCCCGCGTCCAGGGTGAAAGCTCCGGCGGAAGGTCAAGGAGCTCGATCGCCTCCGTGCGTCGCTGTGCGGTCGTGACTGCCGCGCCACCCTCCGCCTCGGCCGGTGGAGGGCGGTTGTCCGGTGGGGTTTCCTGTGACACGTGCCTTCGCCTTACGAGTGGCGCACGCGCGGATCGACCCAGGCGTAGGCCACGTCCGTGAGCAGGTTGGCGGCGAGGACCGCCGTGGCGCCCATGAGCAACACGGCCATCTGCACCGGATAGTCACGTTGCAGCAACGACGTATAGGCCAGCGAACCAACGCCGGGCCACGAGAAGATGGTCTCGATGATCAGCGCGCCGCCGATGAGCGCGGGCAACGAAAGCCCCAAAACCGTGACCAGCGGCACCAGCGCATTGCGAAACACGTGCTTCCATAGGACGAGCGTTTCGCTCAGCCCCTTGGCCCGCGCGGTCAGCACGTACTCGGCGGAGAGCGTGTCGAGCATCGACGCCCGCGTATATCGCATGTACACCGCGATGTCCTGCAGCATCAGGGCCGAGATCGGCAGGATCGCGTGGCGGACAACATCCCACACCTCGGGATCCCGGCCGGCTGTCCACATGCCAAATACGGGCAGCCACCCCAACCACACGGCGAAAATCAACATGCCGGAGAGCGCAAAGAAGAACTGGGGAATTGAGATCATGAAAAATGAGACGACCGATAGGGAATAGTCGACAAGTGAATATTGCCTGAGAGCCGAAAGAACGCCAAACACCACCCCAATTGACACGGCAAGTGCTAACGCCACCCCCATCAAGCTTATAGTCACCGGTAGTTTTTCAATAATCATCTCAATCACCGGACGCTTCGTCTGATACGAGAACCCTAAATTCCCTGTCAGCGCCTCTTTGAGCCAGATAGCGTATCGCACCGGCCCCGGGCGATCGAGACCAAGCCGGCGCCTCAATTCCTCCACGTCTCGCACTGAGATGGAGAGCTGGTCCTCCGGGTTCAGGAGCGCTGTAAGCGGATCTCCTGGCGCCATGTTAATGATAAGGAACGTGATGATTGAAATCCCAAATAAAAGCGGGATAGAGATCAAAATCCGCCGGGTGATGTATTGAGTCATCGCGGCAGTTCCACCGGCTGGCGAGTGCCTGGCCTACCACCGCGGCGCCGCATCGCCAGCAGAATCATGCTACGTGGCGCATACTCGATCCGCAACCTCCGGTAGGGTCGTGCCGACGACGCTCGGCTTGTAAGCCACGAATCCATGGGAACAACCCTTCGCGCCGTCGTCGCGACGCTGATCGTTGCCGGCGCGGGTGCGCTGGTCACGCTGGTGGTCGTGATCGTGCTGAGTCAGAACGCCATGGTCGTGAATGGGTGCGCGATTCAGTCGGCATTTGCCGAGGCATGGCTCCAGGAACCCACCCGCTGTCCCGGCGTTGACCTGCGTGGGACCGATCTCGCGGGCGTGCACCTCCAGAAGGCGGACCTTGCCGGTGCGAATCTCTCCGGCGCGGACCTTCGGGGTGCAAACTTGCGGCTGGCGATCCTCGTCGATGTCGACCTCAGCGAGGCGCGGCTGGACGGGGCCGATCTGACCGGCGTCGCGGCCCAGCGCTCGCGCTTCGTGGGTGCGTCGCTTGCGGGCGCGCAAATGGTGTGGGCGGAGCTGCGCGACGCCACGCTCACCGATGTGCACATGGCCGGGGTCGAGGCGCGGTCGATCCAGCTGCAAGGCGTCATGGCCGCAAGAGCCGTCATCACCGATGCGAACCTGACGCGGGCGTCGTTCACCGGCGCCAAGCTGCCCGATGCCGATTTCACCGACTCGGTGCTAGCAAACGCGCGGCTGTTCGGCACCGACGCCAGCGGCGCCACCCTCACGGGCGTGAACCTGACCCAGGCCACCATCCGCGGCGCCTCCCTTTCCGAGGTTCGGCTCAACGGCGCCCGCCTCCACAGCGCCGAAGTCAGTCGCACCGATCTCACGGGCGCGGACCTCAGTGAGGCCGACCTGCGCTTCGTCGACTTCACCGAATCCAACCTCTCCGGGTATGCCACGGTCGGGCGCAGTGCCGATCTCCGCGGGTCCGACCTGCTGGCGGCGACGCTCGACCGCGCCGACCTTTCCCACGCCACGCTGGCCGGCACGTATCTCTATGGCGCTGGGCTTCGCGGAACGAACCTCCGTCATGCCGACTTCACGGGCGCCACCTTGCACTTCGCCGACCTGCCCAATGCCGACTTGAGCTTCGCGAAGTTAAGCCGCGCGGACCTGGGGCGAGCGCTGCTTACCGGCGCCAGCTTGCGGGGCGCCATCATGACGAATGCCGATCTCCGGGCCGCCAACCTCAGCGGCGCCGATCTGACCGACGCCTCGCTCGCCGGTGCGGACCTCGCCGGCGCCAATCTTGACAGCGCCGTCCTTCCGAAAGGCTTTGTGTTGCCGGACGCACGCGTTGACGGCATGCGCTCGCCTGCCTAGCATCTCAAGACACCGTCAGGCGCCTGAGCATCCAGCGCCTGGCGGTAGACAGGACGTATTGCTGGTGATAGTTCGTGCAGAGACGCTGACGTGACGACTCTCCTCTCCGGCATTGGGCGCATGCCCGGCAGCGTTCAGTTCATCGTGGCCTCGGTGATTGTCGTTGGCGTCACCCTTGCTGTCCTCCGGATCGTGTACGCCCCAGGTGAAGCGGCGCTGCTTGCCAGCATCGAGGCTGCCCGGCAAGCCGAAGAGCGCGCCAGGGCTGGTTCAAGTGTTGCGGCCCCCCCGACACCAACAGCGGTCGTGGTGGTAACCGAGGCGGCGTCCTCAGGGACGGCTTCCGACGCGACGGCTGCCCAAGCAGCCACGGCCGAGGCGACCCCGGACCAGGCCACCGCGACCACCGCGGCCGCAACACCGGAACCGACAGTTGAGGTCACCGATCTCGCCGTCGGTGAAACGGCCATCTCGGACACGAATCTCCAAATCACCCTGCTCGACGTGTACGCCGTGGTCTCCATCCCCCAATACTTTGGGCGCGACGTCATGCCAAAAAACGGGGTGTACGTCGTCGTGGTGGCCAGGTTCCAGAACTCCACGTCGGAACTCATCCAGTATTCGCCCGAACGCGTGAATCTCATCGCCGACAGCGGCGCAAGCTACGGCTTTGACGAAGTGGGCACGAACGGGCTTTCCACCACGCCCAAGCCCGCCTACGAAGGCCGACCGCTGATATTTGCCGAATCATTGCTGGCCGGCAGTGAGGAGACGGTGTCCATCGTGTTCGATCTCGAATCCGCCGCCGCCGAGTTTCGCGTCCAGATCGAGGACTTGATTTACAAGGCGGCGGTTCGCGAAGTCGAGCTGTGACCGGAATCTGGGATCGCCGGCGCACGACGAACCGCGCCGAGTGAGGACGCAGAGCTGATGCCCAACGACAACCCATCGGTGAACAACCCTGCCGGCGTGCATCCGCCCATCGGCGCCTACTCCCACGTGGCGCAGGCGGCGGGCGGCCGCACGCTCTACCTGGCGGGACAGGTTGGTCTCGATGCGGCGGGAGGCCTCACCGGCGACGGCGGCGCGCACGCGCAGACGCTGGAGACGTTCCGCAACATCGGGCGATTGCTCGAAAGCGCCGGCGCGTCGTGGGCGAACGTGGTGCAGTTCACCACCTACGTCGTTGGCCGGGAGGCCGTTCAACCGTTCCTGGACGCGCGCCGCGAGGCCTTCGCCGAGGCCTATCCCGACGGCGCCTACCCACCAAACACGCTGCTGATCATTCCCGGACTGGTGCGCGAGGACTTGCTGGTCGAGATCACCACGATCGCGGTGGTCGACTAGGCCGACCGCGTTCTGTCATTCCGAGCGCCAGCGAGGAATCTAAGGCCGTGGCGATGATCTCCCAGAGCCTGCCGTCCTCCGATCGCCCCACAAGACCGCGACCTGGGCCCTATCCGCGCGCCCGGCGCCCCCACCGCAGTTGGCTATTCGGCGGTCCGTTCCAGCGCGGCGCGTGCTCGCGCAGAAACTCCACGATTTCGCCCAGCTCGGCGATCGCGCCTTCGATCAAGGCCTCCCCCGCCTCGCGCGTGCCGCGGATCGCGTCGCCCAGCGCCCCGTTGCGGGTTAGCGCGCCTTCGGGATTCGGCCATTCCAGGTCGAAGTCGGCCAGCTTCATGCGGAAGGCGTAGAAGCGCTCGTCCATCTCGGCGCGGACCAGGGCGTCTTCACGCACGAGCGTCGGGTCCAGGTAGTAGGAGTACGACGTCTCGAACTCGTCCGCGTGTCCGGTCGGCAAGTCGCCGCGGATCGAAGCCTGCGCCTCCTCGGGGTCGAGCATGCCGTGAGAAACCGCGCCCACGAAGTCCACGTCCAGCCGCATGCCGAAGTCCTGGATGGCGGCGCCGGCCAGCGCTTTGTTGCCGCCGTGGCCGTTCACCAGCAGAAACCGACGCAAGCCGTGGTGGACCAGGCTGTTGATCACGTCCTCCAGCAGGTCCAGGAACGTCTCCGGCCGCAGCGTCATGCTGCCGGGAAAGTTCATGTGGTGATCGGAGATGCCCCACGGAATCGCCGGCGCCGACAGCAGGCGCGGGCGCAGCCGCTCGGCGGCCAACTCGCAGAACGCCTGCGCGATCAAGTGATCCTGCCCCAGCCCAAGGTTCGGGCCGTGCTGCTCGGTGGAACCGATGGGGATGAGCACCAGCTCGATGTCGTCCAGCACCGATGCAAGCTCGGTCCACGACTGCTGGGCAAGGACCATGGGCGGCTGCGACGCGTTGGTCATGCGCCGACGGTCCCATCGCGCCACCGCAGCAGCCGCCCCTGGGCGACCAGGTCTTCCGGCGCCTCCAGCAAGCGTCGGATCAACTCGTCGGTGCGCCGCTCGATCGCCTCGATCATCTCGTGACCGTCCTCCGCGGTCGCCAGGCGGGCGTCGCCGACCGCGCCATTGGCGGTGAAGTCGGAGAAATCGGTGTTCATGCGGATGCCGCGCCGCCAGAATCGATTTCGCGGCGAGCGCAGGCCGCCGCGCAGGGCGGCGGCTTCCAGCGCGCCGGTCTTTACCCGGTCGGGCCGCACCGCCAGCAGCTCCGCCGTCTCCAGCTCGTCGGCATGGCCTCCCGTGTTCGATTGCATGATGCGCTTGGCGAGCGCCTCGTCCTCCAGGTCGTAGAGCGAGATGCCGGCCATGAAGCGCACCGGCAGCCGCGCGGGCAAGGTTTGCAGCGCCAGGATCAGGGCGGACTCGTTGCCCGTGTGCCAGTTGGTGAAGAGGAACGAATCGAACCCGTGGTGCAGCAGCGACGTGACGTTGTCCTCGATCACGTGCAGATAGGTTTGCGGGCGCAGCGTGACCGTGCCGGGAAAGCCCATGTGGTAGGCGGACATGCCGTAGGGAATGGTCGGCGCGACGAGAATCCACGGATGAAAGCGCTCCGCCATACGCAGGGTCAGGTCTTCGGCAATGACGAGATCGGTGTCGAGCGAGGTATTCGGTCCGTGCTGCTCGATGGATCCCAGGGGGATGGCCACAAGGCGCACCCCGTCGCGCGCCGCCTCGACCTCCGGCCAGGTCATGTGGGTCAGTCGCAGCGGTCGAGGAAGGTCAGCCATGCACAGGGAGTGGCGGCGAGCGACGGCTATCATAACCTTGGCCCGAAAGTTGAGCCGTGGGTCACGACGCTCGGCATCAAGCGCATTCATTTCCCTCTCCCGCCGTCCGGTTCGCGCTCCCCTGGTTGGAGGAGACGCCCGGTCCCCTCTCCCTTGATCGGAGCACGGCCCGGTTCCCTCTCCCTCGATGGGAGAGGGATAGAGCTTGCCCCGTACCCTGATACGGGGGTGAGGGTGACAAGGAGATCGCGGAGCGGGAGGTCCGTTTGGTCCCTCTCCCGTGCCGAGAGAGCGGCCCGGTCCCCTCTCCCTCAGGGAGAGGGTTAGGGTGAGGGTGTTCGAGACCCACGAACGACAGGTAGGCGGCACCGTTGATTCTGGCCGTGGACATCGGCAATACCGACGTGACGTGCGGCGTCATCCACGACGCCGCGGTCCGAGCGCGCTGGGCGCTGCACAGCGACCTCAACCGCACTGAGACTGAGTTTTCCGATCTCGTGCGAGCCATGCTCGTCTACGTCGATGCCGGGCCGATCACCCACGCCGTCGTCGGCTCGGTGGTCCCGGCGCTCACCCGTCGCATCGGAGATGCGCTGGCCGTGGTCACCGGCTGCCCGCCCCTCGTCGTGCGCGCCGAGGCGGTGCCGGGAATCCGGCTGCGGGTCGATGAACCGGCGCAGGTGGGCGTCGACCGCGTGGCCAATGCAATCGCCGCGCGCGAGGCGGTCGGCGCGCCGGTCATCGTGGCCGACCTGGGAAGCGTCACCACGTTCGATGTCGTCGACGCCCAGGGCGACCTGCGCGGCGTCGTCATCGCGCCGGGCATCCGCGCGCTCGGCCAGGCGCTGACGGCCTCGGGCGCGCAATTGCCGAAGATCGACATCGACCGACCCGAGGGGCTCGTGGGTCGCAACACGGTCGACGCCATGCGCTCCGGCGTCTACTGGGGCTACGTGGAGCTCGTGCGCGGCGTCGTCGGGAGGCTCACGGCCGAGCCCGGCGGGCCATGGCGGGTCGTCGCCACCGGCGGTCTGGCGGCCCGGCTGGCCGAGGACGTCGGTGGCTTCGAGCAGGTGGACGCCGACCTCACGCTCAAGGGCCTGGCCCGCATTTGCCAGGCGATGAACGGCCAATGAGCGTGCTGGCGGGCGCGCGGGTCGTCCTCGGCGTCACGGGGAGCATCGCCGCCTACAAGGCGGCGGAGCTGGCCAGCGCGCTCACGCAGGCCGGCGCGCACGTGGACGTGGCGCTCTCGCGGAGCGCCGAGCAATTCGTCGCCCCGATGACCTTCGAGGCGCTCACGCAGCGGCAGGTCGTCACGGCGGACACGCCCATGACGCCCGAACATCGCATCGCCCACGTCGAGCTGGGCCGCGCGGCCGACGCCGTCGTCATCGCCCCGGCCACCGCCACCACCATTGCGCGCCTGGCGCTCGGATTGGCCGAGGATGCCGTCACGGAGATCGCGCTGGTCAGCGCCGCTCCCGTGGTCGTCGCCCCGGCGATGGAGCCCGGCATGCTGGCGCATCCGGCCACGCAAGCCAATCTGAACGTCCTGCGCGGACGCGGCGCGCACATTGTTCCGCCCGACGAGGGACGGCTTGCCTCGAGCGCCACCGGACCGGGACGGCTGCCTCCCACCGAGACGCTGGTCGACGCCGTGCGCCTCGTCCTCGGGCGGTCCGGACCACTGGCGGGTCGCTCGATCGTGGTGTCCGCCGGGGGGACGCGCGAGTTCTTGGATCCCGTGAGATTCCTCGGCAACCGGGCGACCGGACGCCAGGGCGTCGCGCTTGCGCGCGCCGCGGTCGAGCGCGGGGCCGGCGTCCAGCTCGTGATCGGCACGGCAACCGTGGACCCGCCCTACGGCGTCGCGACCCAACAGGTGGAGTCGGCCGACGCGATGTTGGGAGCCCTCCAAACCGCGACCCAAGACTGCGACGCGCTGATCATGAACGCAGCCGTCGGCGACTTTCGCCCCGCTGCGCAGGCGGCAGGCAAGATCAAACGCCGCGCCGGCGTGCCCACGGTGGCGTTGGTGGAAAACCCGAACCTCCTGGCGGCGCTGAGCGGCGATTTCGTGCGCGTGGCGTTCGCCGCGGAGACCGACGACCACGAATCCAACGCCCGCGCCAAGCTGCACGAGTTGGAGCTAGACGCCGTGGTGGTCAACGACGTGGCGGCGGCGGATCGCGGCTTCGCCGCCGCGACCAACGAGGTCACCATGCTCACGCGCGACGGCGAGCGGCGCGAAGTTTCGCTGCGGAGCAAGGAGGCGGTGGCCGACGCCGTGCTCGATCTGGTGCAGGAGCTGCTTGGCGACAGCTAGCCGTCGCGACGGCCCGCGCAAAGCTCATCCGCGCCCGGCGCCCGTGCGCGCCCCCTTTGGCACGGGAGGGAAATACCCCCGTGATAGCCTGCGGCATGAGCGAACGCCGCGGCGCTCCAGCGGGAGCAGAGCTCGATCAACCCCGGCTCATCGGCGCCGACGAGGTGAATCGCCCCGGCAGCCGCCGCAACCCCGCGGAGGCGTCGCCGCTTCCGTCCGCCCCACCGGCTCCGGGTCCTTCGGGCGCCATGTGGCTGCTGGTGGCCCTGGTGATGGGCGCGGCGATCGGCGCCGTGACCGGCACCGTGGCGGCGCTGATGATCTTCGGCTAGGACTCCGCCGGAGTCTGTCCGCCGGCCAGGCCGGCCAATCGACCCCACGAGACCGGCACCTGCACGCCCACCGGCGCACCCTGGTTGTTGACGTCGGGAACCGGCGCCAGCACGTAGCCGTTGGTGATGCCAAATTCCAGAATCCGCCGCGTCAGCACCACGTCCTGCGCGCAGTAATCGATCACCCGCTGCCGGTCCTCCGGGCGTCCCGTGCGCCACAGTCGAACCGCCTCGGTGCCGTCCTCCAGCGTCTTCTCCTGGCCAAACATGGTCCGTGCGATGTTCTGGAGGCTGAGACCACGGCGGCGGCCGGTCTCGCGCTGGATCGCCGCCAAGAGGTCCAGGCTGCGATCCCGCAGCGTGTCGACGGGGCCGTAGGCCGTCATCACCTCGCAGTCGAACCGCAGCGAGTTGAAGCCGACGACGTGGGGGAAGCCCTCGAGGTACTCGATCAGCGCGCCGGCCTGGGGTTCCTCCCACGATCGCTGCACACCCTGGTCGTCGATGGTCACCGCGACCGCTAGGCCGAAGTCCCTGATGCGTCTCCAACCGCCCTCGACCTCGTAGCTCAGCCGCAGCGTCTCGACGTCCCACACCACATAGCGCCGTTCGTGCGCGGATCCGTCGGGCAAGGCAGGCATCCGCGCATTATGCGGGATGCCGCAACGGCGCCCCCGTCAGCCCGACACGACATCCGTCATTCCGGCGGAGGCCTGTCCCCGCGCAGAGAGACCCTTGCGAAACCCCTCCGTCATTCCGGCGGAGGCCGGAATCCAGTCCGGGTCTCGGGCGCGTAGGGCGAACCTGGACCCCGGCCTCCGCCGGGGTGACGGAGGGAGGGCCGCCGCAACGGGGAATCACCTCGGTCTAGAATCCATCCACAGTTGCCTTAGAACACTCGACGCCCACCCCTGTCATTCCGCCCCACCCCTTTGCCATTCCGCCCCACCCCTTTTGTCATTCCGACCGAAGGGAGGAATCTAAGACGCCGGAAGGGGTCGCAAACGCCGCGGACTCCTCGCCGCACGCCCACAGGCAGCAAGCCCATTCCGCCAAGAGACCGCCCGCTACCCCCCGGCCAAAAGTCTTGCCCAGCCTCGACCTGCCTGATACGTTGGAACCGAACCTGTCAGGCGACGGCTGTGCCGTGGCTCGGCAGGAGCCGAAGAACCAACGGCGTTGACGGGGAAGAGTAGGTCCCCCTCCAACCCTGAGCGAGCTGGAGACGGTGCGAGCCAGCGGGTTGTGGGAACCGAAGGTCGCCCTTGAGCCGGCCGGTCGATCCACGGGGAGGCCGGCCCGGTCGCCCACCGTTAGCGGGGCGCCGAGTGGTCCGGCGGATGCCGGGCAATCGGGGTGGTACCGCGGGTTGAGCCCGTCCCCTGGGGACGGGCTTTTGTACGTGCCGAGGACAGGATGCAGGATCACGTGACGGCGAGTCCGAGCAACGACCACCAGGCCGCTCGCGCCGGCGAGCCGCTTGGTTGGGCTCTGCCTGTCGCGGTAGGCGGCGCGAACCGGCGGTAGAGCGCCGGTTCGCGGCCCCCCTCGATCCAACACCTCTTCACCTCTGACAGGAGCACCCCCCAATGACCGCCTCTGAATCCAACGGCTCGACCAACGGCGCCGTGCCCGCCCGCTCGGGCGGCCAGGTGATTTGTGAAGCTCTCTTGGCCGAGGACATCGACGTGATCTTCGGCATGCCGGGCGGCGCCTCGCTGCCGTTCTACGACGCCCTCTATCACTATCAGGACCGGATCCGGCACGTGCTGGCGCGCCATGAGCAGGGCGCGGGCTTCGCGGCCAACGGCTATGCGCGGGCCACCGGCAAGGTCGGCGTGGCCACGAGCACCTCGGGACCCGGGGCCACCAACCTCGTCACCAGCATGGCCAACGACCACATGGACTCGGTGCCCGTGGTCTACATCACGGGACAGGTCGCGCGACCGGCCATCGGCTCCGACGCCTTTCAGGAAACCGACATCACCGGCATCAGCATTCCCATCACCAAGCACAACTACCTGGTGATGCACGCCGACGAGCTGCCGCGCGTCATGGCCGAGGCCTTCTACCTGGCCAAGTCCGGCCGTCCGGGCCCGGTGGTGGTGGACGTGCCCAAGGACGTGTTTCTCGAAGAAACCACGGTTCCCGCGCCCGACCGGGTGAATCTGCGCGGCTACCGTCCGGTCCGCGCCGGCAATCTCAGGATGGTTCGCCGCGCGGCCGAGGTCATCAACGCCTCCGAGCGGCCGATGATCATGGCCGGCCATGGCGTGGACATCTCCGGCGCCGCGCCAGAGCTCTTCGAGCTGGCGACCGGCGGCAACATCCCGGTGGTGACCACGCTGCACGGCGTCGGCGGTTTTCCGGAGACCCACCCGCTGTCCTTCGGCATGCTCGGCATGCACGGGCTGGCCTATGCCAACTTCGCCATGGGCGAAACCGACTGCATCATCGGCCTGGGCGTGCGCTTCGACGACCGGGCCGTGGGCAAGGTCGACGAGTTTGGCCCGAACGCCAGGGTCGTGCACATCGACGTCGACCCGGCCGAGATCGGCAAGGTGCTGGACACCGAGGTGCCCATCGTGGGCGACCTCAAGCTCACGCTGCAGGCCTTGAACCCGCTCATCGAGCATCGCGAGCGGCGTCCGTGGCTCGGTCAGCTCAACGAATGGCGCGAGAACCACCCGTCGCTCGACATTCCCGACAGCCCGGACACGGTGCTGCCGCAGGAGGTCGTGCGGTCGATCTACGACGCCTCGGGCGGCGACGCGCGCGTCATCGCCGACGTGGGCCAGAACCAGATGTGGGCCTCGCAGCACTTCTGGTATGAGAAGCCGCGCCGCTTCTTCAGCGCCGGCGGCCTCGGCCCGATGGGCTACGCCCTGCCGGCGGCCATGGGCGTGCAGATGGGCGCGCCCGGCGAGCCCGTCTGGTGCGTCAGCGGCGATGGCGGGCTGCTCATCAACATCCAGGAGTTCAACACGCTGGCCGCGGAGAAGATTCCGGTCAAGGTCGCCATCCTCAACAACGCGCACCTGGGCATGATTCGCCAGTGGCAGCAGTTCTTCTACGAAGGCCGCTACATGGGCGCGTTCCTCGACAATCCCGACTTCGCCAAGGTGGCCGAGGCGTTTGGCCTGCGCGGCGTCTCCGTGAGCTCGCGCGACGAGCTGCACACGGCCATCGCCGACGCCCACGCGTACGACGGACCGGTGGTGCTGGACGTGCACGTGGACCGCGTCGAGAACGTCTATCCCATGATCGTGCCGGGCACGGGCGTGCGCAGCGTGATCGAGGACCCGCGATGAACGGGACCAGCCGCAGCCACACGCTCGTGGCCATGGTGGCCGACCATCCGGGTGTCCTCACCCGCGTGGCCAGCATGTTCCGCCGACGCGGATTCAACATCGCCAGCCTGGCCGTCGGCAATTGCGAGGAGCCGGGCTATTCCCGCATGACCATCGAAGTCCGGGGCACGGACGACGAGGTCAAGCAGTTCGAAAAGCAGCTCTACAAGCTGGTGGAGGTCATCACCATCCGAGATCTCACCGACGTCGCCGCCGTGCAGACGGAGACGGCGCTGGTGCGCGTGCGCGTGTCGCCGGCGGACCGTCCCGGTTTGGCGGACATTGCCAGCATCTTCCACGGCGAGATCGTGGACGTGGGGCGCGACACCATGATTGTTCAGATCACGGGGGTTTCCGAGACAATCGATCGATTCCTGGACGTGATCGCCGAGTACGGCATCGACGAGTTGACGCGCACTGGCGTCGTCGCCATGGCGCGCGGGACCAAAGCCTCGCGGAATGGGAGCGCACGTGGATAGCAAAGTTCTCTACGAGTCCGACATCGCCTCCGACGAGCTGGAGGGCAAGAAGGTCGCCGTGCTCGGCTACGGCAGCCAGGGGCACGCCCATGCGCTGAACCTGCGCGACTCGGGCGTCGACGTCGTGGTGGGTCTGCGCCCCGGCAGCTCCTCGCGCGAGCGCGCCGAGGACGCCGACCTGGTCGTGCTCGACACCGACGAGGCCGTCGCCGTCTCCGACGCCACCATGATCGCGCTGCCCGACCAGACCCAGGCCGAGGCGTTCGACACCCAGATCCGGCCCAACCTCAAGGCGGGTCAGGCGCTCATGTTCGCCCACGGCTTCAACATTCACTACGGCCAGATCATCCCGCCGCCGGAGATCGACGTGGTCATGGTGGCGCCCAAGGGCCCCGGACACATCGTGCGCGACATGTTCGAGCAGGAAGTCGGCGTGCCGGCGTTGATCGCCGTGGCGCAGAACGCCAGCGGCCGCGCGCGCGAGGTGGCGTTGTCCTACGCCAAGGCGCTGGGCGCGGCGAAGGCCGGCCTCATCGAGACGACCTTCAAGGACGAGACGGAAACCGACCTCTTCGGCGAGCAGAGCGTGCTGTGCGGCGGCACCACGGCGCTCATCAAAGCGGCCTTCGACACCCTGGTCGAAGCCGGCTACGACCCGCGCTTGGCCTATTTCGAGTGCCTGCACGAGCTGAAGCTGATCGTGGACCTCATTTACCAGGGCGGCCTCACCTACATGCGGCACTCGGTCAGCGACACTGCCGAGTACGGCGATCTGGTCTCCGGCCCCCGGGTGGTCAACGAAGACTCCCGTCGGGTGATGCGCCAGATTCTCACCGAGATTCAGGACGGCACCTTCGCCCGTAACTGGATTCTGGAGAACCAGGCGGGCCGGCCCGCGTACAACGCCCTGCGCAACGCCGACCTCAATCACGAGCTCGAGCGTGTCGGCGGCGAATTGCGCAGTATGATGGACTGGCTGCCAAAGACTCGCGAGTGAAACTTCGCATCGACATGGTGACCCTCGTCGCCGCCAATCAGGTCCTAGGACTTGCGCTTCCGGGCCCCTCTCCGCTGCGAGAGGGGAGCTAGGGAGCCTTGACGCGGTCGTCCCGCGACCGCCCACACAACCGACCGAGGGTTTGACCGATGCGACACATTCGAATATTTGACACGACGCTGCGCGACGGCGAGCAAGCCGCCGGCGGCGCGCTGACGATCGACGAGAAGCTGGAGATTGGCCGGCAGCTCGCGCGACTCAACGTCGACGTCATCGAGGCCGGCTTTCCCCATACCTCGCCCGGCGACTTCAAGGCCGTCAATCTGCTGGCGCAGGAGCTGCGCGACGTTGAAATCGCGGCCCTGAGCGGATTCAAGCATGAGCAGATCGACAGCACCTGGCGGGCGCTGGAGCCGGCCGCCAACCCGCTGCTGCACATCGTGATCTCAACGTCCGACATTCACCTGCAGCACCAGCTGCGGGCCCGGCGGGAGCACGTGCTCGATCTGACGCGCGACGCCGTGTCCTACGCGCGGCAGTTCACCTCGCACATCGAGTTCTCGGCCATGGACGCCACGCGGTCGGACCTGGACTATGTCTGCCGCATATTCGCCGCGGCCATCGAGGCGGGCGCCACGGTCGTCAACTTTCCCGACACCGTGGGGTACGCCCAGCCGGACGAGTTCGGCCGCATGGTGGCCTACGTCACCGAGAACACGCCGGGGATCGACGACGTGGTGCTCTCGGTGCACTGCCACGACGACCTGGGCCAATCGGTGGCCAACTCGCTGGCAGCGGTGCGGGCGGGCGCGCGCCAGGTCGAGTGCACCATCAACGGCGTCGGCGAGCGCGCCGGCAACGCGGCCCTGGAAGAGATCACCATGGCGCTGCGCACGCGGCGGGAGTATTTCCAGGCCGACACGCGCCTGGACACCAAAGAGCTCGCCCGCACCAGCCGCCTGGTGTCCAACTTCATGGGCATGTACGTGCCGCCCAACAAGGCCATCATCGGCGGCAACGCCTTCGCGCACGCCTCCGGCCTGCACCAGGACGGCATGCTGAAGGAGCGCACGACGTTCGAGATCATGCACCCCGCCGACGTGGGCGTGAGCGACAGCAGCATCGTCCTGGGCAAGACCTCGGGCCGCCACGCGGTGCGCGACCGCCTGAAATCCATGGGCTATGCCCTGGCTGAGGACGAGTTCATGGAGGTGTTCCGCGCCTTCAAGGACATCGCCGACCGCAAGAAGCAGGTCACCGACCGCGATCTCGAGGCCATCGCCCAGCAGCGGCAGCGCCAGGCGTTCCACCAGGCCTTCGTCTTGCAGCACGTGCAGGTCAGCGCCGGGACCGGCTCCATGCCCACGGCCACCGTGCGCCTGCTGTCGGACGACGGCACCGAGTTTTCGGACGCGGCCATTGGCGACGGCCCGGTCCATGCCATCTACCAGGCCATCAACCGCATCGTCGGCGTGCCCAACCGTCTCATCGAGTTCTCCGTCAATGCCGTGACCAGCGGCATCGACGCCATCGGCGAGGTGACGATTCGCATCGAAGCCGACGCCAAGGTCTTCAACGGCCACGGCGCCGACACGGACATCCTGGTCGCGAGCGCGCAGGCCTATATCAACGCGCTCAACCGGATGCTGGCCGGCTTGGGCAAGGACTGGTCGGCCACACCCGAAGCGCAAGCCATCGTGCACGCGCCGACGAGCGAGGAATAGGGGACGCCATGGCCAACACCTTGCTGGACACCGTTTGGGACCTGCACACGGTGCGGCGTCTCCCCAACGGCGAGACGCAGCTCTTCATCGGCCTGCACCTGGTGCACGAAGTCACCAGTCCGCAGGCGTTCCAGATGCTCGCCGAGCGGGGTCTGCGCGTGCGCTACCCGGAGCGGACCTTCGCCACGGTGGACCACATCATCCCGACCGATCAACAGCAACGGCCCTATGCCGACGGCATGGCCGAGCAGATGTTCGCCGCCATCGAGGAGAACGTGCGCGTCAACGACCTGCCATTCTTCGACCGGTCGACCGGTCGGCAGGGCATCGTGCACGTCATCGGACCCGAGCTTGGCCTCACCCAACCGGGCATGACCATTGCCTGCGGCGACAGCCACACCAGCACCCACGGCGCGTTCGGCGCGGTGGCCTTTGGCATCGGCACTTCGCAGGTGCGGGACGTGCTGGCCACCCAGTGCATGTCGGTGGCCAAGCCTAAGTTGCGCCGCATCGAGGTGAACGGCCGGCTCAGCGCGGGGGTCTTTGCCAAGGACGTGATCCTGCACATCATCGGCAGCCTGGGCGTGCAGGGCGGGGTCGGCTACGCCTACGAGTACGGTGGCGCGGTGCTCGACGCCATGTCCATGGACGAGCGCATGACCATCTGCAACATGTCCATCGAGGGCGGCGCGCGGGTGGGCTACGTTAACCCCGACGCCACCACCGAGGCTTACATCGAGGGTCGGGAATACGCGCCCGCCGGCGACGAGTTCCAGCGCGCGAGCAAGTGGTGGCGTTCGCTCGCCTCCGATCCCGACGCCAACTATGACGACGTAGTGACCATGGACGGCGCCGACATTCCTCCCATGGTCACGTGGGGGATCAACCCGGGCCAGGTCACGGGCGTCGACGACGTCGTGCCCTCGCCCGAAGCGCTCGACGGACCCGGCCGCGCCACCGCCGAGGAGGCGTTGGAGCACATGTCCCTCGAGGCCGGACGCCCCATGGCGGGCGTTCCCATCGACGTGGCGTTCGTCGGGTCGTGCACCAATGCCCGGCTCAGCGACCTGGAAGAGGCCGCGCGCGTGGCCCGGGGCGGGCGCGTGGCTGACGGCGTCAAGGCCCTGGTCGTGCCCGGCTCGCAGCGCATTCGCGCCGAGGCCGAGGCGGCCGGGCTGCACGAGATCTTCCAGGAGGCGGGGTTCGAGTGGCGCGAGGCCGGCTGCTCCATGTGCCTGGCCATGAACCCGGACAAGCTCCAGGGCCGGCAGATGTGCGCCTCGTCCAGCAACCGCAACTTCAAGGGCCGCCAGGGCAGCCCCACCGGCCGCACGCTGCTGATGAGTCCGGCCATGGTCGCGGCGGCGGCGCTCGCCGGCGAGGTCACCGACGTGCGGCGGATGGTCGCCTGATGAGTAACGAAGCTGTCATCGACCGCATCGTGGGCCGCGGCGTGCCGGTTCGAGGCAACGACATCGACACCGACCGGATCATCCCCGCGCGCTATCTGCGCGAGATCACTTTCGAGGGGCTCGGCCCGCACGCCTTTGAGGACGACCGCCGGGCGCTCAACGGCGCGCACCCCCTGGACGACCCGCGCTTCGAGGGCGCCGGCGTGCTGGTGGTGAACGAGAACTTCGGCTGCGGATCGAGCCGCGAGCACGCCCCGCAAGCCCTCTTGCGCCGCGGCATTCGGGCGATCGTCGGCGAGAGCTTTGCCGAGATCTTCTTTGGCAACTGCGTGACGATCGGTCTGCCGTGCCTCACGACGACCCCCGAGCACGCCGACGCCCTGCAAGCGCTGATCGAGGAGGCCCCGGACACCGAGCTCACCATTGACATCGAGGCGGAGCAGGTCGTGACGGACCAGGGCGCCTACCCCGCCGCCGTTCCCGCCAGCGCCCGGGCCAGCTTCCTGACGGGCCGCTGGGACGCGCTCGGCCAACTCCTAGAAAACGCCAACGACGTCCAAGCGACGAGCGCCCGACTCCCCTACCTCACCGGATTCGGGGGCGGTTCGTCGTGACCAACTTCAGGCGCGCTGCCGCCAGTCCGGCCCTACCATTCCAGGGATCAGTCCGGTCCCCTCTCCCTCTGGGAGAGGGTTAGGGTGAGGGTGAGGGTGATGGCGTGCGACGCCCTACAATGCCCACGGCGGCAGCTCCCGCCACTCCGATCCTGACAGGCCCCAGTCCATGACTACCCGACGCGAGGTATCCCCGCGACCCGTGAAGTCCGCGTTCACGGGCGCGGGTGACATTGCGGCGGCAGTCCGCGCGGCGGCTCGCTAGGCGAGTTGCCGCCCGGTGGGCCACGGCCCACGCCTGACCGGATTCTGAAATCTCCCATCTGCCGAGGAACTTCCGCATGCAACTCTCGCTCTACGACACCACGCTGCGCGACGGCGCGCAGACCGAAGGCATCTCGTTTTCCGCCGAGGACAAGCTCCGCATCGCCGAGCGCCTCGACGCCTACGGCGTGCACTACATCGAGGGCGGCTTTCCGGGGTCGAACCCCAAGGACCGCGAGTTCTTCATCCGCGCCGCCGAGCGCACGTGGAAGCACGCCCGCATAACCGCGTTCGGCGCGACGCGCTACAAGGGCATCCGCGCCGAGGACGACGACAACTTGCAAGCTCTCCTGGCCTGTGAGACGCCGGCGGTGACCATCGTCGCCAAGTTCTCGCGATTTCAGGCCGAGACGGTGCTCGAAACCTCGCCCGACGAGAATCTGGCGATGATTCGCGACTCGGTGGCCATTCTCAAGCAGGCCGGGCGCGAGGTCATCGTCGACGCCGAGCACTACTTCGACGGCCTCAGCCACGATCGCGCCTATGTGGAGCAGTGCGTGCGCGCCGCGGCCGGCGCCGATTGGCTGGTGCTCTGCGACACCAACGGCGGATCACTGCCCACCGGAATCCGGGAGGGGACCCTGGCAGCCGCCGGCTGGACGGTGCTGCCGCTGGGCATTCACACCCACGACGACCTGGACGTGGCCGAGGCCAACGCCCTGGCCGGCGTCGAGGCAGGCGCGCGTCAGGTCCAGGGCACGGCCAACGGGCTCGGCGAGCGCTGCGGCAACGCGAACCTGCTCACGCTGATCCCAACGCTCCAGCTCAAGCTCGGCCATGACTGCGTCGCGCCCGCGCAGCTGCAACAGACGGCTGCGCTGGCGCGCTATATCGCCGAGATCGCCAACGTGACGCTCGATCCGCAGACGCCCTTCGCCGGCCACAGCGCCTTTGCCCACAAGGCGGGCTATCACGGCAGCGGCATGCGCAAGCACAGCGACGCCTATCAGCACATCGACCCGCTGCTGGTCGGCAACGACTCCCGCATCCTGATCTCCGAGCTGGCCGGGCGCAGCTCGGTCGTGGCCCGCGCCGACGCGTTGGGCCTTGGCTCCGACACCGACGCGGCGCAGGTCGTCGACGAGTTGAAGACGCTCGAAGAGCGCGGCTTTCAGTTCGAGGGCGCCGAGGCTTCGTTCGAGCTCTTGCTGCGTCGTCTGGGCGGAGACTACGAGCCGCCGTTTGCCTTCGTGGACTTCCTGGTCCTGGCGGAGACTCGCGGCGGGCGCGACATGCTCTCCGAGGCAATGGTGAAGATTCGCGTGGGCGACGAGATCTTCCACACCGCCGCCGAGGGCAACGGCCCCGTCAGCGCGCTCGACCGCGCCGCCCGCAAGGCGCTGGAACGGTTCTTCCCCGAGCTGGGCGAGATGCACCTAGCCGACTACCGAGTTCGCATCCTCAACTCCAGCGCGGCGACCGACGCGGCGGTTCGCGTGCTCATCCAGTCCTCCGACGGCAAAGGGGAGTGGGGCACCGTGGGCAGCTCGGCCAACATCATCGAGGCTTCATGGTTGGCGCTGAAGGACAGCTACGAGTACGCCCTGCTGCGGGCGCGCGGCAATGAATCCGAGGCGGCCAACCCCTCGTAGCAGTTTGTGAATCCCGATTCACTCGGCGGCCTGCCGCCGCACCGTCGCCTATGCCGCTGCTCCACGATCGACTCCGCCCGGCGGAGACGCCGACGACGTGTCACGCCGAAGCCGCATGCAGGGCGAAACCCGGAGCGGCAACCGCATGACCAGCGGCGACGCGAGCGGCGGCGCCATCGCCGCTGAACTTCCGGGCCTCGCCGGGCTCAGGCCTCCCTACCCGCGTCGCCTCGTTGTGGGTCCGGTCGACCGGCGTGGCACTCTTGCGCCAGCGCGCATGACTAGCGAACGCTCGGAACCGGCCGAACGCCCCGACGCGATCCTCGGGCGTCGGCTCGTGCGCAACGAACCCGACGCGCTGGGCGGGGTCTACGACTTGCTGAGCCCAACGGTGTGGTCCATGGCGCGTCGCGCCTTTCCCCATGCCGTCGCCGAGGACGTCGTCCAGGACGTATTCATGCAGGTCTGGACGCGCCGCCACCAGTTTGACGAGTCGCGCGGCTCGCTGGCCGCGTGGGTGCTGCGCATCGCGCGCAATCGCATCACCGACACCATCCGCGCCGCCAGCGCCCGTCCCCAGCTCTATCCCTACGAGGTCGATCTGGACAGTCGTCTGCCGGCCGACGCCGAGCCCGCCCCGTGGGAGCACGCCTGGCTCACGGAGCGTCGGCAGAAGCTGCGGCAGGCGATCGGCGGCCTGAGTCAGACCGAGCAGGACGTGCTCTGGCTGGCGTATTTCGGCTACACGCAATCCGAGATTTCCAAGCGGCTGGACGTGCCACTCGGCACGGTCAAGACGCGCACGCGCGCCGGTTTGCGCAAACTGCGCGAACGCCTGGGCGACCAGGACCTGGTCGGGTAGCGCCGATGGACGCAGCGACGCTAAACGATCTAATCAGCGGCTACGCGCTCGATGATCTCAACGAATCCGAGGCCCGAAACCTCGAAGCGGTCATGGCGCGCGATCCCGCCCTGCGCCGCGAGGCCGAGGCGGTACGGCAGACGCTGGAGACGCTGGCGCTCGACGCGGGCGCCCAAGCCCCGCCGGCAGACCTGCGTGGTCGTGTCATGGCCGTCGCCGAACCTCCCAGGAGCCGCCTGCGACTGCCCTCATGGCCAATGCTGGGATTCGCGGGCATGTCCACGGTCGGCGCGGCGGCGGTCGCGGCGGTCATCGTGCTCACGCTGCGGGTCGGCGCTCTCCAGCAGACGGTTGACGACATGCAGGACGATCTGTCGGCCCAGAGCGCGGCGCTGGTCGACATCTACGCGACTGAGCCCCACTCGGTGACGCTGCACGGGATGCCGGGCGCCGAAGACGCCTGGGCGCAACTCATGTTCGACGACGCCGGCTCCCAGGTCATGCTGGTCGTGGACGGCCTGCACGCACCGCGCCTCGACCACGTCTACCACCTCTGGCTAGTCGATGCGAGCGGCAATCGCGTCAGCGGCGCCAACTTCAGCACCGACCACGCGGGAAGCGCGGTTGTGCTGGTGGTGAGTGACCACCCGGTGCACGTGTTCCACGCCTTCGAGGTCACCGAGGAGCCGATGCACCAAACCCCGAGCAGCCCAACCGGACCCGCCATGCTCCACGGGACGATGCCGCAGTAGCCGTCGGCCCCGCGGCGCGGCTCAGGCCTGCGTGATCAGCTGCGCCGCCACCTGCGTGATGTCCCGCAGAGCGTCGTGCGGCATGAACTCCTCGGTGGTGTGCACGTCGATATAGCCCACCCCCAGGCACACCGAGGTGATGCCCTTGAGGTTGAACTCGTGGGCGTCACTGCCGCCGCCCGTGCTGACATGCCGCGGCGTCAGGCCGGACGCGGCGATCGCGCGGTCGGCAAGCTGCACGGCGGGCGCGCCCTCCGGCAGTTCATAGGCCACGTAGAACCGGTGTTCCTCGAAATCGAACGCGCCGCCCAGGTCGGCCGCGGCGTCGGCGACGGCCGCGCGCATGGCGTCAATCTGCGCCGCGAGCGTGTCCTCGTCGAGACTGCGCGCCTCGGCCTCGATGCGCGCCGTGGGGGCCACGATGTTCGATGCCTGCCCGCCCTCGATGCGCCCGATGTTGGCGGTCGTTCCGTCGTCGATCCGCCCCAGCGGCATCCGGTCCACCGCCCGCGCCAGCAGACTGATGGCGCTGACTCCCAGCTCGGGCTCGATCCCCGCGTGGGCCGCCCGCCCGTGCAGCGTGGCCGTGCACCGAATCTGGCCCGGCGCGCGCATCACCACGGTGCCCACCGGCCCGCCGGCGTCGAACACGAACGACGTTCGAGCGTCGATGGACGCCGCGTCGAACGCCTTCGACCCGATGTGCCCCACGTCCTCGCCCACGGTGAACACGAGCTCGATCGGCGCGTGATCCAGACCGGCCTCGTCAACCGCGCGAATCGCCTCAATGATCGCGGCCAGCCCGGCCTTGTCATCCGCCCCCAGCACGCTCGACCCGTCGGACCGCACCCCGTCGGCGTCCACCACGGGCCGCATGGTCGGCGTCGGCCGCACGGTGTCCATGTGCGCGTTGAGCATGATCAGTCCGTCGCCGCGCCCGCGGCCCGGCCAGCGCCCGATCAGATTGCCCGCCGGGTCGTTGCGAAACCGGATGCCCAGCGGTTCCAGCGC
The DNA here is from genome assembly GCA_022826485.1 of Chloroflexota bacterium. Lineage (GTDB taxonomy): Bacteria > Chloroflexota > UBA11872 > UBA11872 > UBA11872 > JAJECS01. Next base: position 13,419 of record JAJDUU010000033.1, on the reverse strand, counting down.
CGGCCGAATGATCGCCGCGACGCGCTCCTCGTCGCCGTAGTAGCTATCGACCGCCAGCATGTCGACGAAGTTTGCGAGGAGGCGGTCCCAATTGATCGCCACCGGGCCGGGGCTTTCAGGCATTGCGTCGCTCCGGCGCGTGCCAACCGGGCCTGCGGCCCTCGGGTCTCCTATGCAACGACGATGGCCTGCGCCGCGACCTGCGCGGCCTGTCGCAAGGCCTCGTGCGGCGCGAACTCGTCCAGGGTGTGCGCCCCTGTGCAGCCCATGCCCAGGATCACCGACCAGATGCCCTTGGCGTTGAACTCGTGCGCGTCGCTGCCGCCGCCCGTCCGAACGTGTGACGGTTCGAGCCCGGCCGCTCGGATCGCGCGGTCCGCCAACCTGACGACCTGGTTCTGCTTGTTGAAGCCGAACGCCGCAATGCGAATGGTCTCCTCATAGTCGACCGTGCCGCCAAGCTCGTTGGCCGCTTCCTCCATGACCTCGCGCATGTGCTCGATCTGCTTCTCGAGGAGCCCCTGACGCAGGCTTCGGGCCTGTCCCACCAGCGTCACCTCCGCCGGCACGATGTTCATCGCCTGGCCGCCGTTGATGGTGCCGATGTTGGCGACGGTGTAGTTGGTGATACGTCCCAGCTTCATCCGGTCGATGGCCCGCGCCGCCATGGCGATGGCGCTGACGCCGTTCTCGGGTTCGATGCCGGCGTGGGCCGCCTTACCGCGAAATACGGCCGTGAACCCGGCTGCCGCGGGCCCCTCCAACACCACCGAGCCGACCGGCCCGTCGCCATCGAACACCAGCCCCCGCCGAGACTGGATGGATTCGGGGTCGAAGGCGCGCGACCCGATGTGGCCCACGTCCTCGCCCACCGTAAAGACCAGCTCGATCGGCCCATGCGGCAAGCCCGCGTCGGCCACCGCCTGCACGCCTTCCACGATGGCCGCCACGCCGGCCTTGTCGTCCGCGCCGAGCACGCTGGAGCCGTCCGTCGCGACCCCCTCGTCCGTCACCACGGGTTCCATGCCGGGCGTGGGCCACACGGTGTCCATGTGCGCGTTGAGCATCAGCGGCTCGGCGTCGCTGTCCCGGGCCTCCCAGGTGGCGATGAGATTGCCGTGGGCGTCGACCGTCGTCGTCAGTCCCGCCGCGTGAAGCATCGGCTCCAGGACTTCCACGATCCGATCCTCGTGGCCGTGATAGCTGTCGATGCGCAGCAGGCGCAGGAACGTTTCCAGCAGGCGGTCGTGATCGATGGGGACGAGCTCGGGCATGGGCCTTGGGTCTCCGCGTGACCAAACAGCGCATTTTGACTGATTCGGCGGAGCTTGGGCAGCCCGCGGCCCGCCGGAGGTTCGAGCGGGCGTGCTAAACATGCGCCATGCCCGCGCTTGAGATCCGAGGTCTGCGCAAGTCGTTCGCGGACGTGACCGCCGTTCGCGACGTGTCGCTCACCGTCGATCCGGGCGAGATCCTCGGTCTGCTCGGACCCAACGGCGCCGGCAAGACCACCACCATCCGCGCGGTCATGGGGATCGTGACCCCGGACGCCGGAGACATCCGCATCCACGACCGGCCGCCCACCATCGAGCTCAGGCGCCGCATTGGCTATCTCCCGGAGGAACGCGGACTCCATCGCGGCGTGCGCACGCTGGACGCGGTGGAATACCTGGGGCGGCTCAAGGGGCTCGGCCGCGCCCAGGCCCGATTGCGCGCCGAGGCGTGGCTCGGACGGCTGGACCTTGCCGAGGCGACCTCCCGCAAGACCGATGGGCTCAGCCGGGGCATGGCGCAGAAGGCGCAGATTGCGGCGACGCTGCTCACCGACCCGGACATCCTGATCCTGGACGAGCCGACCCAAAACCTCGACCCGATCAACGTCAAGCTGCTGCTCGACATCATTCGCGAACGCCGCGACGCCGGCGCGGCCATCGTCATCAGCACTCACGTCATGAGCCAGGTCGAGGATCTGGCCGACCGCCTCTACCTCATCGCCGACGGTCGCGGCGTGGTTGAGGGCCGCGTGGCGGACGTCCGGCGCGCCTACGCGCCCAACGCCGTGCGCTTCGCGTCGCCGGATCGAGTCGCGGACCTGCCCGGCGTCGCCGAGCTTCGCGACGAGGACGGCGCCTACTACGCCGTGCTCGCCGATGGCGTCGCGCCGGAATCCGTGCTGCGCGAGCTGGTGCAGCGCGGCGTGCGCATCGATCGCTTCGAGCGCGCGCTGGCCTCGCTCGACGACGTGTTCATTCAGGCGGTGCGCGAGGCGGGCCACGATGCGTAACGCGGCCGTGGTGGCGGCCTGGGAGCTGCGGCGCACGATCGGCCGCAAGAGCTTTCTCATCAGCACGGCCGCCCTGCCCGTGCTCCTGGTGATCACGGTGCTGGTGTTCGTCGTCTTTGGCGACCGCATCGGCGGCGCCGTGGCCGAGGCGTCCACGTCCGATTCGGACGACCGCTACGGCCTGATCGACCACGCCGGCGTGCTGGCCGGGCGGGATTTGCCGCCGGATTTCTCGCGGTTCGCCGACGAGGCGACGATGCGCGCGGCGCTTTCGCGGGGAGACATTGACGGCTATTTCGTCGTGGACGCCGGCTACATGGCGTCGGGCGACGTGCGGTTCGTGGCGGACGAGTTCGGCACCTTCGGCGAACGCGAGGGCGACGCCCGCGGCGCCATACGCTCCGTCCTTCTCGACGCGCTGCTTGAAGCGCACGTGGCGCCCGAGATCGCCCCCCGCATCCAGCAGCCCGTGGCCCTGCGCGCCGAAAGCGAGGACGGCTCGCCGCCGCCCGGATTCGGCGCTGGCATGATCTTCGATTCGGTCGTGCCCTACGTGGCGGCCGTGCTGTTCATGGTCGTCGTCTTCACCAGCGCCGGGTATCTGCTGGAGGGCGTGAGCGAGGAGAAGGAAACCCGCGTCATCGAGCTCGTGCTGTCGTCGGTCACGCCCGATCAGCTATTGCTCGGCAAGGTGGCCGGTCAGGCCCTGGCCGGTCTCACGCAGCTGCTGACGTGGGTGCTGCCCGCGCTCGCGTTGGTGCCGGTGCTGCTCGCCCAGTTCGACGATCTCGGCGACCTGACCTTCAACCTCGCGGTGCTCCCGCTCGCCCTGGCCTATCTGCTGCTCGGCTACCTGCTGTTCGCGGCGTTCTACGCCACCGTGGGATCCCTGACCACCAGTTTCAAGGAGAGCCAGCAGCTCGCCGCCTACCTGATTCTGCCGTCCGTCGTGCCCTTCATGCTGAGCGCGTTCATCCAGGGCGATCCCGACGGCACGGTGGCCGTGGCGCTCAGTTGGATTCCCATCACCGCGCCCGTCGCCGGACTGCTGCGCGTGGCGGCGGGATCCCAGGACACACTGTCACTCGCGATCAGCGTGGGGATTCTGGCCGCTTGCGTCCCGTTCGCGCTCTGGATCAGCACCCGAGTCTTCCGCATCGGCCTCCTCGTCTACGGCCGCCGCCTGCGCCTGAGCGACATCCTCCGCGCCGTACGCGGCTGATCGAGTCCGACTCGCTCTCCCTCGAACAGTCCTTTGCGTAACCCCTCCGTCATTCCCGCGAAGGCGGGAATCCACCGGATGCTGAACCTGTGAACCCACGCGTAGGGGCGACGCATGCGTCGCCCTTACCTCTTTATTCAAAGGTCTCCGAAGGCGGGAATCCACCCCTCATTGAACCTGGGGGCGGAGAGGATGCGCCCGGTCACCCCCAAGCCCGGCTGGATTTCGCAAGGGTCGCTCGCAGGGAGTCGGCCGGGGTGAGGGTCATCCCCCGCGTCCACGCTCCCTCCGTCATTCCCGCGAAGGGAGACCTTTGCGTAACTTCTCCGTCATTCCGGCGAAGGCCGGAATCCAGTCCGGTCGAACCTGGAAGCGCCTTGGATGCTTGGCGTCGGGCGGGTCTCGGACCCGCCTCTACAGACTTATGCAAAGGTCTCCGAAGGCGGGAATCCATTCCTGTTGAGCCTAGACCCGCACCTGACGCTCGGCGTAGAACTCGCCCCGTACTCGATACGGGGATGAGGGGCAATCCGGTTCCCCCTCCCAGGGAGAGGGTGGGGTGAGAGTCCTCCGGTTCCCTCTCCCCCAGGGAGAGGGCAGGGTGAGGGTCCTCCGGTTCCCTCTCCCCCAGGGAGAGGGTGGGATGAGGGTCGTCCGGTTCCCTCTCCCCCAGGGAGAGGGCAGGGTGAGGGTCCGGGGCGTGGGATATCGCCCCTTTATACAAAGGTCTCCGGAGGCGGGAATCCAGGCCCGCCAGGTCCATTAACCCACCTGCCGCCCCGTACGCTCGGGTAGGGGCGGCTCCCAGACCCGCCCTCCGACCGTCCCTCCAAGTCCCGCTGTCAGAGCGTCATCGCCGTGTACTGCCCATCCCGATTTGCCGTGAGCAGACCGCTGACCCGGGGATGCTCCGCGAGCCGCCGAAGCAAGGCCCCGACCTGGGACGGCTCCACGGCATCCACGCCCGCCAGCACCGGCCACACGCGGGCCTTCGCCGGCACTCGCTTCAGGCCGCCCGACTCGTCCAGCAACACCCGCGGCAGGTGCTCGAGTCCAATCATGCCGTCCACTGGAATGCCCAGCAGCGCCGCCACCAACTCCGGTCGATGCACGTGCTCGGAACTGATCCGCTCCCCCACGGCCCGCAGGTTCACGACCGGCATCACCACCACCGCGCCGGCGGGCATCGCCGGCTCGTGGTCCGCCGGCGCCTTCAGCAACCGACCCCGCGCGCCGTCGGCCTCCACGATCACGTTGTCAGCCCCCGCCGCCTCCCGCAGCTCCGTCATCCGGTCCGCCGGCACCCCCTGCCAGCGGTCCGAACCGGCCGATCCGGTCACCACCGTGACCTCGCGGCGTTCGTCCAGCAGCCGGCGCAGCTCGGTCGCCCAGCGCTCCGCCGGAACCTCCACCACGCTGGGGCTCTGCGCCATGGTCGGTCGGTAGATGATGGTCGACTTGGTCGTCAGCACGCGCCGCCCCGCCGCGGCCAGCGCCCGGCTGAGCGCAAACATGGTCGAGGTCTTGCCACCCGCGCCCACGATCGCGACGATGTCGCCGGGCGTCGCTATGCTCACCAGGTCCACCGGCCTGAGTTCCCGGCGAGGCATCAGCCGCGACCCCACCGGGCGGCGGTCAGCGGCGATATGGTTCGCCGACCGCTTTCGGCAAAGGAGTGATCCATGGGCACCGCTTCACCTCCGGCGCAGCGATTCAGCGCGGACGATCTGCGCGCGTTCACCGCCGCCATCTTCCGCACCGCGGGCGTCGCCGACAAGGACGCGCGGGTCGTGGCCCACGGGCTGGTGGACTCGAACCTGCGCGGCGTCGACACCCACGGCATCACCCGCATCCCCATCTACCTGGAGCGGCTCAACGCCGGCCTGGTGAACGCCCAGGCCCGGCCCCGGATCATCACCGAATCGCCCACCACCGTCGCCGTCGACGGCGACAACGGTCTGGGCCACGTGGTCTGCGACTTCGCCATCGACGCCACCATCGAGCGCGCCAAGGCCAACGGCGCCTGCTGGACCGGCATCCGCGAGTCCAACCACAACGGCTCGCAGGGCTATTGGGCGTTGCGCGGCGCGCGCGCCGGTCTGATGACCTGGGCCTTCACCAACGGCGAGGCCATCGTCGCCCCCTGGGGCGGCAGCGAGAAGTTCGTTTCCACCAACCCCATCTGCATCGCCATGCCCACCGACCCGCCCGACGAGCTGGTGCTCGACATGGCCACCACCCAGGTCGCCGCCGGCCACATCTTCCTGGCGCAGAGCCGCGGCGAACCGATCCCCGAGGGCTGGGCGCTGGACGCCGACGGCAACGACACCACCGACCCGGCGGCCTTCCTCGACGGCGGCTCGCTGCTGCCCCTGGGCGGATACAAGGGCGCCGGCCTGTCGCTGCTCATCGACGTCATGGCCGGCATCCTGTCCGGCGCCGCGTCCACGGTCGACGTCGGCAGCATGTATTGGCAGCACAAGGACCGCCCCCAACGCGTCGGGCACGCCTTTATGGCCGTGGACGTGGCGCGCATGATGCCGCTGGACGAGTTCAAATCGCGCGTGGCCGGCACCCTCGCCGCCATGCGCGCCGTCGACCGCCGCCCCGGCTTCGACCAGGTCTTCGCCCCCGGCGACATCGAGGCCGCCAACGCCGCCGACCGCGAGGCCAACGGCTGCCCGCTCACCGACGACATCATCGCCACCCTCACCCAAACCGGCGCCGCCGTCGGCGTGGCGTTCCCGAGTGCTATCGGTTCCGACTGAATACTATGGCCGGGTCGCCTGCCAAGCTGGCTAATGGCTGGCAGCCTTTGAGGGATCTCTCCAGATAACCGACTCATCCCGGACAGCGGAAAGCGTCGTCAACGCAGCGCTTGCTCAGGTACTGCGAGGGAAGCACCCGCGCTGGCGCAACCGAGTGACCGCCGAGCAGACCGGCGTGCTCCGCGACGCGCCCGCGCAGCGCCCTGATGTCGTGATCCGCCACCCGGGCGGACTGACGGTGATCGTCGAGACTGAATTCCGGCCGGCGCGAGGCGCTGAGCGAGACGCCCGGCGCCGCTTGGGCAAGGTCATTGCGGAGACCGGCGATCGCGTCGAGCACGTCATCGCCGTTTGCACTCCGTCCACGCTCCGCGGCGTCGACCAGTCACGCCTGTCCGAGCACATTGCCGCGACGGTGTTCGACTATTGCGTCTACACCGTGGGCCCCGATGGTCCGGTGCGCTGGCCCGGCACTGGCTGGCTTCGCGGCGGCATCGACGACTTGGCGGACTTGATCGAGCAAACCGCGGTTTCGGAGCGCCTGATCGACCGCGGAATGCTGATTCTCGAGAACGTCGTCGGCGAGTCTGCGGGCCGTCTGCGCGACGACCTCCAACGCGACTATCCCGCCGCCCTCCAGAGAATCGCGACTGCGCTCCATCAGGAAGGCGGGGAGCAGACATTGCGCATGGCCATGGCCATCGTTACGAACGCGCTCACCTTCCACATCGCCATCGCGGCGGCGCACGGCCTACCGATGCTCGACGAGCTTCGCGGCGCGCACGGCCTGCCGTTGAAATCCGAGGTGCTCCGGAGTTGGCGCCGCATCCTCGACGAGGTCAACTACTGGCCGATCTTCAAGATCGCCGCGGAAGTGCTGGCGCCGATTCCCAACGGGACGGCGCAGGTTGTGCTCGACCGTCTGGCCGTGGGCGCGGTGCACTTGCATGGCATCGGAGCGGCCAGCACCCACGATCTCTCCGGACAGATGTTTGGGCGGCTCATCACCGACCGGAAGTTCCTAGCCACGTTCTATACCCTGCCGCCGTCCGCCGCGCTGCTGGCCGAGCTGGCTGCCGCGCGCCTGGAGGTGGACTGGTCGTCGCCCGAGGCATACGGCGACCTGCGGATCGCCGACCTTGCCTGCGGCACGGGCGCGCTGCTGGCCGCCGCGTATCGCGCGGTCGCGGCGCGACACCGCCGCGCCGGAGGCGACGACGAACCGCTGCACCAAGCCATGATCGAACGTGCGCTGATCGGCGCCGACATCATGCCGGCGGCCACGCACCTCACCGCATCGACGCTCTCCAGCTCCCATCCGACCATTACCTTCGAGCGGACCCGCATCCACACCATGCCGTACGGCAATCAATACCCGAGCGGCGAAAGCGGCCGCGCGGCGGCGATCGGGTCGCTCGACCTCATCGTGAATGACGAACAGCCCTCGCTATTCGGAACTGGGGCGCACGTGGTGCGGGGAGCGGGCGAGGAGATCGGCATCGACACGGGCATCGTCTATGGCCGCCAGGGTGACGAAATACGGGTGCCGCACAACTCGGTGGACCTCATGATCATGAATCCGCCGTTCACCAGTCCGACGAACCATGCGGCCGAATACGACGTGCCGGTGCCATCGTTCGCCGGGTTTGCCACGAGCGAAGACGAGCAACGAGAGATGTCCGAGGCGCTTCAGCGCATCCGCGCACAACTGGAGCAACCCGCTGGCCATGGCAACGCCGGATTGGCCTCAAACTTCATGGACCTGGCGCACGCCAAGCTGAAGCCGGGCGGCGTGCTGGCGCTGGTGCTGCCGCTCGCGGTGATCACGGGCGATGCATGGTCGTCGGCCCGCCGCCTGCTGGCGCGCGAGTATTGCAATCTAACGGTGGTGACCATCGCAGCCGCCGGTGATGCACATGAACGCGCGTTCTCGGCGGACACGGGCATCGCCGAGGCGCTGGTCGTCGCGGTCAAGCGCGCTGAGTCGATCGAGGCTGACGAGTCGGATGCGAGTGTGCTCTACCTCAACCTCAATCGCCGACCGCGCGGCATGGTGGAGGCTGCCGCAATCGCGCGCGCGGTCGGCAGTCTGCCCGACCAGCGTGGCAACCTTCTCCTCCTCGGCGGGGAGCACGTGGGCTGCGTCGTCCGCGCAAAGCTAGCCGACGGCGGCTGCGCCTCGCTGCGAGAGCCGAATGTTGCCCAGACCGCGCTCGCGCTGCGGGACGGCATATTGCAACTGGCGCGCCTACGGGAGAAGCCTCGCTTGCCCCTAGCGCCGCTGGCTGACCTGGGCGAGCGGGGGCTAGTCGATCGTGACATCAACGGCCTGAACAGCGATGGAACCCCGCGAGGCCCATTCGACGTGGAGGATATCCGTGACTCGACCCCGGCCTATCCCATGCTTTGGGGGCACGATGCGGCGCGCGAGCGGCGCCTAATCGTCCAGCCGGATAGCGCGGGCCGGGTGCGGGAAAACTGTGCCGATCAGGCGCTCGACGTCTGGGGCACGGCGACCCGGATTCACTTCAACCGCGATTTCCGCCTCAACTCGCAGAGCCTGTCTGCCTGCTTGACACCCGAGCGCTCGATCGGTGGCAGAGCCTGGCCGAGCTACTGCCTCAATACTGGTGAGCACGGCGAGGAGGCTGTCGCCCTGTGGGCCAACACCACGCTGGGTTTGATTTCCTTCTGGTGGATGGGCGGCCGACAGCAGCAAGGCCGGGCGATCATTTCGATCACTCAGCTGCCTTCTCTGGTGACGCTTGATGCTCGGCAACTCAGCGACGCACAGCTTCAACGGGCGCAGGCCATCTTCGAGGACTTCCGCGAACGCGAATTCTTGCCGGCCAACGAGGCCTACCACGACGAAACGCGCCAAGCGCTCGACAAAGCCGTGCTCGTCGACCTGCTGGGATTGCCGGAAGACATCCTCGACCCACTGGCCTTGCTGCGGCTCCAGTGGTGCCACGAGCCGACGGTCCACGGCGGCAAGGCCACGCGGCCTACCTGAGACCTGCTGACGTAGCCCGCACCCTCGGGCCGCGTACACTGCGAGGGCAACCGAGCATCGAGACATGCCACTGATGCCGACCGCCATCGTCACCGGGATCACCGGGCAAGACGGCTCCTACATGGCCGAGTTTCTCCTTGAGCGCGGCTATCACGTCGTCGGGATCGTGCGCCGCACGAGCACCGAGAACAACGGCCGCATCGCGCACATCCAGGACGACATCACGCTCGAACCCGGCGACCTGCACGACCAGTACTCGCTGATCGAGATTCTCAAGAAGCACCGCCCCGACGAGGTCTACAACCTGGCGGCGCAGTCCTTTGTGCAGACCTCGTGGTATCAGCCGGTGCTCACCGGCGAGGTCACCGCCCTGGGCGCCACGCGCATGCTGGAGGCGGTGCGCGCGGTCGATCCCGGCATCCGCTTCTACCAGGCCTCCAGCAGCGAGATGTTCGGCGCCGTGCAGGAGTGGCCGCAGAGCGAGTCCACGCCCTTCTATCCGCGCAGCCCCTACGGCGTGGCCAAGCTCTACGCCCACTGGATCACCATCAACTACCGCGAGAGCTTCAACATGTATGCCTGCTCGGGCATCTGCTTCAACCACGAGTCGCCGCGCCGCGGGCTCGAGTTCGTCACCCGCAAGATGAGCTACAACGCCGCCCGCGTGCGCCACGGCATCATCGACAAGGTGCCGTTCGGCAACCTGACCACCACGCGGGACTGGGGCTACGCGCCCGACTACGTGCGGGCCATGTGGCTGATGCTGCAGCAGCCCGAGCCGGATGACTACGTGCTGGCGACGGGTGAGACGCACTCCGGCGAGGAGTTCGCCGAGCTGGCCTTCGATCACCTGGGGCTCAACGCCAGCGATCACATCTACACCAGCGAAGACCTGTTTCGGCCGGCCGAGGTCGACCGCCTGATCGGCGACCCGGCCAAGGCCCGCGAAAAGCTGGGCTGGGAGCCGAGCGTCACCTTCAAAGAGCTGGTGACGCTGATGGTCGATGCGGACATGGAGCTAGTCGAGAGCGAGCTGGCGCACGCGCAGATCATGGCGTCGCGGCACGGCGGGTGACCGAGGCGGTGGCGGCCGAGCGCTCGTGGAAAGGCGCCCGGGTGCTGGTCACCGGGGCTCGCGGATTCATTGGCAAGCATCTCGTCGCCGCCCTGGAGACGGCGGGCGCTGAGGTTATCGCCGCGGATCGCGGCGGGAACGCCGACGTCACGCTCGACCTGCGGGACGCCGCCTCCATTCGCGCGGCCGTTCGATCCGCGCGGCCCGAGACCGTGATCAACCTCGCGGCCATTGCCGATCCGCGGCAGGCCGAGAAAGACCCGATCGGGACCTATGACGTGAACGTCATGGGGCAGCTGCGGGTGATCCTGGCCCTGCGCGCGATGGCCCCACAGGCGAGGCTCGTCGTCGTGGGTTCGGCGCTGCAATACGGACGCGATGACCGACGCCGTCCCATCCGCGAGGACGATCCACCACGTCCCGAAGGCGTGTACGCGGTCACCAAGGCGGCGGCGGACTTGCAGGCGAGCCAGCACCATAGATCCGAAGGACTGGATATCGTCCGGCTGCGCCTGTTCAACGTGATCGGCCCCGGCCGGCCCGAGGAGTATTTTCCCGCGCCCCAGATCAGGCAGGCAGCCGAAATTCTCGACCACGGCGCTCCCCCGGTCATCAATACCTTGAGTTTGCGCGACGCCCTGGACTTCGTGGATGTGCGCGACGCCGCGCAGGCCATTCAAGCCGTGGCGGCGCGGGGTCGGTCGGGAGCCGCCTACAACGTCGCCACGGGCCGTGCGACATCCCTGCGCTCCGTGGTCGACCGGCTCATCGAGATCGCCGGTATCCAGGCCGAGGTCCGGGATCGCTCGGCTCCCGCCGGAGCGAGGGGCCGTGTCGTCGTTGGCGACCCATCGCTGATCGCCCGCGACACCGGCTGGCGCGCTGCTCGCACCCTGGATGATTCGCTGCGAGATGCCCTGACCGAGGTGCGCCAGCGCCTCGCGTCACCCACAACCGTCGTCGCCTGAGCCTCGTGGGCCTCAGCCAATCATGACCGCCGAGACCATCCGCTTCGGCACCGACGGCTGGCGCGCGGGCATCGCCGACGAGTACACCTTTGCCAACGTGCGGCGCGTCGCCCAGGGTTTTGCCAACTTCGTGCGCCGCGAGTGGTCGTGGCAAAACGGCATCGTCGTCGGCTACGACCGTCGCTTCGGATCGCCCGAGTTCGCCCGCACGGCTGCCGAGGTTCTGGCCGCCAACGGCATCCCGGCGTTCCTCGTCGACCGGCCCTGCCCCACGCCCGTCGCGGCGTTCAGCATCGCCGGCGTGGGCGCGGCGGGCGCCGTGATGATCACCGCCAGCCACAATCCACCGAGCGACAACGGCTTCAAGATCCGCACCGCCAGCGGCGCCGCCCTGCCGCCCGCCAGCCTGGAGAAGGTCGAAGCGGCCGTCGCCCGCGTCACGCCGGAGACGATTCGCAGCCTCGGCCCGCCGCAGACCAGCCAGGTCAGGACTTTCGATCCGGGGTCCAGCTATCTCCGGCACGTGCCGAACCTGCTGGACCTGCCCGGACTGCGGCAGCGGAATCGCCGCGTGGTGGTCGATGCCATGTTCGGCTCGGGGGCCGGCTGGCTGCCGCGCTTTCTCGAAGGCGGCAAGCTCCGGGTCAGTGAGATTCACTCCGAGTGGAACCCGGCGTTTCCAGGGCTGGCGCGACCCGAGCCGATTCCGCCCCAGACGGACGCCTTGGGTCAGGCCGTGCGTGACGCGCGGGCCACCGTGGGTCTGGCGGTCGACGGCGACGCCGACCGGCTCGGCGTGGTCGACGAGCACGGTGACTTCGTCGATCAGCTCCGCACCATCGCCCTGCTGGCCTACTACATGCTGGAGCACCGCGACGACCGCCGGCCGCTGGTGAAGACGCTCACCACGTCCGCCATGCTCGAGCGGCTCGGGCGGCTGTACGACGTGCCGGTGCACGAGACGGGCGTCGGCATGAAGTACGTGGCGCCGACCATGCGCGATACCAACGCGGTGATGGGCGGCGAGGAGAGCGGCGGCTACGTGTTCGGTCTGCACATGCCCGAGCGCGACGGCATCGTCGCCGGCCTGTTCTTCCTGGACCTCATGATCTGCGAGGACAAGACCCCGTCCGAGCTGGTGCAGATGCTCTTCGAGAAGCTCGGGCGCGAATACCACTACCGCCGCCTGGACCTGCGTTTTCCCGCCGCCGAGCGAGAGGCGATCATGTCCCGCATGGAGGCCTGGGCGCCCGAGACGATCGACGGCACGCCCGTGGCTCGACGCGGCGATTTCGACGGTTTCAAGCACTACCTGGCCGACGAGAGCTGGCTGCTCGTGCGCTTCTCGGGCACCGAGCCGCTGCTCCGCATCTATTGCGAAACGACGTCCGCCGACCGCGTCGATCGTCTGCTCGACATTGGGCGCACCGCGGCCGGGGTCCCATGAGCGCGCCGTCCGACGCCGTCACCATCGTGGACAAGCCCTGGGGACGCGAGATCATCTACGCCAACTGCGAGCATTACCTGGGCAAGGTGATCGAGATCGGCGAGGGCCATCGCCTGAGCCTGCAAGCGCACGTGGAGAAGGACGAGACGATCTACGTGCTCGAAGGAACGCTGGCCCTGACCGTCGGTTCCGCGCCGGAAACCGTGCAGACGCACGACATGGCGCCCGGCGAGGCCTTCCGCGTGCGAGCCGGAACCGTGCATCGCTTCGCCGCCCCGCACGGCCCCGTGCGGGTGCTGGAAGTATCCACCCCGCACCCCGACGACGTGGTCCGCTTCTCCGACGACTACGGCCGCTCGCCCGACTAACTAAGCGCGGCGATACCGCCTCCGTCATTCCGGCGACCCATCTCGTCAATCCCGCGAAGAGCCTGCCCCGTACTCGATACGGGGGAGACCCTTGCAAAAGCCCCGCCACCAAGGACCGGGGAGCGGGTCCGGCTCCCTCTCCCCCAGGGTGTCCAGACCGGACACAGGGTTTACAGACGTTCGGAGACATGGTTTACACATTTAGGCGGGGTTCCGGAGGTCGATGGTGGCCAGTTGGTCGGTCATGAAGTGCACGGTCCAGCAACCGTCGGTG
>JAJDUU010000009.1 GCA_022826485.1 Chloroflexota bacterium | reverse complement strand
GGGGGAGAGGGAACCGGATCGCCCTCACCCCCGTATCGAGTACGGGGCGAGCTCTACGCCGAGCCTCCGGTGCGAGTCTAGGCTCAACCGGAATGGATTCCCGCCTTCGCGGGAATGACGGTGGGATTACGCAAAGGTCTCACATACGCGGGAACGATATGTGACCGTTGGGCGTACTCTCTTGAGAACGGCTCCTTGCCGTCTTCCACCGAAGGAGTTGGAGATGTTGAACCGTGCACGAGTCTCCCTGGCCATCGCCATCCTCGCGCTGGCGGCGGTTATTGGCAGTGTCGCCGTCGTCGGCGCCGAATCGGCTGCAACGGCGTACGTGGAGCCGCCGCGAACCCTCACGGTGAATGGCGACGGTGCGGCGTCCGCGGCTCCCGATATCGTCGACATCCAGCTCGGCGTTGAGACCATCGACGCAGATCCGAAGACCGCCATCGACGACAACACGTCAACCATGCAAAGCGTGATCGAGGCCCTGACCGATCTGGAAGTCTCCGAGGACGACATCCAGACGCGCAGCTTCAACATGTGGGTCGAGCAGATCTACGACGAGGACGGCCCGACCGGGGACTTTCTCTACCACGTGGCCAATCAGATCTCCGTGCGCGTGCGGGACATTGACATAACCGGCGACGTGCTGGGTGCGGCGCTCGGCGCCGGCGCCAACAACGTGCGCGGCATCTCCTTCGGCGTGGAAGACACGCAGGCCCTCGAAGAGGCCGCGCGCGACGCCGCCGTCGACAACGCCGTCGCCAAGGCCGAGCAGTTGGCCGATCGCCTGGGCGTCACCGTCGGCAGCCCGCGGCACATCGCCGAGATCTCCGGCGGATTTCCGCAGACGGCCCGCGTCGAGCGAGCGGTCATGCTGGAGTCCAGCGGTGGCAGTGTTCCCGTATCGCCCGGCGACTTCTCGATTCGCGTGTCCGTGAGCATCACGTTCGACATCGAGCTTCCCTACATGGACGGCGAAATGGAGGACGGCGACTCGGAGGAGAGCTAGCGACCGCGTGACCTGAAGAACCGGTAGACGTCCGCCAGCTCGTCGGTGCGCCGCGCGGGCGGCAGCGAGTCCAGCACCAGGGCGCCGTAGCGGCGGGTGGTCAGCCTCGAGTCGAGGATGGCCACCACGCCGCGATCCTGGGTCGACCGAATCAGCCGCCCCACGCCCTGCTTGAGTAGCAGCGTGGCGCGCGGCAGCGCAAACTCGCCAAACCAATTGCGGCCTTCGTCGCGCAGGCGGTCCGTGCGCGCGGCGATGACCGGATCGTCGGGCACGGCGAACGGCAACCGCGTGATGATGACCAGGCTCAGCGCTTCGCCCGGCACGTCCACGCCTTCCCAGAACGATCGCGTGCCAAACAGGACGGCATTGCCGGACGCGCGGAACTGGTCCAGCAGCACCGGCGTCGGCGCTTGACCCTGGCGGAGCACGGGAAACGCCAGCCGGCCCGAGAGCCGGCGCCAGGCGTCGCGCAGCGCCCGGTGGCTGGTGAAGAGGCAGAACGCGCCGCCTCCGGACGCCTGCACCAGCGCCTCGATGCGCGCCGCGACGGCGCCGGCGTACGCGTCGGAGGCGCCTCCACCGGTGGGAGGCGCCGGCAGGTCGCGCGGCAGATACAGCAGCGCCTGACGCCGGTAGTCGAACGCGGGCTCGGTGATCATGCCTTCCGCGCCGGCAAGACCCAGGCGGTCGGCCACGTAGGCGAATGAGTCGCCCACGGTCAGCGTCGCCGACGTACCGATCACCTGCCGGCGATCCGCCACCAGCTGCCTGAAGGTCCGCGCGACGTCGATCGGCGCGGCCGTCGCCACGATGCCGCGCTCCTCCGACCGCTCCGCGTAGTGCACCCAATCCGGATCGCCGACGCGAAAGACCCGGTCCGCGTCCAGCGCCAGCTCGCGCAGCCGGCGGCTCAACCAGGCGCGCTCCTCGCCATCGGCCACCTCGCCCACCGCCTCGGCCAGCTCGGTCGCCCGCTCCGCGAGTTGGATCCCGGCGGGCACCTCTTCCCCAATCGGCGTGCGTCCCGCCCCCAGCGAGCGCTCCACCTGGGCGAAGGCCGCCGTGGACGCCTCCAGCGCCGCCCGAACGGTCCCGGCGCGCGCCCGGCCGACCGCGTCGATCACCCGCTGGGTGTTGAGCGTGCGCGACGCGCGGCCGGCGTCGATCTCGGCCGCGAACACCGAGGTCGCCGCATCCTCCAGCGTGTGCGCCTCGTCCAGCACCGCCGGCGCTCCCTGGGGGAGCGGCATGCCGGTTCCGTCATCGTCGCCAACCGACCGGAGCTTGGCGTCCACCAGCACCAGGTGGTGATTGCAAATCACGATCTGGGCGTCGGCGGCTTGCGCGCGCGCCTTCTCGGCCCAGCACTCGCGTACATAGGGGCACAGGCGGCCTTCACAGGTCTCGGTTCCCCGTGTGAGCGCCGCCCGCACCACCGGCGTTGCGCCCTCGCCCAGCTCGTCCATGTCGCCGCTGGTCGTGCGCTCCGCCCAGGCTCGCACCTGGGGCATGTGTCCCACGACTGCCGCGTCCGGCATGCGCGCCTGGGCATCCAGCGACAGCAGGCACAGATAGTTGGCGCGGCCCTTCAGGCGCGCCACGACCGGCGACACGCCCGTGAGCCGCACCGCCAAGGGCAGATCGTGGAACCAGAGCTGATCCTGCAACGCCTTGGTGGCCGTGCTCACGATGGCCTGCGACTTCGAACGCAGCAGCGGCGCCAGATAGGCCAGCGATTTGCCGGTGCCCGTGCCGGCCTCCACCAGCGCATGCTGTCCGGTGGCCAGCGCGCCTTCCACGAACTCGGCCATCTGGAGTTGGCACGCGCGGGTCTCGTATTCGGGCAGCAACCGCGCCAAGCTGCCGCCCGCGCCGAACAACCGTTCGAGCGACCGCCGGCTGTCGGTCGGTCCGTTCACGGAGATCTTGGCAACACCAGGTGAGACGCGGGAGGGACGCGCGGAACCCAATGGGCGGTCCAGGTTGGCTGGGGGGTGGATTCCCGCCTTCGCGGGAATGACGGAGTAAGGGGCGGGAACGACGGAGCGGGGGGCGGGAATGACGGAGCGAGGGGCGGGAACGACAGGTGGGTGCGCAACGGTCGCTTCACGCCGGGGAAGCTACGGCAGAATGCGCGTGATCGCCGAACCTCCGGCGATCGGCGTCACCGCGAAGGCCTCGGCAAAGTCCACGCCGGCCTGGAGTCCGCGATACGCCGACACCGTCTCGGCAGCCTCGGCGATGTCGATGCCCCGCTGCGTCAGGTACCACTGCGCGAGCGTCTTGAGTTGCGTGATCGCCGCCTGCTTTGCGTCGATCGTGTCGCTCACGTCCACGTAGGTGTCGGGCGTGAAGCCTTCGAACCATCGCGGCTGATAGGCGAACACCGCGGGCGGAGCGTCCAGTGGGTCCTGGTCGGTGCGGGCGCTCGGCGCAGCCGCAATCTGCGCCGCGTCGAGTGCCAGGCGCCACACGTCGCGCAGGTCGTGGTGCGCGTCCACCGACGCAGGCGTCAGCAGGGCGTTGGGCCGAAAGGTGCGCAGCACCTCGACCAACTGCATCCGCGTCACGGCGTCGTTGGCCACGCTGAAATCCGAGTGGCCGAACCAGAACAGCTTCGCGCCCAGGGATTCAGCCGCGGCCTCCGCCTCGGCGCGATGCGTCTCGGCCAGCTCCCGCGGCGGCAATTCACCGCCCAGGCTGTTGCCGTTCCCCAGCGTGCAGATCGCCACGGCGCCCCGCAGCGCCACCACGCGCGCCAGCGTGCCGCCGCAGCACATTTCGGCGTCGCCGGGCGATGCGGCCAGGGCCAGGATGCGCATGGGGTCTCCGTCGGCGTGCGGTGGTCTGAGTTTAGCCCGGTGCCTTGTGCGGCAGAATTGCCCCGTGCCTTCGCCGCGCCGATTCCATGCCTGACTCCACGGCAAACTTCTTCGACCAGGCCCGCGTCTACGTGCGCGCCGGGCGCGGCGGCGACGGCGCGGCGAGCTTCCGCCGCGAGAAGCACGTGCCGCTGGGCGGACCCGACGGTGGGGACGGCGGTCGCGGCGGCGACGTGCTGATCCGGGCGCGCGAGAACCTGCATGCCCTCACGCACCTGCAATACCGCCATCGCTTCATCGCCGGCAACGGGGCGCCTGGCCAGCGCAGCCTGCGCCAGGGACGGGACGGCAAGCCCGCCGCCATCGACGTCCCGCTCGGCACGGTCGTGTACGACGATGCGACCTCGCAGGTGCTCCACGACCTGGTGGAGGTCGGCCAGGTCGAGGTCGTCGCCCACGGCGGGCAGGGTGGACGCGGCAACGCGCGGTTCAAGTCGTCGCGCTTCACGGCGCCCGACATTGCCCTACGGGGCGCGGACGGCGACGAAGGCCATCTGCGTCTTGAGCTCGAGTTGATCGCCGACGTCGGTCTCGTGGGCGCGCCCAACGCCGGCAAGTCCTCGCTCTTGACCCGTCTCAGCGACGCCCGGCCGAAGGTTGCGCCCTATCCCTTCACCACGCTGCAACCCGTCCTAGGCGTCGTCGTCGCCAGCGACACGCACCTGGTCGTCGCCGATCTGCCGGGGCTGATCGAGGGCGCCAGCGAGGGAGCCGGTCTCGGCGCCCAATTCCTGCGCCACGCCAGGCGCTCGCGCGTGCTCATTCACGTGGTGGACGGCTCGGGCCTGGAGCGACCGCCGCTCGAAGCCCTGGACGCCATTGATCACGAGCTGGCAAGCCACGGCGCCGGCCTCGAGTCGCGACCGCAGATCGTGGCCTTCAACAAAATCGACCTTGCCGAATCGCGCGCCGGGTGGAGCGACTTTGCCGCCGAGTGCCGCACGCGCGGGAGCGAGCCGGTGGCGGTGTCGGCGGCCACCGGCGACGGGATCGCGACGCTGATTCAGCGCACGTTGGGCACGCTGGCCGAAGCTCCGGAGCCGGCCCGTCCCCAGCCGACGGCCCCGCCCGTGCTGCGCCCCGAACCGGTGCACGATGCCCCGCGCCTGTTTCGTCGCGCCGACGGGGCCTACGTCATCCGGGACCCTGTGCTCGAGCGGCTGGCGCGACAGCTCAAGCTCGACACGCCGGACGCCGTCGACTATTTCCAGCGCCGCCTCGACCGCAGCGGCGTCACCGCGCGCTTGGAGAAGGCCGGCGCCGAGCCCGGAGACACCGTCGTGATCGGCGAGTTGGAGTTCGAATGGGAGGCCGAAGGGCTGTGATAGCATCCCGCCATGGTCATTTGCAGTCGAAGCATTTGCACGCCACTGCGTGAGATCCGCGTCACTGCCTAGCCCCCGCTGGGCCGCGGCAAGCGCGCCGCGCCGCGGGGGCCACGCCCGGCACCGCCGGGCGATTTTATTTTCCCGGCCGGTTTCGGCCCGCCCCTCACCTGACGAAGGATCTCTCCCATGAACGACGCGCTCTCCCGCATGCGGCACTCCGCCGCGCACGTGCTGGCCACAGCCGTGCTCGACGTCTTTCCAGACGCCGAGCTCGGCATCGGACCGCCCACGGACGACGGCTTCTACTACGACTTCCTGCTGCCGCGCGCGCTCACGCCCGACGACTTGAAGCAGTTCGAAGCGCTGATGCGCAAGCACGTGGCGGCGGACTATCCCTTCGAGTACGCGGAGCACGAGCGCTCGGAGTTGCTCGACCAATTCCGCGAGCAGGGACAGTCGTTCAAGATCGAGCTCATCGACGACCTGCCGCCGGACGAGACGCTCACGACGTATACGTCCGGTCCCTTCGTCGACCTCTGCCGCGGGCCCCACGTCGAATCGACGGGTGAGATCGGCGCCTACAAGCTCCTGTCCATAGCCGGCGCCTACTGGCGCGGGGACGAGCGGCGGCCGCAGTTGCAGCGCATCTACGGCACGGCCTTTCCCACGCGGGCCGAGCTCAAGGCGCATCTGCAACGGCTCGAAGAGGCCAAGAAGCGCGACCATCGCCTGCTGTCGCGCCAGCTCGACCTGTTCTCCTTCAACCCGCTGGTCGGCGCGGGCTTGGTGCTGTGGCATCCCAAGGGCGGGGTGATCCGCGAGACGTTGGAGGACTTCTGGCGCGTCGAGCACCGGCGACGCGGGTACGACCTCGTCTACTCGCCCCACATCGGCCGCAAGGAGCTGTGGGAAACCAGCGGGCACACGCAGTTCTTCGCTGATGGGCTGTTCCCGGAGATGGAGCTGGAGAACCAGACCTTCATCAACAAGCCCATGAACTGCCCGTTCCACGTGCAGATTTTTGCGTCGGGCACGCGGAGCTACCGCGACCTGCCGCTGCGACTGGGCGAGCTGGGGTCCGTGTATCGCTACGAGCGCTCGGGCACGCTGCACGGGGCGCTGCGCGTGCGCGGCATGACGCAGGACGACGCCCACATCTTCTGCCGTCGGGACCAGTTCGTGGACGAGGTTAGCGGGGTCATCGACCTCACCCAGATGATCCTGGGCACGTTCGGGTTTGCGGACTACGCCATCGACGTGAGCGTGCGCGCCGACGACGAGCGCGACAAATACGCCGGGGACGACGAGCTATGGGAGCTGGCCGAGGGGGGACTGGTCGAGGCCCTGGACCGCCACGGCCTCGAGTACCGCCGCGTCCCGGGCGAGGCGGCCTTCTACGGACCCAAGATTGACGTGCATCTGGTCGACGCCATCGGCCGCACCTGGCAGCTCACGACCATCCAGGTGGACTTCAATCTGCCGGAGCGGTTCGACATCAGCTACGAGGCCGCCGACGGCAGCCGCGAGCGTCCCGTGATGGTCCACCGCGCCATCATGGGGACGATCGAGCGCTTCACGGCCATCCTCATCGAGCACTTCGCCGGAGCGTTCCCGGTCTGGCTGTCGCCCGTGCAGGCCGTGGTGATCCCCATTGCCGACCGCCACGCGGAATATGGCCAAGGCGTGGTCGAGAAACTGCGTGCCGCGGGGCTCCGCACCGAGCTCGATGCGCGGTCCGAACGCATGAACCGCAAGATCCGCGACGCCCAACTCCAGAAGGTGCCCTACATGCTCGTCGCCGGCGACCGCGACATTGCCGCGGGACACGTCTCCGTCCGTCTCCGCACCGGCGAGGACCTCAAGGGCATGCCGTTGGACGACTTCCTGAATGCCGTGCAACCCGTCGTCGCGTCACGCGCGCACGACACGCTCGGCTTCGATGCCGACGGCTAGCAGTGCCGACCGACCGTCCGGGGAATCCCCGGCGCTAGCGAAGCCCGTTCCGGGCCCGGCGGTCGGGCGGTTCCGGCGATGGTTCGAAATGCGAATATCCGAAGTCTTATGAGTCAGCCGAACGAGAACATCCCGCGCACGGTTCGCCGCATGGCGTCCTATTTGCGCCCGCACTGGAAGGCGCAGTTGGGTGCCGTGGTGGCCTCGCTGGTCACGGTTGGCGCGGAGCTTCCAGCGCCGCTGCTGCTCAAGGCCCTGGTGGACGATGTTGCCATCGGCGGCGACCTGAGCCTGCTGCCGCCGCTGCTCATTGCCATCGGCGCGCTGGCGATCGCGGGAGCGGTTGGCGGTGTGGCCGCCAACTACCTCTTCACGAGTGCCGGCGAGCAGGCCGCCAACGTCCTGCGGCGAGCGTTGATGGACCAGGTGCTGCGACTGCCGCTCGCGTACTTTCGCGGGCACCGCACGGGCGACACGGTGACCCACTTCACCGCCGATTCGGCCGCGATCGCCGAGGCCTACGAGAACGCCTACGGCAACGGACTCGCCGCCGCCATTTCCGTTCTCGGCATCGTCATCGTCGTGGCGATCATCGACTGGCGCTTCGGCGTGCTCGCCGCCGTGCTCGTGCCGCTGTACATGCTGCTGCCGCGGCTCCGCCAGGGGCACCACGTGCGCGCCGCGCAGAGCGTCCAATCCGCGACCGGCGAGCTGGGCGGCCTGGCCACCGAGCTCATCGCCGGCATGCGCGACATCCGCGCGTTCAATCGGCAGGCCTGGTCGCTCGAACGGCTGCGGCGCCTGCTGTTGGCGCTGCGCGATGCGCGGGTCTATCAGGGATTCATCGTCGGCTGGACCTGGGTGACCACGACCATCTTCTGGATCGTCTACGCCGGCATCTTCCTCGTGCTGGCGGAGCCGATCTTCGGCGGCGAGGTGACCATTGGGTTCGCCCTGGCGCTGGCGGGCTATCTCTCATGGCTCAACCGTGAAGTCACGCCGTTGACCATGGCGTATGTGGACCTGCTGCACGCCGTCGGCGCCGCGCGGCGACTCTTCGGGTTTCTGGACACGCCGGCGGAAGACGACGCGGGCGATGGCACGTCGCTGGCCGTGACCCGCGGCGACATCGAGTTTCGCGGCGTCAGCGCGGCCTACCTAGCTGATACGCCGGTGCTACGGGACGTGTCATTCCACGTGCCGGGCGGCTCGACGACGGCCATCGTGGGTCCGAGCGGCGCGGGAAAGTCGACCGTCGTGAACCTGCTGCTGCGATTCCTCCAGCCAAGCGCCGGTGAAATCCGGCTCGACGGGCAAAACACCGGGTCCGCGAGCGCGACGGAGGTGCGCCGGCACGTCGGCGTCGTGTTCCAGGACCCGGTCCTCTTCCATGGATCCATCGCCGACAACATCGGCTTCGGACGCGAAGGCATTGGGCAGCGCGAGGTCGCCAGGGCCGCCGACATTGCCGCCGCGACCGACTTCGTTAAGGCCACGCGGGACGGCTTCGACACCCAGGTCGGCGAGCGCGCCCTGCGCCTGTCGGGCGGCCAGGCGCAGCGCATCGCCATCGCGCGCGCCATCGCCGGCGATCCGCGCGTGCTGGTGCTCGACGAGGCCACGTCCGCGCTCGACGCCGAATCGGAGCACCTGGTGCTGCAGGGCCTGGAACGCGCCCGCGAGGGACGGACCACGATCGTCGTCGCCCACCGGCTGTCCACCGTGCATCAGGCGGACCAAGTCGTCGTGCTCGACGAGGGGCGCGTGCTGGACGTCGGACGCCACGGGGAACTCTACGAACGCTGCGATCTCTACCGCGACCTGTGCGACCGGCAGATGCAACCGGCCACGGAGGGGCGCGACGCATGATCCACGGCAAGGGTTGCGAGCAGTGACCGCGTCGGCGACCGGCGTGGCTGCGCCGCCGGCGATCTCCGACCGCGAGATCGCCTCGCGGCTGTGGGGCTATCTGCGCGGCTGGCGCCTCGACTACGCCGGGGCCGCGGCCATGACCGCCGGAAACTCCGCCGTCCTGCTCACTCGGCCCTGGCTGCTGCACGTCCTCATCGACGATGTCTTCGGCAAGCAGGACCGGGGCTTGTTGATTCCCACGCTGCTGGGGATCGCCGGCTGCGGGGTCGCGCTGGGGCTCGCCGCCGTCTTCGGGCATTGGTTTCACACCCGGGCGGCCGAGGGCGCGATGTCGCGGATGCGCCAGGAGGTGCTGCAACAGGCCCAACGCATTCCCATCGGCGATCTGCGCGGGCGGCGGACGGGCGACGTCGTGTCGCATCTCACCGCCGACGCGGCCGTGATCTCCACCGTCTACCTGCATGCGGTGTCGGTGGTTTGCGCCAATGCGCTGCGATTGCCCGGCTATCTGGTCATCATGTTCGTCATCGACTGGCGGCTGGGACTGATCACCGTCGCCACGCTTCCGATTCACGCGCTGATGGCGACGCGCGTCCGGGGGCGGACCCAGGCCGCCGGTCGGGGCGTGCAAAACGCGATGGGACGCCTTTCGGCGGTCATGACAGAGCTGGTCGGCGGCGCCCGCGACGTGAAGGCCTTCAACCGGCAACGCTGGGCGGGCGAGCGACTCGATGCCGAGACCCGAACCCTGTGGCGCGCTCGCGTTCGGGTGGCGCTCCTCGGAAGCTTGGGCCGAACGGCGCACCTGGCCTACTGGGCGGCGCTGATCGCGATCTGGGCCTTCCTGGCCGACGCGGTGGTTGCCGGAACGGTGGCCGTCGGCTTCCTCGTGGCCTCCGGCCAGTACCTCTTGCAGGTCGGCGGTCCGGTGCGCAACGTGTTGAACGAGTTCGTCCAAATCCAGGTCGTGCTGGGTACCTCGCGCCGGGTGTTTGGGTTCCTGGACACCCCGCGAGAAGTCGACGAATCGACCGGACGTTCGTTGTCGGTGACGCGGGGCGAGCTGCAGATCAGGGATGTCGGATTCTCCTACGGCGAAGACGACGTGCTGAACCAGGTGTCGTTCGCGGCTTCACCTGGTGAGCGGGTGGCCCTGGTCGGACCGAGCGGCGCGGGCAAATCAACGCTGATCAGTCTCTTGCTCAAGTTCTACGAGCCGCGCTCGGGTCGGATTGAGATCGACGGACAGGACACTCGCGACGCCAGCGCGGCGTCGGTGAGACAGAGCATTGGCGTGGTGTTCCAGGACGCCACGCTCTTCGATGGGTCGGTCTTGGAGAACATCTCGCTGGGTCGCGAGACGGTTTCCGAGGCCGATGTCCGCCGGGCCGCGGTGCTGGCAAACGCCGATGACTTCATCACCGCCCTGGAGCATGGCTACGACACCAACATCGGCGAGCGCGGCGTGAGGCTGTCGGGTGGGCAGGTGCAGCGCATCGCCATCGCTCGCGCGATTGTCGGCGACCCGCGAATCTTGGTTCTGGACGAGGCCACGTCGTCGCTCGATGCCGAGTCCGAGTGGCTGGTGCAGCAGGGCTTGGAGCGGGCCTCCGCCGGCCGCACCACGCTGGTGATCGCACATCGGCTCGCCACCGTGCGTCAGGCCGACCGCATCGTCTTCCTGGACGGCGGGCGCGTGCGGGACGCCGGCCGGCACGATGAGCTCTACGCGCGCAACGACCACTACCGCCGGCTCTGCGACCTCCAGCTGCTTCGCGGTGAAGCGTCGAGCCCGGCCTAGGCAGGACGGCGGGCGGCGAGCATGCGCGGCAGTTTCGTGAGCGGTCGGCTACTGTGCGCCCGGCAGCACGGGCAGAGCGTTTGGCCGCCGATATGAAAATCCTCGTCGTGAACGACGACGGCATCCAGGACCGGGGTCTCTGGGCGCTGGCGGAGGCGCTGGAGCCGCTGGGCGAGGTTCGGGTCTACGCGCCGGACCGCAACTACAGCGGCGCCGGCATGTCCGTGGCGCTGACGCCTGAGTTCGATTTGCAGCGCGCCGCGCCGCCGGACGGCATCCGCACGACCGTTCCCGCCTTCACGGCGGATGCTCCGCCGGCCAACCTGGCGGCCTTGGGATGCGCCATTGGCTTCGACCGCGAGCCGGACGTCATCGTGTCCGGCATCAATCCCGGCTGGAACACCGGCGTGCAGGGCTATGTGAGCTCGGGAACCATGGGCGCGGCGCGCGTGGCGCTCGATCGCGGGTTCACCGGCATCGCCGTGTCCCACGCCCCGCAATCGCCCGAGGAGGACAAGCGGGCCATCGCCGCCGCCGTGGCGCGCTTCGTCGCGGCCGCCAATGCGCACGGCGTCCTGAAACAACCGCTGCTGGTCAATCTCAATACCCCCAAGGGCTTCGCGGCCACGGAGCCGGCGCGGCTCACGCGGCCCGCGCGATTCACACTGTTCGAGAGCCTGCGCCTCACAGAGCCGCCGATCGTCGACGGCAAGCGCATCACGGTTCGCGTGCGCTACGGCAACATCTTCGACGGTCCTGGATCCGACGATGACGAGACGGCGGCGCTGAAGGCCGGCGCGGTGTCGGTGTGCGTCACCGATCCGTTCACGGCGCAGGTCATGCGCGATGCCCCCTGGCCCGCCATCGCCCGAGCGTTTTCGCCGGCCGTCAGGCCCGCGGCCGACGCCTCGGCCCCATGAGGGAGACGTAGCACTGGCATTCCAAACGGCAGATCTGTCATTCCGAACGCAGTGAGGAATCTAAAGACGTTGGCGCAGGCGCCGCGCCCCTTAGATTCCTCGCGTTGCTCGGAAGGACGAAAGGGGGTGCGGGTCATGGAGAGGTGGATTCCCGCCTCCGGAGACCTTTGCGTAAACCCCTCCGTCATTCCGGCGGAGGCCGGAATCCAGTCCGGTCGAACCTGGAAGCGCGCCAGATGCTTCGCGTCGGGCGAGTCTGAGACACGCCCCTACAGATTTATGCAAAGGTCTCCCTCCGCGGGAATGACGGACTGGAGGACTCATGAACCCCAAGCTTGACGACCTGCGCCGGCGCCTGTGCGAAGTCGGCGATCTGCGCGCGGCGGCCTGCGTGCTCCATTGGGACCAGACCACCTACATGCCGCCGAAGGGCGCCGTTTCCCGTGGGCGGCACATCGCCACGCTCGAACGGCTGGCCCACGCCGCGTTCACCGACGCCGCCATCGGCACCCTGCTCGACGACCTGCAGCCACATGCCGACAGCTTGCCGCCGGAGCATCCCGACGCGGCGTTGATTCGCGTCGCGCGGCGCGACTACGAACGCGACGTGCGCGTGCCGGCCGACTTCGCCGCCGAGCTCGAGGAGCATGCGGCAGCCTCATACGCCGCCTGGATCAAGGCGCGGCCCGCCAACGACTTCGCCGCCGTCCGGCCCGTGCTCGAACGCACGCTCGACCTCAGCCGGCAGCTCTCGAACTTCACCCCCAACGCGCGGCACGTCGCCGATCCGCTGATCGACCGCCAGGACCCGGGCATGACCGCCTCCGAGATATCGGCCCTTTTCGCGGAGCTGCGAGCGCGGCTGGTTCCCTTGCTGCGACGGATCGCCGCGGCAGGTGGGAACGACGATTCCGCCGTGCGCCGGCACTTTCCCATCAGCGCCCAGCGCGATTTCGCCCGTCGCGTGGTCGCGCTGATGGGGTTCGACTTCGAGCGCGGCCGGATCGACGACACCGCGCATCCCTTCATGACCACCTTCGCCTCGGATGACGTGCGCATCACCGTCCGGGCCGACGAGCACTTCCTCGGCGAGCACCTCTTCAGCGCCATGCACGAAGCCGGCCACGCGCTCTACGAGCTGGGCGTCGATCCCGTATTCGAGGGCACGCCGCTGGGCGACGGCGCCTCCAACGGCATGCACGAGAGCCAATCGCGTCTCTGGGAAAACTTCGTGGGGCGCGGCCGGGATTTCTGGGAAGGACAATTCGCGCACCTGCAAGCAACCTTCCCGGACCAGCTCGGCACGGTGCCGCTGGATGACTTCTATCCCGCGATCAACTACGTGCAGCCGTCGCTAATTCGCACCGACGCCGACGAGGTCACCTACAACCTGCACGTCATGCTGCGCTTCGACCTGGAGCTGCAGCTGCTCGACGGGCGGCTGGCGGTGCGCGACCTGCCCGAGGCCTGGCGCGCGCGCTATGTAAGCGATCTGGGCGTCGAGCCCCCGGACGACCGCGACGGCGTGCTGCAGGACGTGCACTGGTTCCACGGCACGGTCGGCGGCGCCTTTCAGGGCTACACGCTGGGCAATCTCATCAGCGCGCAGGTGTTCGCCGCGGCCCGCCGCGCGCTTCCCGACCTGCCCGAGCGCATTCGCCGCGGCGACCTGGCGACGCTCCTCGACTGGCTGCGCCACTCCATCTATCGCCACGGCCGGGTCTTCACCGCCGCGGAGCTCGTGCAGCGCGTCACCGGCGCCCCCATCGGCGTCGACGCTCTCATGCACCACCTGTCCCGCAAATACGGCGAGATTTACGGCCTGGATTAGGCCAAATCTTGACGACAGCGCCGCCCGCGCTCACCATCGGGGCCAAGGAGGCCCGCCATGGTCACCACCGCGCTACCTGAAGCCGACGCCCGCACCGATTCGCACGCCAAGACACAGTTCAAGCTCATCGACGCCGATGTCCACAACTACGTCAACTCGATCGACGAGCTGCTGCCGTTCATGGCGAGGCGCTGGCATGCCTACATCGAGCAATCGGGATTCGACGGGCCGGGAGGCAACGTTTTCCCGCGACTTTACGAGTATGCGGCCCGCCGAGACTCCTTCCCGCCCAGCGGGCTATTGCCCGGCGGCGATCCCGACTTTGCCCGCGACCAGCTCCTGGACGGCTGGGGCATCGAGGCCGCCATTCTCAATCCGCTGTATGCCGTGTCGGCGCTGCGCAATCTCGACTTCTCCAACGCGATCGCGCGTGCGGTGAACGAGTTGACCGCGGCGCGCTGGCTGGACCACGACCCCCGCTGGCGCGGATCGATCGTCGTCAACACGGAGGATCCCGACGCGGCCGCCGCCGAGATTCGCCGCGCCGGTCGGGACCCGCGGTTCGTGCAACTGCTCCTGATCGTCCGCGCCGTCGAGCCCTATGGCCGCCGGCGCTATCGCCCCATCCTCGCCGCGGCCAGCGACATGGGGCTGCCGCTGGGCATTCACTTCGGCGGCGATCCCGGCCCGATCACCGCCACCGGCTGGCCGTCGTATTACATCGAGGACCACACGGGCATGCCGCAGGCCTTCGAGGCCCAGGTGCTCAGCCTCGTGGCCGAGGGTGTGTTCGAGACCTTCCCCGATCTGCGCGTGGCGCTGGTCGAGGGCGGCTTTGCCTGGTTGCCGGCGCTGATGTGGCGCTTCGACAAGAACTACAAGGGGCTGCGCGACGAGATTCCGTGGCTCAAGAAGCTGCCCAGCGAGTACATCCGCGAGCATTTCCGAGCGACCACGCAGCCGATGGAGGAGCCGGACGATCCGCGCCACCTGCTGCAGATCATGGACATGCTCGGCCGCGACGACTTCCTCATGTTCGCCACCGACTATCCGCACTGGGACTTCGACGCGCCCGACCGTGCGGTTCCCCCCATCGTCCCCGACGACATGCGCGAGGGCATCATGGCCGGCAACGCGGCGGCGTTCTATGACTTCGACCGCGCATGACGTGGGGGCGCTCGCCGACTTTGGCGAGCGCGGCGCGCGCCGCGTGCAGGTCGGACGCCACGCCATCGTCGTGGTCCGCTGGGACGACGAGGTCTATGCCCTGCGCGACACCTGCGCCCACCAGGGCGCGCCTCTGTCGAGCGGCACGCTGTGCCACCACGTCACCGCCGCCGCGGCCGGCGCGCCTATCGTCCTCGATCCGGATTCGCGCGTGCTCCGCTGCCCCTGGCATGGCTGGCAATACGACCTCTGCACCGGCCGCTCGCTGCACGCTACCGAGCGCGCCCGCGTGAGGACCTATCCCGCTCGCGTCGCCGACGGCCGCGTCTACGTGGACCTCGGCTAGCACGGACGCCGCGCGGTGGAGACGGCGGTAGCCGCGATCCGTTCATCGCGAGCCATGGTGGCGCTGGCGGTCACCGGCGGCGGCTCGGGCGTCATCCCGCGCCTGCTGACCCGCCCCGGCGCGTCGCGCACGGTGCTGGAAGCGCAGGTGCCATATGGACGCCGCGCGCTCACGGAGCTGCTTGGGGCGGAGCCGGCGTCGCGCTGCTCGCCGCAAACCGCGCGTGAGCTAGCCCAGGCCGTCTATCGGCGAGCGCTGCGGCTGCGCGAGTCGCCCCAATTGCCGGTGCTTGGGCTCGGCGCCACCGCCGCCCTGGCCACCGACCGCGAGCGCAAGGGCTCCCACCGCGTCCACGTGGCGGTCGTCGACGGCTTTCAGTGCTGGGAGTCGACGGTCCGGCTACGCAAGAACGCCCGCACGCGCGCGGACGAGGAGGCGATTGCCGAAGGGGTCATCCTGGGCACGCTGGCGGAGGCCATGGTCGGCGGCGGAATCGACATCGAGCTCCATTCGGATGAGCGCTTGCAGACAGGCGCGACCGCGCTGGCGCACTACCGGGACGTCGTCGCAGGCGGTGAGCAGCCCTGGGCCACGGTCGATCACATTGACAGCCGCGTGAGCGCGGGAGGAGCGCTGCCCGGCATCGTGGTGCCCGGGTCGTTCAACCCGCTGCACGAGGGTCACGACGCGCTGCTGGCGGCCGCCCGCCGCCGCACGGCCGGGCAGGCGGCCTACGAGATATCCATCGCAAACGTCGACAAGCCCGCGCTCTCGGCCGACGAGCTCGTTGCGCGGGTCGCGCGGGTTCCGCGTTACGCGCCGGTGGTGGTCACGAACGCGCCGACCTTCGTCGAGAAAGCCCGTCTGCTGCCGGGCACGGCGTTCGCGGTGGGCGCCGACACCGCCGCCCGCATCCTGGAGCCCCGCTACTACGGTGGCGCGGAGGCTATGGCGCAGGCCCTGACGGAGCTGCGCGAGCTGGGCGCCCGCTTCCATGTGGCGGAGCGGCGCGTGGGCCAAGGACTCGTTCGCCTCGACGACCTGCAGGTGCCGCCGTCCGCCGCCGGCATGTTTCACGCCATACCCGCCTCGGAGGTCCGAGTCGACATCTCGTCGACCGAGCTGCGTAATCGAAGCGCCCCAAAGTGTCGTTCCGAACGCAGTGAGGAATCTAGAGCGCCGGAGCACGGCCGTGGCCCCTGAGATTTCTCGCTTCGCTCGAAATGACAGCTTGTGGGTCGAGAGTGAAATTGGTGGGTCGGGGCAAGTCATCAGCAGGTGGAAAACGTCCTAAACCCCGCTGAAGGACTGTGGCAACGGGCAGGGGCGGACCGGGCCTCGGTCAAGGCGATCCCGACCGCACCGGGTACCATCGGCCATCCGTGCCTGCGCCGTTGTGACCTGGGGGACCGTGGCTGCCGACGACGCCCGTCCCCCTCCGCCGGAATACGCCACGTTACGCCGTCCCGTCCGCGCCCGCGATTCCACGCCGAGCAGCGTCGTGCGTCTCGGCACGGCCTCCGATTGGGCGGCGTGTTTGGCCATGGACGTGTCCTACGAGACCGACCATGTGTGGCAATTGCAAACCAGCGTGCAGGCCGACGTGCCCATGGTCGGCTTCGCGCGAGTGCGTCTCCCACGCACCATCACCCTGCGCGATCCGCTATGGGGAGGGTCGGCGGATCCGCCCCAACCGGAGCAGGGATCCCTGATAGTGGGCGAGGCCGGTGGCGACGTCGATGGGTTCGCCCTGGTCGTGCCCGACGCCGCGCGCGCCGTTGACACGCTGTGGATGCTGGCGGTTCGGCACCACGCCCGCCGGCGCGGGCTCGGGGTTCGGCTGGCGCGAGCGGCGGTCGAGGCGGCTCGCGCCGGCGGGCGCCGCGCCCTCTGCGCCACCGTCCAGTCCCGCAATTTCCCCGCCATTCGCACGCTCCAGGCCGCGGGCTTTGCGCTCACGGGCTACGACGAGCAGTACTACCCCTCCAACGACGTGGGCCTGCGTTTTGCCCATCGCCTAGCCCCAAATGGCGCCGGCCGCCGCCCCGGAAACAGGCCCGCCGAGACCAGGTAGCGCCCCGCGCGCCGCGAGCGCCGGGTATTCTGCCTCTGCCGCCTCCCGTCGGGGTGCTGCGGGCTGGGGTGAGCCACGAATGTCCAGCGGGATAGGCCTTGGCCTCCTTGGCGTCGGCAACGTCGGCTCGGCCGTCGCGCGCCACATTCACGCCCGTGCCGCCATGCTCGAGCGGCAGCTTGGACGTACGATCACCGTTCAGCGCGCGCTCGTGCGTGATCCCAACAAGCCGCGCGATGCCTCCATCCCCTCGGATCGCCTGACCACCGACGCCGCGTCGGTGATCGACGACCCCAGCGTCGACGTCATCGTTGAAGTTCTGGGCGGCGTCGAGCCCGCGCAGCAATACCTGCGCCGCGCGCTCGAAGCCGGCAAGCACGTCGTCACCGCCAACAAAGAGGTCATGGCCGCGCACGGCGTCGACCTGTTGCAGCTGGCCGCCGATCGCGGACTCGATCTCTATTTCGAGGCCAGCGTCGGCGGCGGCATCCCGCTCATCGGCCCGTTTCGACAGGACCTGGCGGCCAATGAGATCGAGGAAGTCCACGCCATTCTCAACGGCACCACCAACTACATCCTCTCCCAGATGGCCGAGCACGGCCGGAGCTATGGCGACGCGCTGGCCGAGGCGCAGCAGCTGGGCTACGCCGAGCCGGACCCAACCAACGACGTCGAGGGCCACGACACGGCCTTCAAGCTGGCCATTCTCGCGACGCTGGCATTCAGAAGTCGCGTCGCTCCGGAAGATGTCTTTCGCGAAGGAATCACGCAGATCACCCAGGCCGACTTCACCTACGCCGCCGAGTTGGGCTACAGCATCAAGCTGCTGGCCATCGCCAAGCGCCGGGGCGACACGATCGAAGCCCGCGTCCATCCGGCGCTGGTGCAGCGCGACTTTCTCTTGGGGCAGGTCGAGGGCGTCTACAACGCCGTGCGCATCTCCGGCGACCTCGTGGGACGCGCCATGTTCATGGGCCGCGGCGCCGGTCCCGAGCCCACGTCCAGCGCCATCGTCTCCGACCTCATTGACCTCGGGCACAACATCCGCCGGACGGCCCACAACCGGATTCCCGTTCTCCTGGACCAGCCGGTGCGCGTGCTTCCCATCGAAGAGGTGCTCTCGCGCTACTACCTGCGCCTCTGGGTCAAGGATCGCCCCGGCGTTCTGGCGCGCATCGCGGCCATCTGCGGTGAGCACGCCATCAGCATCGCCTCGGTGCTGCAGAAAGAAGTCGACCCCGATGCCCGGCGCGCCGAGCTCGTGCTGCTCACCCACGACGCCCGTGAGGCTGACTGGCGGCCGGCGATCAAGCGCATCACCGAGCTTGACGTGGTGCCGGAAGTCGCCAGCGTAATCCGCATCGAAGACCTCCTCGAATGACGCTCAGCGTCCCGGCGGGCGTCATCGAGCGCTACCTCGAGTTCCTGCCCTTCGCGGACGGCGCCCCCGACCTCACCATCGGCGAGGGCGGCACCCCACTCGTCCGCGCGCCCGTCCTGGAGGCTCGAACCGGCATTCGCGAGGTCTGGCTCAAGCTCGAAGGCTGCAATCCCACCGGGTCCTTCAAGGACCGGGGCATGGTGGTGGCGGTGGCCAAGGCGCTCGAGGCCAACGCGCGCGCGCTGATTTGCGCCTCTACCGGGAATACGGCCGCGTCGGCCGCCGCCTACGGCGCCCGCGCCGGCGTCATGACCGTGTGCGTGGTCCCGAACGACTCCACCGCCTCGGGGAAGATGGCGCAGACCCGCATGTTCGGGGCGCGCGTCGTGGCCGTAACCGGCACCTTCGATCACGCGCTGAGCATCGTGCGCCGGCTGGCCGAACGCGAAGGCGTGATTCTGGTGAACTCGGTCAACCCGCATCGCCTGGAGGGACAAAAGACGGCGGCGTTCGAGATTGTGGACGCCCTGGGCGATGCGCCGGACGAGCTGTACCTGCCGGTGGGCAACGCCGGAAACATCGCTGCCTACTGGCGCGGGTTCGTTGGCTATCGCGAGGCTGGGCGGGCGACGCAGACCCCGGTGCTGCGCGGATTCCAGGCCGAGGGCGCGGCGCCGATGGTGCTCGGGCATCCCATCGACGACCCCGTGACCCAGGCATCCGCCATTCGCATCGGCAATCCGGCCAACTGGAAAGAAGCGGCGGCCGCGCGCGACGCCTCCGACGGATCGATCGAAGCCGTCCCCGAGTCGGCGCTCGCCGAGGCCTATCGGCTGCTCGCCCAGGAGATGGGTGTGTTCATCGAGCCCGCCTCGGCCGCCGGCGTTGCCGGATTGCTGCAACGACGCGCGGGCGGCTCGACCTCGGCCGACCGCGTGGTGTGCGTGCTCACCGGCACCGGACTCAAAGACCCGGACACCGCCCTGCGCGAGTCCGACGACCCGATCACGACGCCCCCCGAGCTCGATGCCGTGACCCGCGTGCTGGGGTGGTCAAACTAGGCCGAAATCGCCCAGTTCGCGGGCGCGCCGCATGGCGGGTACCGGTACTTGCTGGCGCTTGGCGCGCCGCCTTAATATCGGGTCGCGCTGGCTGTGCCGCCGACCAGGCGTGGGAGTTCCACAGGATGGGGCAGGAAGACACCCGCCAACGATCCAATCGCATCCGCCGCGAAGTCCGCGATCTGACCGACAAGGGACTATCGCCGCAGGAAATCCTGTCGCTGTTCTACATGCGGGGCAAATGGCGCAGCCGCCTCTCCCAGGAAACCGAGCCCGACAACTCCCCCAGCGAGATCGCTCGCGACTAACCGGCCGGCAGATCGTTCCAGCGGGCGGTCACCTGGGTCCGCAGCTCCTCCAGCGAGCCGTTGTTGCTGATTCGCACGATCGGTCGCCCCGGGCGGAGTCCCCGAAACGCCTCGGCTTTCGCCTCGGGACCGGCCTGCATCGCCAGGCGGGCCTGAACTTCGGCGACTGAAAGACGCCCGCTCGCGGCCACGCGTTCGACCAGCACCTCCGAATCGGCCTCGACGAGCCACAACCCCTCCAGGCGACTCCCGGATGGCCCTTCGACCACGTTTATGGCCTCGATGAACGTCACGGGTGCGTTTGTGGCCTCCGCCAGCAGCGCCTCGGTCGCCTTGCCGACGGATGGGTACAGCAGGTCCTGCAGCACCGTGAGTTTCCCGCGGTCCGCGAATACCTCCCGCGCCACGGCGGCGCGGTCGATGCCGCCGTCGGGTCGTCGGGCCGCCGGAACGGCGGCGCGCACTTCCCGCATCACGGCCTCGTCCGACTCCAGCAGCGTGCGCACCGTCGCGTCGGAGTCGATCACTCGCGCGCCAAGCTCGCGCAGCATGCCGCCAACGGTTGACTTGCCCGCGCCGATATTGCCGGTGAGTCCCCAGACCGGATGCGCGGCCATGGCCTATCCCGCGTCGCGCATGATCGGCCACTTCTGCCGCCGAGCAATCTGGTGGAGGCGATCGTTGGGCCACACCGCCACGGGGTTGCCCACGAGCTGCAAGAGGTCGAGGTCCCGCTCGGTGTCGGCGTAGGCCACGCTGCGCTTCAGGTCGATGGGCGGATCGGCGTCTTGCGCCATGGTCGTCACGCGGCGCACTTTCTCCGGGCCCGTCACCGTGTCGCCCAGCACCCGACCCGTCACCTGACCGTCGAGAACCTCCACCCGCGTGCCGATCACCACGTCGAACCCCAGCGCCTCCCGCACCGGCTGCAGGAACGGCTCATAGGTGGCGGACACCAGGGCGGTGCAATGGCCGTCCGACTTGCTCCGGCGCACCACTTCCGCCACCTGCTCCCGCAGGGACGGGCGAAAGACGGTTTCCCACGCATGCTGCACCAGGGCCGCGAGCTCCCGTTCGTCCATCCCGCGAACCGTCGACCAGGCCGCGGGCATCCAACGGCGCACCATGAAATCCGCGCTCACCAGGCCGACCTTGCTCGCGAGGATGACTGGCAGCTGACGCGCGATCATCCTGGCCTTGCGGCGTTTCCACGTGCTGCGTCCGCCCATCCAGGACTCAATGGCCTGCCACACCTCGCCCGTGACGAGGGTGCCGTTGAAGTCGAAGATCGCGGCGGCTTGCGCGGTTGGAGCTTGGCCTGGCATCGATATGGCGCGGCCCTGGAGCGACGCAGCGGCAATGTCCCACACGAGCCGCAGCCGAGCACGTGTTCAAAGTCACCGTCGGCCCCGGTCTATAGTTGCCTTGAGGTCTTGGCGTTTCGCGGAGTAACGGTTGGTGCCGCGCCGGCATTGCCGCCGTCTCGCCGCGGAGACGTTTGTAGACGTCGGTGGGGCGGGCTACGAATCCGCCCCTACGCCGGGCATCCAGCACGCCGCCAGGTTCGACCGGACTGGATTCCGGCTTCCGCCGGAATGACGGAGGAGTTCGTAAAGGACTTTCGCACCAGGATGACATCGTCGGGCACTACGACGCCCACCCACTCGCTGACCGCAACCGACCGGCAGACCCTGGCGCGTGCGATGCACCGGGCCATCGACCTGGCGCGCGCCGTGCGCGGCCGCACCAGTCCCCTCCCGCCCGTCGGCGCCGTGGTCCTGCAGGGTGACCGCGTGGTTGGCGAGGGAGCCACCGCCCCGCCCGGCGGTCCGCACGCCGAGGTCACGGCGCTCGCCGCGGCGGGGCCGCAGGCTCGGGGCGGCACCCTCGTCGTGACGCTGGAGCCCTGCAATCACGTGGGGCGGACCCCTCCCTGCACGCAAGCCGTTCAGCGCGCGGGCATCGCCCGCGTGGTCGTCGGTACGCGCGATCCCAACCCAAACGTAGCGGGAAGCGGCCTGGAGACGCTGGCTGCCGGCGGCATCGCCTCGGAGGTCGGTCTGCTCGACCGTGAGGCACACGCGCTCATTGCGCCGTTCACCACCCTCGTCACGCGCGGTCGGCCGTTCGTCACGGCAAAATGGGCGATGACGCTCGACGGCAAGATCGCCGGCCCTCGTGGCGGCGAACCGATTTCCGGCCCCGCGGCCAGGGCCGCGGCCCACCGCTTGCGAGATCGGGTGGACGCCATCGTCGTCGGGTCGGCCACCGCGCGCATCGACGACCCGCGGCTCACCGTGCGGCCGGCGCCGGCCGATGGACGGCAGCCGCTTCGCGTCGTGATGGATTCGGCGGCGTTGCTGGCCACACAATCGCGCATGCTCGGCGAAGTCGGGTCGACCCTGGTCATGGCCTCGCGCGAGTCCCCCGCCGACCGCACCCGGCTGGCGCGCGCCGGCGCCGAGGTCGCCCGCGTCGCCGGCGGGCCGGACGGCCGGATAGACCTGGCCGATGCGCTGACGCACCTCGGCACGCGCGGCTTGGCCCACGTGCTCGTGGAGGGCGGGTCGCGGCTGCTCGGCGCGCTGTTTGCGGCTGACCTCGTCGATGAGGCCGTGGTCTTCATCGCGCCGCGCGTGATGGGTCCGGGCGTTCCCGCGCTGGATCCCCCGGCCGACATCGGTCGCATCCTGCCGTGGACGCTCGACGAGCCTGACGTCCGGCAGCTTGGGCCCGACATCATGGTGCGGGGCCGTCGCCCGGCGGCCCAGGACGGCTAGATCGTGTTCACCGGCATTGTCGAGGCGTTGGGTGAAGTGGCCGAGATCGATTCCAGCGGGGCCGTGCACCGCCTGGTGATCGCCTCGCCGGTGCTCGCCGACGGCGTGGCCGTCGGCGACAGCGTCGCCGTCAACGGCGTTTGTCTCACGGCGGTTCAGATCGAGCATGAACGCATGACCGTCGAGGTCGTGCCGGAGACGCTCCGCCGCACAAATCTGGGCGCCCTCGAAATCGGCGATGCCGTGAACGTCGAGCGCTCGCTGCCGGCCGACGGCCGCTTCGGCGGACACATCGTGCAGGGACACGTGGACGTCACCTGCACTGTCACCAGGCGGGAGCCTGAGGGAGCCAGCGAGCTTGTGACATTCACGCTGCCGCCCGACCACGCCGCCCATATCGTTCCCAAGGGCTTTGTCGCCCTCGACGGTGTGAGCCTCACCGTGGTCGACGCGTCCGCCGACGAGTTCCGTGTGGCGCTGATTCCCCACACCCGAGCGTTGGTGACGCTGGGATTCGCCGAGGTCGGATATCGCGCTAACCTCGAGGTGGACGTGCTGGCCAAGTACGTCGAGCGCGCCATGACCGTGATGCCGCGCGAGACCGCGCTCAGCCGCGCGCAGCTCCAGGCATCGGGGCTTCTGGACGTGGAGACGGAGGAATGACCGCGACCGAGACTGAGACCGTCATCGGCCACATCGCCGCAGGCGGCATCGCGGCGGTCGTGGACGACGGCCGCGATCCGCCCGACGTGGACCTTGTCACCGCCGGCTCGACCCTCACCGAGGCGGCCCTGGCGGAAATGCGCGCCCTGACCACCGGCCAACTCCACGTCCCCGTGGCGCCGGAGCGGCTCGACGCGCTCGGCATCCCGCTCATGCTCGAGTCGCCGGCCAATCACGGCGCCCGCTCGGTCGCATTCACCGTCACCGTGGACCTGATCGACCAACCGCCGCAGCCCGGCTCGTTGCAGGGCGTGGTGGGTACCATCCGCGCCCTGGCCGACCCGTCGCGCAACGCCGCGGCGTTTCGCCAGCCGGGTCACGTGGCGCCGCTGCGCGGACGCAGCGGCGGTGTGCTCCGCCGCTTTGGCCACACGGAGGCCGCCATCGACCTGGCGCGTATGGCCTCGCTGGAGCCGGTGGCCGTGCTCACCGCGCTGCACACGCCGGAGGGCCGCGCCGCCCGACCGGCGGATGCCCTCGAGCTTCTCGCGGACCGTGACATCCCGTCGATCTCGATCAGCGAGCTCGTGCGCCACCGCCGGCTCAATGAGCGCGTCGTGATCCGAGGCGCGGAGGCTTCGCTGCCGATGGTCGCCGGGACGTTTCGAGCGATCGCCTTCCGCGATACCACCACGAACGAAGACCACGTGGCGCTGGTGAAGGGCTCGGTCGCAGGCGGAAGCCCTCCGCTGGTGCGGGTGCATTCCGAATGCCTCACCGGCGACGCGTTTGGCTCACTGCGCTGCGACTGCGGCGACCAGCTCGCCGCCGCCACGCGGCGCATCGAGGCCGAAGGCCGCGGCGTCGTGCTCTACATGCGCCAGGAGGGACGGGGGATCGGGCTGGCCAACAAGCTCCACGCCTATCAGCTGCAGGACGACGGCCTCGACACCGTCGAGGCCAACCGCCATCTCGGCTTCGCTGTCGACCTGCGCGACTATGGCGTCGGCGCCCAGATCCTGCGCGATCTCGGCCTGCGGGAGTTGCGGCTGCTCACGAACAACCCCAAGAAGACCGAGGGCTTCCGCGCCTACGGACTCCACGTGGTCGAGCAGATTCCACTAACCGTTGAGCCGGGGGAGCATAATCAGCGGTACCTGGAGACCAAGCGACAGCGAATGGGCCATGGCGTCTGATCAAGAACCGACGATGACCGACGGCGAAGTCATCGAGCCACCGCTCGACGGCGCGGGGCTTTCGGTGGGCATCGTCGCCGCTCGCTTCAACGAGTTCTTCACCACGCACCTGCTCCGCGCCTGCCGGCGCGAGCTCCGCCGGCATGGCGTGGCCGACGAGGACGTCATCGTCGCCTGGGTGCCCGGCGCCATGGAGTTGCCGATCACGGCGCGTGAGCTCATCGCCTCCCGCGACGTGGACGCCGTGGTGTGCCTGGGATGCATCATTCGCGGTGAGACCACCCACTACGACCATGTGGCCCAGGAGTCGGCCCGGGGCATCGCCCGTGCCGCGCTGGACACTGGAACGCCCGTGATCTACGGCGTCGTGACCGCCGAGACGCTGGCGCAGGCCGTGGATCGCAGCGGGTCGCGCGCCGGCAACCGCGGCGGCGATGCCGCGCTCGCCGCCATCGAGATGGCGCGCGTGCTGGCCGCAGTTCGCCAGGGCCGTCCGGTGGTTCCCGCCGCCGAGCTATGACCGCGGCGGCCGTCACGTCGTTCGCGCCCCAGGCGGCGTCGGCGATGATGGCGGCGGCGAGCGACTTCCTGTCCTTGCTCGACGACGCCCGGCGGGCGGAGGCCATGTTCCCGTTCGTCGGCGACGAGCGCTTTGTCTGGCACTACACGCCGGTGCCGCGGCGCGGCCTGTCGCTCAAAGACATGCAGCCGGACCAGCGGCGGGCGGCCCTGGATCTGGTGGCCACCGGGCTCAGCCCGCGCGGCTGGCGCCAGGCCCGGCAGATCATGGCGCTGGAAACCATCCTCGACGAGTGGGAGCGCATGCAAGGTCCTCCCCAGCGCTGGCTGCGAGATCCCGAGAACTACCACCTCAGCGTCTTTGGCCGGCCCGGCGACGACCGCTGGGCCTGGCGCGTGTGCGGCCATCACCTGCTGACGCACATCACCGTCGTCGCGCAGGCGCATCTGGCGTGCGTGCCGCTCTTCTTCGGCGCCAACCCGGCCGAAGTGCGCCACGGCCCCGAGAAGGGACTGCGCATCCTGTCAGTGGAAGAAGATCTGGCGCGCGGATTGCTCGAGCAGCTCACGCCCGACCAGCGCCGCGTCGCCGTGGTCGATCCGCAGGCGCCCGACGACATCCTCACCAAGAACTACCGGGCGATTCAGCCCGGCATGGCGCCGCGTGGGCTTGTCTTGGGTGACATGGCGCAGGCCCCGCGCGAGCAGCTCGTGCGGCTCATCCGGCACTACGTCGACCGCTCCGCCGGCGAGTTGGCCGCCAACGCCTGGCGCGACATCGAAGGCGCCGGCCTGGACCCCGTCACCTTCGCCTGGGCCGGCCCCCAAGAGCCGGGTCACGGTCACTATTACGCCGTCGTCGGATCGACGTTTCTGATCGAATACGACAATACGCAGGACGGCGCGAACCATATTCACTCGGTGTGGCGCGACTTCACCAACGACTTTGGCGGGGACGTGCTGGCCCAGCACTACGCGGAGTCCGCGCACCACCACGACCACGAGTAGGCGTCACACGCCCAGGGCGTAGCCCTCGCGCCGCGGATCGGCACCGCCCTCCAGCCACCCGGACGCGGACCGCGCGACGCCCTGCATCCCGCCCATCCCCTGGTCGAACGACTCGGCCGGCTCCACCCGGTGACCGCGCGCTCGCAGCGCCTCGACCACGGCCGGCCTGGCGCGGGACTCGATCTTGACCAGGCCGCCGTCGTGGGCATGCAGGCGCGGCGACTCGATCGCCGATTGCACGTCCAGGCCGCCGGCCAGCATGCCCACCAACACCTGCGCCTGGGCCTGGCAGATCGTGTAGCTGCCCGGCGTGCCGAGCGCCAGCCGCGGCTCGCCCCCACGAGTCACGATCGTCGGCGCCAGAGGCAGCGACAGCGGCCGGCCGCCGGACAAATGGTTGAGGCTGCTCGGGTCGCGGTCGCCCCACTCCAGTAGGTTGTTCAAGACGATTCCCGTGTCCGGCACGACCAGCCCCGAACCGAACTTGCCGCCCAGGCTCTGCGTCAGGCAAACCAGGTTTCCCTCGGCGTCGCCAGTGGCCAGGGCCGTGGTGTGCTGCGGCGGGTGGACTTCGCCCCGGTCGCTGGTGCGGCTTGAAAAGGCGGCTGCCGCCTCCGCGCGCATGCGCGCAATAGCTTCGTCGGACAGCAACCCGATCAGCTCGTCGCGCGGCGCGTTCGTGTGCCGGATCCGCGCTGTCGCCGCCACTCGGATCGCCCGCACCAGCGCGTCCAGGTACGCCGGCTCGTCGCCGGCTGCCAGATCGTCCTCCAGAATGCGCAGCGTGAGCAGCATCTGGATGCCCTCGCTGGTCGGCGGCGGCGTGTGCACGTGGGTGCCCTTGAATGGCGTGGCCAGCGGCTCGGTCCAGCGGGGCCGGACCTCACGCAGGTCGTCCTCGCCGATCCATCCGCCCTGGGCCTGCACGTGCCGCGCCAGCGCCGCACCCAGCGGACCGTTGTATAGGGCGTCCGGTCCGTCGGCGACGAATTGCTCCAGCGTTGCCGCCAGGTCGGGTTGCCGCAGCACCGAGCCGGCGGAGGGCGCCACGCGGTCGGGCGCGAATACATCCAGCCACTCCTCTTGAGCGGCGTGGCGCTCGATGCAAATCTCATAGAACTCGACGGCGAAGGGGGAGATCGGATAGCCATCGCGCGCAAGCTCGATGGCCGGCTGCAAGACTTCCGCCGGCGACTTGCTCCCGTAGCGCTCGAGCAACGCCCACCACCCGGCCAGGTTCCCCGGCGTTCCCGCCGTCTGGGCGGCGCTGGCTGGCTCCGCCTCGCGCCTGGAGTCCGTCTGGAGCCGGCGCGGCACCGGCGGCACGAAATCGAGCGCGCGGACGCGCCGTTCATCGGCCACGTAGCAGCAGGCCACGCCCATGCCGGCGAGGCCGGACATGTAGGGCTCTGCCACGCCCAGCGCCGCCGCCGTGGCCACCGCGGCGTCGAAGGCATTCCCACCGGCTATGAGCAGCCGCACGCCGGCGACGGTTGCCAGCGGGTGCGCCGACGCCACCATGCCGCGCATCGACCGCACGGCCGGTCGGCCGCCGGAGGGGGTGGGCATGGCTCGGGATTCCTGTCGGCCGAAGGTGACTCGCAATGCTCCGCCAATCTCCGCTCGGTGTCACGCCGTCCCGCAATCGCCTACCATCGCCGGTGGCCGACCAACCGCGTGAATCGAGCCGAAATGGCGCCCAACGACTCTGTGACAGCCGACGTTTATGCCGATTTGGGGCTGGAGCGGGTGGTCAACGCCCGCGGCAATCAGACAGTGCTCGGCGGATCGCGCCTCTCGCCGCGCGTGCTGGCCGCCATGGAGTCCGCCAACGCGTCATTCGTCGATCTGGACGCACTGCTGACGCGCGTGGGCAACCTGGTGTCGGAGATTCTGGGCTGCGAGGCGGCGTACCCAACGTCCGGCTGCGCGGCGGCCATGGCGCTGGGCACCGCGGCGTGCATGGCCGGCGACGACCAGGAGCTCATCGCCCAGCTTCCCGACACCACCGGCATGCGCAACAAGGTGGTCATCCAGTCTCCGCAGCGCAATGAATACGACCGCATGCCGAGCGTGGCGGGGGCGCAGCTCGTGGTGGTCGAGCCAAGGGACTGGGAAGCCTCCCTCACCGACGACACGGCGGCGGTGTTCTTCGTGGCGTCGTACGACGGTCGGGGCGGCAGCGTGCTCTTGTCGGAGGCCATCCCGATGGCTCACGCGCGGGGCATTCCGGTGATCGTGGACGCCGCCGGCAGCGTCAGCCCGCCGGAAGCTATGAACGAGGTCGTGAGCACCGGCGCCGACCTGATCGGATTCGGCGCCAAGTACTTCGGCGCGCCGAACTCCACCGGCTTGCTCTGCGGCCGCCGCGACCTGGTCCGCGCGGCGGCGTTACAGG
The DNA here is from genome assembly GCA_022826485.1 of Chloroflexota bacterium. Classification (GTDB taxonomy): domain Bacteria; phylum Chloroflexota; class UBA11872; order UBA11872; family UBA11872; genus JAJECS01. The sequence goes on along the minus strand of JAJDUU010000009.1, from coordinate 37,760 downwards.
GCTTCATCGGCTTCGAGCTGCACGGCGGCAACGCGTTCGGCCGCGGCTTCAAGCTGGATCGAGCGGAAGCCGTCGCCGTGCTCGAGGCGCTGCGCGAGTGGCGCAGCGGCGGTTACGAGTCCGTCCGCGACAGCAGCAACGCCCGCGCCGACGCCCTGGTCGAGTTGCTCGCCGGTACTTCGGGAATCACGGCGAGGGCGGACGCCGAGTTTGGGCGCGCCGTGGTCACGTTCGACCCAGCAAGCACGCACACTGCCGAGACCGTCGCCGCGGCCCTTAGCGAATGTCATCCGCCGATCTGGGCGCGCGTCGAAGGCACGGAACTGGCATTTCAGACCAACACGCTCAGCGACGACGACCTAGGAATCGTCGCGACGAGCCTGCGCGGGCTATTTGGGAGCTAGCGCGGATCTAACGGACCCACGCCGGACGCTGGACTTCTAGTAGCGCCCGCCGCCGCCGCCGTAGCCGCCGCCACCGCCGCCGTAGCCACCGCCACCGCCGCCGTAGCCGCCACCGCCGCCGCCGCCACCGTAGCCACCGCTACGCGGGCGAGACTCGCGCGGGCGCGCCTCGTTCACGGTCAGCGCGCGACCCATCAGGTCGGAGCCGTTGAGGGCCTCGATGGCCTGACGAGCCATCTCGTCGTCCATCATCTCGACAAAGCCAAAACCGCGTGACTTTCCGGTCACGCGGTCCTTGATCACCGTGGCTCGAGTGATCTCGCCGTAACGTGCGAAGAGCTCATGAAGCTCGTCATCGGTCGTCACGAACGGCAGATTGCCTACAAAGATATTCATCCAGCTAAACCTTCCGCGGAACTCATGCGACGCTCGCCTGATCCGCCAACCTTGCCCGCCGCACACTCCGCGGTCGCAGCCAAGAATCTAACGTTGCAGGTTCCACGCGGAACCTGACACCTCGGAAACAGTACCACGGTATGTGGCGTTCGCCGCCACAATTCTTGGAACGAATTTCGCGCGACGCCGGGACATGGGCCAATCCCGGTCGGCGCAGGGCCGGCGCCACTTGTGGTGCGACAGGCTCACCACGAACGGCACTGGCTCAGGGCAAACGGGCCGCTAGCCGCCTCCGCCGCCGCCCGCCCGCACGCCGGCCTCCGTCATGGGGGTGGGATCCAGCGCCTCCGCCAGCTCGTCGGGAGGGACGTCGGTCAGCCGCGCCGCGACCTCGGGCACGCCTTCGCCCGTGGCGACGGCCTCCTTGGCGATCTCCGCGGCGGCCGCATAGCCGATCCGCGGCGCCAGGGCGGTCGCCAGCATGGTGTTCCGCTCCAGCCAGAAGCGCAGCATGCGTTCGTCCACTTCCAGGTCGCGAACCGCGCGCGTGTCGAACGCCCGCGTCGCATTCGCCAAGACCTCGATGGACTGGCACAGGTTGTAGGCGATGCACGGCATCATCACGTTCAGCTCCAGTTGCCCCGCTTCGGCGGCCCACTGGATGGCGGCGTCGTTGCCGAACACGTGGAAGCAGACCATGTTCAGGCACTCGGCCATCACCGGATTCACCTTGCCGGGCATGATCGACGACCCCGGCTGCAACGCCGGCAGCCGTAGCTCGGAGATGCCCGTGCGGGGTCCTGAGGCCAGCAGCCGAAAATCGTTGGCGATGCGACTCAGGTCGATGGCCAGCGCGCGCAGCGCTCCCGACAGCATGGCGAACCGCGCCATGCTCTGCATCGAGTAAAAGAGGTTCTCCGCGCGGCGCACGTCGAGGTCCGTGATCTCGCCGATGACGTCGATCACCTGCACCTGATACTCCGGCTCGGCGTTCAAGCCGCTGCCGACGGCGGTGCCGCCGAGGCTGAGCTCCTGCACCTGGGCCTCGGCGTCGCGAATGAACGCCGCGTCGCGACGGATGGCCTCCGCGTACGCCCCAAACTCCTGGCCCAACCGCACCGGCGTCGCGTCCTGCAGGTGGGTGCGGCCCGACTTCACGATCCCGTCCCAATCTCGGGCCTTCTCGTCGAACGCCTCCGCCAGACCGTCCAATGACACATAGAGGTCTTGCAGCAGCTTCAGCGCGGCGAGGGCGATGGCCGTGGGAATGATGTCGTTGGTCGACTGGGCCATGTTCACGTGGTCGTTGGGGTGCACCGGCGCGTAGGCGCCGCGCTCGCCGCCCAGCAGCTCGTTGGCGCGGTTGGCCAGCAGCTCGTTCGCGTTCATGTTGTGCGAAGTCCCGGCCCCGGCCTGGAAGACGTCGACGACGAATTGGTCCTGGTGCAGCCCGTCGGTCAAGACTTCGTCGGCCGCTTGCACGATCGCGTCCGCCAACCCAGCCTCGAGCCGGCCCGTGCGCCGATGGGCGATGGCCGCGGCCTTCTTCACCACCACCGTCGCCCACACGAACGCGGGATGCGGTCCGATGCCGCTGATGTCGAAGTTGTCGACCGCGCGCTGCGTTTGCACGCCGTAGAGCGCGTCGGCCGGAACTTCCAGATCGCCCAGGGGGTCCGTTTCGGTCCGTGTCGTCATCCGTGGTCCTTCCCGGTGGCGGGCTGTGGCGCGGCTGCGGCTGTCCCCAGTCCGCGCAAACGGTCGATCACTGCGTCGCGAGCCTGCACCAGCACGCGAAACCTTCCAAGATCGGTGGGGGAAACGAGCTGAAAGACGGCGTCGCGCTCGTGCGAATAGTCCGCAACCGATAGGTTCGGACGGCGCTGCACCGCCGGCAAGTGCTCGCCGATTCCCAGTGCCGTAAGAAAGTCTCCCTGCGTGCCCAGGTGAGCCGTCATGGCCCCGGCGCACGTTCCCGCGTCGATGAGTTCTGAGAAGTTTACGTGCGCGGTCAGGTCGGAGGCGCCGGGATCGGCCAGCACGTCGTCCGAGGCGCGATGCCGGCGGTACGCCAGCATCGTTCCTTGGGGGAACCGCGGGCCATGGACTTCGGACGCGAGGCCCCCGTAGTCGATGGTGGTCATGACCCAGCGGCGCGCGATGCGTTGAATTCCGGCGTAGATGTCGGCCACTCCCTCGCGCATCTCGATCACTCCGCCGTCCGGCACGCACTGGCCATGGCGCCGTGCATACCTCGCGGCCGTGGCTTCCGCCGGCGCCGGTTCGAAGGCAAGAGCGTCGTCGCCGCACGTCACACGAAGCTCGACCCAATCGTCCCCCTCGCGCTGCAGCAGCCGCACGGGCAGGGCGTCGAACAGCTCGTTGCTGAGAATCGCGGCCGACGGCCCGGCGTCGATTGCGTCCAACGATTCGACAAACTCGGCTGCGGACGCCCGTTCGCGAGCGTGGGTGCGGGCGGCGGCGGAACGCTCGACGCCGATATAGCTGAGGTGCTCGCGCCATTGGAGTTCCTGCGCGGCGGACTCGATCTGGCGGGCGAGTGTGCCGTCCCCGCAGCCAAGCTCCACCACCCGGAACGGCCGGGGTTGCCCCAGCGCCGTCCACACGTCGTCGAGGTGCCGCGCCAGCAGCGTGCCGAAGAGCCGCGGGTGCACCGTAACGCTGGTGAAGTAATCGGCCGCCCGCGATGGCGCTCGGCTATAGAACCCGTGCCGCTCGTCGTAAAGCGCGGACGCCATGAAGTCCGCGAACGAGATCGGACCCTCCGCGGCAATGCGCCGGCGAAGCGACTCGAAAAGGGGACTGCGGGACGCTACTGCAGGTTCGAGACGACGATGACGAAGGCGATGATGAGGATGGCCACGGCGGCCCACACCGTCAACGGCAATCCCAGCAGGCTGGTGGACGGGGTGCTCGGGGCGGCTTTGCGCGGGCGGCGCTCCGACGCGGCGCGCTCGCGCTCGGTCTGCTCGCGCAGCCGGCGCAGGTTCTCGCTGATCTTCGGCGCGAATCGACCGGACTCGTCCGGGGCGGCCGTCTCGGAACTCAAATCGGCTTCAGCCGTCTCCGGTCGAGGCAGCTTCTCGCCGCAGTTGATGCATAGCCAGGCGCCCTCAGTGTTCTGATGGCTGCACTCGGGACACCGCATGGACACCGACCCGCTACCGCTTGTCGCTGGCCGCCAATCCTAGCACCCGCCCTTTCCCGCGATCGGTGTGAAACGTGCCGATTGACCGAGGCAACTCGACGCTCAGCCGTGGGCCAGGGACCTCCCGCAGGCCGCAACCGGCACGCCCCGGCAGTCGCCCGCCCGCGCGATCGAACGTCAGGGCGGATCGGCGCGTTCGTATAATTCCGCCTGCGCCGCCACGGATCGATAACGCCCGGCGGCTCAAACCTTCCTCAAGGAGCGCTGCCGCGTGCCGACTTACGAGTACGAGTGCACCGCGTGCGGCCACAACTTCGAGTTGGTGCAGAAGTTCAGCGACGATCCCGTGACGCAGTGTCCGGAGTGCGCCGGCCGCGTGCGCAAGATCTTTCATCCGGCCGGCATCATCTTCAAGGGCGAGGGTTGGTACGCCACCGACAGCCGCCCCAGCGCCGAGAAGAACAAGTTCAAGGAAGACGGCAAGGCGCCCGCTGAGTCCGGCGACTCCGGCAAGGACGCGGCGGACAAGCCGGCCAAGGATGGCGCGACCAAAGAGACTCCGGCGAAGGAGCCGGCCGCGGCCAAGTCCGGCGCAAAGGCCGAGCCGGCCAAGGGCGCCGCGTCCGATTGAGGCGCGGTCTCCATGCGCGTCGTCATCCAACGAGTTTCGCGAGCGCGCGTATCCGTCGCCGGCCGCGAGGTGGCGGCCATTGGTCCGGGATTCCTGGCGCTGGTGGGCGCGGCGGAGGGCGATGGTCCCGACGATGTGCGCTATCTCGCGGAGAAGGTCGCCAATCTGCGCATCATGGCGGACGCGGACCGGCGCATGAATCGCTCGGTGCTCGACACGGCCGGCACCGTGCTCGTGGTGTCGCAATTCACGCTGATCGCCGAAACGCGGAAGGGCCGGCGACCCAGCTTCACCGGTGCGGCCGAGCCGGCGGTCGCGGAGCCGTTGGTCCAGGAATTTGGCGCGGCCCTCGACGCCCTGGGCGTCCCCGTAAGCTACGGCGAGTTTGGGGCCGCGATGGATGTCGAGTTGGTCAACGAGGGTCCGGTCACCATCATTCTGGATAGCCATGACCGGCACATCGCGCGTCGTCGTGCGTAGTCCACCGACGATCACCGGCGCGGATCAGCCGTGAACATTCGCATCGTTCACGGCGCCGACGCCGTGCGCCGGGAGCTGATCGCCAGGCACGGTGAGCTGGCCGTCGTCGACGAGGCGGCGCGGCAGCGTGCATCGGCGGTCTTTGGCGAGTCGCTGAGCCCGCGGGAGTTCGTCGCCAGGGTTGTCGAGCGCGTACAAACCGACGGCGACGCCGCGCTGCGAGAGATCGCCGCCAAGGTCGGCGACCACATTCCTTCGCGCTTCGAGGTCAGCCCGGAGGAGCTTGCCGACGCGTGCGCCCAGGCTCCGCCCGACCTGGCGGCCGACCTCGAAATCGCCGCCGAACGCATCCGCGCCTTTCACCAGCGCCAGCTGCCAACGGACTTCTTCGATGAGTCGAGCGGCGTGGGGCAGCGCTGGACGCCCGTGGATCGCGCCGGGATCCACATTCCCGGCGCCTCCGGTCCGCTGGCCTCGTCGGTGCTCATGACGGCCATCCCGGCCCGCGTGGCCGGCGTGCGCGAGATCGTGGTCTGCACGGCCGCCGCCGAGGATGGCATCGATCCCGTCATCGCCCTTGCGGCGCACGCGGCCGAGGTCGATCGGGTGTTCCTGGTCTCCGGTGCGCAGGCCATTGCCGCCATGGCCGTGGGCACGGCGTCGGTGCCCCGTTGCGACGCGGTCGTAGCCCCTGGCAACGCCTGGGTGGTCCTGGCGACGCGTGAGGTGTTCGGCCTCACCGGCGTGAGCGTGCTGCCGGGACCGACCGAGACCCTGGTCATCGCCGACGCGACCGCCGATCCGTCCGATGTCGCGGCCGACCTCATCGCCCAGGCCGAGCACGGCGGTCCGGCCAGCCCCATCGCACTCACGGACACTGCCGCGCTTGCTACCCGAATCGCCCACGAGATCGAGCGCCAACTGGCGTCGCTTCCCCGTCGCGACATCGCGGCCGACAGCTTTGCCGCGCGCGGCGGCGTGGGCGTCGTGGCGAATCTAGACGAGGCCGTGACGCTGGCCAACGAATACGCGCCCGAGCATCTCTGCCTGCTGGTGGACGATCCAGAGCGATTGCTCGAAGGCGTGCGCAACGCCGGCGGCGTGTTCGTCGGCGCGGGCTCGCCCGAGGTCCACGGCGACTATGTGGCCGGTCCCAGTCACGTCATGCCCACCGGGGGCACCGCGCGCTTCGCGTCGCCGTGCGGGGTCTACGCGTTTCTCAAGTCCATGAGCGTGGTGCGGCTTGGGGCGGAAGACTCCCAGCGCCTGGCCCCGGTCGCCGCCCGCATGGCGCGGGCGGAACGGCTGGAAGGCCACGCGCGGGCCGCCGAGCGCCGCCAGGATCGGGAAGTGGGCGATTCCGACCTCTGAGCGCCAGATCGTGACCCACCACCGGCAGGCGCCCGGGACTCGTCGGTTGACTTGGAGGGGTGGATTCCCGCCTTCGCGGGAATGACGGACTTAGAGTCGCCCACTACCAAGAACTCCGTCGGCCCGTGACTACAATGGCGCGGCAACAAACGCACCAGGGGGGCGCCCGCATTGGCTGACCGCACCGCCTCCGTCCAGCGAACAACGGACGAGACCGACGTCACGGTTTCCGTGGACATCGACGGCGAGGGCCGCTTCGAGGGCTCCACGGGCATCGGGTTCCTGGACCACATGCTGGCCCAGATCGCCAAGCACGGCATGTTCGACCTCCACGTCCAGGCAACCGGCGACCTCAACGTCGACGGGCATCACACGGCCGAAGACGTCGGCATCACCCTGGGCAAGGCGCTGCACGACGCTCTCGGGGATCGCGTGGGTATCGCGCGCATGGCCGACGCCACCGTGCCCATGGACGAGGCGCTGGCCCACGTCGCGGTGGACCTGGCCGGGCGCGACCACCTGTCGTTCGACGCGGAGTTTCAGCAGGACGCGATCGGCGACCTCGAGACGTCGCTCATCGAGCACTTCATCGGGTCGCTCGCTCGCCACCTCGGGGCGGCGGTGCACGTGCGGCTGCTGGCCGGGCGTGACGACCACCACAAGGCCGAAGCCATTTTCAAGGCGCTGGCGCGCGCCCTCGACGCGGCCACCGCGCTCGATCCGCGCCGCGAGGGCCAGGTGCCCAGCACCAAGGGCACCCTCGAAACCTAGCCGCGGCCGGTGAAGCGCCGGCTGGACGTCGAGCTGGTCCGTCGCGGACTGGCGCCCACGCGAGCCCAGGCGCGCCAGTACGTGCGTGACGGCTTCGTGCGGCTCGACGGCGCCCCGGCCCGACGACCCGGCCGCGCCGTGGCGTCCGACGCCGCCATCCTGGTGGACCCGGAGGCGTCGCGCTACGTGGGACGCGGTGGGCGCAAGCTGGCCTTCGCTCTCGATGCATTCGGCCTGGATCCAGGTGGCCGGCGTGTGCTCGATGTCGGCGCCGGGACGGGCGGCTTCACCGACGTACTCCTCCAGCGCGGCGCCGCGCACGTGGTCGCCGTCGACGTTGGGCACGGCCAACTCGCTCCGGCTCTGCGCAACGACCCGCGCGTCGACGTCCGCGAAGGCGCCGACATCAGGGAAGTCGACGCTATCGAGCCACCCGTAGACGCCGTGGTCGTTGACCTGGCCTTCATCCGCCTGCGCGACGTGCTCGGCTCCCTGGTCCGCGCGGCGCCGGCGGCGCAATGGATGATCCTGCTCCTGAAGCCACAGTTCGAATTGCCGGGAAGGCGTGTGCCCGCGGATGGCGTGGTGAAGAGCCCGGAGCAGCGCGACGCGGTCCTGCGCGAATTCCAAGCTTGGCTGGCCGGCGCCGGCTACGTCGCGGTCGCGACATGCCCCAGCCCGGTGCCTGGTGTGGGCGGCAATCACGAGACGTTCGTGCACCTGGCGCCACCCTGGCCGCCGCCCCACTAAAATGTGGCAAAGCCCACCACGGGCCCAGCCATGCGCGTTGGATTGCTGTACCAACCTCATATCGCCGCGTCGGTTCGCCATGCGGACCGCGTTCGCGAGCGGCTCGGAGAGCTTGGCGTCGATGCCTGGGCGTCGTCGTCGTTCGAAATCGTCGACATGCCGGACCCGATCGAGGGCTCCGATCTCGTTCTGACCTTCGGCGGCGACGGCACCGTGCTGCGCGCCGCGCGCACGGCGGCCCCCTATGGCGTGCCCTGTGCCGGCGTCAACTACGGACGCATCGGGTTTCTCACGGAATTCAGCGGCGCCGACCTCGACGCGTGCCTCCCGGACCTCGTGGCGGGCGGCTATTGGATCGAGCCCCGGCTGCTCATCGACTGGACCCACACCGGCGCCGGCGGCGCCGAGGCTCGCGGCATTGCCGCCGGCGACGTGGTGGTGGGCCGCGGACGCATCGCCCGGGTCATCGAGATCGAGGTGCGCATCGACGACGCCGAGCTCACCACCTACACCGCCGACGGCGTGATCGTGGCGGCGCCCACCGGCACCACCGGCTACACCCAGGCCGCTGGAGGACCGATCCTGCACCCCGAGGTCCGCGAGCTTGTCGTCACTCCCATCGCGCCGTTCCTCACGCCGGCCAACTCGATCGTCGTGGGGCGGGACGTCACCATCGACATCGGCGTGCGCACCACCCACGAGGCCACGTTGTCGATCGACGGCCAGACCCAATACTTGCTGGACGCCGGCGACCGCGTGGTGTGCCGCGCATCCGAGCACATCGCGCAGTTCGCGCGGGTGCAATCGCGCACCTACTTCTATGCCACGCTGGCCGAGAAGCTGCGCTGGCGCGTTCCCCATCAGCTGGCGCGGCCCTCGAACTCGGACGCCTAGGTCGCGTGCTGCTCCGGCTGCGCGTGCAGAATCTGGCCCTGATCGACGCGGTCGAGCTTGCGCTCGAGCCGGGATTCAACGTCTTCACCGGTGAAACCGGTGCGGGCAAGTCGATTCTCATCGACGCAATCGACCTGCTGCTCGGTCGCCGCGCCCGGCCCGAAGACGTGCGCGCCGGCGCCAAGGCGGCCTACGTGGACGGCGTCTTCGCGCCGCCGGCCGGCGCCGCCCTTTCCGCCACGCTGGAGGCGTATGGCATCGAATCCGACGAGTCGCTGCTCATCTCCCGCGAGGTCGTCGTCGACGGCGTGGCGCGCTCGGTGGCGCGTGTCAACGGACGCGCCGTGCCGGTGCGAGCCCTCGCCGAGCTGGGACCGCAGCTGATCGACATCCACGGGCAGGTTGAGCACCAGTCGCTCTTTCGCGCCTCGCGTCAGCTTGAATACCTCGATCGCTACGGCGGTCATGCCGGCCAGCGCCAGGCGGTCGCGCAACTCGTCGATCGCTGGCGCGCCCTCGAGGCCGAAGACGCGGAGCTGCGGCGGGACGCCCGCGAGACCGCGCGTCTGATCGACCTGCTGTCGTTTCAAATCAACGAGATCGACGGCGCGGGCCTGTCGGTCGACGAAGACGAGGCGCTGCGCGTCGAACGTCAGGTACTGGCCAACGCGCAGCGCCTGCGCGAGTTGGCCGGCGCCTCCGAGCGGCTCCTGACGGGCGACGACGCCGGGGCGGCGGTGGACCGCCTGGGCGAGGCGATGGCGGCCCTCGCCGAGATCGCCGACCTCGATCCGGCGGTAAAGCCCGCGGCGGATCAGATCGCCGAGGCGCAGGCCGTCATTTCGGACGCGGCGCAGTCCATTGCCGCATATGCCGCCGACATCCAATCGGATCCGGCCCGGCTGGAGGAAATCAACGCGCGGCTCGACCTGCTCGACACGCTCAAGCGCAAGTACGGCGACTCGCTGGCCGATGTGTTGGCGTTTGCCGACGACGCCCGTCGGCAGCTGGCGGAGCTGGGGGCCGCCGACGACCGGCGGCGCGGACTCGCCGCCGAGCAAGCCGCGCTCGAAACTGACCTCGCGCGCGCCGCGACCGACCTCCGGGCGCATCGCTTGGCCGCCGCCAGACGGCTGACGCGTGTGATCGCCGCCGAGCTCGCGGAGCTGAACCTGCCCGACGCCGCCGTGGAGTTTCCGCTGGACACGCGGCCCGATCCCGCTGGGCTGGTGATCGACGCTGGCGAGGAGCCGGTGGCGTTCGATCGAACGGGCGTGGACGCGGGCGAGATGCAACTCAGCGTAAACCGCGGGCAGCCGGTGCGGCCGCTGGCCGCGGTTGCGTCCGGCGGGGAGATGTCGCGCATTCTTCTCGGGCTCAAGTCGGCGCTCGCCGCCGCCGACGAGACGCTGACGCTGATCTTCGACGAGATCGACGTGGGCGTGGGCGGTCGCAGCGGCGACGTCGTCGGGCAAAAGCTGGCCAGGTTGGCGCAGGCCCACCAGGTCTTGTGCGTGACCCACCTGCCATCGGTCGCCGCCTTCGCCGACACGCACTTCGTGGTGGAGAAGCGCGAGGGGGCGGCGGGCACGATCACCAACGTGCGACGGCTCGACCGTGATGCCGTGGTCGAGGAAATCGCGGCCATGGGCGGCAGCCGCACGTCCGCCGGCCGGCGCGTGGCGCGCGATCTGTTGGCCGACGCGACGGCGTGGAAGGACGCCGGCCAGGCCGACCGATCCGACGGATACGCTACAGAGGCGGCCGTGAGCCGATGCTAGGCTCCCTGCTACCTGCCCCGCCGGGGCAGGGCGTGTGTCCGGCCCGCGCGGCAGCGGTCGTCCGCGGCGCGCCGCACGCCCGGCATCGACCGGAGTTCGGATGATCAACGCCAGCGCTCGCCGGGCGGCCTGGTCGGGCTTCGCGCTGCCGCGGCCCAGCTTTCGCGGGACGGCCTACGGCCGGAAGGCGCTCGGCCTGCGGCTGCTGCAGTTGGCGCGCCGCCGCCAACGCGCCCGCGCGCTGGCCCTGGTGCCGCGCCTGGTCGCCGTGGTCATCGCCGGCGCGCTCATCATCGCCGTCCCGGCCGCATGGCTTGGCGGCCCCGACCTTCTGATCCCGTCCGGCGTTGCCCTCGCGCTGGCCGGTGTGGCCGTCCTGGGCGCGGTCACGCTCCATGTGCCGGCGCCCCACGACGTCGCGCTGGCCTACGACCACCGCGCGGGTTTGCACGAGCGTCTTTCGACGGCTATCGCCGAGCTTCGCAACGTCGATCCCGACGTGCGCGAGTTGCAGCACGCCGACGCGCTGGAGGCGGCGGACCGGCTCAATCCCGGTCGCGCCATGCCCTACGGCGTCGCCAGGCGCGACCTCCTGGTCCTGGCGCTGGCGGCCGTCGCCCTTGCGGGCTGGGTGGCGGTGCTCGCGCTCAGCCCGTTCTGGCGCACGATCAACCCGCCGCTGGCCCTCGAGTCGGGGAGCGCCGAACTCTCGGATGGCGCGGCTCCGGCTGCAGCGGCGCCGGGGGATTCGGCGACTGCGATCGATCCGGCCACCGCCGCCGAGATCGAGCGCATGCAGGCCGCCATCGACGAGCTGCGCGCCCAGATGGACCCCGAAACCGGGGCGGCGGAGCAAGCCCTCAATGAAGCCTCACAGCACCTCCGTCTGTCGGACGAGGGACGGCGGCTCGGCCGCGAGCTTGGCAATCGCGAGTACGCCGCTGCCGCGGCGGAGCTCCGCCGCCTCGCCGCCGAGCTTTCGCAGTTGAGCTCGGCCCAGCGCGAGGAGCTTGGCGAGCGCTTCGGCGAATCCGCCGCGGCCGCTGCCGCGGATCCGCGCCTGGCCGAGCCGCTGCAAGACCTGGCCGACGCCCTGGAGAGCGGTCGCCTCAGCGATGCCCGCTCCAGCTTCGAGGAGCTGGCCAGCATGCTTGAAGCCGTCGAGGAATCGGTAGCTGGCAACACGGCCATGCAGCAGGAGCTTGCGGCCCTCGAATCCGAGCTGGCCGAAATGCTCGCCGATACCGGGGCGGGCGCCGGACTGCCCGGCGAGTCCGCGCTGGATGACGCCGCAATGTCGGGCGAGGGCGGTATGGCCGGTGACGGCAACGCGGCCATGCTCGATCAGGGGGCGGGCGCAGGTGGCGGTCTGGGCGGCTCGGCCGCCGAGGGCCAGGAGGTTCCCGCCAACATCGAGGGCCTGGCCGCCGATCAACGCCTGGACGCCCAGGGCCAGCTCGAAACCGTGCCCATCGATCCGACCGCCGAGGGCCAGGAGACCGTCATGCGGCCCGTGCTCGAGCTGGGCACCGACGTGTCGCGCGAGTTCGAGCCGTCGGCCGGAAATCGCGGCACGGCGGTGGGGCGTCCCGACATGAGCCGCGCGCTGCCGGCGGACCGGCAAATCCTCCTCGACCGCTACTTCTCCACGCCGTAGGGTGCCAGCATGACTGCTATGACAACCGAACGCCGCGCCGAGCATCTCCGCGAGCTTGCCCACGGGATCATGTCCGAGGTTTCGCGCGTGATCGTGGGCCAGACCGAGGTCATTCGCGACACGGTCGTCGCCCTCATCGCCGGCCAGAACGTCCTGCTGGAAGGCGTGCCCGGGCTGGGCAAGACGCAGTTGGTTCGGACGCTCAGCGAGGTGCTGGACCTCACCTTCAGCCGCATCCAGTTCACGCCCGACCTCATGCCGGCCGATATCACCGGCACCAATGTCCTCGTCGAGCCTGCCGACGGCCGCCGCGGGTTTCGCTTCGAGTCCGGGCCGATTTTCGCCCATCTCGTGCTGGCCGACGAGATCAATCGCGCGACGCCGAAGACTCAATCGGCGCTGCTGGAAGCCATGCAGGAGCGGCAGGTCAGCGTGGGCCGCGAGGTCCACGCGCTCGACCGGCCCTTCTTCGTCATGGCGACGCAGAACCCGATCGAGATGGAGGGCACCTATCCCTTGCCCGAGGCCCAAGTCGACCGGTTCATGTTCAAGCTGGTCGTGGACTATCCCTCGGGCGACGAGTTGGGCGAGATCATCGCCCGCACCACCGGCGCCCAGGTCCCCGACGTCTCCATCGTCGCGACGGGCGACGACCTGATCGACATGGGAGAGTTCGCCCGCCGCGTGGCCATCGCGCCCCACGTGGAGTCCTACGTGGTCACGCTGGTCAAGGCCACGCACCCGTCCGACTCCCGCGCTCATGCGATGACGCGCCAGTACGTGCGCTACGGCGCCTCGCCCCGCGCCGCCCAGGCCATCGTGCTGGCCGGCAAGGTCTACGCGCTGCTGGACGGCCGCTACAACGTGAGCTTCGACGACATCCGCCGCGCGGTGAAGCCGGCCATGCGCCACCGGATTCTCTTGAACTTCGAAGCCGAGGCGCAGGGGGTGACCAGCGAAGGCGTGCTGGACCAGATTCTCATGACCACGCGCCCGGACGGCGGCTGAGGCAGCGTGGCCCGGCGGGCCGGACCGGCCTTCGCTCCGGAGGTCGGACTGCGCGCCCAGCTCGAGCGCCTCACCGTCGTCTCCAATCGGCCCCACGGACATCTACATACGGGTGGCCGCCGGAGCCGCAAGTCCGGCTCGTCCATCGAGTTCGCCGACTATCGGTCTTACACGCCGGGTGACGATTTCCGGCAAATCGACTGGAACGTTTACGCCCGCAGCGACGAGCTATTCGTAAAGGTCCGCGAATCCGAGGAGACGCTCGTCGTCCACCTGTTCCTGGATGCGAGCGCGTCCATGGCCACCGGCAGGCCGCCGAAGTTCGAAATCGCTCAGCGTCTGGCGGCGGCGCTCGGTTGGGTGGCGCTCACCAGCCACGACTATCTGGCCGCAACGCTCATCGGCGGCGATGCCCAGCATCACTTTCCGGCTCAGCAGGGCCGCGCGGCGGCGGGCCGCTTCTACGACTTTCTCGAATCCTCGTCACCTGAAGGCCCCACCCGCCTGGAGGCGTCGGCGCGCGACCATGCCGCCCGCGGCGGGCCGCACGGCGTGGCCGTGCTGATATCCGACCTGCTCGCCGACGACGCCACCCAGGCCATCGGCATGCTCGTCGAGCGAGGCCATGAGCTCGTCGTCATTCACGTGCTCGACGGGCAGGGCGTGCAGGCGGACTTCGCCGAAGAGGTCGAGCTCGTTGATGTCGAGAGTGGCGCCAGCCTCGAGCTCTACGGCGACTCGGCGCTCCTGGCGGCCTTTCGGGCCACCGTGGCGGAGTGGATCAACGACATGCAGGCGTTCTGCCACCGGCGGCATGTGCGCTACATCCCCATCGAGTCGGACTGGTCGGTCGAGGAGGTGCTCCTCCGGCGACTGCGGGCGCACCGCGTGCTGGCATGACCTGGGCCGCGCCGCTCGCGTTCGGATGGCTGGCGCTCATGGCGCTCATCGGCCTGTTCTATCTCCTCCGGCCCAAGCGGCAACGCCTGGCCGTGGCTTCGCTGCTGCTGTGGCAGCGGACGCTTCAGCGTGAGCGCGACGAATCGTGGCTCGACTGGCTCAAGCGCCACCTGCTGCTGATTCTGCAACTGCTTGTCGTCGCCGCCCTCGCTTTGGCGCTAGCGCGGCCGGAATGCACGAGCACGCGGGCGGTTGGACCGCCGGTGGCGGTGGTCGTGGACGCGTCCATGTCCATGCAGATCGACGACGTGGGCCGCCCCCGGATCGAAGCCGCCAAGGATCAGGCCATCGGGTTCGTGCGCGAGTTGCCCGCCGACGTGCGCGTGTCGGTGCTCAGCGCCGGGGGCGCGCCGCGGCCCCTGGTGACGCAAAGCGCCAACCGCTTCGAGATCGAGGCCGCGATCGACGGCATTCGGCCAACCGCCGCCGAGGGCGCGATCCCGGCCACCCTGGACATCGCGCTGTCCCTGGCGCCGCCCGCCGCCGGCGGCATGGTCGCGTTGTTCAGCGACGGCGCCTTCGAGCTGCCGCCGGGCCGCGCCTACGCCGACGTGACGGCGTTCATCGTGGCCGGGGACGCGGCCAACGTGGCCCTGGAGCAGTTCGCGGTACGCCGTGAATTCGCCGAGGCGCGCGGCGTCCAGGGTCTGGTTGTGGTCCGCAACGATGGCACGCGCGCGGCCGACGTTGCCGTGCGCATCGAGGCCGCCGGCATCGGCGTTGCCGAACGCCAACTGACCATCGCGCCCCGCGCCCGTGAAACCCTGCTCATCGACGATCTCGGCGCGGCGCCCGGCTATTCGGCCACCGTCGTGCGCGATGGCGACGGTCTGGCGCTCGACAACACCGCGTTCGCGGAGTTGAGCGATCCGCGGAACCTCCGCGTCCTGGTTGTCGGCGAGGAAACCGAGCCGATCGTTCGCGCCCTGCAAGCGACGGCCAGGGTCACGGCCGCGGCAGGTACCCCGGCCGAGTTCGACACCGAGCGCCCGCACGACATCTACGTGTTCCAGGGATGGCTGCCCGAGATCTTGCCCAACACCTCGGTGGTGCTGGTGGGTCCGCCGGATATCGAGGCGCTCGGCGTGCAAGAGCTGCCCGCATTGGAATCGGCGCCCCGCGCCGCCCGGGACAGCGCGCTCCTCCGACACGTGGACCCCCTGGATATGGCCCTCTCCCAGACCCGGCGCTATCGGGCGCCGCCCGAGCTTGCCGTGGACCTGGACGTCGACGGTGGCGCCGTGCTCGCCCACGGCGTCGTGCAGCGCAAGCGGCTGGTGCTCATTGGGCTCGATCTGCTGGCCCCGAGCGCCACCATCGCGCCCTGGTATCCGGTGTTCTGGAGCAACGTCCTGCAGTGGTCCGATCCGTTCAATCCCCGCGGCGACGACCTGCCGCTCACGCCCGACCGGCCGGCGCAATTGATCGCGCATCCGCAGGCCGACGAGCTGGCCGTGGTGCATCCAAGCGGTGCTCGATCGGATTTCCCGGTCACCGCTCCCGCGATGCTCGATGTGCGAGAGATCGGCACCTATGTGGTGCGGCAATACCGCGAGGGCGAGGTGCTGGCGCAGACGCGCTTGGTGGTCGAGCCGCCCGAGGGCGAGGTCGGCGCCGGATTCGCACAGACGATGACGGGCGCCGCGTCGCCTGCCGCCGGCGCAACCGCGGGCGTGCCGGAATCCTTCGAACTCTGGCCGATCCTAGCCGCGCTGGCATTGTTCTTCCTGATCGCCGAGTGGTGGTGGTTCCACCGCGTGCGTGGGCTTCGCTAGCGCCATGACGCTGGACCGCATCTGGCTGCTCGCGTTTCTGGCGCTCATCCCGCTCAGCGTCTGGATGACGCACGCGAGCCGGGCCCGGCTCTCGCGCCGGCGCACGTCCATTGCCGCGGTTCTGCGCGCGGTCGCCATCGCGGCTATCGTGCTCGCGCTGGCCGGGCCTGGGGGCGGCAGCGGACCACCGGTCACCGTCTTCGCGGTTGACACCTCGGCCAGCGTGCCGCTCGCCCATCAGACGCTTGTCATGGGGCAGGTCGAAGACTTTGCCCGGGCATTCAGCGCGGACACTCCGGTGGGCGTGGTCCAATTCGCCGGTCGCGCCGCGGTGCTGGCCTCACCCGATCGCTTGGAGGAGGCCCCGGCCCTCACCGCCGCGTTGCCGTCCGACGCAACCGACCTGGCGCAGGGCCTCTCGGCGGCCTTGGCGCTGGTGCCCGCGGATCGTGAGGGCCGGGTCGTGCTCGTCACCGACGGCAACCCGACGGCCGGGAATCTCGACGCGGCGATCAACGCCGCCGTCGCCCGCGGCATCCCCGTCTCGCCCATGCCGGTGGCCGGTGAAGCCGGCACCGATCTGGCCATTGAAGCGCTCGACGCGCCCCAGGCCATGCGCCGGGGCGCCGCGGCGCAGGCGCAGATCACCGTCGTCTCGGGCCGGCTGACAACCGCGCGGCTCAGGCTGTGGAGCGGCGCAACCCTGCTCAGCGACGCCCCGGTCGAGCTTCGACCCGGTCGCCAGACGTTCATCACGGACCTCACCGGGCTCCCCGACGGCTTTCACCGCCTGCGCGCGGAGCTGCTCGAAGACGCCGACGTCCGCCGTGCCAACAACGTGGCCGAGGCAGCCACCTGGGTGCAGCCCGCGGGATCGATTCTGCTCGTCGGCGACGCCGTGGCGCCCGCGGTCCAGGGCGCGCTCGCGGCATCCGGACTTGACATCACCCCGGTCCTCCCGGAGGACGTCGACACCGCGGCGCTCAGGGAGTTCGACGCCGTGGTCATGGCCGACACCGCCGCGGCGTCGCTGAGTCCCAGCCTGATGGAGTCCCTGCGGGACTACGTGCGCGACGGCTACGGCCTCGTGGTGACCGGCGGCCCGGCGAGCTTCGCCGCCGGGGAATATGAAGGCACGGCGCTGGACGAGGTGCTTCCGGTCTGGTCGAACCCGACCGAGGCGCGGCCTGATCCACGCCTGGCCATCGTGCTGCTGATCGATCGATCGTCGAGCATGTCGCGGGAGACGCCCGACGAAAAGGTCAAGATCGATCTGGCCATCGAGGCGGCGGTGGAGGCCGTGGAGCTGCTCGACGAGGGCGACATCATCGGTGTGGTCGCCTTCGACGAAGACACGCAGTGGATCGTCCCGCCCCGCGCCATGGAAAGCGTCGCCGATTTTTCGAACGTCGTCGATGCCATCCAGCGCATTCAGATCGGTGAGCTGACCAACCTCTTCCTGGCCATGTACACCGCCCGCGAGCGACTGCAACGCGTCGACGCCTCGGTCAAGCACGTCATCATGCTGACGGACGGCAAGGTGCACCGCGGCGACTTCGACGCCATGGCCCGCTCGATGCGCCGGCGCGACATCACCGTCTCGTCAATCGCCATCGGGGAGGACGCGGACAAGGAATTGCTGGCCGATGTGGCGCGGATCGGCAATGGACGCTACTACTTCGCGCCCACGGCCAGCGATCTGCCGCGGGTCCTGACCCAAGAGACCCAGTTGGCCGGCGAGTTCGCCATCGTCGAGCGGGAGTTCCAGCCGCGGCTCCAGACCCCAAGCCCGGTATTTGCCGGCGAGCTCCAGGGGCAAGCGCTGCCCAATCTCACTGGATACGTGCGCACCCGAGCCAAGCCCACCGCCGAGGTCGTGCTGGCCTCCGACAGCAACGATCCAATCCTGGCGCAGTGGCAGTTTGGCCTCGGTCGCGCCGTGGCCTGGACCTCGGATCTGGGTGGGAATTGGGCCGCGGAATGGTCCCAATGGCCCATGTTCGGCGCCTATCTGCGCCAGGCGGTGGATTGGGTCATGCCGCCGCCCGACGGGACGCTCGCGGAGGGTCTCTTTCCGGCCGTGGAGGCATCGGCCGAGCGCACCACGATCACCATCGACTCGCTCGAGGCTGACGGGAGCTTCCGGAACGGGCTCGACACCACCGTGCGGCTGATCTCTCCGGAGGGTCGGACGCTGGAGTTCGTCGCCGGCCAGACGGCGCCCGGCCGCTACACCCTCGACACGGCCAGTCCTCCGCCCGGCGTCTACGAGGTCCGGATCGAGCAACGGGCCGACGGCGCGCTCGTCGCGAGCAGCCAGACATCGCTCGTGGTTCCGGCGCGGGCGGAGTTTCGCAGCATCGAGCCGGACATGGCCACGCTGCGCCGCATCGCGGCGGCCACCGGGGGCGAAATGGTCGAGACGCCAACGGACCTCGCGCGCACCGCCCTGCGCGCCACGCCCGGGGGGCAGCCGCTCGGATGGCCGCTGTTTCTCACGCTTGGCCTGCTGTGCGCCGTTGCCGACGTCGGCGTGCGCCGGGTTCGGGGCACGCCGCGTGAGGTCTGGGAACAGCTTCGGGAGCGTGTAGAATCGCTGCGTACGGCGCTTCGTTCGCTGCGCCGCCTGCCGCGCTTCCGACAGCGCGCCTAGCATCGTTTCAGACCTGTGAATAATCCCATCGGGCGCCTCGCGCAAGCCTTTCAGCGGGCGGGGTTTGCCCTGTATCTGGTCGGCGGCCCCGTGCGCGACCGCGTCCTGGGGCGCGAATCGACGGATCTGGACTTCACCACCGATGCGCGGCCGCCCGAGATCAAGGTGTTGGTGCGCCGCGCCGGCGCCGACCACGTCTATACCGTCGGTGAGCGCTTCGGCACGATCGGCGCCGTCTTCGGCGACATGCCCGTCGAGATCACGACCTATCGGTCGGAGACCTACGAACCCGGTTCGCGCAAGCCCAGCGTCACCTTTGGCCGCTCGCTCGAAGGCGATCTCTCCCGCCGTGACTTCACGGTAAACGCCATCACGCAGGACATCGCCACCGGCCGCATCTTCGACCCGCTGGGCGGACTCGGCGACATTGCGCGGCGCGTGATTCGGGCCGTGGGCACTCCCGACGACCGCTTCCGCGAAGACCCGCTGCGCGTGCTGCGCGCCGTGCGCTTCGCCGCCCAGCTCGGCTTCACGATCGACGGCGACACCATGGCTGCCATGCGCCGCCAGGCCACCGGCCTGGGAACGATCAGCGCCGAGCGGATCGGCGCCGAGATGCACCTCATCATGGCGTCGGATCGACCGCATCTGGCAATCGTCGCCCTGCTGGAGCTCGGGCTGATGAACTTCGTCATTCCCGAGATGATCGCCATGCAGTCCACCGTTCAGGACGACCGTCATGAGCACAAGGACGTCTTTGCCCACACCATGCGGGTGCTCGCCCGGACGCCGAACCGGTTGGAACTGCGCTGGGGCGCCCTGCTGCACGACGTGGGCAAGCCCACCACCAAGACCGTGCGTCGCGGGCGGGTGCACTTCTACGGCCATGCCGAGGTCGGGGCCCGCATGGCGCGCGCCATCCTCGACCGGCTGCGGGCCGACAATCGACTGACCGACCGCGTCGCGCACATCGTGGCGCTGCACATGCGCGCCAACGGCTACGAACCGTCGTGGACGGACGGCGCGGTGCGGCGCTTCATCCGCGAGGCCGGCGAGGAGCTCGACAACCTGATCGCCCTCTCCCGGGCCGA
Source organism: Chloroflexota bacterium (assembly GCA_022826485.1). Lineage (GTDB taxonomy): Bacteria > Chloroflexota > UBA11872 > UBA11872 > UBA11872 > JAJECS01. Next base: position 17,969 of record JAJDUU010000009.1, on the reverse strand, counting down.
CATCACCAGCTATCGGCCGCGGCGCATCGAAACGGGTCTCGCCCGCGTCGCCGAGCTGCGGGCGCGCTGCGACAGCCTGATGGCCGAGCAAGACGTCACCGCCCTCGACAGTCCGCTCGACGGCCACGCGCTCATGGAGCTATTCCAGCGCCCGCCGGGCCCGTGGATCAAGCCCATCAAGCAGCACCTGCTCAATCTGGTGCTCGACGGTGAGCTGGCCCCGGACGACACGGAGGGAGCCACCGCCATCGCGCGCGAGCTGGTTGACGACGAATTCGCCGTACCGGCCGCAGCGGCTAACTCCTAGCGCCGTGGAGCCCCGCGCCGATCAATGGGAGCGCCTGCGGGCCTGGCTCCAGCGCAAGGTCGCGCAGATGGCGGAAGGCGACTTCGAACGCCTGCCGCCGCAGTTTCGCGACGACGACGGCCGTCGAGCGACGGAGGCCTACGAGACGGTGCTGCTGGCCATGGAGGTTCTCGAAGGCCGCCGCGGCACAGCCGTCCCCCGGCCCGATCCCGACGACGCGACTTAACCGGGTCCGCCCGGTGGCCAGGCTGCGTGCAGCCTGGGATAGCCCACGTCCACCTCCCCAGCAATCACCGGCAACGCGCTAGCATGAGCGGTCTCGCCCACGAGCCCAGCGCGATGTCTCACGACCACGACGCCACCGATGTCCTCATCATCGGCGCCGGCGCGTCCGGGGCGGCCGTCGCCTGGTCGCTCGCCCGAGACGGCATCAAGGTCACCTGTTTGGAGCAGGGCGGGTGGCTGGATCGGACCGACTATCCGCACGAGCTGCCGGACTGGGAAGTCCACCGGCAGACCGATTTCTCCAACGATCCCAACGTGCGCGGACGACCCGAGGACTACCCGCTGAACAACGCCGACACGCCCATCTCGCCGCTCATGTTCAACGCCGTGGGCGGCAGCACCATCCACTGGGCGGGTCACTTTCCGAGATTTCGCCCCTCGGACTTTCGTGTCCGCACGCTCGACGGCGTCGCCGACGATTGGCCCATCGTCTACGAGGACCTGGAGCCCTTCTACGAAGAGAACGACATCAACGTCGGCGTGGCCGGGCTCAACGGCGATCCCGCCAATCCGCCGCGCGGCCCGCGGCCGCTGCCGCCGGTCGCCCTCGATCGCGCCGCCTACGTCTTCATCGAGGGACTCGAGAAGCTCGGCTGGCACTGGTGGCCCGCCGACGGCGCCCTGCTGACGGCCCCGTACGGCGACGGCCGCGAGGTGTGCAACCGTTGCGGCCCCTGCGACCTGGGGTGCCCCAACGGCGCCATGTCGAGCGCCCATGTCACCTATTGGCCCAAGGCCCTCGACCTTGGCGCGCGCCTCATCACGCACGCTCGCGTGCGCGAGATCACCGTCGATACCCGTGGCCGCGCGTCCGGCGCCGTTTACTACGACCGGGACGGCGTGGCGCGGCATCAGGCCGCGCGCGCGGTCGTGGTGGCCTGCAACGGCGTCGGCACCCCGCGCCTGCTCCTCACCTCCGCATCGGCGCTCTTCCCGCACGGACTGGCCAATTCAAGCGGCTATGTCGGCCGCAACCTCATGTTTCATCCAATTGGATTCGTGAGCGGCGAGTTCGAGGAGCACCTCGAGGGCTATCAGGGTCCGCTGGGCGTGTTGCTCCACTGTCAGGAGTTCTACGAGTCCGACCCGTCGCGGGGCTTCGTTCGCGGCTGCCAGATGCAGTTGCATCACGACTTCGGGCCGCTGACCACGGCGCTCGGAGGATTCACGGCGCACCGCGTGCCCTGGGGCGCCGATCATCATCGCGTGATGCGAAACCGTCTCGGTCGCACCTTGTCGATCACCGCGATGACCGAGGATCTCCCCGAGCTTCACAACCGGGTCACGCTCGACGACACCCTCACCGACAGCCACGGCATCCCGGCGCCCAAGATCAGCTACACGCTCAGCGATAACACCCAGCGCGCGATCGATTTCGTGGTCGCGCGGGCGCGCGAGCTCCTCGAAACGTGCGGCGCACATGAGGTCCGGGAGCTGCCCTGCGTGCCCGAGTCGGGCTGGCACCTCATGGGAACCGCGCGCATGGGCGACGATCCGGAGACCTCGGTCGTGGACCGCTGGGGGCGCGCCCACGACGTGCCCAACCTATTCGTGGTTGACGCCAGCCTCTTCGTCACCGGGGCGCCGGTCAACCCCACCAGCACCATTCAAGCCCTGGCGTTGCGCACCGCGAAGTGGATGAGCGCCAACCGTCGCGAGATCGTGGCATGAGCGCCGACCCGCGGTTCCTGACCGACGAGCAATCGCGCCTCGCGACGGCCGTCCTCGACGTGATCATTCCGCCGGAAGGGGACCGCCCGGGAGCCGGCGAATCCGGCGGCGCTCAGCGCCTTGACGCCGTCCTCGCCGATACCCCGGACCTGCGCCGGACGATCCTCGAGGCATTGCAAGCCATCGATATCGCCGCTGGATCGTGCGGATTCCTCGCCGTCGAGCCGCAGGCTCGACCCGAAATCTTGCGAGCCGTTGAGGCGGCCGAACCCGACGCATTTACCGCCCTGGTCAAGCAGACATTCAACGTCTACTACACCAGCCCCGAAGTGCGCCGTGCCGTGGGATTCACACCCGAAAATCCACAGCCCGATGGTTTCACCAAAGCACGACCGTTCGACCCCGACCTGCTCGATGGGGTGCGACAGCGAAACCGAACCTGGCGTCGGATTTAATTTCGACGGCTAAAGACCGTCGATATTGGCTTAGGCTTTTTGAACGCCCAGGTCGCCCGCCCGCATTTCAAACTTCACCTTGAAGCCCGACTGCGCGGCAGCCGACTGAATCCGGCCGCGAATCGTGGGCTGACGCTTCTTTTCCTGTTCCGTCAGGCTAATCACTACCCATTCGCCACGCGTCGTCTTATCTAGACGGTCGACGATCTTGCGAATCTCAGGGCTGATGCGGCGTGATCGCTGCGGTCGCTGCTGCCAGTCGCTGGAAGATACAACTTCTTTGAGCTCCATCTGACTCTCCGCTCCTGTAGAACAATACGAGTTCGATCGCGGCATCATGGCACACTCTGATCGTCGGATGCAAGGTTCGGACCAGAGTTGAATCTATCCGAAGCGTAATCGTGGCAATACCAGGCAGATCAGTGACAGCACCGTGTTCGGTAGCTTCTTGCCACCTTGCATTGCGGCAATTGGTGTGCTGTCGGGTGCTCTAATCGTGGGTCCATTGCCACGAGAGTGTGTCTTGACGAAAGACTGGCCCGTCCCTACACACACGCTTCACGCCATGCGTGGTCCGGACAACGCATGAGTAGCACACGCCGACGGCGCAACCCATGCGCGCTTCGAGCGACGCGAAGACGGGGCGTTGGCCCCGGCGTAGTCCGAGGCTCTCGCTCAGCGTCGATATCGCCTCTAGCATGGGCGTTGGACCGCAGACGAAGACTTGCTCCGCCCAGTCCCACCAGTTGGGCACGAGATCGGTGATCACGCCCGCGTGCCCCTGCGAGCCGTCGTCGGTGGCGGTCAGATAGGTGGCCCGCTCGGGAATCCAGTCCGCCGGGGTCACGCCCGCCGCATCCCGCGCGCCGCACAGAATGGTGGACTCCACGCCGCCGGCCGCAGCGCCGTCGGCCATCACCAGGAGCGGCGCCAGCCCGATGCCTCCGCCAACGAAGAGCGCGCGCGTGGAATCCGGTTGCCACTCGAACCACGTCCCCAGCGGGCCGAGCAGATCAATCTCGGCGCCGGGGTCCTGACGCACGAGCCAGTCGGTGCCCCGACCGACGACATCGATCAGGAACGCAATGCGACCCTCCGCCTGGTCCACGCGGCTGAAACTTAACGGCCGCCGCAGCATGGGATCGAAGCTCCAGGGGTCGCCGCACAGCGCGTGGGCAAACTGCCCGGCGCGCGCCGTCGCGGCGATGCCCGGCGACTCGTAGGTGCACCACCACAGACGCTTGGTGATCCGCTCGTTGCGGATGACGCGCGCCGTCTCCTGGATCGCTTTCACGCGGTCGCCATTGGGGCGCCGCGGTATTCGTCGATCGTGCGCACGTCGAACGTGCCGCGCGTCGTTTCCAGCGCATCCAGCAGCGTGTGCACCGTCTCCAGCGTGGTGAGGCAGGGCGTGCGCGTCTCCGCGGCCGCCCGCCGCAGGTAGTGGCCGTCTTGCAGCGTCTGCCGTCCGCCCGTCAGCGTGTTGACCACCAGCACGCTGCTCCCCGAGCGAATGAACTGCTCCACGTTCGGCGTGCCGGCGCGCATTTTGGCCACCGTGCGAGCCCGAAACCCAAGGTCGCGGATCAGGCGCGCCGTGCCCTCCGTCGCGGCGAGCCCATACCCCAGCTTGTCCAAGCGTTGGATGATGTCGACCGCCGCCGGCTTGTCGCGATCGGCGATCGAGAGCAGCACGTCGCCGTCGGGCGGCAGCGCGTTGCCGGCCGCGATCATGGCCTTCAGCAGGGCCGGCGGAAACGCGCGATCCACGCCCATCACTTCGCCCGTGCTCTTCATCTCCGGGCCGAGATAGGTGTCAACGCCCGAGAGCTTGGCCATCGAGAACACCGGAGCCTTCACGGCCACCAGGGGAGACACCGGCGCCAGGCCCGGCTCCCAACCCAACTCCCGCAGCGAGGCGCCAAACAGCGTCTGCATCGCCAGCCGCACCATGGGAATCCCCGTGGCCTTGCTCAGGAACGGCACCGTGCGGCTGGAGCGTGGATTCACCTCCAGCACGTAGACGTCGCCGTCGTATTCCACGTACTGCACGTTCACAAGCCCGCGCGCGCCCAGCCCCGCGCAGATTCGCCGCGTGGCGTCCAGGATCGCTTGCTGCGTCGCCTCCGAGGCCGTGACCGGCGGATACACCGCAAAGCTGTCGCCGGAGTGGACGCCGGCCCGCTCGATGTGTTCCATGATCCCGGGAATCAGGGTGTCCGTGCCGTCGCAGATCGCGTCGACTTCGAGCTCTCGACCCTCCAGGTACTTGTCGACCAGCACCGGGCGTTCCGGCGACGGCTGCGTGACCTCCCGGATATAGCGCTCCAGTTCCGCCCGGTTGTCGACAATCTCCATGGCCCGCCCGCCCAGGACATAGGACGGGCGCACGAGCACCGGGTATTCCAGCTGCTCCGCCACGGTCACCGCGTCGCGCATGCGCGTCACCGTGGCCCCCGGCGGACGCAGCAGCCCCAGCCGTTCGAGGAACCGGTCGAACTTGGCCCGATCCTCCGCCTCGTCGATGCTTCCTGGGCCGCCGCCCGCAATCTCATGGCCCAGCGTGTAGAGCGGCTCGGCCAGGTTGATGGCCGTCTGGCCGCCAAACTGCGCGATGGCGGGCGGCATCCCGGCGCGCTGGCCCTCGTTGGCGAGCACGTCGGCCACGCTCTCCACGTCGAGCGCCTCGAAATAGAGCCGCGTGGACGAGTCGAAGTCGGTGCTCACGGTTTCCGGGTTCGAGTTGATCATCACGCTGGCGCGTCCCGCCGCCTGCAAGGCCCACGCCGCGTGCACCGAGCAGTAGTCGAACTCGATGCCCTGGCCAATCCGAATCGGTCCGCTGCCGATCACCACCGCCGGCGAATCGGCCTCCGGCTGCGCCTCGTTTTCGTGTTCGTAGGTGCTCCAGTAGTACGGCGTGACGGCATCGAACTCGGCCGCGCACGTATCCACCATCTTGTAAACCGGGGTGATTCCATAGGTCTCGCGCCGCTCCCGCACGCGCTGCGGCAAGTCGTCGGCCAGCGCGGCGATCATCTCGTCGGAGAAGCCCATCCGCTTGGCATCCCACAGCAGGTCGGCCGTCAGCGGTTCGTCGAGCAGGCGGCGCTCCATGGCGTGGATGCCAGCCATCTTGTCGATGAAGAAGATGTCGATGCGCGACCGCCGGGCAATCTCCGCTGGTTCGGCGCCGCGCCGCAGGGCCGCCATGATGGCCCACAGCCGCTCGTCGTGCGCGTGGTCGATGCGCCACCAGATGGCCTCGTCGTCATTGGCCCACGCCGGGTCCTCCCAGAGCAACGTGCGGCCGCCCATTTCCAGCCCGCGAACGGCCTTGTTGAGGCAGGCTTCGATGGTCCGCTCGATCGCCATCACCTCGCCGGTCGCCTTCATCTGCGTGCCTAGGCGCCGGTCGGCGTGCGCGAACTTGTCGAACGGCCAGCGCGGGATCTTGGTCACCACGTAGTCGAGCGCGGGCTCGAACGCGGCGCAAGTCCGCTGGGTGATCGGATTGGGCAGCTCATCGAGCCGCCGGCCCAGGGCAATCTTGGCGGCGATGCGCGCGATCGGATACCCCGTGGCCTTCGACGCGAGCGCGGATGACCGGCTCACGCGCGGATTCACCTCGATCACGGCGTAGTCGAAGGAGTCGGTATCGAGCGCGAATTGGACGTTGCACCCGCCCTCCACGCGCAGCGCGCGGATGATCCGCAGCGCCGCCGACCGGAGCATCTGGTACTCCTTGTCGCTGAGGGTTTGGCTGGGCGCGAACACGATGGAGTCGCCCGTGTGCACGCCCATCGGATCGAAGTTCTCCATGTTGCAGACGGTGATGCAGTTGTTGGCGCCGTCGCGCATCACCTCGTACTCGACCTCTTTCCATCCGGCCAGTGAGCGCTCGACCAACACCTGGCCGATGGGACTCGCTTGCAGCCCGGCGTTCACCACCGCTTCGAACTCGTCCTCATGCCGCGCGAAGCCACCGCCCGTGCCGCCCAGCGTGTAGGCCGGGCGCACCACCAGGGGGAAGCCGCAGGAGCGGGCGAAATCCCAGGCTTCGGGCAGCGAAGTCACCGTGCGGCTCTCGGGCACCGGCTCGCCGATGCGCCGCATCAAGTCCCGAAATCGTTCCCGGTCCTCCGCGTCTTGGATCCCTTCCAGCGGCGTGCCCAGAATCCGCACGCCCGCCGCCTCCAAGATGCCGGCCTCGGCAAGCTCCACGGCCATGTTGAGGCCCGTCTGTCCGCCCATGGACGCCAGCAGCCCCTGCGGCCGTTCCCGCTCGATGACCCGCGCCAGCACGTCGCGCGTGATGGGCTCGATGTACACCCGATCAGCGATGCCCTCGTCCGTCATGATCGTGGCGGGGTTCGAGTTGACCAGGATCGAGCGCACGCCCTCCTCGCGCAGCGCCTTGCAGGCCTGCGTCCCGGCGTAGTCGAACTCCGCCGCCTGCCCGATCACGATCGGCCCCGAGCCGATCACCAGCACGCTCTCGAGGTCAGCCACTCACGCGTCCTCGGGCCGCCGACGCCGTCAAGCTGCCTGCCCGCCCACGCCCTCGATCGCATCCAGGAACCGGTCGAATAGGTACTGGTTGTCTTGCGGTCCCGGACTGGCCTCGGGGTGGTATTGGATGGAAAACACCGGCAGGCGCTCATGGCTCAGGCCCTCGACCGAGCCGTCATTCAGATTCACGTGGCTCACGGCGAAGCCGCTGTCGGCCGGAATCGACTCCGCGTCCACCTGAAAGCCGTGATTCTGCGACGTGATGTGCACCCGCCCATCCGTCAGGTCCTGCACCGGGTGGTTCGCCCCGCGGTGGCCGAAGGGCAGGCGGCTCGTGGTGGCCCCGATCGCCAGCCCCAGGACCTGATGTCCCAGGCAAATGCCCATCAGCGGATAGCGGCCGATCATGGCGCGGACGGTTTCGACGGCCCGGTCGGCCTGCACGGGATCACCCGGTCCATTGCCCACGACCACGCCGTCGGGCTGCAGCGCGGCAATATCCCCTGGGGTGGAGCCGTAGGGCAGCACGTGCACCTCGGCGCCCCGGCGGGCGAGCGAGCGCACGATGTTCGTCTTGACGCCAATGTCCAGGAGCGCGATGCGCGGCTCCCGATCTCGCCGCCGCGGCTCCGGCCAGGGCGCCCACGGCGCGCTGGTGGCGGTAAACGGCTCGGGGACGGTGACTTCGGAAACGAACGGCTGGTCGTCGTAGGGAGGCAAGTCCTGCGCACGCTCAACTTGGCTCTCGGCCCAGGCTGCGGCGCCCGGATGCGCTCCCCGCAGCCAGTGGAAGGTCGAGGCGCCACGGGACACGTCGTGGGGAGCGCGGACCAGCCGGCTGGGCGCCGGACCCGTGCGGCGGATCACCCGCACCAGCGAGCGCGTGTCGATGCCCATGATCCCGGCAATGCCGTGCTCTGCCAGAAACCCGCCCAACCCACCGTCCGCGCGCCAGTTGCTGGATGTCGGCGCCAACTCGCGCACGACGAGCCCCGCGATCCACGGACGTCGCGACTCCACGTCATCGGCGTTCACGCCGTAGTTGTTGATCAACGGATAGGTCAGCGTCACGATCTGCCCGCGATAGGACGCGTCGGTCGTGATTTCCTGATAGCCCGTCATGCTGGTGTTGAAGACCACCTCGCCCTCGCCCGGCTCGCTGCTCCCAAAGCCGTAGCCGAAGAACACGTCGCCCGTGGCCAGCGCCAGCGCGGCGGGCTCAGCCCGCATGTATCAACTCTGGGGCGGATGCGGCGCGGTCGTACACCACCGATCCGCCCACGATCGTCTGCTGCACCACGCCCTGCATGGGCATGCCCGCCAGCGGGGTGTTGCGCCCCTTCGAGCGGAACGCGCTCGGATCGATGACCGTCTCCTCGTCCGGATCAAAGATCACAACGTCCGCGGCGGCGCCCGGCGTGAGTGTTCCAGCCGGCAGTCCATAGACCTGGGCCGGCGCGCTCGTGAGCATGCGAACGGCGAATGCGAGGTCGAGGTGATCGGCGTGCACCAGGCTCAGCACGCTCTGCAGGGCTGTCTCGAACACGCTGAAGCCGACCACCGCGTCGGCATACTCGATGTCCTTCTCGTGCACCGCGTGCGGCGCGTGGTCGGTGGCGATGCAGTCGATCGTGCCGTCGCGCAGCGCCTCCACGAGGCGTTCGGTGTCGACCCGCTCGCGCAGCGGCGGCGCGACCTTGGTGTTGCCGTCATAGGGCGGCAGGATCGCGCTCACCGGATCATCCCGGCCCGCCACCAGGTCGCAGGTCAACGTCAGGTGGTGCGGCGTGACTTCCGCGGTCACGTTGGCCCCGCGTGCCTTGGCCTGTCGAATCAGGTCCACGGAGCCGCCCGAGGTCACGTGCAGGCAGTGGTACCGCCCGCCGGTGAGCTCCGCCAGCAGCAGATCGCGCCCGAGCATGATCTCCTCGGCCTGCCGCGGCGTCCCCGGCAGGCCCAGCCGTGCGCTCACCACGCCCTCGTGCATCGTCGTGCCGGCGGTCAGGGACGGATCCTCGCAGTGGTTGGAAACGGGGATACCCAACGGCCGCGCATATTCCATCGCGTGACGCATCAGCGCGGTGTCGGCCAGCGGCCGGCCGTCGTCGGTGAACCCGACCACGCCGGCCTCGGCCAGGTCAACCATCTCGACCAACTGGCGACCGTTTTGGCCGCAAGTGATCGCCGCCAGCGGCAGCACGCGCACCACGGCGTGCCGCTCGATCTGATCCTGCAATCCCTCGATCACGCTCCGCGAGTCGAGCACGGGATCGGTGTTGGGCATGGCGCACACCGTCGTGAAGCCGCCGGCCGCCGCCGCGGCGGTGCCGCTGGCGATGTCCTCTTTGTACTCGAACCCCGGCGTGCGCAAATGCGCGTGCACGTCCACGAATCCGGGCGCAACCACCTGGCCCGCGGCATCGATCACGCGCGGCGCGCCGAGCGGGAGTTGGGCGCCGACCTCGCCCACGCTCACCAGCCGGCCATCGTCGATCAGGACGTCGCCGACCCGATCGATCCCGTTCGCCGGGTCGATGATTCGCCCGCCGCGAATGACCAGCGGCGTGTGCTCAGCCATCCAGGGCCTCAGTCAGGTAGCGGCGCACGGCCTCTTTGGCCACATCGAGAATCGGCTCGCCGTGCCCCACGGTCAGCGAGGTGAACGGCAGGTCCAGCAAGCCCAGGAGCGCGTGCGGCGGGCGCGCTCGCGGATGCGCGCCCACCTGGCCTTCGTTGTGCGTCCAATAGCTCGTGGTTCCCAGCGCGTCGCCCACCATCAGCACCCCGCGATTCTCGGGCCAGAGCAGCGCGTGCTCGCCGTCGGTGATCGTCCCGAGCGCGATCGCCCGCAGCCCGGCCGGCAGTTCGGTGTCGGCGTTGTACACGTGATCGGGCTCAACCGATTCAAGCTCGCCGATGTCTCCCTCCGGCGCCCAGACTTTGGCGCCGAACCGTCCGCGCAGCATGGCCGCCGCCCGCTCGTGAAAGTGGTTCGTCATCAGGATGTCGCTCACCCCATGGCGCTCGATGGCGCCGATGCTGTGCGGGGGATAGTCGCTGGGGTCGATCAGCACGCAGCCGGACGGCTGCTCGATGGCGAAGGACTCCAGCGAATACCGGTGCCAACCCACCGACCAGTGCGTCAGGCCCGGCAGGATCTCGCGCGGTCCGGATCCCGCATAGCCGCTCATCGCCGTCCCTCCCCGGTGAGCAGGAGGTAGAGCACCGCCATGCGCACCGCCACGCCGTTCGCCACCTGCTCCTCGATCACGGATTGCTCGCTGTAGGCCACCGCCGGCGAGATCTCGACGCCCTGGTTCATCGGTCCCGGATGCATTACCAGCGCGTGGCGCTGGGCGCGCTCGAGCCGCGCGGGATTGACCGACCAGCGGCGGGCATATTCGCGCAAGTCCGGCAGCAGACCGGCCTGCATGCGCTCGCGTTGCACGCGCAGTGCCATGACCACGTCGGCGCCCTGAATCGCGCCGTCCAGGTCATGCTCGATGCGCACGTCGCCCGTGCCGTTGGTGAGCGCCTCCATGGTGTCGGGCAGCAGAGACGGCGGCCCACTCAAGACCACCTCCGCCCCCATGCGCGCGAAGGCCCAGATGCCTGAGCGCGCCACCCGGCTGTGCAGGATGTCCCCCACGATGACGATCTTGCGGCCCTCCACGTCGCCCAGCCGGCGTCGCACGGTGTAGAGGTCCAGCAGCGCCTGCGTCGGGTGGCCGCGGGTGCCGTCGCCGGCGTTGATCACGCCGCAGTCGAGGTGGCGCGAGGCCAGCTCCGGCGCGCCCGCGCGCGAGTGGCGCACCACCACGATGTCCGCGCCGAGCGCCTGAATGGTCTGGAAGGTGTCGATCAGCGACTCACCCTTCTCCACGCTGCTGCCCGAGGCGGCAATGTTCACCACGTCCGCGCTCAGGTTCTTGCCCGCCAGCTCGAACGACACCCGCGTGCGCGTGCTGGGCTCGTAGAACACGTTGGCGATCGTGGTCCCGCGCAGCGTCGGCACGCGTCGGATGGGGCGCTCCAGCACCGCGTGCATGCGTTCGGCGGTGTCCAGGACCTCCGCGAACTCGTCGCGGGTGAAGTCGCTCACGTCCAGCAGGTGCTTACGTTGCAGCGGTGGCCTCCTGCGCAGGGCTCACCACGCGCTCGATGTGCACGGCGTCCTCTCCGTCGAGCTCCTGGACGCGCACGGTCACCCGCTCGTCGTCCGCGGTCGGGAGATTCTTGCCAACGAAGTCGGCGCGCACCGGCAGCTCACGATGGCCGCGGTCGACGATGACGGCGAATTGAATCGTGCGCGGCCGGCCAAAGTCGTTCAGCGCGTCCAGCGCCGCCCGCAGCGTGCGGCCGGTGTAGAGCACGTCATCCACCAGGACCACGGTGCGATCGGTCACGTCCACCGGAATGTGGCTGGGATGCACCGGCGGACCTATGGACCGGCGGTCCAAATCGTCGCGGTGCATCGTGGGGTCCACGGCGCCGGTCGGCACCTGCCGGCCCTCGATCGTCTCGATGAGGCTGGCTAGGCGCTCCGCCAGCACGGGGCCCGGCCGTGGAATGCCGACGAGGACGAGCGACGCCGCGCCGCGGTTTCGCTCGATGATCTCGTGGGCAATGCGGGACATCGCGCGACCCATGTCGGCCGCCGACATCACCACGCGGCGCTGCGCCGCTGCCACGCCCACCTCCCTATGTCTTCGTCCTCCGGGCCGCGTGCTCGGGGCACAAAAAAAGGGCCACGAAGGGCCCTCGATCCGCGCCCGACACACGACGTCGGCGGTCTGCCGCTTTCCGTCTCGCTGGAACGGATTAAAGGGCCCTGAAGTATAGCCGCTCCGGTCCGTGACCCTACGCGGATTGCGGTTTGGTAGTGGGCGACTTATCCACAATTTTGAGCGCCGTACGGAGACTCGGCGCCGGCGGGCACTCGCGCGATTTTGCGGTTGACTTGCGGGGGTGGATTCCCGCCCCGTATCGAGTACGGGGCAGGCTCTTCGCGGGAATGACGGACTGAATGTGAGCCATTGCCCGTGCGTGGATTGAGTTTTGCCTAGCCCGCCAGGCTGAACGCCGGATCACGCGTCGCGACGGCCGTCCGATGCTGGCCGGTGCCCACCAGCGCCACCGGAATACCCGTCACCTCTTCAATGGTTCGGACATACCGCTGGGCGTTCGGCGGCAGCGCGTCGTAGTCGCTCACGCCCTCGGTGGAGGACATCCAGCCAGGCACGTCCCGGTAGATCGGACGAGCACGGCCCAGCGCGTGCGTATCGGGCGCCAGGTCCACGCGCCGGCCATCGACCATGTAGCCCTCGCAGACGCGCAGCTGCTCGAATCCGTCCAGCGCGTCGATCTTGGTCAGCGCCAGGGCATCGACCCCGCTCAGCGCGCCCGCGGTGCGCACCGGCACCGCGTCGAACCAGCCGCAGCGCCGCGGTCGCCCGGTCGAGGCGCCGTATTCCCCGGCACCCACGTTGCGCAAGCGGTCGCCGGTGCTGCCGGTCAGCTCCGTGGGGAACGGACCCTCACCGACCGAGGACGTAAACGCCTTCGCGATCCCGAGCACCTTGTCCAGCGCCTTCGGAGGAATGCCCGCGCCGATGCAGGCGCCCGCCGCGGAAGGGCTGGACGACGTCACGTAGGGATAGTGGCCCCAATCCAGATCGCGCATCACGCCCAACTGGCCTTCGAGCACGATGTTGCGCTTCTCGCGCAGGGCTTCGGAAATCAACGGCAGCGAGTCCACCACGTGGGGGCGCAGCGCCTCGCCCCACGCCAGGGCCTCATCAATGAGCGCGCTCGGGTCCAGGGGCTCCAGCCCGTAGGCCTCGCTCAGCAGCCGATTCTTCGGTTCGAGGATGCTCGGCAGCCACGTCGTCAGGTAGTCGGCGTCCAGCAGGTCGCCGATCCGCACCCCAGATCGTGCGGCCTTATCGGCATAGCATGGTCCGATGCCGCGCAGCGTGGTTCCCTGCACCAGCTCGCCGCGCTGCTGCTCCTCGGCGGCGTCAAGCGCGATGTGATAGGGCATCACCACGTGCGCGCGCTCGGCGATCTTGAACGTGTCGAACGAGACGCCGGTGGCCTCCCCGACCTCGCGCATCTCGTCGATCAGCGCCTGGGGATTCACCACGGTGCCCGGTCCCAGCAGGTTCACCGTGCCCGCGTGGAACACGCCGGCCGGCAGCAGGTGCAGCGCGTAGGTGCCGTAGTCGTTCACGATCGTATGGCCGGCGTTGTTGCCACCCTGGAACCGGATCACGAGGTCGGCACGCTCCGCCAGATGGTCCACGATCTTGCCCTTGCCTTCATCGCCCCACTGTGCGCCGATCACGGCCAAGGTGCTCATCGGGTGTCCTCTCGCGGGCGGGGCGCGCACTGCCACGTGCGCCGGGTCCTGCAGTACATGATCGTCTTAGCGGGGTCGAGCGGCGGCGACCCTCAGCCGGTCACCTCTGGCACCGATTCTGGCACGGGATGCCGACCTTCCACGTGCCGCACCGCCGCCTCCAGGAATCCCCAGAACAGCGGATGCGGGCGTGTCGGCCGCGAGGCGAACTCCGGATGAAATTGGCACCCGACGAACCATGGATGGTGGTCCAACTCCACGATCTCCACCAGTGCGCCGTCCGGCGACAGGCCGCTGAGGGTCATGCCCTGCGAACGCAGGATATCGCGGTAGTTGTTGTTGACTTCCATGCGGTGCCGGTGTCGTTCTTCGATGCTGGCGGCGCCGTAGACGCGCTGGGCCTGCGTGCCGGCCACCAGGTCGCAGCGCCACGCGCCCAGGCGCATCGAGCCGCCCTTGTTGGCCACGTGATAGTACTCCGGCATCGGGTGTATCGCCGGATGCGCCGTGTCCGGGTTGAACTCGATGCTGGTGCAATCGTCGGTGCCGAGCACCTTGCGCGCGAATTCGATCACGGCCACCTGCATGCCCAGGCAGAGCCCCAGGTACGGCACCTTGTGCGTGCGCGCGTAGTGGGCCGCCATGATCTTGCCCTCGATGCCCCGCGGTCCGAATCCGCCCGGCACGATGATGCCCGCGACCCCGGCCAGCAAGTCATGGGGATCGCGGTCCTCGAGCTCTTCCGAATCGACCCAGCGGATGACCGGCCGGACTTTCCAGGCAATGCCGGCGTGGCGGACCGCCTCCACCACGCTCAGGTAGGCGTCGGGCAGCGAGATGTACTTGCCGACGATGGCGATCTCGAGCTCGGGCACGGTGCGATCCAGCGATGCATCCACCGTGGCGCGCCACTCGTCGAGATCCGGCGTCACGTCGCCGAGGCCGAAGTGCTCGGTGATGAAGGCCCCCAGGCCCGCCTCTTCCAGGACCAGCGGGACTTCGTAGATGGACGCCACCTCCGGGTTCGAAATCACGGCCCGCGATTCAACGTCGGCAAACAGCGCAATCTTGTCGACCAGCTCCGGCGTGAGTTCGTCGTCCGAGCGGCAGACCACCACATCCGGCTGAATGCCGATACTTCGCAGCTCCCGCACGCTGTGCTGGGTGGGCTTGGTCTTGAGTTCGAGCGTCGATCCGAGCCGCGGCACCAGCGTCACGTGCACGAACAGCACGTTGCGCATGCCGACCTCGCGGCGCAGCTGCCGCAGCGCCTCGAGAAACGGAATGTTCTCGATGTCGCCCACCGTGCCGCCGACCTCCACGATCACGATGTCGGGATCGTCGCCGTCGCCCACGTCTCGAATGCGCGCCTTGATCTCGTCGGTCACGTGCGGGATCACCTGAATCGTGCCGCCCAGGAAGTCCCCCCGCCGCTCACGGGTGATCACGCGGTCGTAGACCCCGCCGGTCGTGAGGTTGCTGGCCCCGGTCAGGTTCTCGTCCACGAACCGCTCGTAATGACCCAGGTCCTGGTCGGTCTCGGCGCCGTCGACCGTGACAAACACTTCCCCGTGCTCGAGGGGGCTCATGGTGCCGGGGTCCACGTTGATATACGGATCGAGCTTCATGATCGACACGCGCAGCCCGCGGCTCTTGACCATGCGACCGATGCTGGCGGCGGTCACGCCCTTGCCGATGGCCGAGACAACGCCGCCGGTTACGAAGATGTATTGCCGCTGGGACCGCTGCCCCGCCGCCCGCCCGGCGCCTGCCGCTCCGTCGCTCGTCACGTTCCCTCAGTTCCTGCGTTCGAGCATACGCACGTCGACGGGATCGGGCAGTTGACGTCGGTTGGCGTTCAGGTTGCTGTCCGCCATGGGTGCCGCGCCGTGGAGCTCGCGCGCCACCAGGCGCCAGGCCGCCTCGCCGCCGGCGAGGTCGTCCTCGCCGTAGGGAATCACGATGTTTGGCTCGATGCGCGAGACGGTCTTGATGATCTGGTCGGGCGTGAGGAATCCGTCGCCGCTGCGCACGCCGATCAACAAGACGTGAATCGTGCCCAGTTCATCCAAGAGCGCGTCCACCGGGACGCCCGCCAGCTCGGGCAGGTGCCCAACCGATACGCCGTCGACGTCGATCGTGAACAGCGTCGTCCGTTGCTCGGCTTGGGCGGGGGCCGGCACACCGTGCACATACACGCCCGCCACCTCGTATTCGCCCGGACCGTCGGCGCGATACGCGGGCCGGGTGCTATCGGTGCGCCGCGTCGGCAGTTTGGACCAGTTATCGCCGACGGATTCGCTGAGCGTCACCACGTCCGCCTTGGGCATGGCGGAGCGCTGCCTGATGCCGCTGGTGTGTGGGTCGGTGAGAACGGAAGCGTCACGGCCGCGGAGGCGAAAACAGTCGCCTCCAACCCACGTAACGTCCATCCCCCTCCGATGATGGCTGTGTCGCTGGGAGCCCCAGAACCGGCGGATTGTAGCATGGAGCACGGTCCAATCCGGGCGTGAGATGCGCCCGCGAGCCGCCTAGCACGCGCATGGAGAACCGCATGGCACGCGCCGCCGCCTCGCTCGAGATGTCCAGGGCGCGACGTGTGTGGGGCGCTGTCCGAGAGGTCGCGGACTATACCGATCTGCTGCGCAACCTCGTCGTGCGCGACCTCAAGGTGCGCTATCGCGGGTCAATCTTCGGCTTCGCCTGGTCCCTGCTCAATCCGCTGCTGATGATGGCCGTCTTCACCCTTGTCTTCCAGGTCCTGGCGCAATACGACGAGATTCATCTCTATCCGTTCTTCCTCATGGCCGCGCTGGTGCCGTGGCTGTTCACCGCGCAGGCGCTCACCTCGGCCATGCGCAGCATCACGAGCAACGCCCAGTTGATCAAGAAGGTCTATTTTCCGCGCGAATTGCTCCCAATGAGCGCCGTGCTTGCGAGCTTTGTAAATTTCGTGCTGGCTTTCGTTATTTTCTGGCTCATCGGCCTATTGTTCGGTGTCGGAAATTCGAGTGCCATGCTCATGATCCCCTTGATCATGCTGTTGCAGCTGGCGCTGGTCATGGGTCTCAGTCTCATTCTCGCGATGGCCAATGTGTTCTTTCGCGATACGGAGCATCTGGTCGAAGTCGGCTTGCTGGCATGGTTCTTCCTCACGCCCATCTTCTACCCCATTTCGTTTGTGCCCAACGTCACGTTTCTCGGGCTCGACGTGCACCGGTGGGTCTTCATGCTCAATCCCATGGCCACGCTGACCACCGACTACCGCTTCGCCATCATGTTTGGGTCGTTCCCCATCCGCCACACCATCGTCACCATCGTCGTGGCGGCGGTGGCGCTCGGCTTCGGCTGGTGGGTATTTCGACGCTTTGCCCACCGCTTCGCCGAGGAGCTGTAGCGCGTCGTGCCGGACCCGCAGCCGCCCGCCATCGAGCTCCGCGATGTCCGCAAGCGGTTCGTCATTCGCCACGAAGCGGCCCGCACCTTTCAGGGCATGGCGCTGGCGATGCTGGGCCGGCGGCCCATGGAGCACGAGGAGTTCTGGGCGCTCGATGGCGTGAGTCTCGCCGTGGCGCCCGGCGAGACGCTGGGCATCATCGGGCCGAACGGCTCGGGCAAGAGCACCATCCTGAAGCTGCTCGCCGGAACGATTCAGGCCACCGAGGGCCAGGTCGCCGCGCGTGGTCGGGTGTTCGGGCTGCTCGAGCTCGGCGCCGGCATGCACCCGGACCTCACCGGGCGCGAAAACGTGTTCCTCAACGGTTCGTTTCTCGGCCTCAACCGGCGCGCCATCCAGGCCATGTATGACGACATCGTGGCCTTTGCCGAGCTTGAGCAGTTCATCGATACGCCGGTCAAGCACTACTCGTCCGGCATGTTCATGCGGTTGGGATTCGCCATCGCCATCCACGTCGACCCGGAGATTCTGCTGATCGACGAGGTCTTGGCCGTGGGCGATGCGCACTTCGCCGCCAAGTGCTACGCGGCCTTGGCCGGCATCAAGCGCCGCGGCCGCACGATGGTGCTCGTCTCCCACGATCCCATCCAGGTGCGGCGATTCTGCGACCGTGTGATCTGGCTGGATCGGGGCAAGGTGCGTCAGGCCGGCGATCCCAACCAGGTGATCCAGGACTACGTGCAGTACATGCAAGGGGGCGCGACCCCCGACGATGCAACCGCGGTTCAGCGCGAACCCGACGCCCCCAGCGACCTGAGAATTCGGGCGGCGGTCCTTCGCGAGAGCGCCAACGGCCCCGAGCAATACACCGTGCTCCCGGGCGACACGGTCACTGTGGCCGCCGAGCTGGAGGCCGAGAGGCACCTGACCGACGTGATCGTCGGGTGCGCGCTCCACCGCAGCGACGGGTTGCTGGTTGCC
>JAJDUU010000026.1 GCA_022826485.1 Chloroflexota bacterium | reverse complement strand
AAAATCGACGATAGCTTCTTCGACCCGCTTCCCGAAGAGGAGTTGCGTCTGTGGGAAGGCGGTTGAACCGTGCGGCTGCTGCTCGACACCCACGCGTTTGTCGGTTGGACCGAGGCTGGCCCGCGGTTGCCGCAGGCTGCCTTGCCGCGCCTCGACCGCCCCGAATCTTGAAGAGCGTCTGTGTTAGTCATATCCTTAGTCAAGCGCGCGCGACGCGCCCGAGGAGTCGGCCATGGCAACGGTGAACGTCCACGAAGCGAAGACTCATCTGTCGCGCCTGCTGGCGCAGGTCGAGGCGGGCGAAGAGGTGACCATCGCCCGCAACGGCAAGCCCGTGGCCCGGCTGGTGGCGTGCAAGCCGCGAGGCGTACGGCGCCCCGGCGCGTTCAAGGGGAAGATCAAAATCGACGATAGCTTCTTCGACCCGCTTCCCGAAGAGGAGTTGCGTCTGTGGGAAGGCGGTTGAACCGTGCGGCTGCTGCTCGACACCCACGCGTTTCTGTGGTGGAGCGAAGACAGTCCGCAGTTGCCGCGGCTCGCCCGGCGAGCCATCCAAGACGACGTCAACGACGTATTGGTCAGCGCTGCCTCCGCCTGGGAAATCACCACCAAGCACCGGCTGGGCAAGCTGCCGAGCGCCGACCCGATCGCCTCCGACATTCCCGGCGCCATCGCCGACCAGGGCTTTGAAGAACTGCCCATAACCGTCGCGGAAGCCGCTCGCGCCGGCGCGCTGTCGGGCCCCCACCGCGACCCCTTCGACCGCATGCTCATCGCGCAGGCGATCTCACGCGACCTCGTGCTCATCTCCAACGAATCCACCTTCGACCGCTACGGTATTCGCCGCCTTTGGTGAGGCTCGACCCGCCCCACTAGTCTGTCCGCACGCTTGTGGACGGCATGCGCCGCGTCAACGCATCCAGGGCGATCCAGACATTGTCAGCCGGCGAGCCCAGGCGTGGCCACCACGATCGCGTCGGCCTGGGCGCTCGTGCGCTCTGCCCAGGACGGATCGGCGGTGAAGAGGAACACCTGACGCGACCGGCCAATCTCTCGCAGCACGGCCATGCCGCGCCCGGTCCGGGACGGGTCCCAATTCACGAACATCTCGTCCATGAACAGCGGCAGCCGCTCGGCGTCCTCACCCTCCACCTGGTCCACCATCGCCAGTCGCAGCGCCAGATAGATCTGCTGCAGGGTTCCGCGGCTGAGGGGATGCCCCACGACCACGGGGAAGTCTTCGCCCCGACGCCGCACGTGCAGCCGCACGCCCTCGCCGGTTGAGTCGTCGGCGATCAACCGGTCGTAGCGGCCGTCGGTAATGCTGGCGAGGTGGCCGCTCGCGGCCTCCAGCAGCGGCGATTGGTGCGCGTCGCGGTAGGCCCGCTCGGCGGCCGAGATCGCCGCCGCCAGCAGCGCCAGCCGGTCGTGCGCACGATGCACCTCGTCCAGCTCCGCCTGCGCCTCCTCGATTGCGCCCTGCACGTGCGCCGGGCCGGGCGATGTTGCCATTGCCGCAACGTCGCGGACCAAGCCGCCGCGCTCATCACGCAAGTCGTTCGCTTCTTCCTGCAGCTCGTCGCGGCGGCGCCGCAGTTCGACGCGGCGGTCGTCCGAAAGCTCGATGGCCTCACTCTGGGTCTCCAGCCGGTCGGCCTCGGCCTCGCGCTCGCGCCAGTTGGGCGTCTCGCGGTCGAGGTCGGCGCGCGCGCGTTCGGCCTCGGCCCGCGACGCGCGTGCCTGTTCCAGCCGTTCGAGGCCCACGTCGGAGTCGGTGCCCGAGGCGTCAATATGCGCCAACCGCGACTCGAGCTGCGCCAACTCGCTATCAGCGGCGTCCCGCGCGTCGCCGACCTGCCGCCACTCATCCCGTAGCTTGGCAACTGCCGCGGCGGCAGCCTCACTGTCGCTATTGGCCTTCTCCGCGGCCGCCAGCATCCGGTCAAGTTCGGGGACCGCTGCCACGATGTCGGCGGCGGGGTCGAGTCCCAACTCGTCGCGCAACACTTGAAGGCGCCGGAGGCGATGGTCGATGCGCTCTTGCACGATTCGGCGGTCTCCGTCGAGGGAATGCGATCGCGCCAGCGAGACGCGCAGTTCCTCCACGTCGCGCAACAGCGTCTCGCGGGGCCGCTGCAACTGCACCGGGGCAATCGGGACACCTGGCAGCAGCTCCAGCCAGGCGTCGCGCACCACGGAAACGGCCTGCGCGGCCTCAACCTCACGACGCACCGCATCCTCGGTCGCCGCGTTGGCCGTCGCGAGGCGCTGGTCGATATCGGCCGCACGTCGCGCCGCGTCGCGCTGTCGCAGCGCATCATCCAGGGCCTCGGCAGCGCTCAATCCAGGCTTCAAGTCCGCTCGCGCTCGGAGCGCCTCGACAGCGGCCAGCCTGCCGCCGGAACGACGCCGCATCATCAAGATTCTCGTGAGGTCAACCGTCGCGCCGGCGGTCAACGAAGCGCCAACGCCGGCCACGATCGCGTCGCCCACCACCACGCCCACGATGATCGCCGCCACTCCGGCCAGCGCCACCAGCGGCGAGACCCAGGCTCGCCAGAAAGGCATCGACGACTGGTCACCGCCGCCCGATAAGGCTTCGGCCCGGTCAAGCTCGAGCAAGGTCTGCACGCGTCCATGGGCCTGTGCCGGGTCCGGGACGGCGCCCAGCGCCTCGCGCTCGCGCTTCGCGCGCTCCGCCGTCTCCGCCGCGTGCCGCCGCTCTACGGCTCGGTAGTCAACGTCGGCGACGGCCACGGTCCAGGCCGCGAATCGCCCTCGCGACTCGGCGATACGCAGCGATCGCAGCCTCGCGCGGGCGTCGGCGTCCAGCTCCCGGTCCAGCACTCGCTCGCTGATTTGTCCGAATTCTCCGCTCTCTTCTTGCAGTGCTCCAGACATCTGCTCAATCCGCCGGTCGTCCTCGATGTGGAGCGGGATCTCGGCCTGTAACTCCATAATGAAATCGCGGCGAGCGAGCGCCGCCTGGTGGGCCGGATCTATCTCGAGCAGCTCGGATAGCTGCCCGATCTCGGAGTCGATCTCCCCAATGCGCCGCTCGCCCGACGCGACGGCATCGCGCAACTCCGCGCGTGCGGCCCGCGGATCGGGACCGAAATCGTCGTTCGCCACGAGCGATGCGGCCTCCGTGTCGAGCGCCGTCGCGCGGCGCGCGCGGCGCACGATGGGCGCCAGCGTGGCGTCGCGCTCCAGCAGGACCTCGATATCCTGCAGGCCCCGCGGTCCCCGCTCGATGGACTCCAATCGTTCAGTGATCTCAGCCAAGCGAGCCTGCTTCGCTTCGATCTCCACTCGGCGTCCACTGGCCGGCCTCAACTCCCCACGTAACGCACGCACGCGCTCGCGAATCTCGACTGCCATGGGGCGGCCCCGCCTGTCAGGCCGCCAGAGATTCCGGCGGTCCTGGTCCAGCTGTGCGACCACCTCACGAGCCGGTCGCAGGAAGTCGAACGAAGCCCCGCCAAGCATGCGGTCCTCGACGCTCAGCCAGGTGCTCGGGGCCAGTCCCAGCGCCTCGTTCTGGGTCACCGCATGCAGGTTGGTGAAAACCGCCCGCACCAGACCGCCGACCCACGCGACGCGACGGTTCACCAGACCCTGCGACCGGCCGTCGATGTCAATTGTCCCCTGGGGCCGCGATGTGAGGCGGCGGGCGATTCGCACTCTTCGCCCGTCGCCTAGGTTTAGGAGAAGCGCGCCGCCGGGAAAACTACCGTTCCAAGGGCGATAGGGATGATTGTCGGCCGTGGCTGGCGCGAAGCCGAAGAGCGCTGTAGTTAGGAACTCGAAGAGCGCCGACTTGCCGGTCTCGTTGTCGCCGGCGATCACCACCACGCCGTGATCGGCCAGACCATGCTGCGTCCAGTCGCTGAGCGGGCCGAACGCGTCGATCTCCCAGCCGTCGATTCTCATGAGATCTTCGGCTCACGCAGCAGCCGCTGGCCGGCTTCGGTGTCCAGGTCTTGGAGTAGCCAGCGGAGGTACTTGCGACGCGCGGCTGCATCGCCGCCTCGGCTGCCCGCCAACTCGGTCGGCGTAATGCGATCGAGCTCTGTGTCGTCGTTGGCCGCGCGTTGCAGCAGCGCCAACGTGTGACCAAGCAGGTGGGGCTGGTCGCGGTGGGCCTCGATGTCCATGGGCGGGTGCAAACCGCGGTCGCGCACCTCGACGTCCAGCACGTTCAGGTCGTCCCGCAGCTGCGCGGCAAGCTCGGTACGCTCGTCGCCGCTGGCCAGCAACGGCGCGAGCGGGCACGCGCCACGCAGGTCCACGCGAAGAATCCACTCCTGATCGACATCCGCACCGCCTAGTCGACTGTCGAAGGCAGTGGCCACTGCGTCATGCACGTCGGCTAGGTGCTGCGCCGCATTGAGACCAGCGGGCTCAATCGTCTCCCAGCGCACGGGGGCCAACGGCTCGAACTCGATCTCGGGCACGGCACCGCGCTCCAGCGTCACCACCAGCGCGCCCTTGGCTCCTTCCTCCGCAAAGTGTCGTCCCTGCAGGTTGCCCGAATAGTGAACCGGCGGATCGCGCCGTACCTCCTGGCGCTGGTGGATGTGACCCAGCGCCCAATAGGCGTAGCTGGGGTCCAAGGTTTCGAGCGTGGTAGGAGCGTAGCGATCGTGCTGCTCGGCTGCGGCGGCACGCGTCACCTGCGCGTGCAGCAGCCCCACCGCCGGCTCGGGTCCGGGCGCAGTCGGAAACCCCGCGGCCAGGTCGCGGTCCTCACGCGGTGTCTGGTGCCCGGCCGCCACCACCCAGCCCACCACCTCGCCCTCGCGCTCGATGGCGATCCGGCGCGGCTGGCGCGAGGCAACCAGGTGGAAGCCCTCCTTGGGCCAGTCGATGCCCATGGCCCGATAGTTCGCCCGTCCCGGATCGTGGTTGCCCGTGGCGTAGACCACCGTGACCCCGGCGCTCGTCGCCCGCATCAGCTCGTCGACCAGCACGCGCTCCGTGGCCAGCGTGAGCCAATCGTTGTCGAAGAGGTCTCCAGCGAGCAGCAGCGCATCGGCCTTACGCTCCAGCGCCAAATCAATCAGACGTGTGAAGGCCTCCCGCCCGGCTTCCCGCAACCGCGCGCGCGCAGCGTCGTCGTGACGCCGGTACGGCGTATCGAGGTGAATATCGCCAGCGTGAATAATGCGCAGCACTTGTCAGCGCCTAAGGACGGCCGCCGAGGACGCAGCCAAAGTGGGAATGCGAGCCGCCGTGGGCGGGCGCCGCAGCTTCGTCAACCCAACCATCTACCTCCAAGCGGCTCTTCCGCCACTCTTTCTCCGACGCCCCAAAACGGCGGGCAATCTGGCGCCACCGGGCATTTCCAATCTGCCCGGTGCAAGACCGCCTGTCAAGGATTTAGAGAAAAATGCGAAAGTTCAGAAATCCCTGAGCGGCGCGATTGATCTATCGCGGCCACCCTGGTATCTTCCGGTTCAAGGTAATCAGCGGGGGAGGCTCGTTGAGTTCAACGGCTACCGAGATGGCGCAGCGCGTTCCCGTGGCATCGCCAAAGACGCCGAAGCCGCAATATCTAGGGAGTCCGCAGACTTCCCCACCACATGTCGGATGCGAGCCGTTAGGTTATCGGTGAGCGCCCAAGCAAGCTGCACGCGCAGAGATTCAAGGTGGCTAGCCTCAGTGACCCTGAGGAGGCGGCGGTCGACTAATTTGGCATAGGTCGCGGGAATTGCCATTCCCGAGACATGGGTTCGAGACCCATCCGCCGCTCCCTCAGGGCCGCTGACTATAGCGCGGCAGACACAGACCCAGAAAGCTCGACATTCACTCCACGACGAGCTGATGGCCTCGCGCAGCCGTGCGCGCACTTCCTCGTCAGGACGCCGGTACGGCGTGTCGAGGTCGATATCGGCGGCGTGCACGATGCGCAGCATGGGGTCGGTCGCTCGGCTGGGTGTCGCGTCGCGCCTCAGGATATCCGGGCCAATCGAGTCGCGTTCAGCGTAGGGGCAGCCCTCGTGGCTGCCCGGCCCGATCCCGGAGGGCACCCACCAGGGGCGCCCCTACCCGGACTGTCGCAGCGTCCCAGCGGCAAGAACGTAATCTGGCTTCCCAGCCGCGTCGTACATTGAGGGATCGACGGTTCTGCCGCCCGACCGGAGCCACCCCGTGAACGCCGCCGAAGTCCTCGTCGACGCGCTCGAACGTCACGGCGTGCGCTACGTCTTCGGCATTCCCGGCCACGGCAACACCAACATCCTGGACGCCATCCACGGCTCCGACCGGATCGACTTCATGCTCGTGCGTCACGAGCAGGCGGCGGCCCACATCGCCGACGGCTACGCCCGGGTGAGCGGCCAAGTGGGTGTGTGCTGCTCGTCGGTGGGACCCGGCGCGGCCAACATGATCATGGGCATCGCCACGGCGATGTCCACCTCCAGCCCGGTGCTCGCCATCGTGGGCGCGCCGATTCAGCGTTGGTACGGACGCGGCCAGCTGCAGGAGACCTCGCGCCCGGACACCGCGCCGGCAGACCAGGCGTTCATGCAGATGCTGCAGCCCATCACCAAGCGCGTCTGGTCCATCGCCGACCCGCGCACGATTCCAACTGCCGTGCGCAAGGCCTTCACGGCGGCGCAGGTGGGGCGGCCCGGACCCGTGGGCATCGAGATTCCGTGGGACCTGCAGGCGTCCGAGGTCGAGACGCTCCCCGAGGACCCGGACCCGTTTCCGGCGCGGGCGCGGCCCCGGGCCGACGCCGACCTGACCAACCGCGCGGCGCAGCTGCTCGTCGACGCGGAGGCCCCCGTCATCATCGCCGGCAACGGCGCGCTGATTTCCGGCGCGGGCGGGGCCGTCATCGCGCTAGCCGAGAGCTTGGGCGCGGCCATCGCCTCGTCGTTCGTCTCCAAGGGCGTCGTGCCCGAGGACCACCCGCTGGCGGTCGGCATGGTCGGCTGGCTGGGGCATCCCGTGGCGCACGAGCTGATTCGCGAGCGCGCCGACTTAATCCTCGCGGTGGGCTATCGCTTCGCCGACGAGTCGACGAGCTGGTGGACCGAGGGCAAGCCGTTCGTGCCGCAGAATCGCATCGTCCAGATCGACATCGAGGCCCGGGAGATGGGACGCGCGGGACCGATCGAGCTGGGGTTGGAGGGCGACGCGCTGGCGGTGGTCAACGACCTGCGCGAGGCCGTCGAGCGCCTCGGCGGGCGACCCTCGGCCGCCGCCGACGCCGCGCTGATCCGACGCGCCAAGAACGCCTATCAGTTAGACCTTACCCCGCCCGACGCCACGCCCATGGAGCCGCTGCGGGTGGCCGAGCAGGTGCGGCGCGTGCTGCCGGACGACTCCATCATTTCCGTCGACACCGGCAATCACGCGCACTACTTCTCGGCGTTCTATCCCATTCGAGCCGGCGGGCGATTCCTGAATCCCGGCGGCTGGACACCGATGGGCTGGGGTCCCACGGCCATCATCGGCGCCAAGCTGGCGCAGCCCGACAAGGCCTGCGTCGCGGTCACGGGCGACGGCGGCTTCTTGATGGTCAACCAGGAGGTGTCCACGGCGGTCGAGTGGGGCCTGCCGGTGGTCTGGCTGGTGTTCAACAACTCCTCGCTGGCCGCCATCCGCGACGGCCAGATGGCCGACTTCGGCGGACGCATCATCGGCACCGAGTACAGCGTCGAGGTTGACTACGCGGAGCTGGGACGCGCCCTCGGCGGTGAGGGCGTGCGGGTCACCCGCCACGACGAGGTCGAGGACGCCATTCGCTGGGCACTTGATTGCGGACGGCCCTGCGTGGTGGACCTGGTGGTCGCCGCGGACGCCGTGCGACCCCCCATCGCCGGCGCCTGGTTCGAGCCCGGCCGCGGCGAGCCGGCCCCCATGCCCCGCGGCTCCGAGGTGCGATACTCGAGTAGTGAGTGAGTTTGACTTGTATCAGGCGGCTACCCTCACCTCGTCTCCGGTCCGATCCCCTCTCCCCGTGGGAGAGGGATAGGGTGAGGGGGTTCGCCGCCGACCGCACGCTGTCTGAACCAAAGTGACCCAATACCGATACTCGGCGCTCCAAGCGAAGGAATCGGCCTGATGCGGCGATTCAAATACGCCTACAGCGCCCTGGTCTACTACGGCGAGGACATCGGCGCGTCCATCGACCGCGTGGCGCGTTTCGGCTACGACGGCATCGAGCTATTGGGCCAGCCCGAGACCTACGACGCGCCCGCCGTGCGGCGGCGATGCGCCGACGCGGGCATTGTCGTCAGCTCGATCAGCTCGGTGATCAGCGCCGACCGCGACTTCGCCCACCCGGACTCGGAGATACGCGCCAGCGCGCTGGCCTACCTCAACTCGCTCACCGATCTGGCGGTTGACGTCGGCGCGCCGGTGATCGTGGGGCGTCCCAGCGCCTCGATGAAGCTGCTTCCGCTGGCGGACGCCGACGACGAGTGGCGCTGGGCGGTGGACGGCCTGCGCGCCGCGGGCGAGTACGCCGCCGAGCGCGGCGTGAGCGTCGCGCTCGAATGCTGGACGCGCTTCGAGACCTATTTCCTCAACCGCCTGGAGCAGGCCGTCGAGCTCTGGGAGGCCATCGGCCTCACCAACGGCGGTGTTATGGGCGACACCTTCCACATGAACATCGAGGAAGCGTCTCTCGGCGAAGCCATCCGCCATGCCGGACCGCATCTCGCCCACATGCACCTGGCCGACTCCAACCGTTTGCCACCCGGCTACGGCCACACCGACTTCCGCGAGGTGCTGCGGGCGCTCGACGAGGTGGACTACACCGGCTGGCTGGCGTTCGAGCTGCTCCCCGACACCGCCGACCCCTTCACCGTCTTCCGCGCCGGCGGCCACGCCGACTTCTTCGACCGCTACACCCGCGACGCCATCACCCACATGCGTCGGCTCGAAGACGAGCTAGGCGCGGGCTGAGTGCGGGGCGCCCCGGCTGCTTGGGGTGCGGGCGGCACGGTATGGTTTAGCGACAGTGAGCCTAAGGAAGGTTTGAAAGCAATGCCGCAGCAGCTTGAGGCGACGACCGATATCGCTGTTGGCGATGTACGCGCATTGCGCCGCAACCTTCGCCGCCGCATTTCGGTCTATGAGCGACGCTACGAGATGACGACGGACACCATGCGAGTGTGCGTGCGCGCTGGGACCTTTCCTGAGACGGCCGAGATTTCACAATGGCTCCTCGCCGACGCCACGCTGACGCACCTGGAGGGCGCAGGCGCGAAAAGCACAACTGGCTCGCGCTCGAACGCTACCTCCTGATTCACCGGCAAAAGCTGGCCGCACGTCCGTTGGCCTCTGTGGCGATCCGGTTCAGCGGTTGCAGCGTATAATTGGGCTCCACGAGATTGACTCCCAGACCGGCGCCTCAGGAGTTTGGCGCGTCGCCAGGCGGATTGAATGGCTACTGAGCCACTAGAGAACATGTTGTCCAGCTACGAAGCATTCCGCGATAGCCGGGCGATTAAACGGATAACGATTTCGGGATTTGCTTCCCATCGGACGCCGCAATCAATAAACGTGCATCCGCTTACCGTATTGGCCGGAGCTAACAGCGCGGGTAAGTCCAGCGCATTGAAGCCGTTGCTCCTTCTAAAGCAAACCCTTGATTCAACGACAGACCCGGGTCCACTGTTGATTTATGGCCCAAATGTCAGTTTCACAAAATTAGACCAGATGTTCACACGCATTCCAGGACAAGCACCGACCAATAAATTCGAGGTGTTACTGGAAATGAATATGGGAACCATGAAGCTGGCGTTTTCACGAGGTGCGGGATCGAAGCTTGATATAGCAAACGCGGTGTACGAGCTTGCTATTTGGCGTCTTGATTCCAAGTACAAGCTCACACTCTACCCTGATATGCCTTCGCATCAAATCGAATCTCAAATGCCCAATGCAATTCTGCTGGATGCCAGATCGAAAGCTATTGAACGCGAACGACTGGATAGCATAACGCCGGACGCACTTGAAGGTATAGTTGACAAGGAAATGAAGGAAAAAATAAATCGTTGGAACTTGACACCTCGATCCTGGATCGTCAAGCGTAACCGTTGCTTCCTACGCGCTTCACTGGCATCCTCTCCTTATAGTGTAGATCTATACCAGGTTGATCCAGCGTCAGATCCTACCTGTGACTTTAGTAGCGCCATAGAAAGCGTAATCCACGTCCCTGCCTTTCGGCGGCGAATCTCTCGCAACCATCCGATCCCTGCCACGAGCAACGAATTCCCCAGAACGTTCCCAGGCACATTCGAGGACTACACGGCGGCAGTCGTAGCCAAGTGGGAGGCGGACGGCGATTGGAAGGCGGATAGTGACAAAAGGCTAGGCCAGTTAACCAAGTCGCTGCAAGAGCTAGATCTAACATCTGCGGTTTCTACTCAAAAACTAAACGATGTAGATCTAGAACTGCGTGTTGCTCGTCCAGGCCGAAGGAGTCACCTAGGCGGTCCTGAGATGGTCGGTCTGGCGGACGTGGGCGTTGGAGTCTCAAACGTCTTGCCGGTGCTTGTGGCGCTGGAAGTGGCTTTTGAAGGGCAAATCGTGTACGTCGAGCAGCCGGAAAGCCATTTGCACCCAAGGGCGGCCCACGGCCTTGCCAAGGCGCTGGTGCGGGCCGCGAATCGGGGAGTGCGGGTGATTGTGGAAACTCATAGCTCCCTGCTGCTATTGCACATTCAGACCCTCGTGGCTCGGGGGGAGTTGGAACCGGAATCGGTCGGCTTGCACTGGTTCTCACTGGACGACGAAGGTTTCAGCAAAATCACCTTCGATCACCCGGACGAGCATGGCCGCGTCGGCGAATGGCCCGAAGACTTCGCGGATGTCGAGTTGGATGCCCACTCTCAATACCTTCGGGCCGCGCGAGCTCGATAGCGTTCCGCATCACCGGTTTTCTTGGCGGCAAGAAGGAACCGAAAAAGAATCGTTGTTGATACGGATATTCTCATTGCAGCCGCCGGAGCGAATTCCGCGGATCCAAGGTCGGAAAGGTGCTTGGATTTCCTTGAATCCGTTCTCTCCATCTGCCACATGGTCGTGCTGACACAGGAGGTCGAGGACGAATGGGACAACCACCCATTGCGGTATGTGAGCAGATGGCGTAGCGCAATGGAGTCTCGAAGAAAAGTTCTCAGGCCAGCGGCGGAACAGGACGCCGCGCTCCGCAGTGCGCTTGCGGCGTCGGCAAGCAGCGAGCAGGCGGCGGAAGGTTTGGCGAAGGACGCGCACTTGCTCGAAGCCTGCCGGCACGGAGACTCGATCGTCGCTTCGAATGATCAAAGAGCGCGCGCAGGCTTCGCGCGATGCGCGCCGGAGATAGGCTGGCTGGGCAGGGTCGTGTGGGTCAATCCGTCCACGGAACCGGACCTGGTGGACTGGCTGGAGCGGGGCGCCCCCGCGGACTCAGCCAAACAACTGTCAAACCTGCAATTGACCTGATGCTCGAACGCCTGCAACGAAAGCGACAACGACAAAGTCGGCATCGACGAATGAGCCCACGGTGAGCGCGCCTGCCGGCCGTGAAGTCCGCACTGGCCCCGAGCTCACGACCGACCTCGAGCGCCTGGGCCTCCCGCGCGGCGGCCTGGTGATGTTCCATAGCTCGCTGCGCAGCATCGGCGCGGTCGACGGCGGGGCTAACACGGTGATCGACGCGCTGCTCGGTGCGCTGGGTCCCGAGGGAACGCTGGTGGCGCCCACCTTCACCGGGCAGTTCCGCGATCCCGGTTTCGTCTACGACCCGGCGGAGACGCCGGGCACCACGGGCTCGATTCCGAACCGCCTCTTCCGCCGCCCGGAGGCCCGCCGCACGGTCCACATCGTGCAGACCGTGGCGGCGATCGGGCCGCTGCGCGACGCCATCATCGACGCCGGCGGCCGGGACGGCTGGGACGCGCAGCCGTCCATGCGCGCGATTTTCGACCTCGACGGGTGGTTCCTGCTGCTGGGCGTGCCCTATCAGAACCTCACCGCCGGTCACTTCATGGAGCAGGAGATCGGGTCCCACCGCGGCCCGCGCGTGGCGGAGGGGCTCCAGCGCCTGCCGGACGGACGCGTGGTGCCGCTGCGCAGCGAGACCTGGGGACCCAATCCCGATTTCCCCGGCATGCCCGAGCGCAGCTACGACTTCAACCGCCTGGGCGAGGGCCTGGAGCAGCGCGGGCTGGTCAAGCGCGGCGCGGTGGGCAACGCCATCGCGCGCCTCTTCCGTGCCCGCGACCTGGAGCGCACCGCGCGCCAGATGTTCGCCGCCGACCCGGAGCTGTTCTTCATCGTCGACGGCCAGGTGACCCCGCTACGGTACGGCGTGACGTGGCCCATTCCCGATGGCCGCAACGCCGGCGCCGAGCTGTGCGTGGTCGATCCGGCGGGGGTGTATCGGGCGGGCGACGAGTAGGGGTTCGCGTAGGCGCTGTCGGCGAGCCCCCTGGATTCCTCGCCTGCGTCTTGAATTTGTCACTCCGAACGCAGTGAGGAGTCTAAGGACGTGGCGCTTTCTCCCTGCCCTGAGATTTCTCGCTCCGCTCGAAATGACGGCGGTGGGGCTCGAAATGTCAGGAAGGGGGAATCTCCGGTGGCCCATGCTGCGCGCAGCATGGGCCACCGGGCAGCGAACCTGGGTGGTGCCCCTCCGTCACCCCGGCGAATGCCGGGGTCCAGGTCCGGCCGAGACTACGACTGGATTCCGGTTCCCCGCCTACGCGAGGACAGGCTCCGCCGGAATGACGGACTGGGGCAGGCTCTGAGCCGGTCGAAGGGCGTGGTTTGACGGAGCCTGTCCCGAGCTTGCCGAGGGGCTGACCACGAACGGCTGGGGCTCGGCGGCCCCGCGCCTGCCTACAATGCGTCTCCCGGTACGGATGGGGGATGACCTGATGCCAACGCTCTGGGGACGTGACTACACCCGCGCGGAGTTGATGGCGCGCGTTGGCGACCTCTCCCAGGTCGGCGGCGTCCGCGAATACCGCCTGGACGGCGGCTCGGGCGACGGTGTGGAGGCGGTCGATTTCGACACCGGGTCGGGTCTGCGATTCACCGTGCTCCCCGGACGCGCCCTAGACATTTCGAGCGCTTCGTATCGCGGCATTCCCCTGGCGTTCCGCACGCCGACCGGCGACGTGCAGGGCGCGCGCTACGAGCCCGGCGGCCAGGGCTGGATTCGCACCACGGTGCTGGGCCTGCTGGTGACCGGCGGACTGACCAACGTGGGCGACCCGGTGGACGACGATGACGAGGCCGGCGAGGAGGGCTTGCATGGACGGCTCTCCAACCTGGGCGCGACGAACGTGTGGGCGGACGGCGCGTGGGACGGCGACGAGTACCGCATGTGGGTGCAGGGCCGCGTGCGCCAGGCGATCCTCTACGGCGAGAACCTGGAGCTCGTGCGCCGCATCGAAACGTCGCTGGGCTCCAGCGCCATCGAGATCCACGACACGGTGACCAACCACGGCCACCGCACCCAGCACATGATGATCCTCTACCACATGAATCCGGGTCATCCCCTGCTCGACGAGGGAGCGCGGTTCCACGTGCGCAGCCGGTCGCGCCGGTTCCACGACGTTTACTCCGGGGCAAGCCCCGACGGATGGGAGGTCTACGAAGGTCCCTCCATCGACTGGCAGGTGCAGGTGCTGATTCACGACGTGGAGGCGGACGCCGACGGCACCGTCCACGCGGCGCTGGTCAACCGCGGGCTGGGCGATGGGCTGGGGCTGGGATTCACCTGGAATAAGAACCAGCTGCCCTATCTGAACCACTGGCGAAACACCACGCCGGGGGACTACGTGACCGGCATCGAGCCGGGCAACGCGACCGTGCTGGGCCGCGCGCGCAACCGCGCCGATGGCACGCTGCACTCCCTCGAGCCCGGCGAGACCAAGTCGTTCGACGTGCGCCTGCAGGTGCTCGACGGGCCCGACGCGATCGACGGCTTCCTCGCGCGAGTCGGGGCGTAATCCGCGCCCGCGGCCAATGCTCCGCGAACGCCGGGACGCGCCCGATGCGCCGCCCGCTCACCGCGAGACCCTGCGCGTGCGCTATTCCGACACCGACGCGCAGGGCATCGCACACCATTCCAGCTACATCCTCTGGCTCGAAGAGGCGCGGCTGGGATGGCTGCGCGCCATCGACCTGGGCTACGCGGACCTCACCGCCGCCGGCATGTTCCTGTCGCTGGTCGAGTGCAGTTGCCGCTATATCTCCCCGGCCTTCGGCGAGGACCTGGTGACGGTGGACGTGTGGGTGGTCGAGGTCTCGCGACTGCGCGTGCGGCTGCGCTACGAGATCCGGCGCGGCGACACGCTGCTCGCCACGGCCGCCACCCAAAATGCCTTCGTCGACGCGGACGGCCGACCCCGGCGGCTACCCGCCGACCACCCCACCTGGGCCAAGCTGCGGGAGCTGTGAGCGGCCGATAGCCACCTGTCATTTCGAGCGGAGCGAGAAATCTAAGGGGCGGAAAGAAGGCACAACGTCCCTAGATTCCTCACGATGTTCGCAATGACACTCCCGGTGGCCGGACACGAAATATCGGGCCGCATAGCAGGCGAACCGCTCAATAGTCTTCGGACTTGCTTGGGCGATTCGTCGGTCTACGAAAGGGGCGGCGTGATGAACTCGCACCTCGGCCCGGTGGCGCGGCTGAGCCTGCGATCGAGCGTCACGAGCGGATGGTCCAGGGCCTCGGCCAAGGCGACGTACCACGCGTCGAAGCTGGTGACGTTTTCGCGCAGCGCCCACACGCGCTCCGCGTACGGGGCGAACGGAAACAACGCGATATCCATTCGCAGCATGTCCCGGTGGCTGGCGGTGGCATCCTGCGACGAAATTCGGCCGGTCCGTTCCAGCCGCCGCAGGACGTTGCTGGCCTCGGCCAAGACGAACGCCGGACCGGCCAGAGACCCATCCACGACCGCTGCTCGTGCCCAGGCCCCCTCAGGACCCACATCGACCAGAGACGCCGTCAGAACGGATGCGTCGACGACGGCCTTCACCGCCTGTCCGCGTCGCGGGCCCGAAGAATCTCGGACGGCGTGATGCGGGTGCCGGACGCTTCCACGCGCCGGCGGATTTCGGCCATCAAGGCGTCGGCGGAAGGCCGCGACGCGATGCGCTCCAGCTCGCCGCGCAGGAACTCCTGCATGGACTGGCCGCGCAGCGCCGCGCGCGACGCCAGTTCATTGCGCACGTCGTCGGGCACGTCGCGTATCGTGATTTGGACGGGCATAGCAGCATATTGCCAGCATTGCTGGCAATATGCCAGCGATAAAGCGCATTGCGGTTAGCCGGTTCCGGCATGGATGCCTGGTCGCGAAGGGACTGGACGTTTCGGACCCGCGGCTAGTTGAGATCCGACGACCCGTAGCCCGACAGCGTGTGGATGGGCATGTTGTGCCGAATCGACGCGTCGGTGATGACGCGCTGGCTGCGGGATGAGGTGGTCGATTCGTCCAGCAGCAAGTGAAGGACGCCTCTCAGGGCGCCCAGCACGCCGCGCCGGGTCGCTTGCAGGCCCGTCACCGCCAGGCCCGCCCACCGCAGCGGCCTAACAGGACGTCGCGGCAACGCCGGCCGTGCCGCAACGACCGGTTGATACCGACGGACACGTGCGGTCGGCGCATAGCGCCGCGCGCCCGCCGCCTTGCGAAAGTCCGCATGGCCGTTGGCCGTCGAAACGGAGAATCGGACCGGTCCCACATTCTCGGGAACCGATGGACGGTTTCGCGAAAACGCTTCCGCGAACCTGGGCAGCGTCACCGGCTTAGCCCACCGTGCCGTCGTGACGCTGGTGCAGCACTAGCAGGTTGCCTTCCGGGTCCCTGATCGAGGCGCTGGCGCACCATTCGTTGCCCTGCGGTCCCGTGACGATCTCGACTCCCTTGGCCTTGAGCTCCGCCACCGCCTCGCTCACGCTATCGACCGACAGCGCCACGCTCACGCCCTCGACTTCGGCCGCCAGCGCGATCGTGGTGTCGCCGGCCGCCAGCTCCACCCATTCGTCGCCCCAGGCCTCGCCAACCGGCATCCCGAGGGCGTCGCGATAGAAGCCCAGCGCGCGGTCCATGTCGCGCACCTGGATCTGAACAAAGTCGACCGCTCGAACCTTCATCGCTCGCTCGCATCCCGCGCGCGTGTACCGCGTGACGCCGATGCTACACCGCCCCGGGAGCGCAGCGCTCACTGAAGGGCCAGCCCTGGTGGCTGCCCGCCTTGCCGTCAGTCGAGCGGGTCGAAATAGGTGAAGTCGGTCCCGAAGCTGTCCATGGCCTCGACCGCGGCTCCACGCAGACGCACGCGGATATTGCGGGTGCGGTGGTTCAGCACCAGCTCCCGCGTGGGCAGCGCGGCGTGCAGCGTGATGGCCTGATTCGGCGGCGGGTCGGGGAACTCCAGGTAGCCGCCCGCCAGGCGCCGCTCGATCCCGGCCGGCTCGACGCGAATGTCGTCCACGCCGAGCCATTCAGGAATTCGCACCGCCATCGGCCCCCGACGCCGCGGCGTGATTCGCAGCGTTCCCTCGGAGTAGTTGGACTCCACCCGCGCGTCCGGCGTGTCCCGGTCGAACCACAGGTTCACGCGCGTGACGTCGCCGTCGCGGCGCACCGCATCGACAAAGGCCTCGCAGAGCGATCCCGTAGTGCCCGCCACGACGTCCCAGCTGGGCGCAACCTCCGCGATCCCGATTGGCCGGTGGGCATAGGGAGCGCAAAAGCCGAACATCCCCAACGCCCGGTCGGCCACGTCGCGGCGCGCGTCGCTGTCGTCGGCTTCCGGCGGCGGCCCCGTGAATGACAGATCCCGGAACTGCGACGGCAGCAAATGCGCGCGCAGAATCTGCTCGACGTCGTCGTAGTAGTGCGGATGTCCGCGGCGCGCCATGATCAGCGCCGTCTCCACCACGTCGCCGGTGTTGTTCAACTCGCCCTGGTCCGGATTGCGGCCCGGATCGCTGCGCTCCATGACCCAGCCGATCTCGTTGCGAATCGTCCATAGCCCGCGGTCGTAGAAGGTGCGCACGCGTTCCAGCAGCGCCGCGTCGTCGGTCAGATCGGCCAGCTGCGCCAGCGACGACATCACGCAGGTCGTCGAGTGCCCGTGCGCCCCGAATCGCTCCCACTCATATGAGCCGTCGGCCAGGAAGGCGGTGTCCAGGGCGTGATCCTTCAGCGTCTGCGCCAGCTCCAACGCCGCGACGGACCCGGTTGTGCGCACGTACTTGACCAGCGGCCCGATGGCCCGACCGACCCCCTCGACGAAGGTCGGGCGCGCCTGAAAGTCCAGGCCGGACCGGGCATTGAGCGACGCCAGGTCCCAGCCGCGCTCCGGCGACCAGAACTCTTGAATCGCGGCGATGCAGCGCTCGGCCAGCTCCGCCGCTTGATCGTGGTTGTAGTCGCGTACCAGCGCGTTCAGCCCGTGGAATCCCTCCCGAATGCTGTGCTCGTCCACCTCCGTGAACGGCCCGCCCGCCTCACGTCGGTTGCATGGCAGCGGCACCGGCCCGGTGAAGGAGAACAGCGCCCCCCGGGTGTGCTTGGCAATGGCCTCCTCGTCCACCGGCGTGCCGGTGACCTCCGCGGCCCGCAGCATCGACTCCAGGTGACGGCCCGACACCTGCACGGCGCAGTGCCAGGGGCTGAATCCGAACCAGCCGTCGGGCCACACCCGCGAGTACATGAACGGCAGATCGTCGTCGTCCGCGTTGAAGCAGCGGGCCATGGCGCGCGTGCCCAGCTCGATGGCGCTGCGCATGTCCGTCGTGTTGACGTTTGCGACGCGACGCGGGCCGCGCCCGTGCGCCGCGGGCGCCGGGGCGTCGTGCGGCTGCGCGTCGTCGGAGGCCGATCGAACGACTGATTCCTCGCCTGCCACGTGCGCTTAGTTCCGATCGGACGCGGCGTGTGCGGCCAGCAGCGCGGCCGCCCGCTCGCGCCGCTCTGGATCGTCACGCTCGATAATTCGCTCCAGCGCGCCGAGCGATTTCGTCAGAAGCTCCGCCGGCAACGAGCCGTCTTCGAACTCTTCGAGCGTCCGATTGTCAACCTGCTCGAGATGAGCGTCACTCGGCTGTGCGCTGGTTAGCTCGAGGTCGCTCCAGTAGTACTGCGAGCCGCCGGACGGCCAGCCGGCGTAGACCTCTTCCCAGGTCGTCACGCCCATATGCGGCAGCAGCGTGCGTTCGAGCACGGGTTCGCGCGCCGACTGATAGCGGCCATCGACGGACATGCGGACCCGGTCGCCCGTGACCGGCAGACCCTGATGCACGGTGAGGCTGTGGAAAATAAGGACGTCGCCCTGGCGGAATTCGTCGGTCGCCCAGGTGCCGCCCAGCGGGTCGATCACGGCCATGCCGCCTGCTCCGAGCGCCGGGCGGTAGTCATAGAGGCCGCGCCGGTGGGAGCCGGCGGCCACCGCCAGCCCGCCCATCGACGCCGGCAGGTCGTGCAGGGGAAACCACGCCGTGTAGACGTCGGCGGTGCCCTGCACGTGGGGGAAGTCCTGGTGCGGCGGCGTGGTGAAGATCTCGCGCTGGGGGAACATCACGCGCGCAATGATGCTGGGGTGCGCCAGCACCGGAGGATCGAGCAGGCCCTCCATGATCCCCAGCAACGCCGGCTCGAGCTGCAGCGCATGGAACGATTCGAGCAGGTAGAGCTTCGCGTACGTCTCGTTGGGCAGGCTCCCGCGGCCGTCCGGGATGTTGGCGGGGTTGACGAGCTGGTCCCGGTAGCCCGCGGCATCGACATAGCCCACCTCGCGCAGCACCTCGAGGAATTCCAGGCGCGTGCGCTCCAGGCGGTCGACGGGCAACAGACCGCGAATGAAGAGATAGCCGTCCTCCTCGGCGCGGGCCCGCAGACGGGCGGCGTCGCCGACGAGGTCGGTGGAGTCGCGAAACGGCTTCATCGGACGGCCGATATTGGAATCAGTGCCGGCAGCGATCATAGCGCCGCGCGGGCTCAGTCGCTCGCATCTCCCGCGGGCGGCCAGTCGCTCTTGAGCACCGCGTAGAAGGCGTCGTCGACGCGCAGGCCATGCACCACGCGGTTTTCGCGCACCTCGCCGACCTGGACCATGCCCACCTTCTCCAGCACCCGCTGCGAGGCGGCGTTGCGCAGGTCGACGCGGGCGTAGACACGCTCGAAGTCGGTGGTGGTGAAGACGGCGTTTACCACGGCGCTCACGGCCTCCGTGGCGTAGCCGTGGCCCCACTGCGGCCTGGCGATGGCATAGCCGACCTCCGCGTGACGGTTCTGGGGGTCGGGCCATAGCCCCACGTGGCCGATCAGCTCCCCGTCCAGATCGGTCGCCCACCACGACGGGTCTCGGCCCCAATCATCCCGCAGCCGCCCAACGACGAACTCTTCGGCGTCGCGGCGGGTGTGCGGCTGGGCGATGGGAAAATAGCGGGCCCACTCGGCATCGGTGCAGTAGACCATGCGGGGCTCGATATCCCGCAACTCGAACGGCCGCAGGGTCAGTCGCGGCGTCGTGATGGTGCGCGGGAGGCGGTTCATTGCGTGCGAGCGTAGCCGATTCGAACGCGCCAACCGATCCGACGTGGGGGCGGGGTTCAAACCCACCCGGCTCGAACACATCGATCGCCGGCCCCGCGGCCGCGCCCTACTCGGCCGGCAGCACGAACACGCGATCGGAGACCGGCCGGCCCAGGTGGTGGATCCGGTCGCCGATGCAAATCTCGAGCGGACCGTCGAAGGGCAGGTGCTCGCGCACGTGGACGCGCACGCCCGGCACCAGGCCGATCTCGGTGAGATAGGCCAGGATTTCCCGGTCGCGGTCCGACACGCGGGCCACGGTCACGCGTTGCCCGGCGGCGGTGGTGGTCAGCGTCACCGACGCGTCGTCCACGGCCTCGAGAGCCTCGGTGGGAATGGGGTCCCCGTGGGGATCGGTCGTGGGGTCCGACACCCGGGCCGCGATGCGTCGCTCCAGCTCTTCGGATATCGCGTGTTCCAGGCGGTCGGCCTCCTCGTGCACGTCATTCCAGTCGTAGCCGAGGAACTCCACCAGGAACCGCTCGATCAGGCGGTGGTGCCGCACCATTTCCAGCGCCAGGCGCTCACCCTCGGGCGTCAGCCGCACGCCCTTGTAGCGCACATAGTCCACCAACCCGCGGGCGTGCAGGCGCTTGACTGCCACGGTGACCGATGCCGGTGAGTTGCCCGCCACCTCGGCCACGCGGCCCATCGCGATCTGGGCGCGCGCGCCTCCCGCGTCGTAGATGGCGCGGAGGTGGTCCTGGTCGCTCTCGGTCAGTTTTGGTGCGGCCAACAGCCCGGCTTGCCCGCTATAGTGCGAGGGCGTCTGTGCCAATGAGCCACGAGGGTATCAGCTTGCCGTCGCCGGACTGCGGGCGTCGGTGAGACGCCCAACGCCCGTCGGCATCTCGCGCCGACGCTTGCTCCAGGGCATGGGAATCGCCGTCGGGGGACTCGCGATTGGGGCCTGCGGCGAGCCGCCCGAGCGCGACGACGTCAACGTCTTCCTCACGGCCACGGAGTTCGTGGTCGGTCCCAACCGCTTGCCGTTCACCGTGGTCACGAACGACGGCGTCGGCATCGAACAGGCGACGGTGGATGTCCGCTTCTCGCTGCTCGATGGTCCGTCCACGCACTTCAAGTTCTCGCGGCCCGCAACCTTCCATGAGACTCGCAACACGACTCCGCATATCCACGAGGATGGTTCCGTCCACATGCACCTCGACCGGCGGGGCTACTACGTTGTGAAGGGGGCCGAGTTCGACACGCCGGGCATCTGGTCCGCCGAGCTGACGGTCGAGCCGCCCGATGCCGATGCGTTTCGGGCGCGGGCGGCGTTCAATGTCATCGCGCAGCCCTCGGCGCCGGGCGTTGGCACGGCCGCGCGCCCGATCGATCACCCCACCATCAAAGACGTCGCCGACATCGAGCAGCTGTCCAGCGCGGAGGAGCCCGTGCCGGACATGTACGCCGTCACCGTGGCTG
This sequence comes from Chloroflexota bacterium, assembly GCA_022826485.1. Lineage (GTDB taxonomy): Bacteria > Chloroflexota > UBA11872 > UBA11872 > UBA11872 > JAJECS01. The sequence continues at coordinate 58,401 of JAJDUU010000026.1, read as the reverse complement.
AGGCGCTTGCCGAGGCACGCCCGCTCGTCGTGCAGTTCAGCACGCCGCGGTTCTGCGTCTCCCACATGTGCGGCCCGGTCTACGAAGAGGTAGCGTCGCTGCACGAAACCTATGGCGACCGCGTGCGCTTCATCCATCTGGAGCCCTTCGACCTTGCCCTCGCCCGCGCCGAAGGGCGGCTGGCGCCCACACCGGCCTTCCAAGCCTGGAATCTGCAAACGGAGCCCTGGACGTTCGTGGTCGATGGCGCAGGAGTCGTCAGCGCGAGATTCGAGGGAATGGTCGGAGCGTCCGAGCTCGAAGCCGCGCTGCAGCGCGTAGTCGGTGCACCCGGGACGGACTCCGGTTCCCTCTCCCGTGAAGGGAGGGGGCTAGAGTGAGGGGCATCCGATCCTCAAGCGTGGCGCGTCGCCTCTCTGTGATTCCCGCCCCCTCTGTCATTCCGACCATGTCTGTCATTCCCGCCCCCTCTGTCATTCCGAGCGCAGCGAGGAATCTCAGACGCACAACCACGGCCGCCCAGCCTGGCGCATCCCCCCATCCGTCACTCCGGCGAACGGCCTGCTCCGTACTCGATACGGGGCCGGAATCCACAATCCGTCCGCCACTCCCCTCTCCGCCGTCATTCCCCACCCCTCCGTCATTCCCGCGCAGGCGGGAATCCACGCCCCCACCCACGACAGCCGAACCGCGCGGCATCCGCGCCATCTCGTGGCGCCTACTAGCCCTGGCGGCCGTGACCATGGTCCTGCTCGTCTTCCCCAGCGCCGCCGCCGCCCACGGCGGCAGCCTGGTCTTCAGCGGCGACCGCGGCCCCTATCAGATCCGAGCCTTCGCCGTCCTCTACGACGGCTTGCTCGACTATTCCATCGACCTGCGCGAGCTCGGCAGCGGCGAGCGGGTCACCGGCGCCCAGATCTCGATCATGGCCCTCACGCCCGAAGGTCTGCTCGGCCCCTGGGACGCGATCTACACCGGCACCGTCTACGAAATGATCGAACGCGCGCCGGACGACGTGGACTGGACCATCCAGGTCGATGTCACCGGAGGCCCCGGCGCGACCACCTACGCCCACCGCCTGCAAATCACCCCGGGCACCTGGGTCTGGCCCACGATTGCCGTTGGGGTGGCCTTCGCCCTCGCCGTCGCCGCCCACGTCCACACCGGCCGCAAGCGACGAGCGCGCGCGAGGTCTCGCCAGGAGCAGGCGCCCGCGCGCTGAATCCCGCCCGATGGTCGCTGCGTCGGATCACGCCCTGCGACAACTCGTCCCGTCCGCGGGGTGGTCTTCGAATCGCGCAACCCCGTATTCCAGTGGGAGGCAGTGGGTCACTTTGCGTCCGTCATTCCCGTGAAGAGCCTGCCCCGTACTCGATACGGGGGAGACCCTTCCGTCATTCCGGCGAAGGCCGGAATCCAGTCCGGTCGAACCTGAAAGCGCGCCGGATGCTTGGCGTCGGGCGGGTCTCAGGCCCGCCCCTGCAGACTTATGCAAATGACTCCGAAGGCGGGAATCCATCCCCGCAAGGCAACTGACGAATCCAGGGTGCCCGCCAGTGCCGAGTCGCCAGGTGGCGCTCGGATGTCAAAGCTGCCCACCGCCCGGTGGGACCAACAATCGCAGAGATAGTCTAGACTAGTCTAGTCTAGACCAGATCCACGACGGGAGCATGGGCCATGGAGCACGACAAGTCCGTTCACACCTGGACCGTCGCCGAGGCCAAGGCCAAGCTGTCTGAAATCCTGCGGCTGGCGGAGGAGGAGGGACCGCAACGCATCGGCCTGCGGCGGCCCTTTGTCGTCGTACCTGAGAGCGTGTGGCGCGAGAAATCTCCCCCCGAGAAGCACTTGGGCCGATGGCTAGTCGAAAACATGCCGCGCGGCACGAATCTGGAGATCCCTAGGGACCGAAAGTCCACGCGGGCTATCCCCTTCATCGACGACGATCCCGAATGACCGCCTATCTCCTTGACAGCAACGTGCTGTCGGAGACGACCAGGGAGCAGCCGCATCCGGGCGTAATTCGGTTCCTGCGTCAGCAAGACGACTTTTGGCTGTCAGCGGTGGCGTTATATGAACTCGAGTACGGTTTGCAGCTGCTTCCTCCTGGAGCTCGCCGCAGCCGATTGCGAGCCGCACAGTCGAGCATCGTGGCAATGCACGCCGCGCGCATCGTGCCGTTGGACCGCGTGGCCGCCCGATGGGCAGCCGAGCTCCGGGCGCAGGCGAGACACGCGGGACGAGCCGTCGACGTCGGTGACGCCCTCATTGCCGGGACGGCCAAGGCAAATGGCTTAGCGATCGCCACCCGCAACGTCCGAGACTTCGAAGGAATGGACATCGACCTCGTCAACCCCTGGGAATACCAATAGCCGCGACTGCCAACGATGAGCCAGAACCGGTCGCCCCAAACGCGGCGGGCCGACCTGGGCGGGGCAGTGGCATCGTGAGACGCCGCCAGGGGCACCTCCCCTCCCGTTGACGGTCGGCGCGGCGGCGTGCCACGGTTCGGCGGCATGCCCGTATGCCCGCGCAAGGCCCTGCCCATGCGGATTGCCATCGGCGCCATCGCGCACGAATCCAGCTCGTTTACGCCCGTCGCGACGCCCTACGAGGCGTTTTCGGAGACTGGACGCGGGCTGCTGCGCGGTGACGAGATCATCGATGTCCATCGCGGCGTCAACTCCGGCGCCGGGGGATTCATCGCGGGCGCCGAGGAGTTCGGCTTCGAGCTGGCGCCCGTGCTGTGGACCTTCGCCGAGCCGTCGGCGCCGGTCGAATCGGACGCCTGGCGGCGCCTGAAGGGCGAGTTCCTGGAGCGGCTGGCGAACCTGGGTCCGGTGGACGGTGTGCTGCTCGATCTGCACGGCGCGATGGTCATTGAGGACGTTGAGGACGGCGAGGGCGATCTGCTCAGCGGCATCCGCGAGGTGATCGGCGACGACCCGCCGGTTATCTCCACGCTCGACCTGCACGGCAACATCACCCAGCGCATGTGCGACGCCGCCACCGCGCTGATTCCCTGCGACAACTACCCGCACACCGACTTCCTGGAACGCGGCCTCGAAGCCTCGGAAATGATCGTCGGCACGCTGCGCGGCGAGCTATCCCCGGTAATGGCGTGGCGGCAGCTCCCGATGCTGTGGACTGGCGGCCAGTTCACCGGACGCGAGCCGTTCGACTCCATAGTCGCCCGCGCCCACGCGCTGGAGACGCAGCCCGGGATCCTCACCGCGTCCGTGGCGCCCGGATTCCCCTGGGCCGACATTCACGACGCCGGGGCGTCGGTCATTGTCGTCGCCGACGGCGATCCGGACCTGGCGCGGCGGGAGGCCGACGCGCTCGGCGGCTGGATCTACGCCCAGCGCGAGAAGTTCCTGCCCGACCTCGATTCCTGGGACGACGCGCTGCGGTCGGCGCGTGCCGTCAACCGCTGGCCGGCCGTGTTCGGCGATCCGCAGGACAACCCCGGCGGCGGCGCGCCGGGCGACTCGGTGGGCATGCTGCGGGCGTTTCTGGACGCGGGCCTGACCAACGCCCTCATCGTCACCCTCTGCGATCCGGAGGCCGTGGGCATCGCCCAGCAGGCCGGCGAGGGCGCCGAAATCACCGTGGACATCGGCGGCAAGTCGGCGCCCGACCAGGGACCGCCGGTGCACGCCGCCGTAGTGGTGGAGCGCTTGCTGGACCTGCGCTTTTCGATCACGGGCCCGATGTACACGGGCATGGTGCAGGACTTCGGTCCGTCGGCGCTGCTGCGCATCGGCGGCGTCCACGTCGCGGTCACGACGCTCCGCATGCAGGTGTTCGACCTGGAGGGACCGCGCATGCTCGGATTCGACCCGGAGCGCCTGTCGTGGATCGGCGTCAAGTCGGCCAACCATTTTCGCGGCGCCTACGAGCCCATCGCCGGCAGCGTGCATCGGGTCGCCTTCCCGGCGCAGCACCGCTTCGACCCGCGCGAGCACTCCTACACCCGCCTGCGCCGGCCGATCTGGCCGCTGGACGATGTCGCGCTCTAGAAGTGCGCCTTGGCCAGCGTGCCGCCATCGATGGTGATGGCGCTCCCGGTCACGTATTGACACTCGTCGCTGGCCAGGAACAGCGCCGCCGCGGCCACGTCCTCGACCCGTCCGAAGGGACCCAGGGGAATGGCCTCGGTGCGTTTGGCCACCAGCGCCGGATCCTGGTAGCGCGGCGCGTTCTTGTCGACCAGGATCGGACCCGGCGCCAGCAGATTGACCGCGATGCCGTGACCGCCCAGCTCGATGGCCATGCTGCGCGTGAGCATCAGCAGGCCGCCCTTGCTGGCGGCGTAGGGCGCGGCCTGCATCTCCGAGGCGAACGAGTCCACCGAGCCCGTGTTGATGATCCGGCCCGCGACGCCGGCCGACACCATGTGACGCGCCACCGCCTGGGCGATCACGAACGGCCCGGTGAGATTGGTTTCGATGAAATCGCGCCAGACATCCAGATCGACGTCCAGAAACGCCCCGGCGCGGCCCGTGCGCCCGGCGTTGTTGACCAGGATGTCCAGCCGTCCGGTGGCCTCGATCGCCTGATCGACCAGCGCGAGCACCTGGTCGGTCTGCGTGATGTCCGTCGGGACGGCCCTGGCCCAGCCGCCGTCCGCCTCGATGTCGGCGACGGTGGCGTCGAGCGCTCCGGCGTTGCGCTGCGCGATCACGACGCGCGCGCCCTCCGCCGCGAATCGCAGCGCGATGGCGCGCCCGATGCCGGTGCCGCCTCCCGTGATCAGCGCGGCCTTACCGTTGAGTCTTCCCATGTGTTTCCGCCAGATTGCGCTGCCGGCCGTCGTGGCTCCGGCTCACGGCGGATATTCTCTCACTCGTGACCAGGCCACATGTGCACACGTTTGGAAGCGCCGCCGCATGAGCATTGCCCGGCTGGCGTTGGCTGCGCTCCTGCTCGCGCTGATGGCCGGTGGCGCCTGCGACGAGGTCGCCGAGCCAGCCGCCGTCACGCCGACCCTCGCAGCCGCACCGGTGATTGCTCCGACAGCGGTCGCAACGCCGGCGGCAGTCGTCGCCCGACCGACGGCGCCGCCTCCAGCGCCCGAACCGACCGCCACGCCCGCGGCGACACCAACTCCACCGCGCGTCGCCGAAATCGCGTCGTCACCCGCGCCGACGCCGACGCCCGCGCCAGCACCGACCGTAGCGCCCACGACATCCCCGCCGGCAACTCCCGCCGTCACCCCGGCTCCGGCCACCCCGCCGGCGCCCACTCCAACCCAACCACCACCAACGCCGGCCACCTCGCCACCACCAACACCCGTCCCCGAACCAACACCGACTCCCACGCCCGCGCCGACTCCGTCCCCAACGCCGGCGCCGACCCCAACCCTCACGCCCGCGCCGCCCCCGCTCCGCGGCCTCACGGCCGACCGTGTGGTCGGCGGCCTCATCCGTCCCGTCTATGCCGGCCATGCCGGCGACGGCTCCGGTCGCCTGTTCGTCATCGAGAAGGAAGGCCGCATTCGCATCGTCGTCGACGGCCAGCTCGTCCCGGACCCATTCCTGGACCTCACCGGCATCGTCAACTCCCGCGCCAACGAGCGCGGGTTGCTGGGGCTGGCGTTTCATCCGGACTACGCCTCGAACGGGCGCTTCTTCGTGTACTACACGGAATTGCGGGGCGCCACGGTGGTCGCTGAGTACGGAGTCTCGGCCGATCCCAATCGCGCCGATCCCACGTCGGCGCAGGTGCTGCTCACGCAAGCGCAGCCGTTTGCCAATCACAACGGCGGCATGCTGGCGTTCGGGCCCGACGGCATGCTCTACGTGGCCTTGGGCGACGGCGGGGCGGCGGGCGATCCGCAGAATCACGCCCAACGGCTCGACACCTGGCTGGGCACGCTGCTGCGTTTGGACGTGAGCGAGCCGGGCGTCTATCGCGTGCCGTCCGACAATCCGTTCGTGGGCGTGCCCGACGCGCGCGCCGAGATCTGGGCCTACGGCCTGCGCAACCCCTGGCGCTTTTCCTTCGACCGAGCCACCGGGGACCTCTACATCGCCGACGTCGGCCAGAACAGCTTCGAGGAGATCGACTTTGCCCTGGCCTCGTCTCCCGGCGGGGAGAACTACGGCTGGAAGCTCATGGAGGGCTTCATCTGCTTCGTCGAGGGCAGTGCCGAATGCAACTCGCCGCGCTTCACGCCCCCGATCGCCGTCTATGGCCGGGACGGCGGCTGCTCGGTGACCGGCGGCTACGTCTATCGCGGCTCGGCCTACCCGGCGCTTGCCGGCGCCTACGTCTTCGGCGACTACTGCAGCGGCAACGTCTGGACGCTGCGGCGCGATGCCGCGGGCGCCTGGCAGATGCGGTTGCAGGGCGAGTTGGACGCCCGCATCACGTCGTTTGGTGAGGACGAAGCCGGCGAGCTTTACATAACCGACGACCAGGGCCTCCTGCTGCGACTCCGCGCCCTCTCCTAAGTCTCAAGTCCTACGTATCATCGGGTCCAAGGGGGCAGGAGGGGGTGTCATGGCGCACCAGTTTGCGTTGGTCGGTTGCGGCGGCATGGGCCGTCGACATCTGCGGGGATTCGTCGAGTTGGCGCGGGTGCGTCCCGGCCTCGTCGAGCTTGCCGCGGTGGTGGACGTGGACCGCGAGCGGGCCGAGTTTGTCGCGGGCGAGGTCGAAGAGTTCCTGGGGAACCGGCCTGCCGCCTGCACCAGCATTGCCGAGGCCAAGTCTCAGCGGCCCGAGCTCGAGGCGGCGGACATCGTCACCACCGCAGGCGCGCATCACGTCGCGGCGGCAGAGGCGCTGGATGCCGGGCTTCACGTGCTCGTCGAAAAGCCGCTGGCCGTCACCATGCGAGGTTGCGCCCGGATTCGCGCCGCCGCGTCGCGCTCCGGCTGCATGGTCTCGGTGGCGGAAAACTACCGGCGCGATCCGATCCTCCGTCTCGCCCGCGCGCTGCTGGATGCCGGCGCCATCGGCGAGCCGCGCTCCATCGTCGAGCTGCGGGCCAGCGGCAGCGACGCCATGCTCATCACCCCCTGGCGGCACTTCCGCGAGGACGGCGGCCCGTTGATGGACGTGGGCGTGCACTACGCCGACATGATCGTGTACCTCATGGGTCCGGTTGATCGCGTGGCCGGCATCACCCGGCTGCTGGAGCCGGTGCGGACCACCGGCCGCATCGACGAATCGCCGAGCGGCATGTACGCGCGATTCCGCGCGGAGTTGCCCGACACCTTTGAGGCCACGGCGCCCGATTCGCTGCAGGCCATGCTCGGGTTCGCCTCCGGCGCCGCGGGCACCTGGGGACTCGAGCTCTCGGCCCCGGACGCGGGCCAAAACCTGAGCGCCGTGCTGGGTTCGGAGGGCCGGCTCGAAACGTTCGGGGTGCGCAGCGGCCGGCCGCTGAAAGTCTGGCGCGGCGGCGCGGAACCGCTCGACGACGACGAGGTGCTCGCCCTGGTGCCCGACTTTGCGCTCGATCCCATGACGACCGACTTGTTCGGCAGCGACCGCCTGGCGCGCTACGACTTTGCGTTCCCCCAGGCCGACCGCAAGCTGATTGCCCACGAGCTTGGCGAGCTGGCCGAAGCCATTGACTCCGGCAACCCCGTCGAAGTGGACCTCGACGCCGGCGAGGCGGCGGTGGCGCTGGTGCTGGCCGTGCACGAGTCCAGCCAGGCCGGCGCGATCGTCACGCTGGACGACGTGCGCAGCGGACGCGTCAGCGCCTATCAGGACGTTACGGATCGAAAGCTCGGCCTCATCGATTGAGTCTGAAGTGCGGGTCGGCGGCGGTCTGGCGGCGGTGGCCTGAGTGAGCGTTGATCTCACGGTCGTGCCGGGCTTCGTGCTGCTGCTGGCGGAGTTCGCCGCGCTGGCCGCCGTGGGCTATGTGGTGGCGCGAGTGGCGCTGCGCCAGGACGACGTGCGCATGGCCCTCGCGCAAGGCCTGGTGATCGGCCTCGCCCTCTGGGGTCTGATCACCAACTTCGTGCTGTATGCCGTCCCCGGGATGGCGGGTGCGGCGATCGGCTGGGGCCTGACCCTCGGGCTGGGGGCGGTCCTGGCGTGGCGCGCGCCGGCGCGGATTCGCCCGACGCCGCGCGTGCTGGCGGGGTTCGTGGCGGCTGTCCTGGCGCTGTTTTGGATCGCGCTGGCGAGTCGGCAGCTCCTGACCTTCTCCGATCCGCAGCTGCACCTGGGCATGGCCGGCGCGTTCCGGGCCGGCGGATTCCCACCGGAGCTGTCCTGGAGTCCCGGCGAGCCCCTGCGATATCACTACGCCGCGCAGCTGCTCGTCGGACTATTGGCGCCGCCATTTGGACCTGACCTGGCGTTCGCCGCCGAGGTGCTGGGCGCCTATGCCTGGACCGGCTTTGCGCTAGTGGTGGTGACGCTGCTGCTGGCGCGCGGGTCCTGGCAAGTTGCGCTGCTCCTTTCGCCGCTGCTGCTTGCGCCCGGTCTGTGGACGGGTACGACCGTGGGCAGCGGGATTTTGCAGGCTCCCGTCCCGGCGGGGCTTCCGGAGGCGGGCCTGCGCGCGTCACTGGCGGAGACCTACTGGTCGTCGACAGGGGAGACGTGGTCCCGCTTTGAAGCGGCGCTGCCGAATATCCGGAAGCCCTCATTCCTGCTGGCGTACGCATTGGCGATGATCGTGCTTGAGCGCGCGGCGCGACCAGGAGGCCGGTCGTGGCGCTCGGTCGGGACGCTCGCCGGCTTGGTGGGCGGCCTCGGCCTGCTGTCCACACCCTTGACGCCGCTGGTGCTGGGGCTCTGGGCGGGATTCGAGGCGCTGGATGTGAGGAGGGCCTGGCGCGGGCGACATCCGGCCTGGCGCACTGTGCTGCGGCCAGGCGCCGGCCTTGTGCTGGCCGTGGTCCTGCTCCTGGCCGGCGGTGGCCGGTTCACGGGCATGTTGGAGGGCGCCGCGTCCTCCGGTCTCGCGTTCTGGTGGGAAGACAACGCGGAGTCTTGGCGGCTACTGGGCGGGTTCAATGCGCAGCCCGGCGGCCTGGGCCTGGTCTCGATTGGCCCTGTAGTCGCGGCGGCGATCGCGGCGCTGCTTGCCTGGCGCGATCGCCTGGTGGTGGCGCTAGCCATGGGTGCCGGCCTGCTGGCTTTGGGCTGGCTGGTGCTGCGCTACGAGCCGCATCCAGCCGACCTCAATCGGCTGATGGGGCACGCGCAAAACTTCGCGCTGCTGGCGCTCTTGCTAGCCATGAGCGCGCGCCTCGCGGGACTGCGACCCCGTTGGCGCTATGCCGCCAGCGCATTGCTCGTGGGCTTGATCATCTGGCCCACGAGCGTGGTGCCGGTGCGCAACCTCGGACTTGCGGTGGCCCAAGGGATTGAGGTGAGTAACGCGACGTGGGCCGAAGCGCCAACCGCTCGAACCTGGCCGGGGCGGGGGGCGTTGCCCCCGGTGTCCGCGCGCGTCGTGGCCTTTATCCGGGACCGCACCGCGGTGGATGCGCGCGTGTTCGTGCCGGAGGAGTACTTCTGGAAGATCACGGCCGCCACCGGCCGCCCGAACAGCGCGGGCTACCCCAACTTGAGCTATATGCGATACGCCTTTGGCCCCGAGTATCTGGATGTGCGTGACCACCTGGAGCCAGGCGCCATGCGGCGGCTCGGGATTGACTATCTCTATGCGCCGGACGCGTGGGTGGCGGGCCTGCCGGATCGGGCGCGGGGCTGGCTGGGGGACCCCGAGCTATTCGAGCTGGTGGTGCGCGACGGCGCCGAGTCGCTCTACCGCGTGCAGCCGGCGTTCCTGGCCCTCGATGTGCCGCCCGCACCGGCGACGTTCGAGGCGCTGCGACAGGCGGTGCCCGCGGAAACCGCGGTGTACTGGCCTTCCGGTGCGCCCTTCGAGACGGACACGACGCTGCGGGTGGCGTCGGTGCTGGCCCCAGAGGCCGAACTGCACGGCGAGCTCAAGTATGCGCTGCGGCGATTGCACGCGCTGACCTCCGTGCCGGTCGAACCGCTCGGCGATCGGATCCCAGACCTCGTGCTGGTGCCGGTGGGGCTTGATCCGTGGATGTTTCCGCCAGAGGGTCGGCAACCGATCTGGTGGAATGAGGAAATGGCTATCTACGCGCCCGACGGCGCCGTGGCGCCGGTGAGGCCGCCGGCGGAGGCTGCGCCCTCCGAGCCGGCGCCAATCGACGTACGGGTGTCGGACGTGCGGGTGGCGAATGGGCAGATAGCGTTCAGTCTGACCGTGGACGATCACTCGCCGGAGCGATGGACGGGACAAGACTGGGCGCTGGTGGCCGTGGACGGGGGACCGTGGTCGATTCCCCGGCGCCTGGAGAGCGATCAACGCACGCTGGTGGCGGAGCAGTGGTTCGTCGGCCAGATCGTGCGGGGGCGGGGGACCACCACGCACGCCTATGTTTACGATGCGCTGGCGTCCAGCCTCGCCGTGCGGAGCGGCGACGGCACGTACCGGACCGAGACCTCGTCGGGCGGAGACGAAGGCCCGGGCACCTGGGCGCTGGCGTTGCGGTTGCTGCGGGAGGAAGACCGCGGCACGTACGTGGCGCACGAGCAAGCGGCGTTGATCCCGGTGCTGAAGATCACCGTGTCCCCGGCCGGCGAGGTGTCGTATGAGGTCTACGACGCCGTGGGTGATGAGTAGCATTGGCGTCGGCAATCATCGGAACTTGATGGATCGAGAGCGCGGCCGCATTGAGTAGACGCGCGGCGGTCGCGGGGAGGCCTCCGGCGTGATCGTTGATCCGGCGGTCGTTCCGGGCTTCCTGCTGCTCCTGGTGGAGTTCGTCGCCTTGGCGGTGGTGGGCTTCATCGTCGTCCGCGTGGTGCTCCGACAGACCGACGACCGCATGGCTCTGGCGCAAGGCATGGTGGTCGGCCTCGCCCTCTGGGGCCTGATCACGAATTTTGTCCTCTACGCCGTGCCGGGGCTTGCGGGCGCGGCCGTGGGCTGGGGCGTCACGCTGATGCTGGGGGCAGTCCTGGCGTGGCGCGCGCCGCAGCCCCTCGGACTTCAGCCGCGCACGGCGGCGGGATTCGTCCTCTTGGTGCTCGCGCTCTTCCTGGTCGCGCTCGCGAGTCGGCAGCAAGTCACCATTCCCGATCCACACTCGCACCTGGGTTTGGCCGCCTCGTTGCGGGCGGGCGGCTTTCCGCCCGAGATGGCTTGGAATCCGGGCATGCCGGCGCACTTCCATCACGGCGCCTACCTGCTGATTGGCCTGTTGGCTCCACCGGTTGGGCCCGACCTTGCCTTCGTGCACGAGTTGTTGAGCGTCTATGCCTGGGCGAGCGCCGTGCTGGTGGTCGTGACGGCGCTGGTGGCGCGCGGGTCTTGGCAAGCGGCGTTGCTGCTCACGCCGCTGTTGCTCACGGCGGGACTCTGGACGTGGACCGCCAGCGCTCCCGGCATCGTGCGGATCGCGGTCCCCGCCGGGCTGCCGGAGGCAGGCCTGCGCGCCTCGTTGGCCGATATCTACTGGCCCGAGGTGGGACAGATTTGGGAGCCGAAGGAAGCGGCGCTCCCAAACATCTGGAAGCCCTCCTTCCCGCTGGCATATGCGGTGGCTTTCGTGGTGTTGGAGCGCGCGACACGGGCCGAAGGCCGGTCGTGGCCGGCAAGCCTCACGCTCGCGGGGCTGGTTGGGTGGATCGGACTGGTGGCCACGATCTTGGCGCCCCTGATGCTGGTCTTGTGGGCGGGCCTTGAGATGCTTCGTCTCGGGCAGGCCTGGCGTGGGAGGACACTCGCCTGGCGCGCCGCGCTGCGGCCGGGCACGAGTCTGGCGCTGGCCGCGCTCCTGCTCCTGGGCAGCGGCGGCAGGTTCACGGGACTCTTAGAGGGCTCGGCATCGTCGGGCCTCGTGTGGTGGTGGGAAGGCGATCCGGCATCCTGGCGGCTGCTGGGCGCGCTCGACCCGCAGCCGGGCGGCGTGGGTCTTCTGGCGCTGGGGCCGGTCGTCGTGGCGGGGATCGCCGTCCTGCTGGCACGGCGCGACCGCCTGGTTCTAGCGCTGGCCGTGGGCGCCGCAATGCTGGCGCTGGGCTGGCTGGTGCTGCGCTATGAGCCAGTGCCCAAAGACATCCACCGCCTCGCGGGGCACGCGCGCAACTTCGCGCTCGTGGCGCTGCTCCTGGCCCTTAGTCCCCGCCTCATGGCACTGCGGCCGCGCTGGCGCCTTGCCGTAGGCGCGCTGCTGCTGGGCCTGGTCATCTGGCCGACCATCGTGGCGCCGGCGCGCCACCTGGGCCGCGCGCTGGGGCGCGGCATCGAGGTGGCCAATGCCGGTCAGCTTCGCCCCGCGGCGACCGAGCCCTATGGCCACGGGCGATTTGCCATGCCGGCGGTGTCGGCGCGCGTCGCGGGCTATATCCGGGACCACACGGCGGTGGACGCGCGCGTGCTCGTGCCAGAGCCGCCGCTCCTGTCCGTGGCGTACGCCACCGGCCGCCCGAACGGCGCGGGATACCTCAATGTGCGGCATCTGCTGCCGAAGGTCGGTCCGGCGTTCGTGGATGCCCGCGACCACCTCGAACCGAACGCCATGCGGCGATTGGGCATTGACTACATCTACGCCACGGAGGACTGGGTGGCGGGGCTGCCGGAGCGGGCGCGGCGCTGGCTGGCGGACCCCGAGCTGTTCGAGCTGCTGGTGCGCGACGGCGCGGTGGCCCTCTACCGCGTGCGGCCGGCATTCTTGACACTGGACGTGCCGCCGACACTGGCCTCATTCGAGGCGCTGCGGCAGGCCGTGTCCCCGGGCGCCCTGGTGTACTGGCCGAGCGGCGCGCCCTTCGAGACCGACACCACCCTGCGCATTGCGTCGGTGCTCTCGCCAGAGGCCCGACTATTCGGTGTGCTCACGTACATGCAGCGAAGGGCGCACGTCCTGAGCTCGCTGTCCGCCGAACCGCTCGGCGCGCAGACGCCGGACCTGGTGATCCTGCCGCGAGAGCAGGAGCCGTGGATGTTCCCGCCGGAGGGCCGGCAGCCGATCTGGTGGAACCACGAGATGGCCGTCTACGCGCCGCATGGGGCCGTCGCGCCGATCATGCCGCCGCCCGACAGTGCGCCGCCGGAACCGCCGCCGATCAGTGTGAGGGTTTCCGACGTGCGGATCGCTGACGGGCGAATCGCATTCACCGTGATCGTCGACGATCACTCGCCCGAGCGATGGACGGGACAAGACTGGGTGCTCATCAATGTCGATGAATCACCGTGGGCGATCCCGAGGAATTTGGATGGCGGAAAGCCCGTGGTGGAGCAGTGGTTCGCCGGTCAGGTCGTTCGGGGACGAGGCCTGACGACGCACAGCTACGTCTACGATGCAGCGGCGTCGAAACTTGCAGTGCGGAGTGGCGATGGCGCGTACCGCACGGAAGAATTGTCGGCTGACGTGACCGGCTCTGGCACGTGGACGCTGGCGCTGCGGCTGCGGCAAGAGGTGGACCGCGGCGCCTACCTCGCGCATGAGGAAGCCGCATTGATTCCGGTGCTGACGGTGGCGGTATCCGAGGACGGCGACGTGACGTATCGGGTCGTCGACGACGTCCTCGGCCGCTAGCGTGGATGCCAGCGACGCTCCGACGCCCTCGATCCCGAGCTCGGACGCCTTCGGTCAGGGTCGATGAATGACCGTTGATCCGGCGGTCCTGCCGGGATTCATCCTGCTCCTGGCGGAGCTCGTGGTGCTGGCCGGCGTCGGCTTCATTGTCGTGCGCGTGGCGCTCCGACAGACCGACGACCGCATGGCCTTGGCGCAAGGCATGGTGGTCGGCCTCGCCCTCTGGGGCCTCATCACGAATTTCGTCCTCTACGCCGTCCCCGGGCTGGCGGGCGCGGCGGTGGGCTGGGGCGTCACGCTGACCCTGGGCGCGGTGCTGTGGTGGCGCGCGCCGAAACCCATTGGACCAAGCCGGCGCACCGTGGCGGGATTCGCCACGGTGGTCGTGGCGCTGTTCTGGGTGGGGCTGGCGAGCCGCCAGCTCTTGGCGATTCCGGACGATGAGCTTCATCTGGGGCTGTCCGCCGCGATTCGCGCGGGCGGGTTTCCGCCCGAACTGCCCTGGAATCCGGGTATGCCCGTGCGCTATCACCACGGCCTCGATCTGCTGATCGGCCTTCTGGCCCCGCCGGGTGGACCCGATCTCGCGTTCGTGCACGAGTTGCTGAGTGCCTACGCCTGGATCTGCTACGTGCTGGTGGCGGCGACCGCGCTGCTGGCGCGCGGGTCGTGGCGCCTTGCGCTGCTGCTCACGCCGCTGCTGCTCACCAGCGGCCTCTGGGGCTGGACCGGCCTGAGCCCGGCAATCCTGCAAGGGCCGGTCCCTGCCGGGCTGCCCGCGGCGGGGCTGCGCGCGTCACTGGGAGAGATCTACTGGCCGACCGAGGGAGAGACCCTCCACTGGGGACGCGTGGTGCCGAACATCTGGGGGCCGTCATACACGCTGGCCTACGCACTCGCGGTATCGGTCCTCGAGCGTGCGGCGCAGGGGACGGACCGCTCGTGGCCGGCGATCCTGTCGCTGGCGGGTGTGGTCGGCTTCATGGGCTTGGTGTCGACATCGCTCACGCCGGTGGTGCTCGTGCTCTGGGCGGGCCTGGCGGCGCTGCCGCTTGCAAAGACCTGGCGCGCACGCGCCTTCCGGTGGCGCCAGGTGCTGCGGCCGGGCGCGGGGCTCGTGCTCGCCGTCGCGCTGCTGCTGGCCGGCGGTGGAAGGTTCACGGGGCTGTTGGACGGCTCCGGGTCCTCGGGCCTCGTGTTCGGGTGGGACGGTGATCCAGGCGATTGGCAATTGCTGGGCGCACTCGACGGGCGGCTGGGTGGCGTCGGCCTGTTGGAGATCGGGCCGGTGGCCCTGGCCGGAGTTGCGGCGTTCCTCGGGCGGCGCGACCGCTTGGCGCTGACGTTGGCGGTGGGCGCCGCGCTGCTGGCCGTCGCCTGGTTGGTGTTGCGCCATGAGCCGTTTCCCAGGGACATTCACCGCCTGGCGGGACACGCGCGCAACTTCGCATTGGTGGCGGTGCTGCTGGCGCTGAGCGCCCATCTGGCGGTGCTGCGTCCTCGCTGGCGCTATGCCGCGAGCGCGCTGTTGCTGGGTTTGGTCATCTGGCCGACGGTCGTGGCGCCGGTTCGCAACCTGGGGTTCGCAATTGGCCAAGGGATCGAGCTAGCCAACGCTGACCCGTCGGGAACGACCGCCAACGGCGGGGCTCCGTCGTGGATGGGGCGAACGGTATTGCCCGCCGTGTCCGCGCGCATCGTGACCTATATCCATGACCACACCGCGGTTGATGCGCGAGTGCTCGTGCCTGAGCCGCCCTACCTGACCGTCGCCTACGCCACGGGCCGCCCGAACAGCGTCGGATACGCCAACGTGCTGCATCTGTATCAGCCCCTTGGCCCCGAGTTTCTGGATGCCCGCGACTATCTGGAGCCGGGCGCCGTGCGGCGGCTGGGCTTCGAGTACATCTATGCCACCGACGATTGGGTGGCTGGGCTGCCTGATCGCGCGCGGCGCTGGCTGGCCGACCCCGAGTTGTTCGAGCTGCTGGTGCGCGACGGCGCGGCGGCCCTCTACCGCGTGCGGCCGGGGTTCGCGTCGCTGGACGCGCCGCCCACCCCCGCGTCGTTCGAGGCCCTGCGGCGGGCCGTTCCGTCGGGCGCCACCCTGTACTGGCCAACCGGCGCTCCGTTCGAGACCGACACGACGCTGCGCGTCGCCTCGGTGCTGACGCCGGAGACCCGGTTGATCGGCGTGCTCAAATATGCGGGCCGACGGATATACGCGCTCACGTCGTTGCCGACCGAACCGCTCGGTGGCCAGTCGCCGGACCTGGTGATCCTGCCCCGAGAGCAGGAGCCATGGATGTTTCCGCCGGCGGGCCGGCAGCCGATCTGGTGGAACGACGAGATGGCCGTCTATGCGCCGCACGGGGCCGTGGCGCCGGTCATGCCGCCGCCGGATGCCGCG
The DNA here is from genome assembly GCA_022826485.1 of Chloroflexota bacterium. Taxonomy (GTDB): domain Bacteria; phylum Chloroflexota; class UBA11872; order UBA11872; family UBA11872; genus JAJECS01. The sequence goes on along the minus strand of JAJDUU010000026.1, from coordinate 42,429 downwards.
CCGTCAGAGCCGCCGCCGATCAGCGTGCGGGTGTCGGACGTACGCGAGGCGGACGGGCGGCTGGCTTTCACCGTCATCGTCGACGATCACTCGCCCGACCAATGGTCCGGGCAGGACTGGGTGCTCATCGACGTCGATGAGTCGCCGTGGGGAATCCCCACGCACCTGGAAGCCGACCGGCGCACGCCGGTCGTCGAGCAGTGGTTTGCCGGCCAGATGGTGCGAGGGCGGGGGACGACGGTCCACGGCTACGTCTACGATGCGGGCGCGTCCAGCCTGGCGGTGCGGGGTGGCGACGGACAATATCGGACCGAGGCGTCGTCAACCCCAGTGCAGGGCTCCGGCAGTTGGATGCTGGCGCTGCGCCTGCTGCGGGAGGTGGACCGCGGGACCTATGTGACGCATGAACCAGCCGCGTTGATCCCGGTGCTCAAGGCGACTGTCCTCCCAGACGGCAAGGTGGCATATCAGGTCTACGATGAGGTCCGCGCCGGGTAGCGTGGGCGCCGCCGCTGAATACGAAACGCCCCCGTCGCAAGGTCCGCGTCGTCGGGTGGGGAGAGTCGAATGATCGTTGACCCGACGGTCCTGCCGGGCTTCCTGCTGCTCCTGGCAGAGCTCGTGGCGCTGGCCGGCGTGGGCTTCATCGTGGTTCGCGTGGCGCTCCGCCAGACCGACGACCGCATGGCGCTGGCGCAGGGCATGGTCGTCGGCCTCGCGCTCTGGGGCCTGATCACGAATCTCGTTCTCTACGCCGTGCCGGGACTCGCAGGCGCGGCGATTGGGTGGGGCGTCACGCTGGCGCTGGGCGCCGTGCTGGCCTGGCGCGCGCCCGAACGCATTCGACCGGAGCCGCGGATGTTGGCGGGGTTCGCGGCCGTGGTTCTGGCGCTGCTCTGGGCGGGCCTTGCCAGCCGTCAGCTCCTGGTGATTCCTGACGACGCGATTCACCTGGGCCTGGCGGCCACGCTGCGGGCGGGCGGGTTTCCGCCGGAGTTGCCCTGGAGCCCGGGCATTTTCGTGCGCTACCACCACGGGATTGATCTGCTCATCGGTCTGCTGACCCCGCCGGTCGGTCCCGATCTCGCATTCGTGACCGAGCTGATGGGCGTCTACGCCTGGACCAGCTTTGTGCTGATTGTGGTGACCGCGCTGGCGTCCCGGGCGTCGTGGCCAATCGCCCTGCTGCTCGCGCCGCTCATGCTCTCAACCAGCCTCTGGACCTGGCAGGGCTGGGCGCCGGGGATTCTGCAGGGGCCGGTCCCGGCCGGTCTGCCCGCGGCGGGGCTGCGCGCCTCACTGGCCCAGATTTACTGGCCGACCGCCGAGTTGCCGCTGTCCACGCCGTTCGCCGCGCTGCCCGACATCTGGAAGCCCTCGTTCACCATGGCGTACGCGCTCGCGGTCGTGGTGCTGGAGCGCGTGGCGCGGGACGCCGTCCGCTCATGGCCGGCGACCCTGACGCTGGCGGGGTTGGTTGGCTTTATGGGCCTGGTGTCAACGACGCTGGCCCCAGTGGTGCTGGTGCTCTGGGCGGGCCTTGAGGCGATACCTCTCGCGAAGGCCTGGCGCGCGACGGCCTTGACCTGGCGTCGAATGCTGCGGCCCGGCGTGGGGCTCGGGCTGGCCGTGGCGCTGCTGCTGATCGGCGGCGGCAAATTTACCGAGCTCTTGGACGGCTCGGCGTCTTCGGGTCTCGTGTTCTGGTGGGACGGCGACCCGCGCAACTGGCAATTGCTGGGCACGTTAGACGTCCGGCCAGGCGGCATGGGCCTGTTGGAAATTGGCGCGGTGGTGGTGGCGGGGATCGGCGTGCTGCTGGCGCGGCGCGACCGCTTGGTGCTGGCGCTGGCGGTCGGCGCCGCAATGCTGGCCGTGGCCTGGCTGGTGCTGCGCTACGAGCCCTATCCGATCGATCTCAAGCGGCTCGCCGGGCACGCGCGCAACTTCGCCCTGCTGGCAATGCTGCTGGCCCTGAGCCCCCGCCTGGCGGCTCTGCGGCCCCGTTGGCGGATTGCCGCGGGCACGTTGCTGTTGAGCCTGGTCATCTGGCCGACGGCCGTGGGACCGGTCCGCTACGTGGGATTGGCGCTCGGCCAAGGCGTCGACCTGGCCAATGCCGGATCGCTGCGGCCGGCAATTTCAAAGACTGACGCGCGAGGGCGATCCACGTTGCCTGTCATCTCCACGCGCGTCGCCGCCCATATTCGGGACCACACCGCGGTCGATGCGCGGGTCCTCGTGCCCGAGTGGCCCTATCTCTCGGTGACATACGCCACGGGACGCCCGAACGCCGCGGGATACCCCAACGTGCGGCACTTGCTGGCCAAGAACGGTCCTGAGTTCGTTGATGCCCGCCACTATCTGGAGCCGGCGGCCCTGCGGCGACTGGGCTTCGACTACATCTATGCCACCGACGATTGGATCGCGGGATTGCCTGATCGTGCGCGGCGCTGGCTGGCGGATCCGGCGTTGTTCGAGCTGCTGGTGCGCGACGGCGCCGAGGCGCTCTATCGGGTGCGGCCCGCGTTCCTGGCGCTGGAGGTTTCCCCGAGCCCGGCCTCGTTCGAGGCGCTGCGGCAGGCGGTGCCCGCGGGCACGATGGTGTATTGGCCAAGCGGCGCGCCCTTCGAAACCGAGACCACGCTGCGGGTGGCGTCGGTGCTGTCTCCCGATGCTCGCCTGTTCGGTGTGCTGACGTATATGCGCAGGAAGACCTACGCGCTGACGCCGATGTCGTCGGAACGCCTGGGTGACCAGACGCCGGACTTGGTGATCGTGCCGGTGGGACTTGATCCGTGGATGTTCCCGCCGGAGAGCCGCCAGCCGATCTGGTGGAACGACGAGATGGCCGTCTACGCGCCGCATGGGGCCATGGCGCCGGTCATGCAGTCGCCGGATGTCGCGCCGCCTGAGCCGCCGCCAATCAGCGTGCGGGCGTCGGACGTGCGCGCGGCAAACGGGCGGATGGCCTTCACGCTCACCGTCGACGATCACTCGCCGGACCTCTGGTCGGGACAGGACTGGGTGCTTCTCAGCGTCGACAAATCGCCCTGGGCGATCCCCAGGCGCTTGGAGTCCGATCAACGCACACCGGTCGTGGAGCAATGGTTCGCGGGCCAGATCGTGCGGGGACGAGGGGCCACGACGCACGCCTACGTCTACGATGCCGCGTCGTCCACATTGGCGGTGCGGAGTGGCGACGGTGCGTATCGGACGGAAGCATCGTCGGCCGGGGTGACCGGCCCGGGCAGGTGGACGCTGGCGTTGCGGCTGTTGCGCGAAGTGGACCGCGGCGCCTATGTCACGCACGAGCATGCCGCGGTGATACCGGTGCTGAACGTGACGGTCTCCGAGGACGGCGCGATCGTGTATGAGATCTACGATGACCTGCTCGACCCGTAGCGTGCGCGCCGACGCCAAGCGGGACGCGGCACGTCGCAAACCCGGAACCCGCCGTTGAGGAAAGCTGAGTGACCGTCGATCCGGCGGTCGTGCCGGGCTTTCTCTTGCTTCTGGCCGAGTTCGCCGTCCTCGCCGCGGTGGGCTTCATCGTGGCGCGGGTCGTGCTCCGCCAGGCCGACGACCGCATGGCGCTGGCGCAGGGGCTGGTGGTTGGCCCGGCGCTGTGGGGCCTGATCACCAACTTCGCGCTCTACGCCGTGCCGGGGCTCGCCGGCGCAGCCGTGGGCTGGAGCGTGACGCTGACGCTCGGCGTAATCCTGGCGTGGCGCGGGCGCCCCGCCTGGCCGCGGGTGCGCCTGGCGGCCGGGTTTGCCGCGTTGGTCCTGGCGCTCTCGTGGGTGGCGCTCGCGAGTCATCAGCTCGTGAGCGTTGCCGATCCGGCGCTCCACCTGGGAATGGCCGCGGCATTCCGAGCGGGTGGGTTTCCGCCGGAGCTGTCCTGGAGTCCCGGCGCGCCCCTCCGTTACCACCACGGCGTCGACCTTCTCATCGGGCTGTTGGCGCCGCCGTTTGGGCCTGATCTGGCTTTTGTGAAGGAGTTGTTGGGCGTCTACGCCTGGACAAGCCTCGCGGTGTTGGTGGTAACGATGCTCTTGGTGCGCAGTTCCTGGCGAGTGGCGCTGTTGCTCGCGCCGCTCCTGCTTTCGCCCGGTCTCTGGACGGGTACCTCGTTGGGAAGCGGGATTCTCCATGGTCCGATTCCGGCGGGGCTGCCCGAGGCGGGCTTGCGCGCGTCGCTAGCCGAGGTGTTCTGGCCGACCTCGGGCCAGTCGCTGATCTGGGATACGGCATTGCCCAATCTTCGAAATCCCCAGTACCCGCTGGCGTATGCGTTGACGCTTGTGGTGCTGGGGTGTGCGGCGAAGGGCGCGGGTCGGTCGTGGCCGGCGACCGTGGCGCTGGCAGGCTTGGTCGGCTGGATCGGCCTGCTGGCCACATCGCTCACCCCGCTGGTGCTCGCGCTCTGGGCGGGCGTTGAGGCGCTGCCACTTCTCGGGCAGGTCCGGCGCACGCGAGCACTGACCTGGCGGGCCGTGCTGCGGCCGGTCGCCGGCCTGGCGCTGGCGGTGGTCCTGCTGCTGGCCGGCGGCGGCAGGTTTACGGGAATGCTCCAGGGTTCCCTGTCCTCCGGCCTCGTGTTCTGGTGGGAGGGCAATCCACAGTCCTGGCGGCTGTTGGGCGCGTTCGACGCTCGGCCGGGCGGGGTGGGCCTGGTCACGATTGGCCCGGTGGTTGGGGCGGCGCTCGCCGCGCTGCTGGTGTGGCGCGACCGCCTGGTGACGGCGCTCGCCGTGGGCGCCGGCCTGCTGGGGTTGGCCTGGCTCGTGCTGCGCTACGAGCTCCATCCGTTCGACATCAACCGGCTGGCGGGGCACGCATTCAACTTCGCGCTGCTGGCGCTTGTGCTGGCCGTGAGCGTGCGCCTCGCGCGGTTGCGACCCCGCTGGCGCTACGCCGCCGGCGCGCTGCTCGCCGGCCTGGTCATCTGGCCGACGAGCGTGGAACCGGTGCGCAACTTGGGGATGGCGCTCGCACAAGGCATCGAGGTGGCGAATGCTGAATGGGCGCCGCCGTCAGCCGGCGAGTCAGCCGCGCTAAGGCGAACGGCGTTGCCCCCAGTTTCGGCGCGAGTTGCGGCCTACATTCGCGACCATACCGAGGTCGACGCACGCGTGTTCGTGCCGGGACAGTTCGTGTGGAAGATCACGTCAGCTACCGGCCGCCCAAACAGCGCGGGTTTCCCCAATCTGCGCCACCAGCAATTCGTCTTTGGTCCCGAGTACCTGGATGTGCGCAACTCTTTGGAGCCGGGCGCTGCGCGGCGGCTGGGATTCGATTATCTCTATGCCACGGACGAATGGTCGGCGAGCTTGCCGGTCCGGGCGCGGCTCTGGTTGGCCGATCCGGCGTTGTTCGAGTTGCTGGTGCGCGACGGCGCCGAGGCGCTCTATCGGGTGACGCCGGCATTTCTGGCGCTGGACGTGCCGCCGACGCCGGCGTCGTTCGAGGCCCTCCGGCGGACGGTGCCCGCGGGCGCCAAGGTGTACTGGCCTTCCGGCGCGCCATTCGAGACGGATACCACCATGCGGGTAGCCTCGGTGCTGGCGCCGGAGGCGCAACTGTACGGCGTGCTCAAATACGCGCTGCGGCGATTGCATGCGCTCACGCCGGTACCGGTCGAGTCGCTTGGCGAGCAGACGCCGGACCTGGTGATCGTGCCCGTGGGACTCGATCCGTGGATGTTCCCGCCGGAAGGCAGGCAACCGATCTGGTGGCATGAGTCGATGGCCATCTACGCGCCGCACGGGACCGTGGCGCCGATCATGCCGCCGCCGGACGCCTGGCGACCGCACGAGCCTCCACCCATCAGCTTGCGGATGTCGGACGTGCGGGTCTCGGACGGGCGGCTGGCCTTCACGATCACGGTCGAGGATCACTCGCCGGACCGCTGGTCGGGACAGGATTGGGTGCTCATCAGCGTCGACGAGTCGCCCTGGGCGATCCCCAAGCACCTGGAGTCCGATCAACGCACGCCGGTCGTGGAGCAATGGTTCGCCGGCCAGGTGGTGCGGGGGCGAGGGACTTCGACGCATGGATATGTCTTCGATGCCGTGGCGTCCTCGCTGCACGTGCGCACGGGCGACGGGGGATTCAGGACCGAAGAATCGTCCGCTGGGATGATCGGCCCCGGCTCGTGGACGCTGGCGCTGCGCCTGCGGCAGGAGGTAGACCGTGGCACGTACCTTGCGCATGAGGAAGCGGCATTCATTCCAGTGCTGAAGGTGACGGTCTCCGAGGACGGTGCGGTCGTGTACGAGGTCTACGATGACCTTCGCAGCCCCTAGCGTGGACGTCGGCGCCAGGCGGAAAGCAACACGTCGCAGAACCAGAGACTGCCGTTGAGACAGGCTGAATGACCGTCGATCCGGCGGTCGTGCCGGGCTTTCTCCTGCTTCTGGCCGAGCTCGCCGCCCTCGCCGTGGTGGGCTTCATCGTGGCGCGGGTCGTGCTCCGCCAGGCCGACGACCGCGTGGCCCTGGCGCAGGGGCTGGTGGTTGGCCCGGCGCTGTGGGGCCTGATCACCAACTTCGTGCTCTACGCCGTGCCGGGGCTCGCCGGCGCAGCCGTGGGCTGGGGTCTCACGCTGACGCTCGGCGCGGTGCTGGCGTGGCGCGCGCCCAAACCCATTGGTCCGCGGCCTCGCGTGGCGGCGGGATTCGCCCTGGCGGTCCTTGCACTCATGTGGGTAGCGCTCGCCAGCCGGCAGCAACTGACCATCTCCGACCCACACGTATATCTGGGGGTGTCGGCCTGGATGCAAGCGGGCGGATTCCCGCCGGAGGCGCCCTGGAATCCGGGCGTGCTCTTGCCCTATCACCATGCCACCGAGCTCCTCGTTGGATTGCTGACGCCGCCGGTGGGGCCCGACCTGGCATTCGTTTCGGAGCTGCTGGGCGTCTATGGGTGGACGAGCTTCACGCTGGTGGTGGTGACGCTGCTGGCGGCGCGCGGCTCGTGGCGAGTGGCGCTGGTGCTCGCCCCGCTGCTGCTCACCGGCGGCCTCTGGACGTGGGCGGCCGTGGGCCCAGGGATATTGCAGGGACCATTCCCGTCCGGGCTCCCGGAGGCGGGCCTGCGCGCCTCGCTGGCCGAAATCTACTGGCCGACCGCGGATCAGCCCTGGCGGCGCACGGAGGCTGTGCTGCCCAACGTTTGGAAGCCCCAATTTCCACTGGCGTACGCGCTGACGATCGTGGTGGCGGAGCGCGCGGCGCAGGGCAAGCGCCGGTCGTGGCGGGCACACCTGACACTGGCGGGGCTGGTGGGGTGGATTGGCCTGTTGTCGACGACCATGGCGCCGGTGAGCTTGCTGCTCTGGGCGGGTCTCGAGGCGGCGCCGCTCGGGCAAGCCTGGCGCGCGCGAGCCTTGACGTGGCGAGCCGTGGTCGCGCCGAGCGCCGGCCTGGCGCTGGCCGTGGCCCTGCTGCTGGCCGGCGGCGGCGCGTTTACGGGAATGCTCCTGGGCTCCGCGTCCCCCGGACTCTCGTTCTGGTGGGACGGCAGCCCGGGCGACTGGCGCGTGTTGGGCGTGTTTGATCCACGCCCCGGCGGCGTGGCCCTGTTGGCGCTGGGACCGGTGGCCGTGGCGGGCATTGCCGCGCTGCTGGCGCGACGCGACCGTCTGGTGCTGACACTGGCCGTTGGCGCGGCTCTACTGACGCTGGCCTGGCTGCTGCTTCGCTATGAGTCCTATCCGGTGAACATCAACCGGATGGCGGGTCACGCGCGCAACCTTGCCCTGGTGGCGCTGCTGCTGGCCCTGAGCGCGCGCCTGGTGACCCTGCGTCCTCGCTGGCGCTATGCCGCGGGCGCGCTGCTGGTGGGACTGATCGTCTGGCCGACGGTCGTGACGCCGGGCCGAAATCTTGCGCTGGCGTTGGGCCAGGGGGTCGAGGTGGCCAACGCCGGGTCGCTGCGGCCGGCAGCCACCGAGATCTATGGATGGGGGCGGGCGGCGATGCCCGCCGTATCCGAACGAGTTGTGACCTACGTCCGGGACCACGCCGCGCTGAACGCGCGCGTGCTCGTGCCCGAGCCGCCTCACTGGAACGTGCTCTTCGCCACCGGCCGCCCGAACGGCGTGGGTTACGCCAACATGCCCCATCAGCGATACGTCATTGGCCCGGAGTTCATGGATGCCCGCGACTATCTGGAGCCGGGGGCCATCGAGCGGCTCGGTTTCGACTACGTCTACGCCACGGACGCTTGGGTCGAGGGGCTGCCGGAGCGGGCGCGGCGCTGGCTGGCCGACCCCGAGTTGTTTGAGCCCGTGGTGCGGGATGGCGACGTGGTGCTCTACCGCGTGCGCCCGGCGTTCCTGGCGCTGGAGGCGCCTCCGACGCCCGCGTCGTTCGAGGCGCTGCTGCAGGCCGTGCCCCCAGGCGCCCTGGTGTACTGGCCGACCGGCGCGCCCTTCGAGACCGACACCACCCTGCGCATTGCGTCGGTGCTTTCGCCTGAGGCCGAACTATTTGGTGTGCTGAAGTACATGCAGCGAAGGGCGCACGCCCTGAGCTCGTTGTCCGCCGAACCGCTCGGCGCGCAGACGCCGGACCTGGTGATCCTGCCGCGAGAGCAGGAGCCGTGGATGTTCCCGCCGGAGAGCCGGCAACCTATCTGGTGGAAACACGAGATGGCCGTCTACGCGCCCGGCGGAGCCGTTCCGCCGATCATGCCGCCGCCCGACAGTGCGCCGCCGGAACCGCCGCCAATCAGCGTGGGGGTGTCGGACGTGCGGCAGGCGGCGGGGCAGATCAGCTTCACCCTGACGGTCGACGATCACTCGCCCGAACGCTGGGCGGGACAGGATTGGGTGCTTATCAATGTCGATGAATCACCGTGGACAATCCCGCAACATCTGGATGGCGGCAAGCCGGTGGTGGAGCAGTGGTTCGCCGGCCAGGTCGTGCGGGGACGAGGGACCACGACGCACGGGTATGTCTACGATGCCGCGTCGTCGACCCTGGCGGTGCGTACCGGCGACGGGGGATTCAGGACTGAGGAATCGTCCGCTGGGATGATCGGACCCGGCTCTTGGACGCTGGCGCTGCGGCTGCGGCAGGAGGTGGACCGCGGCACCTACCTGGCGCACGAGGTAGCGGCATTCATTCCAGTGCTGAAGGCGACGATAACCGAGGACGGCGCCGTGTCGTACGAGGTCTACGATGACCTGCTCGAACCCTAGCGTGGGCGCCGGCGCCACGCGGGAAGCAACACGTCGCAAACCCGGAAGCTGCCGTTGAGGAACGCTGAATGACCGTCGATCCGGCCGTCCTCCCGGGACTGCTACTCCTCGCGGGCGAGTTCATGGCGCTGGCCGCGGTGGGCTTCATCGTCGTTCGTGTCGTGCTCCGTCAGAGCGACGACCGCATGGCCGTAGCGCAGGGCCTGGTGGTCGGCCTGGCGCTGTGGGGCGTGGTGGTCAACCTGCTCATGTACCTGTGGCCGGGGCTCACCGGCGCGGCCGTCGGCTGGGGGATCACGCTAGGGCTGGGCGCGGTGCTTTCCTGGCGCGCGCCGGAGCGCATTCGACCGGAGCCGCGCATGCTGGCGGGGTTTGCCGTCGTCGTGCTGGCGCTGCTGTGGGTCGGCCTCGCCGCCCGTCAGGCCCTCACCATTCCCGACGCGCCGGACCACCTGGGCATGTCCGGCGCGATTCGCGCGGGCAGCTTTCCGCCCAGCTTCTTCTGGAGTCCGGGCGTCGCCGCGCCCTATCACTACGGCTCGGACCTCCTGGTGGCGGCGCTGACGCCGCCATTCGGACCCAACCTCGCGTTCGTCACCGAGCTGCTCGGCGCGTATGCCTGGACGAGCTTCATCCTGGTGGTGGTGACGGCGCTCCTGCGGCGCTCGTCGCGATTCGCCGTGCTGGTCACCGTGCCGCTTCTGCTCGGGTATGGCGCCTGGACTCAAACCGGACTCTTCGCCAACATCCTGCAAGTTCCCGTCCCGACAGGCATTCCCTCCGCCGGAATTCGCGCGTCGCTGGGGGAGATCTACTGGCCGTCCGTGGAGTGGCCGTTGCCGTCGCCGTTTATCGGGGTTCCGGATATCTGGCTGCCGCGGCATCCCCTGTCCTATGCGCTCACGTTGGTGGTGCTCGAACGCGCCGCGGATCCCGGCGGTCGTTCGTGGTCCGCGTCGCTGGCGCTCGCCGGGATGATCGGCTTCGTCGGCGTGCTCTCGGCCACCGTCGCTCCGGTGATCCTGGCTGCGTGGGGCGCGCTCGAGCTGGCGCATCTCGTCAAGCCGGAAGCTGCCCACGCCGGGCGACGCATGGCGCTGCTGCGATCGGGCGTCGGACTGGCACTGGGGCTGGTCCTGCTGGCCATCGGCGGCGGCACGCTCAAGTCGAACCTCGCCAACACGGAGTTGATCGGGATCTCCTTCGGGTGGAACGGCCATGAGTGGCGCTCGTGGGTGCAGGGGTCGATCCAGTCGCGGCCCGGCGGCATCGGCCTGCTGGGCACGGCTGGAAGCCCGATCATCGTCGCCGCCATGGCCGTGGCGCTGGCGTGGCGCGACCGCCTGGTGCTGGCACTGGTCGCCGGCGTCGGGGCGCTGATGCTGGCCAAGCTGGTGCTGCGCTATGAGCCTGCCCCCTGGGACCTGGCGCGCTTCGACGGCCACGCCCGAAACTTCGCGCTGCTGGCGTTGCTGCTGGCGCTCAGTGTGCGTCTCGCCAAATTGCAGCCCCCGCGCCTGCGCTACGCCGCCGCCGGGCTGCTCGTGGCGCTCGTCGTATGGCCCACGATCTCGCCCTCCGTTCGCAATCTCGGCCTGACCCTGGGGCAGGGGGTCGAGGTCGCCAATGCACGCATCCCGCCGGCGGAGGCCGCCGCGCGCTACTCGCACCAGGGCCGCTATGAGCTGCCGTCCGTGGCCGACCGCATTGCCGCCTACCTCCGCGACCGCACGCCGGTAGACGCGCGCGTGTTCTCGCCCACGCCGGGATTCGGCGCCGTGGCCTTTGCCACCGGCCGTCCAAGCGCGTCCGGGTTCTTCGGGCACGTGCACATGTATCCCCGGCTCGGTCCCGAATACCTCGACATCGCCAGGTATCTCGAGCCGGGCGCCATCCGGCGGCTCGGCATCGAGTTCGTCCACGCGACGGATGGCTGGGTGTCGGTTCTGGCGCCTCGGGCGCAGCGCTGGCTGGCCGACTCCGAGCTGTTCGAGCCCGTGGTGCGAGACGGATCGGAGGCGCTCTATCGCGTGCGTCCGGCGTTTCTGGCGCTGGACGTGCCGCCGACGCCGGCGTCGTTCGAGACGCTGCGGCAGGCGGTTCCCGCCACCGCGACGGTGTATCTGCCGCCCTCCTTCGGGACGGTGGAAGCGCTCCAGGTGGCATCGACCCTGTCCCATGCCCGGCTGTTCGGCGCCGTGCCCGGGACGCTGCTGCACCTCTTGTCGCCCTGGCCGGTCGAACCGGTGGACGGACATGCCCCCGACCTCGTGATCACGTCGGCGCAGTTTGCGCCCTGGATGTTCCCGCCCGACGGTCGTCAGCCCATCTGGTGGACCGACGCGATTGCGGTCTATGCGCCCGACGGAGCCGTGGCCCCGATCATGCCGCCGCCAGCGGTCGAGCCCGCGCCGCCGCTCGTCGGCATTCGTGTGTCCGACGCCCAAGCCCAGGATCAACGCTTCGTCTTCACGGTGAACTGGGACACTCAGGATTCACGGCAATGGTCCGGCCAGGATTGGGTGATCGTTAACGGAGACGAATCGCCCTGGGCCATTCCAACCGCGTTTCTGCATGGCGGCCGCATCCCGGCGCAGGTTCGGTGGTTTGCCGGCCAGGTCGCGCCCGGGTCGGGGGCGGTGGCCCACACGTATGCGTTCGACCCCCGCGAGCCAAGGCTGGAGGTGCGGCAGGCCGATGGCCGGTGGGTCGCGGTGGCATCCACCGAAGGCAGCCTCGATTCCGGCGCCTGGACCCTCGCGGTCCGACTGCGGCACGAGTGGCGACCGAACTCCTGGCGCGACGCGGCGTTCATTCCGCTCGTGCGGATCACGATCACGGACGATGGCGTGGCGTCCTATGCGCCCGTCGACAGCCCCATGCAGGTGAGACCGCTGCCATAGGCTCGCCGTCTCATCGCGTCGCGCCCGCCGAGTGTCATGCTGAGGTCAGAGCTATGTGCCGCACGACCGCAGGCGCCAGGATGTGGCGACCCCAGACCGACGTCGCCCAGCGTGATCCTGCATCGCGAACCGCCGACGGGTCCGTGGAGATTGTCTGAGTGACGGTCGATCCGACGGTGATTCCGGGCCTGTTGCTGTTGCTGGCGGAGCTCCTGGTGCTGGCCGCGGTCGGGTACGCCGTGGTTCGCGTGGCGCTCCGCCAGACCGACGATCGCATGGCGCTGGCCCAGGGCCTGGTGGTCGGTCCGGCGCTCTGGGGCTTGCTGGCGAACTTCATCATGTACGTCGTCCCCGGGCTCGCCGGGGCGGCCGTGGCCTGGGTCCTCGTCGTCGCTGCCGCTGCGGTGCTCGCCTGGCGCTTCCCTGACCGCCTCCACCTCAGGCCGCGCACGGTCGCCGCCTTCGCGGTCGCCGTTCTGGCGCTCTGTTGGGTGGCGATTGCCAGCCGGCAAATCCTGTCGATTCCCGACGCCATCAACCACCTGGGGCTGGCCGCCTCGATCCGCGCCGGCGGGTTCCCGCCGGTGTTCTTCTGGACTCCCGACCTGCCGGCGTCCTACCACCACGGCACCGGCCTTTTGATCGGCCTGCTGGCGCCGCCGTTTGGCCCGGATCTGGCCCTGACCACCGAAGTCCTGGATGTGTGGCTGTGGACGGGATTCTTCCTGGTGGTCGTGACGGCGCTCCTCCGGTACGCCTCGAAGTTCGCGGTGCTGCTCACGGCGCCGTTGCTGCTCACCGCCGGGGCTTGGACCTTTATCGGCGACGCCGTCGACATCGTGCAGGTTCCGCTCCCGGCGGGGATTCCGGCGGCTGGAATCCGCGCCTCGCTGACCGGGATCTACTGGCCGCTGGTGGAGTTGCCGTGGGAGTCGGAGCGAGCGGCGTTGCCGGATATCTGGAGATTCGTCTACACGCTGTCCTACGCTCTGGCGTTCGTGGTGCTGGAGCACGCCGCGCGGGCGGAGCGCCGCACCTGGCTCGCCATGCTTACGCTGGCCGGCCTGGTTGGTTTCGTGGGATTGCTCGCCACCACGCTGGCCCCGATCCTGCTTGTCCTCTGGGGTGGATTGGAAGCCGCGACTCTGGTGCGATCCAGGGGTGATCGTGCGGCGCTCGGAAAAGCCGCCGTGCGATCGGGAGCCGGGCCGGTGCTCGCGCTGCTGCTGCTCGCGTTCGGCGGTGGCTCGCTGGCGTCGGCGCTCACGGGTTCGGGATCGTCCGGCTTGTCGTTTGGGTGGGCCGACCATCCGGGGTTCTATCGACCGCTGGGCGCCTTCGATGTGTTGCCCGGCGGGGTTGGTCTGCTGCGCGGCGGCCCGGTGGTCATCGCCGGTATTGCGGCGCTCCTCGCCTGGCGCAACCGCCTGGTCCTGGCGCTGGTGGTGGGCGTTGGCCTGCTGGTGCTGGCCGGGGTGGCGCTCCGGTACGACGCCGCGCCCTGGGTGCTAAGCCGCTTCTTTGGGCACGCGCGCAACCTCGCGCTGCTGGCCCTGCTGCTGGCGCTCGCGCCGTGCCTGTCCCGCTTGCCATCGGTGCGCTGGCGCTATGCTGCTGGCGCCCTGCTCGTCGTCCTCGTCGCCTGGCCGACGCTCGTGGCCCCGGTGCGAAACCTGGGACTCGCGATCGGGCAGGGCGTCGCCCTGGCAAACGCCGCGCCGACGCCGCGGCAGCCCGACGCGGCCTTCGCCGGTGAAGGCAGATTTGCCATGCCGGCTATGTCCAGCCGAGTCGCCGCGTACGTCTGGGACCACACCGCGGTTGACGCGCGAGTCTTCTCGCCCACGCCCGCTGATCTATCCTTCGCCGCCGTGGCATTCGCCACCGGCCGCCCCAATGCGTCGGGATTTCTCGACCGCCAATACTTCCTGTCGCACACCGGTCCCGAATACCTCGACGTGCTGCACCATCTCGAACCGGCGGCGGTTCGTCGGCTGGAGCTTGACTACATCCATGCCACGGACGATTGGGTGGCCGGTCTGCCGGAGCGGGCGGCGCGCTGGCTCGCGGACTCGAACCTATTCGAGCTCCTGATCCGCGACGGCGCCGAGGCGCTGTACCGGATTAGGCCCGCGTTTTTCTTGCTGGACGTGTCGCCGGCGCCGACCTCCTACGAGGCGCTGCGCCGGGCGGTGCCCGCCGACGCCACGGTGTACATGCCCGCGCCCTTCCGCACGGTGCCGGCGCTCCGCGTGGCCGCGACGCTCTCCCACGCCCAGTTGCTCGGCTTCGTGGACCCCACCATGTTGCATCTGCTGACGCCCTGGCCGTATGAGCGGTTCGCCGGGCAAGCGGCGGATCTGGTGATCCTGTGGCCCGAGGTCGCGCCGTGGATGTTCCCGCCAGCCGGGCGTCAACCCATCTGGTGGAACGACGAGATTGCCGTCTACGCGCCCGACGGCGCCGTGGCGCCGATCATGCCGCCGCCGCCGGCGTCCGAGCCTGCCCCGGTCGGAGTGCAGGTGACGGACGTGCGTATCGCGGATGGGCGCATCGCCTTTACCGCCAGCTTCGACAACCGCGCGCCTGAGCAGTGGACGGGCCAGGAATGGGTCCTCCTGCTGGGCGACAGCTCGCCGTGGGCCATTCCGATGCACGTGGATCCTGGTGGGCGCAACCTGGGATCCGTGGCGTGGTTCCCGGGTCAGCTCGCGCCCGGCATGGCGACGAACACATTCGTCTACCAGTTCGATATTCTCGCGCCCAGCCTGGCCGTGGGGGATGCGAATGGCGTGTTCACCCCGGCCGGCGGATCGGCGCAAGCGCTCGGGGCGGGGGCCTGGACGCTCGCGGTCCGCCTGCAGCATGAATGGCAGCCAAACTACTGGCGGCACGCGGGCCTGATTCCCGTGCTGCGGATCCGCGTTTCCGAGGCCGGTGAGATTGCCTATGACGTCTTCGACGATGTGGTCGCCGGTTCGCGCCGCTAGGCCCTTGGGGCGACCGCCGGGCAGCCCGCGAGACTTTGGCGGTGCACATGGGTGACGCCCGAGAAGCCGTGCTACCGGCGCCAGTCGATGCGGCATGGCGATGACGGAACCGGCGAATCTGGTGACGGCCGTTCGGCGCGGCGTGCGCCTGCGTCCCACGATCGACTCGGACATCCGGCGCTGGCTCTTGGCGGCGTTCATGGTCGGCAGCCTCGCGGCGGTGCTGTTGGCCCTGGTTGACGCCCTTGGCTGGCGCTGGCTGGCGGGCGAGTGGCTCGCCGAGCTCGACGCCACCTACGAGCGCGGCAGCATGGACCGATTCTCGGGCGTGCTCTTCGGCATCGTGGCCGCGCTGGCCGCGGCCCAGGCGCTGCGGCGGCCGGCTCCCCGCAGCATTCCACGCTGGCTCTGGGTATTCGGGTGGCTCAGCGCCGCCTGCTTCATTGCCCTGGTGGCGCGCGAAGAGCTGCAGCGGCAAGTGGACGTCGGATCGTTCACCGCGCCGCTCCTGGGGCTCAGGGAGCTAGACGAGGGTTTTCGCTGGGTGCTCGTGGCCGGCCCCCTGGCCATCGTGCCGGCCGCGGCAGCGGCCTGGGTGCTTTTCAGCGCCCAGCGCGGCCACCCCGCGCGGGCGCTGCTCACGGTGCTGGCGGTCGCGCTGGCGCTGATCGGACTGCTCCTGGACGCCACCAGCGGACACCTGCTGCTGTATCGGGGCCTGGTCGGATGGTTCGGATTCCCGCCCAGTCCTCCGGGTTTCTATGAGGTGTTCGAAGAGGCCTCGGAGCAGATGGCGGCCGCGGCTCTGGCCGTGGTCCTGGTCGAGATGTTGGCGGCGCGGCCGCGCGCCGTTCGCGTGTCCACCAGCCGCCGCCCGCTGGCGGTGGCGCTCGTCGTGTCCGTGGGACTGATCGTGGCCAGCGCGTTCCCGCTGGCGAGCCACCGCGTCCACAAGGGCGACGGCTGGGACACCGTCGCTCCCTGGTCCTACGCCGGTCCCATCGCCCTCGTCGAGCAGCCGTTTCAGGCCAACCAGGACTACCTCCGGCGCATCGACGTCTGGGCTTTCATCGACGGCGGTCCGGCCGGCATGCCGGCCGAGGTCTTTGCCCGCCTCACGCCCGAAGGTTCCGCCCGGCCCATCCGCGAGAGCCGGGCGGAAGTCCGCGGCGCCCGCCACAGGAACGCGACGGTCTCCTTTGACTTCGAACCCATCCCCGATAGCAGCGGCCAACGCTATACGCTGACCGTCGGTCTTCTGGGCGGTCCGCAACCCTTCGTATTCCTTGGCCTGACCCGCGGCGATCTGATTCCCGAAGGCGCCGCCGTGGTCAATGGCGAGGCCACTCCCCATGGGAATGATCTGGCCATGCGGACAGCCTGGAGCGGACGCTTCATCGACGGCATGTATCCGCGCGACCTGCGACTCTGGGGATTGATCGGCGAGGTGATCTTCAACGTCTTTCTGTGGGTGCTTGCCGTCGTGCTCGCCGCGACCCGGCTTTCGGGACCCTGGCCGCGATTCGGACGACGCGTGGTTTGGCCCTCGGTGCTCATCAGCGCCCTTGTGACCGCCGACATCGTCCTGGTCACGTTTGCCTACATCGCCCTGCGTTCGCCGACGCAACTCGCATGACTACCCTGGCCCGCAGGCGTCGCAACTGGCCATCGAATAGAGCAATGCGCGAAACCGCGCGTCATTCCGGCGGAAGCCGAAATCCAGAATCCGGCCAACGTGAAACGGCGCCGGGGACTCCCAGCGCCGTCCTGACCGGACGAGGCCATGCAGGCGTCTCGAACGGCGGGATGGCCGTGGAACCGCCAATGTTCGAGACGACGCGGAGGCGCCGCGCGTGATCGTGGATCCGGCGGTCATCCCCGGCCTGCTCCTCCTCGCGGCGGAGCTCGTGGCGCTGGCCGCGGTGGGCTACATCATCGTCCGGGTGGTGCTGCGGCAAGGCGACGACCGCGTGGCCCTTGCCCAGGGGTTGGTCGTGGGCCTCGCCCTCTGGGGCCTGATCGTCAACTTCGTCATTTACGTGGTTCCCGGCCTCGCCGGGGCCCTCGTCGGTTGGGGCGTCATGCTCGCCCTGGGCGCGGTCCTGGCGCGGCGCGCGCCGCGCCCCGTTCGGCCCCGTCCGCGCGTGGCCGCGGGCTTCGCCGTGGTGGTCCTCGCGCTCATGTGGGCGGCGCTCGCCAGCCGCCAGTTGATAGTGATTCCTGACCCGCCAATCCACCTCGGACTGGCGGCCACGATCCGCGCGGGCGGATTCCCACCGGAGCTGCCCTGGCATGCGGACACGCTCGTCCGCTATCACCACGGCACGGACCTGCTGGTCGGCCTGCTGGCTCCGCCGTTCGGACCGGACCTCGCGTTCGTTTCCGAGTTGCTCGGCGCCTACGCCTGGACAAGCCTGTTCCTGATAGTCGCCGCGGCGGTGCTGCAGCGGGGATCGCTGGTCGGGGCGCTTGTCGCTGTGCCGCTCATGCTGAGCAGCGGACTGTGGACGTTCACCAACGTCGGTCCCGGCGTGGTGCAGCTGCCCATTCCGGCCGGTCTGCCCGAGGCCGGCCTGCGCGCGTCGCTCGGCGATGTCTATTGGCCGCACGTCGAGCTGTCCTCGACCGCGCACAGCTCCGACGTCTTGGCCGACATCTGGAAGCCGGGATTCCCGCTCAGCTACGCCGTGACCTTCATCGTGCTCAGCCATGCGGCGCAGTCCGACCGCTGGTCGCGAGGCGCGAACGTCGCGCTGGCGGCAATGGTGGGCTTTCTGGGTCTGCTGTCGACCACGCTGGTGCCCGTGGTGGGGCTGCTCTGGGCTGGCCTGGCCGCCCTGCACTTCCTTCGCCTACGGCGCATTGGCCCGACGTCGTCCGCCGCGCTGGAGTCAGTCCTGGGGCCGGCGCTGGCGGTGCTGCTGCTCCTCGGCGGCGGGGGCGCGTTCACCGGGGTGCTCGACGGCGCGCCGCCTTCCGGATTGGAAGTCGCGCCCGGCCTCGACTCCACCCAATGGCACGTGCTCGGCTCGTTCGACGCGCGTCCCGGCGGCCTGGGCCTCTTGGGCTTGGGGCCGTTGGCGCTCGCGGGCGTGGCCATTGCGCTGGCGCGGCGCGACCGTCTGGTGCTCTCGCTGGCGGCCGGGTCGGTCCTATTTGTGGCCGTCTGGCTCGCGCTGACGTATCCGCCGGCGCCCTGGGATATCAACCGCCTGGCGGGGCACGCGCGCAATCTGTCGCTCATGGCGCTGCTGCTCGCGATGAGCTCGCGCCTGGCCGAGCTGCCGCCCGGGCGTTGGCGTGCCGCCGTGGGCGCGCTGCTCGTGGGTCTGGTCGTCTGGCCCACGGTGGTGACGCCCGCACGAAATCTCGGCCTCGCGATCGGCAACGGCGTGCAGCTGGCAAACGCCCGATGGGTCCAACACGAGTTGATTGACCGGGGCGAGACCGTGCCCATGCGCCGGTTTCAGCTTCGGGCGTTGACGGGTCCCGTGGCGGACTACATCCGGGACCACACGGACGTGAATGCCCGCGTGCTCGCCACCGAATGGCCCTATACGAACGTATTCCTTGCCACCGGCCGCCCGAACAACGCGGGCTTTGCCGATGTGGTCTACCTGCTCTACCACCCAGGACCGGAGTATTGGGACGCGCGCCACTACCTCGATCCCGCCGCCATTCGGCGATTGGGCCTCGAGTACGTCCACGCCACGGACACCTGGGCCGCGGAGTTGCCCGACCGCGCCAAGGACTGGCTGGCCGACCCGAGCATGTTCGAGCTATTGATCCGCGCCGACGACGAGGCGTTGTATCGCATTCGGCCGGCCTTCCTGGACCTCGAGGTTGCGCCGCATCCCGAGTCGTTCGAAGCGCTGCGTGCCGTCCCACCGTCCACGGTGGTCTATCTCGCTCCGCAGACCCTGTGGCTGGAGCGGCTCCGGGTTGCGTCGGTGCTGCCGCACGCCCGCCTGGTTGGCGCGATCAGCGCGCTGCCGCTGCACGTGCGCACGCCAGAACCGTGGACGGTGGAGCCGTTGGACGAGCAGGCGCCTGACCTCATTGTGCTACCGGCGTCGGTCGAACTGTGGACCTGGGCGTTTCCGCCCAGCGCCCGGCAGCCCATCTGGCGAAACGATGAGATCGCGGTCTATGCGCCGGACGGGGCGGTCGCGCCAATCACGCCGCCGCAAGCCGCGCTGGAAGCTCCGCCGGTCACCGTGCGGGTGTCCGCGGACGGCGTTGCCGATGGGCGCATTGCCTTCACCGGCGCGTTCGCCAACCAGTCGCCGGAGCGCTGGACGGGCCAGGATTGGGTCATCGTCCAGGTCGACGACGGACCCTGGGCGATTCCCACCAGATTCCATGACCACGGCCGTGGACCCGAGATCGCCAAGTGGTTTGACGGGCTCTTCAGTTCGGGGGCGGCGACGAGCTCGCACACCTATGAGCTTGATGTCCACGCTCCCAGCCTGGCGGTGCGCCATGACAGTGGCGCCTTGGTTCCGCTCACGGCGTCGGAGGGTGACCTGGGTGTCGGAACCTGGGTCTTGGCGCTTCGCCTGCAGCACGAGTGGCAGCCTGAACATTGGCGCGAGGTCGCCTTCATTCCAGTGGTGACGATCAACGTTTCCGACGCCGGCGACGTTTCCTTCTCGATCTACGAAGCCGTGCCCGGCGACACACAGCGTTCAAGGACTCCAGCGACGCCGTGACAAGTCGGGCCAGGATCGGCTTAATGCCTGAGATCGACCACAGACATACTCGCGGCGTTTGGGCTAGTGAGGACCCTGCGGGCCTCGGTGAGCCGTCGGCTCGCGTGGAGCGCCGCGGTCTGGCCGCCGAAGATTGAGGACAACCGCTGGATAGGACGTGGAGGTCTCGGACGTGACCATTGATCCGAGCGTAATCCCGGGCCTCCTGCTCCTCGCGGCTGAGCTGGTCGCGCTGGCCGCGGTGGGCTACATCGTCGCGCGGGTGGTGTTGCGCCAAGACGACGAGCGGGTCGCCCTTGCCCAGGGTCTGGTGGTGGGGCTCGCGCTCTGGGGCGTGATCGTCAACTTCGTGATGTACGTGGTTCCCGGCCTCGCCGGGGCCATCGTCGGCTGGGGCGTCATGCTCACGCTGGGCACGGTCCTGGCGTGGCGCGCGCGTCGCTCGATTCGCCCACGACCACGAGTGGTGGCGGGATTAGCCGTTGCGGCCCTGGCGCTGGGCTGGGCGGCGCTCGCCACCCGCCAGATCATGTTGATCCCGGATCCGCCCATCCATCTGGGGCTGGCCGCCACGCTCCGGGCAGGCGGCTTTCCCCCCGAGTTGCCCTGGCACGCCGGCACACTGGCGCGCTATCACCACGCGACCGACCTGCTCGTGGGACTGCTGACGCCGCCGTTCGGACCGGACCTCGCGTTCGTCTCCGAGCTGTTGGGGGCTTATGCCTGGACGACCTTGGTCCTGATCGTGATCACGGCGCTGCTCCAGCGGGCCTCGCCTGTCGGTGTGATCGTCATGGCCCCGCTCATGCTCAGCACCGGCCTCCTGACCTTCACCGACGTCGAGTTTGGCGTCTTGCAGCTGCTCATTCCGGCCGGGCTGCCGGAGGCCGGCCTGCGCGCGTCGTTGACCGACATCTATTGGCCGCACGTCGAGCTGTCCGCGAAAGTCTTCGACGTCCTGTCGAACATCTGGAAGCCGGGATTCCCGCTGAGTTACGCAGTGGCGTTCGTGGTGCTGCAGCATGCGGCCAGCCACGAACGCTGGTCGTGGCAAGCGACGCTGACGCTGGCGGGACTCGTCGGCTTCCTGAGCCTGCTCTCGACCACGTTCGTGCCGGTGGTGCTGGTCGTATGGGCCGGTCTGGCGCTGGCGCATGGCATCCGCGCTCGACGGGCCGAGGGGGCGACGCGGGCGGTGCTGCGCCTGGGCGTGGGGCCCTTGGTGGCCGGTCTGCTGCTCCTCTTTGCCGGGGGCGCGTTCACCGGGTTCCTTGACGGTGCGCCGCCGTCAGGCCTGGGGCTGGCTTGGGACCTTGAACCGAAGCACTGGGAGGCGCTTGGAACCTTCGACGCGCGTCCCGGCGGCGTGGCCGTGCTCGGCCTGGGGCCGCTGGCGCTCGCGGGCGTGGCGGTGGCGCTGGACCGGCGCGACCGGTTGGTGCTGGCGCTGGCGGCATGCGCCGGCTTGCTGGTGCTCGTCTGGATCGCGCTGACCTATCCCCCGGCCCCTTGGGATATCAGCCGTATGGCGGGGCATGCCCGCAACCTGTCGCTCGTGGCGCTGCTGCTGGCGATGAGCTCACGCCTGTCCAACCTCCCGCCGGGACGCTTGCGCTACGCCGCCGGCGCGGTGCTGGTTGCACTGATCACCTGGCCCACGGTCGTGGCGCCCGCGCGCAATGTCGGCCTCGCGATCGGCAACGGTGTGCAACTGGCCAATGCGCGGTGGGTGCAACAGGAGCTGATCGATCAGGGCGAGACGCTGCCCATGCGCCGGTTTCAACTTCGGGCCTTGACGGGACCGGTCGCGGCCTACATCCGGGACCACACCAGCGTGGATGCGCGCGTGCTCGCCACCGAGTGGCCGTATTGGAATGTATTCCTCGGCACCGGCCGCCCAAACAACGCCGGCTTTCGCGATGTGAACTATCACCAGAACTACTACTCAGGCCCGGAGTATTGGGACGCGCGTCACTATCTCGAGCCGGCCGCGATTCGGCGATTGGGCCTTGAGTACGTTCATGCGACAGACGTCTGGGCTGCGAGATTGCCCGACCGTGCCAAGGCTTGGCTATCGGATCCGGGCCTGTTTGAGCTCCTCATCCGCGACGGCGACGAGGCGCTCTATCGCATTCGGCCGGCCTTCCTCGAGCTTGAGGTTGCGCCGCATCCCGAGTCGTTCGAGGCCTTGCGGTCCGTCCCGCCGTCCACGGCGATATACCTCGCACCGCAGACCCTGTGGCTGGAGCGGCTCCGTGTTGCGTCCGTGCTGCCGCGCGCCCGTCTGGTGGGCGCCATCAGCGCGCAGAAACTCCACTTGCGTTCACTGGAGCCTTGGACGGTGGAGCCACTGGGCGAGCAGGCGCCTGATCTCGTCGTCCTGCCGGCGTCGGTGGAACCGTGGACCTGGGCGTTTCCGCCCGGCGCCCGGCAGCCCATCTGGCAGAACTCCGAGATCGCGGTCTACGCACCGGACGGGGCGGTCGCGCCCATCACGCCGCCGCGAGTCGAGCTTGCCGCGCCGCCGGTAGACGTCGAGATAGCCGATGCCCGCCTTGACGACGGACGCATTGCCTTCACGGCGAGTTTCGAGAATGTGGCGCCGGAGCGCTGGACGGGCCAGGACTGGGTGGTAGTGCCCGTGGACACATCGCCCTGGGAGCTTCCCGCCGCATTTCTCGGCCAGGACCGTGGGCCGGAGATCGCGCGGTGGTTCGCCGGGTTGATCTCGCCCAACCTGGTCCGCGGCGCGCACGCCTACGAGCTTGACGTGCCGGCGACCAGCTTGGCGGTGCGCAACCAGAGCGGAGAATTGGTACGGCTCGACGCGTCGGACGGCGAAATCGGGCCGGGATCCTGGGTTCTGGCGCTTCGCCTGCGGCACGAATGGCAGCCAGGCTACTGGCGGGAGGCCGCCTTCGTCCCGGTGATGCGGATCGACATCTCCGACACCGGCGAGATCAGGTACTCGGTCTACGACGACGTCAGTCGCGGTCCGCATCCGTAGCGTCGTGCGGCGTTGTGACGTGAGCCAATCGGTACGGGCATCGCGCACGCAAGCAGCGGAATATCACCTGGCTGAAGCAACGACTAGCAGAATGTGAGCGCCCGAAGGCTCGGACCCATCGGGTGGGATTGGGCGAATGATCATTGATCCGGCGGTGATTCCAGGGCTGCTGCTGGTAGCGGCCGAGCTTGTGGCGCTGGCCGCTGTCGGCTTTGTCGTGGTCCGAGTGACGCTGCGGCAACGCGACGATCGCATGGCGCTGGCGCAAGGCTTGGTGGTTGGCCCCGCACTCTGGGGGGTGATTGCCAACTTCGTGCTCTACGCCGTACCGGGAGTAGCGGGCGCGGCCGTGAGCTGGGGCGTGACCCTCATCCTGGGAGCGGTTCTGGCCTGGCGTTCGCCGGCTCCCGTTCGCCCCCGACTACGCACGACGGCGGGCTTCGCCGTTGCAGCCCTCGTGCTCGTATGGATGGCCCTCGCCAGCCGCCAGTTGCTGACCATTCCGGATTGGCCGGTCCATCTTGGGCTGACCGCCTCGCTGAGGGCCGGCGAGATTCCGCCGGTTCTCCCCTGGTCTCCCGGCGTTCCGACTCCCTACCACTACGGCTTCAACCTCTTGGTCGGATTGCTAGCTCCACCCGTCGGACCAGATCTGGCGTTCGTGACGGAGCTGCTGAGCGCCTACATCTGGATGAGCTTTGCGCTCATCGCGGTGACGATGCTCATCCAGCGCGGCTCCTGGCTCATTGCGCTGTTCCTGGCGCCGCTCCTGCTGACAGCCGGCGCCTGGACGCTCGTGTTTGTGCCGCCGCCGTACATTCTCCAGATCCCTTTCCCGGCAGCGATCCCATCCGCTGGGCTACGCGAGTCACTGGCGGATTTGTATTGGCCCGCCGTGCAGCTGCCATGGGATTGGCCGGGGCGCGAGTCGGACGGCCTCGCGACCGCGTCGCCGCCAAACATCTTCAAGCCCTTCTTCACACTCGGGTACGCGCTGGCCTTCGTGGTGCTGGAGCGGGCGGCAGCCTGCACGGATCGCCGGTGGCCTCGCGACATGGTGCTTGCGCTGCTGATCGGATTCCTGGGCCTGGTCGATGAAGCCGTCGCCCCAATCGTGCTCGCCCTGTGGGTGGCGATGGAGGTCGCGAAGTTCTGGGCCACCCGGTCGACGGGAGGCGCTCGCACCGCGTGGGGCGCCGTCGCGGGACCGGCCCTCGCCACGTTACTCCTAGTCGTTGGCGGTGGCGTGCTCACGAGCGTCGTGCGCGACGCCGGAGGGTCCGGCCTCTCATTTGGGTGGATCGACGACCCAGGTAGCCGCACCCCGCTGGCGGGAATCGCTGAGCGACCAGGCGGAGTTGGCCTGCTGGGTCTCGGCCCATTCGTTGTGGCGGGCGCCGCCGCGCTCATGGGCTGGCGGGACCGGCTGGTGCTGGCGCTCGCCGTGGCCGGCGGTGCGTTCCTGCTCGCCGCTCTCACCCTGCAGTATGAGTTCTCCGGCGACATTACCCGGCTGGACGGACACGCGCGCAACTTTGCGTTGCTGGCGCTGCTGCTCGCGCTCGGCGCGCGACTGGCCGGCCTGCGGCCCCGCTGGCGCTATGCGGCCGCCGCGTTGGTTGTCGCCCTCGTGGTCTGGCCGACGATCATGGCGCCGCTCCGCAACTTTGCCCTGGCGGTTGGTCACGGCACGCACCTTGCGAATGCCGAGGCCGAGCAGCACGACCTCGGCCCGCAGCCCATGGGCCGCCATCCGATCGAGCGTTTCCCATCCGAACGCATTGCCGCGTATATCCGCGACCACACGGCGGTTGCCGACCGAATCTTCTCGCCTAGCCCGGCGGCGATGTCAGTGGCCACCGGCCGCCCGAACGCGTCGGGGTTCCGCGGGCACGTCCACATGCATGTCTACACCGGCCCTGAGTATCTAGACGTCGCGCGCTATCTCGAAGCGGCGGCTATTCGGCGGCTGGGCATCGGATACGTGCATGCGCCTGATGCGTGGATTGATGACCTACCCGACCCGGCGGTGCAACGGCTCAACGACCCTGGACTGTTCGAGCTGTTGATCCGCGACGGCGATCAGTCGCTGTATCGGGTGCGCCGCGCGCTCCTGGAGCTCGATGTGCCGCCGCATCCGGAGTCGTTCGAGGCGCTGCGGTCCGTGCCGCCGTCGACAGTGGTGCACCTGGCCCCGCAGACCCTGTGGTTGCATCGACTCCGCGTCGCGTCGGTGCTGCCCCATGCGCGGCTGGTAGGCGCCGTCACCGCCGAGCCCCTCCACTTGCGGACGCCCGAGTCGTGGGTGGTCGAGCCGCTGGGCCAGCAGGCGCCGGATCTTGTGGTCCTGCCGGCGTCCGTCGAGCGGTGGACCTGGGCGTTTCCGCCCGGAGCCCGGCAACCCATTTGGCAAAACGGTGAGGTTGCCGTCTATGCGCCCGACGGCGCGGTGGAGCCAATCTCGCCCCAGCGCGCAGCTCCAGACGCGCCGCCGGTTACGGTCAAGGTGCCGGAAGCGCACATTGAGAATGGTCGAATCACGTTTACTGCGAACTACGGGGAGCACGCCCCTGAACGCTGGACAGGCCAGGACTGGGTCGTGGTCCATGTGGACGACGGCCCCTGGGCGATCCCTAGGAGATTCCTTGGGCGAGGCCGCGGACCTGAAGTCGCCAAATGGTTTGCCGGACTGATTTCATCGGGGTCGGCGACGAGCTCACACACCTACAGGTTCGACCTGCCGGCGTCCAGCCTGGCCGTGCGGAACGATATCGGAGCCTTCGTGCCGCTCGACTCATCGGACGGTGAAATCGGGCCGGGATCCTGGGTCCTGGCGCTTCGCCTGCGGCACGAGTGGCAGCCAGGCTACTGGCGGGAGGCCGCCTTCATTCCGGTGATGCGGATCGACATCTCCGACACCGGCGAGATTAGCTACTCGGTCTACGAGGACGTCCGCGGCGAATCGCCGCCATAGGGCTTTGCAGTGGCGGAGCTCCGTGCCGGCGGCGACGGCGTTTAGCAGGATGTAACCGGCCGCAAGCTCCGGCGCATTTGGCGAGGGTGGGCGAGTGATCGTTGAACCGGCCGTCATCCCGGGACTTCTGCTCCTGGCGGCGCAGCTGGCGACGCTGGCCGCGGTGGGCTACGTCGTCGTCCGCGTGGCGCTGCGGCAATCCGACGAGCGCGCGGCTCTGGCGCAGGGGTTGGTGGTCGGCCCCGCGATTTTGGGGTTGATTGCGAACTTCGTGCTCTACGCCGTGCCAGGACTCGCCGGGGCGGCGATTGCGTGGGGGATCACGCTGGCGCTCGGCGCGGTCCTCGTGTGGCGCGCGCCCCTACCCATCCGTCCGCGGCCGCGGGTCGCGGCGGTGTTCGCCCTGGCCGTCCTGGCGCTCCTTTGGCTGACGCTCGCCAGCCGGCAACTGCTCGAAAGCCCGGACCCAACGCTGCACCTCGGCTTGGCGGCATGGATTCGGGCGGGCGGATTCCCGCCGGAAGCGCCCTGGAATCCGGGTCATCTCGTGCGCTATCACCATGGCGTCGATCTGATGGTCGGACTGCTCACGCCGCCGGTCGGCCCCGACCTGGCGTTCGTGCAGGAGTTGCTCGGCGCCTACGGCTGGACGGCCTTCGCGCTGGTCGTGGTGACGGCGCTCCTGGCGCGCGGGTCGTGGACCGTCGCGCTTATGATCGCCCCGCTGCTGCTCACCGCCGGCGCCTGGACCTGGACCGGCCTGGGCGGGGGGATTTTGCAAGGTCCCGTGCCGGCCGGGCTGGCGGCCGCCGGACTCGGCGGGTCACTCGCCCAGGTCTACTGGCCATCGCTCGGGCCGTCGTGGCCGACGGAAACGTCGGCGCTGCACGATATCTGGACGCCGGCCTTCACCCTCGGCTACGCCCTGGCGTTCGTCGTGCTGGAACGCGCGGCGCGGCCCGAGGGCGCCCCATGGCCCGGCGTACTGACACTCGCCGCGCTCGTCGGCTTCCTGGGCATCCTCGTCACCTCGCTTGCGCCGGTGGTCCTCGTCCTGTGGGCGGGTCTGGCAGCGGTCCATGTCACACGGGAACGACGTGCCGGCGCGGCGCTCCGCTGGGGCGCGGGGCTGGGACTGGCGGCCCTGCTGCTGCTCGTCGGCGGGGGCGCCTTCACTGCCATCCTCGACGGCGGGCCTGCATCAGGCCTGGCGCTCACGTGGGACTTCGGTCAGACCGACTGGCTGGCCCTCGGTTCGTTCGACGAGCGACCGGGCGGCGTTGGATTGCTGAGCCTCGGCCCACTGGTCGTCGCGGGACTCGCCGTGCTCCTGGCGCGGCGTGATCGCCTGGTCGTGACGCTGGCGCTGGGCGCCGCCGTGCTGGTGGCGGCGTGGCTGGTTCTCAGCTATCCACCGGCGCCCTGGGTGGTCAGCCGCCTCGCAGGGCACGCCCGCAATCTCGCTCTGATGGCGCTCCTGCTCGCGACAGTCCCCCGCCTTTCCGAGACGTTCGCGAAACCTCTCCGTCATTCCCGCGACGGGAGACCACTGTATGACCGTCATTCCCGCGGAGGCGGGAATCCACGCCCAAGTCAACCTGAAACCTCCAACGGTGCTCCCCAGAAAACCTTGCCCCGACTACGCAACGCAATCGTCGCCCTTGCGGGCCTGGCGAGCGTGCGCCCGCGCCACGCAGGCGCCGCGCTGCTGGTGGGGCTGATCCTCTGGCCCACAGTCGCCGCGCCCGTGCGCAGCCTGGGACAGGCCGTTGGGAGCGGTGTGCAGCTGGCGAACGCCGGCTGGGTCCACGGCCAAACCCCGACGCCCCCGCAGCGGCGATTTCAGATGCCCGCCATGTCCGATCGCCTGGCAACCCACATCCGCGACCACATCCCACTGCATGCCCGCGTGCTCACGCCCGAGTGGCCCTATTGGGCAGTCTCAGCGGCAACGGGCCGTCCCAGCAGCGCAGGCTTTTCCGACCTGGCCCATCTGATCTACTTCACCGGACCGGACTACCTGGACGCCGTCACCCATCTGGAGCCCGCCGCCATCCGACGCCTGGGCATCGAATGGATCCACGCGACGGATGCCTGGGCAACCGCCCTGCCGCCGCGGGCGCAGGCCTGGCTGGCCGATCCGGACCTCTTCGAGCCGTCGGCGCGCGATGGCGCGGAATCGCTGTACCGCGTGCGGCCGGCGTTCCTCGCGCTGGCAGTCGAGCCGCACCCAGCGTCCTTCGAGGCGCTCCGCTCGGTGCCGTCATCGACGGTCGTGCACCTCGCGCCGGAGCTCGGCTGGTTGGACGGGTTGCGGGTCGCGTCGGTGCTCTCGCACACGCGCCTTACCGGCCAAATCGACACCCAGCACCTGCACCTTCAGGCGCCCGCGCCCTGGACGGTCGAGCCGCTGGGCGAGCGTGCGCCCGAGTTGGTGGTCCTGCCGGCGTCGATGCGTCCGGCGATGTTTCCGACCGTGGCCTGGCGTCTCGTTTGGATGGACGCCGCCGACGGGATCGCGGTCTACGCGCAAGCCTCGTCGCGCAGCCGCGCCACGAACGAGTCGCGGACGACGCTCACCGCATCCAAGGGAATCGGCTCATCGGCGGCCACCGGCGCGCCCACGGTGGCGCCGTAGGCGAGCCCCAGCGGCAGCACGCCGTCGGCGCTCACTGCTTTCGCCCGATCGATCAACCCGTAGACCAGCTGCCCGCCGGACCCATCGAGCGTGTCGCCGGGATGCAAATCCCGCTTGGCGTATGCCAACACTTCCGAAGTCGGCGTCTCGCGCGGCGCGCCCGACGTCGCGCCCAGCAGCGCCGCCTGGGCGATGCTCAGCGGCGTCTCCACGCCGCACAGGTGGTACTCGCGGAACAGCAGCATTCGCTCCCCGTCGCGCGAGACCCGCGTGCCGTGAATGCGCAGATCCTCGCGCACGCGCCGGTCGCCGCAGGTGACCACGGCCCACACGCCGGTGGCGATGTGCTCCGGCATCTCGGACGTCCCGTCGGGCGCCACCGCGTTCGCCAGGTCCACCACGCCCGTCCGGTCCAGCAGACCGCCGGCGTCGCGCCGCGCGAAGAGATTCGGCAACTCGTTCAAGCCCGCCGACGGCTCGTGCATGCCACGGCAATCCGGCGGCAGCCCCGTCATGTTGGACACCGAGCACATCTCGATCTGAGACTTCGTGCCGTCGCGGAACGAGTTGTACATCTGCGCGTTCAGCCGCAGGCGACTTGCAGTTTCCGCGTTGTAGCCGAGCCGTGCCAGGGCCTGGTCGGCGTCCCCATGTCGATCCTGCGGATAGAGCCGCGTCCCGCGTCCCACCGCTACCGGATCCAAGCCCAGCGCGACGGCCCAGTCGAACAGCTCCATGATGGCGATTGGCTGATCGCCGGCGGCCAGCGTGTAGACCACGTCCTGCCGTCGCGCCTCGCGCGCCAGGGCCCAGCCGCAGCTCACGTCCGCCTCGACCGTGACCATCACCACGTGGCGACCTCGGCGCATCGCCTCCCGGGCGTTGCGCGCAGCCACGTCCGGAAGGCCGGTCGCGTCCACGAACACCTCGATCGGCGCGGACGCCAACGCGTCGGCGTCGGGCGCCAGCGCGGCATTGCCTGCCTCGACGGCTGCCTGCACCGCGGCGGGGCTCTCGCAGCGCTCCCATTGGTCGTCAGCCCAGCCTGCGGCGCGCAGGGCATCCGCGCCGTTCTGCGCATCGGGATCGGCCACCGCCGCCAGCCGCAGACCGTCCATTTGCGATATCTGTGCCGCGATGCTCGTCCCAAACCGACCGGCGCCCGCCAGCGCCACCGACACAGGCCGGCCGGCCGACGCCCGCGCCTCCAACTGCTCGAGCAACGGACGCATCATGGGGCCGGCGTCGGGGGTAGGGGCGGTTCGCGAACCGCCCGCTCGGACTGTTCCTGCGGAATCTGCTTCATTTGCCGGGAGCCTGGACGAATCTGCCCCAGTCTTGGACACGACGCCCGCGCCGTCCATCGTCATCCGGTTCGCGCCACGGCACAACTCTCGCCCGTTGGCTCACGCGGCGTGAAGCATGGGACCATACCCGTCACAGTCGTGAATTGAGGGCCATGTGATGACCGGCTTTTTCCGCCGACGTGATCTGGGCGCCGCCCAGGCGCTGCTCGCCGCGGCCGTGCTCGGCGTTGCGCTGTTCGCCTGGGGCGATCAGACCCACTTGTTCAGCCGACCGGATCTCGCCTCGACCGACAACTGGACCTGGCGGCTCTGGCAGATCGGCGCGTTGCTCATGGGCATCTCCGGCGTCTGGTGGATCTGGCGCGGGACCCACCGCGTGACATGGACTCGCAGCCTGGTCCTGACTGTCTTGGCCGTCGTCGTCTTCCTCAACGCCTATACCGACGCCCTGTTCGGCGACCACGTTGGAAACGTGTGGAAAGCCATCAATCCGATATTCCTGGGATGCGCCACCGTGGCCGTGGCCGCCCTCTGGAGCCGCGGCGGCTTCTGGGACGGAATCGGCGCCGCGGTCTTCGCCGCCCTCGGTACCGTGCTGTTCATCAACGCCTACTTCGTCAACCACGGCATCCTCTGGGAGGCGCTGAACCCGCTGCAGGTCCTGGTCTTCCTAGTGTGGGCCTTCGCGGCGTTGCAGCTGGACGCGCAACCCCGCGAGACCGGCAATGGCTGACAGGCCCCTGTTCGAAGCCGCCTATCCCTTCCAGGACGACGTGCTGGCGTTGCCGGTGACGGACCTTGATCAGGCGGCGGAGTGGTATGGCCGGGCCTTCGACCTCACCGAGGCGGAACGCCGCGACAATCCGGTGCCAACCGTGTTCATGGAGCGCGAGGGCGTGCGGCTCGGCTTTGCCGTCAACGGTGGCGACGCCGAGGCCGACGGCGCGGCCATCCTGGTCAGCGACATTCACCGCGCCAAGCAGGAGCTCGAGGCCAACGGCGTGGCCATCACGAACTGGCGTGTGGACGAACGCGATGGGCAGAAACTGCAGGTGTTCTTCGTCGTCGCGCCCGGCGGGCTCTGCTGGTACTTCCATCAGCTAATCGGATAGGCGCCGGCCGGGGCGAGTCGATGTGTCGTTCCGAAATCCAAGCGGACCTGCCGTGACCTCCCAGCGTTGGCGATCCGGCGACCACGTGGTCGTGCGCAGCGTGTGGGGCGACAAGATTCAAATCGCCATGCCGATGACGGTCATCGCCGACACCGAGCGTCTCACCGCGCTCTACCTGGCCGCCGGCACCCCAATCAAGAACAGGAGCACCTACGGTTCCGACCACTTGCCGCTGGGAGACTGGGAGATCGTCGACGACGTCTGGCGAGACGACCTGGTCCGCATCAAGTTCGCCGGCGACGCCCACGCCTACTACGCCATGTGGCGGGGCGACCGCTTCCACCGCTGGTATATCAACCTCGAAAGCGCCTACGAGCGCACGCCCATCGGCTTCGACTTCACCGATCACGTTCTGGACATCGTCGCCCTGCCCGACCTGGCGGGCTGGCAGTGGAAGGACCAAGAGGAGCTGCGACGGGCGGTCGCGCTTGGACTGGTCACCCAGGTCCAGGCCAACGCCTGCTATGCCGAGGGCAAGCGCGCAATCGCAAGGCTGGCGGCCAAGCGCTCGCCGTTCGCCGACGGCTGGGAGACGTGGCGCCCCGACCCCGCATGGCCAATCCCGCCGCTTCCCTCGAACTGGGATCAAATCAAGTAGTCCGGTGGCCCACATCCGGTCCCCTCTCCCGCTGGGAGAGGGATAGGGTGAGGGTACCCGGTGACCCACGCTTCGAGCAGCTTGGGATGGGCCCCACAACGAGGCCAGGCCACTGCCGGTCCCGCGTCACAGCCACATCGCAAATCGCTTAAGCTGGACCGTTATGCCCGAGAACGCCATCGTCGTCCGCGGCGCGCGCGAGCACAACCTCAAGAACATCGACGTCGAGATCCCGCGCGACAAGCTCGTCGTCATCTCGGGCATCTCCGGCTCCGGCAAGTCCAGCCTGGCGTTCGACACCCTCTACGCCGAGGGGCAGCGGCGCTACGTGGAGTCGCTCTCCGCCTATGCCCGCCAGTTCCTGGGGCAGCTCGAGAAGCCCGACGTCGACCAGATCGAGGGCCTCTCGCCCGCCATCTCCATCGACCAGAAGGCCCGCTCCCACAATCCCCGCTCGACCGTGGGCACGGTCACCGAGATCTACGACTACCTGCGGCTGCTGTATGCCCGCATCGGTCAGCCCCATTGTCCGGAGTGCGGGAAGGTGCTCACGCGCCAGACCATCCAGGAGATGGTGGACTTCGTCCTGGAGTGGGACGACGGCACCCGCTTCCTGGTCCTGGCGCCGGTGGTTAAGCACCGCAAGGGCGAGCACAAGGGCGTCTTCGACGACGCGCGGCAGGCCGGATTCGCCCGCGTGCGGGTGAATGGCGAGGTCTACACCCTCGACGACGTGCCGGCGCTGGACCGCAACTTCTGGCACGACATCGACATCGTGGTGGACCGCCTGGCCGTGCGGCGCGACGTGCAGGCGCGCCTGGCCGACTCGCTGGAGACGGCCCTCAAGCTGGCCGAGGGCGTGGTCGTGCTGCAAGTCGTCGGCGGCGAGGCCTTCACGCTCAGCGAGTCGCTGGCCTGCGTCGACCACGGGGTGAGCTTCCCCGCGCTCGAGCCGCGATCGTTCTCGTTCAACACGCCGCACGGGGCGTGTCCCGAGTGCGACGGCCTGGGCGCCAAGCTCGAAATCGACCCCAGCCTGGTCATCCCCAATCGCAAGCTCTCCATCGACGGCGGCGCCATCGCCCCGTGGGCGCGCGCGGCCGGCACCGGGCCGTCCATGACGCGCGCCGTCCTGGACGCGCTGGCCGCCAAATACGGCTTCACGGCCACGACCCCGATCGAGCAGCTCAGGCCGGAGGCCGTCGACGTGCTGCTGTACGGCAGCGCCACGCCTCTGACCGTCGAGCACGTGGGCAGCCGGGGCAAGCGCCGGGTCTACACCTTCGAATTCGAGGGCGTGGTGCCGAATCTGCGCCGCCGCTACCAGCAAACCGAGTCCGACTACGTGCGCGGGGAGATCGAGCGCTACATGACGCGCCGCACCTGTCCCGCCTGCCAGGGCGCGCGGCTCAAGCGCGAGAGCCTGTCCGTGACCGTGGGCGATCTCCCGATCCACGAGGCCACGGGCAAGACCGTGGAAGCCGCCGCCCGGTTCTTCGAGAACCTGGAGCTGAGCACACGCGAGGCCGCCATCGCCGTGCAGGTGCTCAAGGAGGTGCGGGCGCGCCTGGGGTTCCTGGAGTCCGTGGGCCTGGAGTACCTAACCCTGGACCGCGCGGCGGACACGCTCTCGGGCGGTGAGGCGCAGCGCATCCGGCTGGCCACCCAGATCGGCTCCAGCCTCGTCGGCGTGCTCTACATCCTCGACGAGCCGAGCATCGGCCTGCACCAGCGCGACAACCGCCGGCTGGTGCAGACGCTGCTGGGGCTGCGCGATCTGGGCAACACTGTGCTCGTGGTCGAGCACGACGAAGAGACCATCCGCTCGGCGGATTGGGTGGTCGACTTCGGACCCGGCGCCGGCGAGCACGGCGGCGAGGTGATCGCCGACGGGCCCGTCGCCAGCATCGAGCGGTCGGAGCAATCGCTCACAGGCGCCTATCTCGCCGGGCGGGAGTCGATTCCGGTCCCTCCCTCCCGGCGTTCCGGCAACGGCCAGACGGTCTACGTCGAAGGCGCCAGCGCCAACAACCTCAAGGGGCTCACCGTCGGCATCCCGCTCGGCACGTTCGTCTGCGTCACGGGCGTTTCCGGTTCGGGCAAGAGCACCCTGATCACCGACGTGCTCTACCGCGCCCTGGCGCAGCGAATCTGGGGCAGCCGGGAGCTTCCCGGTCCTCACCGCCGCATCCGCAACGCCGAGGCGCTGGACAAGGTGATCGAGATCGACCAGTCGCCCATCGGCCGCACGCCGCGCTCGAATCCGGCCACCTACACCGCCGCCTTCACGCCGATCCGCGAGCTGTTCGCGGCGGTGCCCGAAGCGCGCGCGCGCGGCTACAAGCCGGGGCGCTTCTCATTCAACGTCAAGGGTGGGCGCTGCGAGGCCTGCCAGGGCCAGGGCCTCAACAAGATCGAGATGCAGTTCTTGCCCGACGTTTACGTCACCTGCGAGGTCTGCCACGGCGCGCGCTACAACCGTGAGGCGCTGGAGATCCGCTACAAGGGCAAGAACATCGCCGAGGTGCTGGACATGACCGTGCAGGACGCGCACGAGTTCTTCGCCAACATCCCCGCCATCGAGCGCAAGCTGGGCACCCTGGTGGACGTTGGGCTCGGCTATATCCGCGTGGGGCAGCCGGCGACCACGCTCTCGGGCGGCGAAGCCCAGCGCGTCAAGCTCTCTTCCGAGCTTGCCAAGCGCGCCACCGGCCGCACGCTCTACATCCTCGACGAGCCCACCACCGGCCTGCACTTCGCCGATACGCGGCGGCTGATCGCCGTGCTCCAGCGCCTGGTCGACGCCGGCAACACGATTGTCGTGATCGAGCACAACCTGGACGTCGTCAAGAGCGCCGACTGGATCATCGACCTGGGCCCGGAAGGCGGCGACGGCGGCGGTGAGCTGGTCGTGGCCGGCACTCCGGAAGAAGTTGCCGCCGACCCCGACAGCTACACGGGCATATTTCTCAGCCGCGTGCTGGGCCTCGAATCCGGCAACGCACGGGCCAACGGCACCGACGTTGCACGCCCCCAGCAGCCGGCAGCCGTCGGCTAGAAGACCTCCGGTCCGGTCCCTTTTCGCCACCTTGCCCATTCGTCATTCCGGCGGAAGCCGGAATCCAGTCCGGCCAAACCAAGAGGCGCGCCCGGAGGTTGGGGAGGGCGGGTCTCAGACTCACCCTTCCACGTTTAGGCAAGCGTCCAAATGAAAGGCAAGGTCTGAGCTCTGATTCGGTCCCTTCCACCTGAAAGGGGGAAGGTTAGGATGGGGGTCAATCCGGCCGACCCCAGTCGGGCTGGCCGGCACCCCGTTGGTACGCCGCGAAATTGCCCAATACGAGGAGTTGACTAGACCTTCCCCAGGAGCATGACCATGACCATGGCTGAACCTCGTGTAGCAATCGTGACCGGGGGCGCCACCGGCATCGGCGGCGCCATCGCCCGCCGCCTGGCCGCGGACGGCGAGCGCGTGCTCATCGCGGACATCGCCGACGAGCTATCGGCCTCGAACGTCGCCCAAATCGAGGCCGCCGGCGGCACCGCCGCCGCGATCCACTCCGACGTGTCCCGCCATGACGACATTCGGGAAATGATCCAGGACGCCGTCGATCGCTGGGGCCGCCTGGACATCCTGGTCAACAACGCCTTTCCCGCGATGGAAGCGCTGCCGGGCGGCGTGGAAGAAGTCACCGAAGAGCAATGGGACTTCGGCATGTCGCTCCTAGTCAAGGCCCTGTTCCTGGGCGCCAAGTACGCCGTGCCGGAGATGCGCCGCGTCGGCGGCGGCCACATCGTCAACATCGCCTCCGTCCACGGCCTGCTGATGGCCAAGGACTACCTGGTCTACGAAGCCGGCAAGTCCGCCGCTATCGGCGTCACCAAGCAGATGGCCATCCAGCACGGCCCTGACAACATCCGCGTCAACGCTATCTGCCCGGGACACATGGTCACCGAGAACATCCAGCGCGTGATGTGGGACGACAACCCCGAAGGGCTGAAGCTCTTCGCCGATCAGTACCCGCTGCGCCGCACCGGCAAGCCGGAGGAAATCGCTTCGGCCGTGTCCTTCCTATGCTCCGATGACGCCTCGTTCGTCACCGGCCACGCCCTCGTCGTCGACGGTGGCCTGTCCATCCAACTCCAAGAGAATATCGGCGTCCAGCAGGCCAACTTCATGCGCCGCCACCCGGAGACGCAGCCGCCCTACTAGGTCTCGTCCTCGGCAGGCGTCTGTGCTGCTGCCGCCAACGGCAGCGCGGCCAGCCCAACCACCATCGCCGCTGCGCCCACATAGAACGCCGTAACCAGATCCGTTGCCGCGGTTGCAAACACCACGGCCGCTCCTATCACCGCCCCAATGGAATAGGCAGTCCCATCCAGCACCATCACGCGGCTCAGCGAGCCCGACGGCGCGACGTCGCCGCACAGGCTCACCGCCATGGTGTTGATGCCCCACATCGCCACCGCCCAGACGGTGGCGACGACCAGCAGTCCGGGCACGCTGTCGACGAATCCAAACGCGGCCGTGGCCGGCACGGCCAGCGCCAGGATTGCGGCCAGCACGGCGCGCCGGCTGAACCGATCCGAAAGCCGTCCGATCGCCAGTTGCGCCACCGCGCCGCCCACCGACGCGACCAGCGTCATGGCGCCGACCGCGCGCAGGTCGCCGCCGACCTCCACCAGTCGCGGCCCCGCCAGCAAGATCATCGCCGCATAGGCAACCGTCGACGCAATCCGCACGACCACGACGGCCGCCACACCCCGGAATCGCACCAGCCGGACGAAGCTGATTCCGGCGGCCAACCGCCGCGTCCGGACAGCCGGTGGCCGCGGCAAGACCCCGAGCGTGAGCGCCAGCGCGGCTGCCAGCGCCGTTCCCGCGCCGATGGCAAACACGCGAAAGCCAAACGCATCCGCCACGAATCCCTGGGCCACGCCCGCGATGCCGGGAACCAGGACCACGACGAAGCCGATGAGGCCGACTGCGGCCCCGCGCCGGGACTCCGGCGCAATCTCGATGAGGTAGGTCTGCAGCCCTGTCCAGAAAAAGGCCATCGCCAGACCCGCGACCGGGGCGGCCACGATCACCCAGCCGACGTCCGGCGTGACGACCAGCACCACCATCAGGGCCGTCATGCCGGCGAGTCCCAGGGCATACACGCCGCGGCTTTCGAGCCGCGTGACCCAGCGTCCCGTGACTGTGGCCCCGATCGAGCGCGCCAAGTGCATCGTGCCGATCACCAGCGCCGCCCCCGCGATGCCGCCCCCAAGCTGCTCGCGCACCAGCAGCGACATGAAGTACGACGTCGGCAGCCACCCCGCCACGCCCAGCGCCGCGACCAGCGCAAAGGTCGCGAAGCCCCGAGTGCGTAGACTGGCGGGCTCGGGCGCGACGCGCTCGCTGGCAGGCATCGGGTGACGGTAGCAAGGCCCCGACAACCGAAGGATCAACGCATGGTCTGCGCTGCGTCTGCGGCGATCGCGCCCGGTCGACGACCCTTGCGCAGCCCTTCCTCCGGCAATCGGATAGCGGGTCCGGTCCCCTCTCCCTCGATGGGAGAGGGTTAGGGTGAGGGTGATCCGGCGCTTGGGAGCGGGATGGCCACCAGCCTCGCAAGAGTGTCCGCACCGGGTGCGACCGTGAGCGAACGCGCCTACCTGCCCGTCGTCCTCAACATGCAGGGGCGTACGGCGCTCATCGTGGGCGGCGGCCCGGCGGCAGCCGACAAGGCCGCCTACCTCGTCGATTTCGGCATCCAGCCAACGGTGCTCGTCGATCCGGAATCAGCCGTCGACGACGGCCTCCAGGCGCTCGCGGACGCGGAGCAAGTCGAGCTGCGCCACGCGCCCTACGATCCGACGCACCTTGATGGCCATGGGCTGGTGATCATCGCCACCGGCGACCGCACGCGCGATCGAGCCATCGCCGAGGACGCGCGCGGTCGCGGCGCGATCGTCAACGTCGTGGACGATCCCGACGCTTGCGATGTCTTCGCCGTCGGCTACGTACGCCGAGGCCCGGTGGCCGTGGCCGTCAGCACCGGCGGACGCAGTCCGGCGTTCACGTCGGCGCTGCGCGAGCGCCTCGACGACGAGCTCGGGCCGGAAATCGAGCAGCATCTGGAGCACTACGTGCATTGGCGCGAGCGCGTGCGCCGTACGGTGTCCGGCTTCGGGTCGCGCGAACGGCTCTGGCGCGAACTGCGGGCGGCGGGACTCTACAACGTACTGCTAAATGACGGCCCCGAAGCCGCAAGCCACCTCGTCGACGCCGCCATCGCCCGCCACCGCGGCGGTGCAGAGGACTCCGTGTAGGGGCGCCCCTTGTGGGCGCCCGGTTCGCGCCCAAGGCATCACTCCGCGGCCCCCGAGATGTCATTTCGAGCGAAGCGAGAAATCTAGAGCGCTCGACCCAGGCGCCGGGAATGAAGCATCGACAATCTGACCGTGCAGCCGACTCGGGGCGGGCATGACCGAGGCGGCTAAACGACCGCCTCCTCCGACGCCACCGCCGGCGCCAGCACCGACTGCGGCGTGCCATGGATCACCTTGTTCGCCGCCGGCACCACCGTCACCAGCACCCCGGCCAGCGTCACGTCGTCATTCGCCACGATGTAGAAGGGCGAAATGCGCGTGCGTCCGTTCATCTCCCGCACCTCATCCGCCTCGAAATCGAAATAGGGCACCCGCACCCGGCGGCTCTCGTGGTAGGGCTGGATGACGTAGGGGCTGTTGGGGAAGTTCTCCAGCGCTTGCCGCACGGCCCGTCCCCAATCATCGGCGGATACGTCGTGTCCCACGGTGACCCCGCGCGCGCCCCAGGCCAGCTCCGAGAATCCCGACGGCTTGATCACCAGCCGCCGCTGCCGCTGGGTCAACTCCGACAGCTCGTCCCACGTCCGCACCTGCCGGCCCGCCGTCACCAATGCCGGATCGACCGCGGCGAACGGGGGCAGGGGCGCCGGATCGAGCACCCAGGTTGGCGCCAGGGATTCGCCCAGGCGGTCCATCACGTCCCTGCCCAGCTCACCGCGCCAGAAGTCATGCAAGGCCGCGTGCCGAAAGAGCGCCATCAGCAGCTTCTCTTCCAGATGGGCCTTGAACGGCGGCGTGACCACGGCCAGCCGCTGCTTCATCGCGTAGATCAGCAAATCGATCTTGGGAATGTTTGGCAGGTCGTGCAGCTCCAGGAAGCGATACACCACGTCCACCCGCCGCGCGTCGTCGCCGAAGCACAGCGCGTCGCCTTCCAGGGAGAGGTCCCGCGGATGCACCGCGTGCGCGTCGAGTCCCAGCGCCCGCAGGTCGTCGGCAATCGAGATCATCTCGGGGCGATAGTCCTCGGACTCGTCCGCCACCACGATGGCCACGGTCGGATCGTCGCCCTCGGCCACCTCGCGGAACATGGCCGCCAGCGCCTGCGGAATGCCCTCGGAACCGCCGACCGGATCGAATCCCAGGTGGGCGTAGCGCCGGGTGAGCGCCGCCAGCGTGCCGAATCCGCCGGGCACGGAGTCCAGCTCCGTCGCGCGCAGCGTGCCGTCGTCGCCCGCCATCAGGTCGGGCCGGATGATGCGCGGCAGCTGCGACCGCATTCGGCGCAACTGGCCCAGCTCGCGGACGCGCTCCGGCTTGCCCTGGTTGAGCAGGCGCAGGACCCACGGCGGCTGTTTCCCGCGCGCGGCGCTCAGATACAGGCGATTGACCGCCTGATAGAACGCCAGCAGGTCGTGCCCCAGCACGCGCAGTCGTTCCACGGTATCCGGCCGCAGCGGGAAGGGCTCTGGTGACACTCGCCACGGGACGACCGCCGCGTCGGGTCGGACGCTTGGCACGTCGCTGGCGAGGTAGAGCGACTGTTCTCGAAGGGAGGACGTGCGAGTGTTCAGCAGATGCGTCTCACGCGTTGGCGCCGTTGCGCCGTGCGGCCAGCGTTCCGCGGCAGCCGCGGGGAGTCTAGCAAAGGGCCTCCGGCAGGCCGGTTATCGTATCCGGGCAGTAGCCCGTGGAGACACCAATGACCATCGTACGCGCGGAATCCAAGCCTCTCGCTCCGACCGACATGCCCGGACTCGAGGCCTGCGAGGCGCTCAACGCCGAAGCCGAGTCGGGCGCGCTCACCGCGGGCGCCTTCCTCCTGCGCCCCAACAGCGAGCTGCCGGTGCACCGTCACCGCATCGAGGAAGGTTTCTACGTCGTCGCAGGCACGGGCACGCTGCTGATTCGCGACGAGGAGCACCAGGTGGCGGCCGGCGACTTTCTCCTCGCGCCGGCATGGACCCCACACGGCTTCCGCACCGGCGACGGCGAGACGCTGCACTGCGTCTACATGTACCCCGCGCTCGACCCCTGGACCGAGATGCTGTAGGCGCGGCTGGGCCGTCGGGCAAGCGTTCAAAGCCTCATCGCCCCGTTTCTTGTCGCTCCGAACTCCGCCAAATGTCATTCCGAACGAACGTGAGGAATCTAAGGACGCTGCGCCATCTCCTCTACCCTTAGATTTCTCGCTCCGCTCGAAATGACAGGTTGGATAGTTCGGCCATAGGCGGCAGCCGGAGTTACTTTGGGTAGCCTTGCCTACTCCCCCGTCCCGTAGGTCTCGAAGCTCCAGCCGTCCAGGTCGCGGATGCGGTTGGTGGCTGGCGCCAGCTCCGGCTCGCCGGACGCGCGCCAGGCGCGAATCTCGTCGACATGGCCCAGGCGCCGCAGCCCCTCCCAGGACCCCGGCTTGTAGGGGCTCGTGTCCCAGAAGTACAGGTTCTCCACGCCGGCGTCGTAGAGCCCTCCGGCCCGCCGCCGGTAGTCGGCCGAGGCCAGCCCGCGCGGCATCACGTTGGGCGCCAGACGCGTGCCGGTGCCCTTGGTCAGGCTCACCCACGGCTCGATGTCGGACGGGTCCGTCCACGACTGCTGCACGCTGCCCCACGCCGGATGCGACGAGTAGGGAATCAGCGTGTCCACCAGGCCCTCGCGCACCCAGGTGGGCGCGTCGATGCCGTAGAACAGGTTTTCGTCCTCGAATCCCGTCACGATGGCCGACACGGCGATTCGGGTCGTGCGACCCAGCCGGGCCGCCTCCTCGTCGAGCGTCGCCCGCAGCTCGCGCATGAACTGCGTCAGCGTTTCGGCGCGATAGGCCAGCCAGCGGGGATCGCGTGGATCGAGCTCGCGCGGGTCCTGCCCATACCGTTGCCGGAACCCTTCCACCAGTGGCGTCTCGTACTCCAGCACCGGCATGCGCCGGTTGTAGAACAGGCACACCCCGTCGACGCCGTAGGCGGCGATCTCCCGAAACAGGCTGAGCACGAAAGCGCGCGCCGCGGGGTGGCTGTAGGAGATGCGCGGCGTCGGGCGGCCCTGCCGGTCCATGCCGCGCTGCTCGGGATGGGCGGCCATGTACGAGGCGTCGTGCAGGTCCGGCAGCGGCGGCGGCTCGTGGAACCCCGCGACCCGGTAGCTGGCGTGCAGCTCTAGGCCCACGTCGTGCGCGTGCTCCACGGCGATGCGCAGCGGGTCGATGCCCTTCTCGCGAAAGATGCGCCAGCTTTCCGCCACGAAACGGTCGCCCTGGCGTCCAAAGTCCTGCGCTGTGTCGCACGTCGCCGGCTGACCGATGGCGCTGAGGTAGTTGGTGCGGTCGCCCGCGGCGAATTCCCAGTAGACGCGGCCGAAGTCCGAATCGCGGTACGGCTCCAGCTCGCGGCGAATCTCGTCGGCTTCGGTGAGCCGGTACGACCAGTGCGGCCCGTGCGCATCGTTATGCGCGAAGAGGCGCCGGCGGCTGGCGTCGTCGCGGTCATGCTGGAGCGCGCGGACCTCGTCGTCGGCGAGCGGCACTAGCTTGACATAAGCAATGGTCGCGTCGGAGCCCTGCACCGCGCCCGGCGCATCGCCCGGCGTCACCCGCCAGTTGATCTGGCGGATTTCGAGCTGCTTATCCGTCAGGTCCGCGACCGTCCAGAACAACTCGGTGAATTCTTCGTTGTCGGCCGAGTGCGTGGTCCAGCCGGGCTCCAGTTCCGGCACCTGGAGAATGGAAAACGCCGAGTCGCCGCTCAGTCGCACCGCCAGCCGGATGGTGGCGTCCGGAAACGTGTACGACCCGATGGAAATGGCGTGCCAGCCCCGTGCGTTCAGCGGATAGCTGATCGGCGGCGCGTCGGTCTCCGGGCCGGCGATCAGCAGCGTCCCGGCGAGGTCGCCGGCGGTGTAGGACACCGTGCGCCAGCGGCCCCGGACGGCGCTGGCGCTGATCGCATCCGACGGCTGGCACCGGTCCAAATCGCAGCGGTAGTCCGCCGGCGCCCGCAGCCACCGGTCCGTGAATCCGTCCCTGGGCGTTTCAGACATCGAGGAGTCCTTTTGGGTACTGCTTGCCGCCGCCGGTTGCTGGGGCGTGGCCCCTTGCTACTTCACCCTCACCCTAA
This sequence comes from Chloroflexota bacterium, assembly GCA_022826485.1. Taxonomy (GTDB): domain Bacteria; phylum Chloroflexota; class UBA11872; order UBA11872; family UBA11872; genus JAJECS01. The sequence goes on along the minus strand of JAJDUU010000026.1, from coordinate 487 downwards.
CCCTCTCCCACAAGGAGAGGGGACCGGACCGTCGCACCCGGCCCGCCAGCGAAGGCTGAACACTCGTGGCGGACTCGTGTCGCAGGCGCGGAAGGTCGTCCGGCTCCTTCTCCCCAGGGGAAAAGGGTGGAGTGTGCTCCGGCTCCTTCTCCCTTGGGGAGAAGGTTGGGATGAGGGGACGCCATTGCCGACGCGCATGATGGCAACCCCGTCACCGTCGTGGCGGACTCGTGTCGCAGGCGCGGAAGGTCGTCCGGCGCCGTCTCCCCAGGGGAAGAGAGTGGAGTGTGGTCCGGCTCCTTCTCCCCAGGGGAAAAGGGTGGGATGTGGTCCGGCTCCTTCTCCCTTGGGGAGAAGGTTGGGTTGCGGGGACGCCATTGCCGACGCGCATGATGGCAACCCCGTCACCGTCGTGGCGGACTCGTGTCGCAGGCGCGGAAGGTCGTCCGGCGCCGTCTCCCCAGGGGAAGAGAGTGGAGTGTGGTCC
>JAJDUU010000023.1 GCA_022826485.1 Chloroflexota bacterium | reverse complement strand
GAAGTCCTGGTCGGCGCCGGCGTTGACGATGACCGGAACGCCGCCGCAGAGCTTGACCTGCTCGGGGTAGGACACCCAGTAGGGCGCGGGGATGATGACCTCGTCGCCCGGGTCCAGCAGGGTGGCAAAGGCCAGGTAGAGGCCTTCCTTGCCGCCCACGCTGGCGATGACCTGGTCGGGCGTGTAGGTCAGGCCGTTTTCGCGCGCCAGCTTGTTGCAGACGGCCTGCTTGAGCTCGGGCACGCCGGAGGCCGGCTTGGCGTACTTGGTCTCGCCGCGGCCCAGCGCGTCGTCGGCGGCCTGCTTGATGTGGTCAGGCGTGTCGAAATCGGGCTCACCGGCGCCCAGGCTGATGACGTCCACGCCTTGAGCGCGCAGGGCGGCGACCTTGTTGCTGACGGCGATCGTTCCCGATTCCGCCAAATCTTGAACACGCTGCGAGATCCTCACGGGCCGGCCTTCTGGTGCAAGTCAGGGGGCGTCCATTGTGCCCGACGCGAGCCACCAGCGGGTGGGATTAAGCGGCTTCGGGGACAAACACGCCTTCGCGCCGGAGATAGGCAGTGACGGCCGAGTCCAGGCGTTGCGGGTACTCCAGGTCCAGCCGGGCGCAGGCGCGCTCGAGGTAGCGGCTGTAGGCCGCCGCAACCGCTGTCGCCACGCGGCGCACGCCCAACACACCCCCCTGCCGCAGCGGACGAAGCGCGGACGCGATGACCGATGCGTCCTCTGGCGGCAGGCAGTCCGGCGCGTTGGCTGGAACCGGCGCCTCGCCGTGAGCGGCCACGTGAGCCAGTTCGGCGACGAAGCGCGCCGCCCCGGCGTAGCCCCAGAGCAGGCCGGTGTACATGCCGCGGTTGTAGTAGGTCGCGCCCACCATGGCGTGGACCAGCAGCGAGCAGCCGGCTGCGACGACCTGCGCGGCCGGACGCGCGTCGGAATCGGGGTCTGGCGGCGATGGCTGCAGGGGCACGGCAATGCCGTAGCGGGATTCGGCCCGGGCAGCCAGAGGCCGCACGACGGCGAGCGTGGGTTCGATGGAGTCCAACGCAGGGTCGGGCCAGCCGCCGCTCCAGGCGGTCAGCGGTGCAAGCAACGGCTCAATGTCAGCGGCTGTCAGCGCGTCCGCCGCGTGCTTGGGTCCCAGAAGGCCGGCGGCCTGGGGGTCGCGTAACAGGAGCAAGAGGCGCTGGGCCGATTCCAGCAGGTTGGCCTGCGCTTGCACGGCGGCCACGATGGAGGACTGCTCGATGGCGCGTTGCAGGCGACCGGCCTCCGCCGGAACCTGTGCGGCTTCCCGTTCGAGCAGTTCCTGAGGAGTTCGACGCCGAGGCCGATACGGAACCTGCTGAAGCCGAGCGCCGAGGCCCTCGGGATCGAAGAGCGGAGCGACGGGTTCGTAGCGATGCCGTTCGAGGTCAACCGGCGACGTAACGACGAAATCCGCGCGCAGCGGGCCTTCGAAGGTGACAACCACCAGATCGTCTCCCCGCATCAACCGCATGCGCCAGCCAAGAACGGGATGAATGGCGTTCAGCGTGTCCTCAATCTCGGCCATGAAGGGCGGCCGGTCCTCGTCGGCAACGGCCAGCCGCAAGTCCACGTCCGACCAGCGATCGGCGCCGCCATCGGCCAGGCTGCCGCCGGCCCAGAGCGCCTTGACGCGCGGATCACGAGCCAGGACGTTCTGCGCCGACTTGACCAGTTGCAGGTGCGGACCGTCGGGGGGCAGGTCCGGGTTGGCCGGCAGGCTCACGCGGGCCGTTCGATCACGCTGAGCAGCTCCTCGTGAAAGGCAGCCGTATCGATCGAGCCGGCCAGCCGCAGGTTCGAAGACTCGTCGGCAGAGGCAAAGTGAACCTGTCCGTCAACGACGTCCGCACGCATCGGGATTGGATTGAGCGACAGGAAGGTCTCGTCCAGCGCCAGGGTGAGCGCGGCCGGGTCGTACATGGAGGTCCAGTCGCGTTCGCGGCGGCCGAAGTACGTCTCCAGCATGAGCGCCAGCGAGTCGCCGACGCCTGGCGCCTGTCGCACGCGGGGCAGATCGTCGCGCCGCAGCCGGGCCTGGCAGGTCACCACGTAGTCGCCCACCAGGACATTCGCGCCACTGTTGCAGACGGCGGCCGCGGCCTCGGGATTGGTGCCGAAGTTGTGCTCGCGCGGGAACGCCGGTTCGTGTCGTCCGCCCATCATCACGATGCCGGCCAGGCCGTCGGCGATATCCGGCCGCTCGGCCATGAGGATTGCCGCGTTCGTGGCCGGACCAATGGTCGCCAGCCAGACGGGCGGCGGGGCCGCGGCAATCACGTCGGCCATCAGGTCGGTGGCCGAGCGGGAGTCGCAACGCGGATCGTCGGCGCCCGGTGGCACTACCACGTCGCCCGACAGGGTCACGGTATTGACTTCGCCGCCTGCCGCGCCGGCCGCGACCGGCACGTTGTCGACGCCCATTTCTTCCAGTAACCGCAGCGTCAGCGCCGCCCGCCAACGCGTGTCGCCCAGCACGGTGGTCACGGCGCGGAGACTGATGCACGGGTGGCGCGCCGCGTAGGCTAGGGCAAAGACGTCGTCCACGTCGTCGCCGAGATCGGTGTCCAGGATGAGCGAAATCACGCGGTGCGCCTTCCGTGGTCGTCAAGTCGGGTCGCGGCCAGCATGGCCTTCGTGAATTGTGCCCGCTGGCGATGTACGAGGGTCTCGTGGGCATCTGAAACTTGCGGTCGGGACTGGGCGGGCGCATCCTGATGGGGACGAGGCACAAGGTCCCGGCATCGCTATGGCCACAAAAAACGGCTCGCAGTCTCTCTTTCCGCCGCATCTGAAGGTCCAGCGGCGTAGCGACGTCGTGCGCACGCTGCGGCGCCGCATCGCGCGGTTCGAGCTGCGCTACGAGATATCCACCGCGGAGATGCTGGATCGGACCGCCACGGGCGAGATGCGGGAAACGGCGGAGATTTCACGATGGCAATACGACGCCGACTTTCTCGAGGACCTGACCGGCGACGCGGCGAAAAGCACGGCTGGCTCTGGTTCGACCGCTACGAGCTGATCCATCGGGAA